>JAFDVS010000026.1:0-228367 GCA_018268935.1 Acidobacteriota bacterium | reverse complement strand
CTGCATGCGGAAGGCGAGTTCAAAGGAGGCGATGCGGCCTTCGAGTTCGGGGTCGGCGCCGGTTTGCCGGAGGTGGCCGCGATTCACTTCGGCGAGGAAATCGAGCTGGCGGCGCTGATCGGCAGTGGTAGTGGAAGGATCGTTGAGATAGCCGATGTGGGCGTTTTTGGCGTTGCCGGATTGGCCGATGGGCGTGCCTTGATAGAGGGCTGGAAGGAACGCGCTGCCGAATAGCTGCGGAGTGCCGCCATCGCCGCCAAGGGCGGGGCAGATGGTGACGAAGCCGGGCAGGTTTTGATTTTCGGTGCCGAGTCCGTAGAGAACCCAGGAGCCCATGGAGGGGCGCACTTGAATGCTGTGGCCGGTGTGGAGCTGGCGGATGGCCGGGGCGTGCGCTTCGCTATCGGCATGCATGCCCTGGAGGAAGCAGAGATCATCGACGATGCCGCCGGTGTGGGGCAGCATATCGGTCATGAGGAAACCGCGCTGGCCCTGGCGGACGAACTTGCCGATGGGGCCGAAGAGGCGGGCGTCGCGAATGCCGGGGGCTTCGTAGTTCTTGGGGAGTTGGAAGCTGAGCGGCTGGCCGGCGCGTTTTTCGAGCTCCGGTTTGTAGTCGAACATGTCCANNCGAGGGGCCGCCCTGCATGAAGAGGAAGATGACGCGCTTGGCTTTTGGGGTGTGATGCGGCGCGCGGACGGCAAGCGAATCGGCGGCGAGCAGGGATTGGAGCGCGGTGAAGCCGAAGCCGCAGGCTGCGGTGCGGAGGAATTGGCGGCGGGAGGCGATGGCGGTGGTTCGTCCACAATGCATGATGGGTTCAGCTCCGGTAGAGGAATTCATTGGAAATGAGAAGCGAATGGCAGAGACGTTTCCAGGCGTCCTGGCGCTGGCCTTGATGGACGAAGTGGAGCAGGCGCTGGGCTTCGCCATCGCGGATGCGGCGGGCGTATACAGTGCGGACGAGGACGGCGATCCGTTCTTCGTCTGAGGCGGCTTCGGCGGCGAGGATGCGCTTGGCGAGAGCCTCGGCTTGTTGCTGGACGAAGGGCGCGTTCAGCAGATAGAGCGCCTGGGTAGGGATGGTGGTGGGCGTACGCGGGCCGGTGATCTGGTTGGGGTCGGGGAAGTTGAAGAGGTTGAGGATATCGAGTTCGGGCATCTGGCTTTTGCGGAGCACAGGGAGGTAGACGGAGCGGCGATTGCGCTGATCGGGGTCGAGGGTGGCTTCTTCCTTGAGGAATTCGGGCTTGCCGAGGTTCACATTGCCGGGGACGTAGAAGGGAAGAGCGGGGCCGCCGGCTTGGGGATCGAGCTGCCCGCTGACGGCGAGCATGGCGTCGCGGATGGTTTCTGCTTCGAGGCGGCGGCGGCTCATGCGCCAGAGGAGGCGGTTCTCGGGATCGGTTTCGAGTGCCTTGGGATTCGTTTCGGCGGACTGGCGGTAGGCGCGGCTGAGGACGATGCGGCGGATGAGCGGCTTGGTGCGCCAGCCGCCGGCGATGAATTCGGTGGCGAGGTAGTCAAGCAGTTCGGGGTGAGTGGGCACGGCGCCGCGAGTGCCGAAGTTGTCGATGGAGGAAACGATGCCGGAGCCGAAGAGGTGGTGCCAGACGCGATTGACGTGGACGCGGGCAGTAAGCGGGTTGGCAGGGCTGGTGATCCACTCGGCGAGCTCTTTGCGGCCGCTGGTGAAGTCCGCGATGTCGAGGGCTGCTGTGGAGGAGAGCATGGCGACGGCGCTGCGGGCCACCTCGTCGCCGAGCTGGTGGGCGTTGCCACGCAGGTTGATGCGGCAATTGGCAGGGGTTTCGGCATCCTGCACGGCGTGTGCCGTAGCGGGCACGGGCGGTAGGAATTCGTACAGTTTCACGAGCTGGTCTTGGGCGCCGATCTCCTTGTCGAGGGCTTTGGCTGCGGGGCTGTCCTTTTCGAGCGGCTTGCGGCGGTCACGAAGGGCGGTGAGTTTCTCGCGGGCAGCCTGGAGCTTCTGCCAGTAGAGGCGGGTTTCTTCGGCACGGGCTTGCAGTTCTTCGGGGAGTTCGGGGAGCACGGTCTGGTTGACGTTGCTGAAGACGCCGAGGCCGAGGCGGCCGGAGATGGTGCGGGTGCTGGAGAAGATGCCTGCCATGCCGTAGTAGTCGCGCTGGGAGACGGNNGTGGTCGTGGCAGCGGGCGCAGCCCATGGTGAGTCCGAGGGTGGTACGGCCAACCATGTCCACCTGGAGGTCAACGACGTCCATCTTGAGCTGCTCTTTGTCGGCGTTGACGAGGGGCCAGGGGCCGAGGGCAAGGAAGCCGGTGGCGACGATATTGCGGCGCTGTTCGAGGGCGGTGGCAGCGTCGAGTTGATCGCCGGCGATTTGCTCGAGGAGGAAGCGGTTGTAGGGGACGTCGCGCTGGAGGGAGTCGATGACGTAGTCGCGGTAGCGCCAGGCATGGCGGGCAGGGACGCGGCGGCCGATTTCGATGTTGTCGGCGTAGTAGGTTTGATCGAGCCAGTGGCGGCCCCAACGCTCGCCGAAGGCTGGGGATTCGAGGAGGCGATCGACGGCTTTGGAATAGGCTTCGGGTGAGGTGTCGTGCAGGAAGCGGTCCTGGTCGGGGATGGTGGGGGGAAGGCCGGTGAGATCGAGGGTAACGCGGCGGAGCCAGAGCTCGCGGGAGGCATCGGGGGCGGGGCGGAGGTTGTTTTGTTCGAGCTTATGGAGGAGGAAGTTGTCGATGGGGTCGAGGGGCCAAGCTGCGTCTTGGACTGAGGGTGGCGTGGGTTTGGAGACGGGCTTCCAGGCCCAGTGATTGGGTGTGGGTTTTGAGGGGCCGGCTGGGGCCGCGGCGGATTGCGGTGCATCGGCGGGCCAGGTTGCGCCTTGCTCAATCCAGAGGCGGAAGTCTTCGATGGTGGAATCGGAGAGTTTGCCGGTGGGCGGCATTTTCGTCTGGCCTGTATACAGAAGGGCTTGGTAGAGCTTGCTTTCCAGCGGCTTGCCGGGGATGAGGACGGGGCCGGCATCGGCGCCGCGAAGGGCTTTATCGCGGGTGTCGAGTTGGAGGCCGGCGAAGGAGATTTTTGCCTTGGAGGCGTGGCAGGAGTAGCACTTTTCGGCGAGGACGGGGCGGATCTTACGTTCGAAGAAATCGGTGGCGGGGCCGGGAGTCTGGCCGGTCAGAGGAAGGGTGGCTGAGAAGCAGGCGAGGATGGTGCGAAGCATAGCCCTGCGTTGAGGAGTGTATACAGGGGTGCCGGCGAAGTCAAGCTAACCGCGTTCCTTGACGAGGGCTTTACTCATGTTATGGAGCGAGATTTGCATGGGACTGGCATCGGGCCATTCGGGCGGGGGAGCCAGGTTGCTGCGGGTCATTTGGGCGCGGGTGCACATCTCTTCGAAGAGGGAAACCAGGGCCTGGTCGCGCCAGCCTTTGGCGGATTCCTCGCTCATGATGGCGAGGGCTTCCTGGTGGCTCATAGCTTTCTTGTAGGGCCGCTCACTGGTGAGGGCATCGTAGACGTCGGCTGTCTGGAGGATGCGAGCCAATAGCGGAATCTGTTCGCCGACGAGCCCGTCCGGATAGCCACTGCCGTCCCAGCGCTCATGGTGGGAGCGGATGATGGGCAGCACGAGGGAGAGACTCTTCATGGGGCGGCAGATCTCTTCGCCTTTGTTCGTATGGGACCGCATGATTTCCCATTCGGCGTCGGTGAGCATACCGCGTTTGAAAAGGATGCAATCGGGGACCGCGATCTTTCCGATGTCGTGGAGGTAACCGCCGCGGTAGAGGGCGACGAGCTCAGGGCGAGGGAGGCCGAGAGCCATGCCGAGGGCAACGCTGTAAGTGGCCAGGCGCTGGCAATGGTCGCCGGTCTGCTTGTCCCGCTGCTCGACGGCCTGGGCCAGGGCGAAGAGGATGGTTTCGGCTTCCTCGAGGGAATCCACCGCGGCCTTGTGCCGGAGGAGGGACTGAATCCGGGTACGAACCAAGGCGGGGGAGAGGGGTTTAAAGAGGAATTCATCCGCGCCGGCGGAGATCCCCAGGATCTCGTGCTCGGCGCCCATGACGTTGGTCATGATGAGGACGGGAATGAGCTGGGTTTTCTTGTTGTTCTTGAGCCAGCGGCAGAAATCGGCGCCGTTCACCTCAGGGAGCATGAGGTCGAGGATGATGAGGTCGACGGGCTGACGTTCGAGTTCGATGATGGCTTCGGACGCGCGGCAGGCCTCAATGATGCGGTAAGGCTCACTCTTGAGCATGGCTTTGAGGAGGCGGCGATTCACGTCGGCGTTGTCGACGACAAGAATAGTTGGAGGCCTGGTATGCTCCCACTGATCCACCGATGACGAATAGGCGGTGACAGGGGAGCTCACCAGCGATTCGCGAATACTGGTGACAATTCCCTCCGTATCATGGCCATTGAGCCTTTGGGCGACATCCGTGGGGGAGATGTTCATACTTCCAACCGTCCAGGAGATGATCGGAAGAAGTGTGAGGAATATTTAGGTTTTTCTTAGAGATCAAATGAGGGGGAGGAGGTATGGAACTGCCGGTACCAGTCACGAGTATACACTTGTAAACTATGATAAATGAAAGACTTGTTAAATTTGAGCAATTATGTTTCGTGTCTGTAAATTGATCTTACTCTGGAAGTAATCAAGACCTGGTTGTCGTGACCAGAAAGGGTGAACAGAGTATGTCTCGTTGTACCATTGCAGTATTTTTTCTCACGGGTGCGGCCCTATGGGCCCAAACCAGCCGTGGAACGGTGAACGGAATCGTGAGCGATCCGAGCGGCGCAGCCATCGCCGCGGTAGATATAGAGTTACGGTCGTTAACCACAGGGGTTGTGCGAACAACCAAGAGTAACGAGGTTGGGAACTATCGATTTGACGCGGTGGACCTGGGCACCTACCAGGTGACGGCGAATGCCGCTGGTTTTCAACAAATGCTGACACAGGCATTCGAAGTGGTTGCGAATCAGGTGCGAACGGTGGACGTGCGGCTGGAGGTGGGCGAACAGAAGAGCGTGGTGCAGGTGGTAGCGGAGACGGTGCAATTGCAGGTGGAGGCTCCGGTGAGGGGAATGAACATCAACGTGGCGCAGGTGACGCAGTTGCCGTTTGCGACGCGGAACCCGGTTTCGCTGGCATTGACGGCGCCGGGGGTGAGTTCGAATCGTGGCGGGCCTGGGGTTGGGACATTTGCTGTCAATGGCGCGCGCGGCCGGTCGAACAATTTTCTGATCGACGGGACGGAGAACAACGATATTTCGGTGGCGGGGCAGGCATTTCAGATCAAGAATCCGGATGCGGTGCAGGAGGTTGCGGTGCAGACTTCGAATTTCGATTCGGAGTTTGGACGCGCGGGCGGCGCAGTGGTTAACGTGATCACCAAGGGGGGAACGAACGAGTTGCACGGGACGGCCAGCCTGCTGGTGGATGTGACCAACGACGATGCCACGACGCTGAACCAGTCGATTGACCCGGAGGTAATCCGGCGGGGGAAGCCGCTGCCGGGGACGGAGCAGTGGTGGGCGGGCACGATCGGCGGGCCGGTGGTGAAGAACAAGCTGTTCTTTTTTCAGAGCTTCCAGGAGCAGCGGCAACGGTCGAACGGATCGTCGGATGTGATTGCCCCATCGGCGGCGGGGCGGGCGACGTTTGACGCCCTGTTTCCGAAAGGCCGGAATCCGCGGGCGGATTTGTTCAGTGACATCACGGCTGGGGTAACGGGAACGGCGAACCTGTTCCCGGTGGCGCTGGGGTCAGGGCGGCCGGACATTCAGTTCGGGACGGCGGTGTTCGGGTATCCGCAGACGTTTCGGGACCGGCAGACGACGTCGCGGCTCGACTATGCATTGTCGGCGCGGGACCAGATCTCGGGGCGGTATCTGTACGATGACAACGTGAACCCGGTGAGCGCGATCAATTTCGCCAGCTTCATTACCAGCCAACACAACAAATTCCAGAATGTGCAGGTGGCACATACGCATGTGTTGTCGCCGGTGAAGACGAACGAATTGCGGGTGGCTTATAACCGCATCGGGCTGGAGTTTCCACTGGACGCGAAGCATCCGCTGGCGGCGACGATGCCGCTGTACAACATAGCGGGGCTGACGGCATCGAGCGTGAGCCGCAGCACGGCGGGATATCTAGGCGTTCAGACGAATCTGCCGCAAGGGCGAGTGGCGAACAATTATCTGCTGCAGGACTCGTTCAGTTGGGTGCGGGGCAGCCACACGTTACGGTTTGGGACGGAACTGACGCTGCAGCGATCGCGGCAGTATGCGCCGATTGTGGAACGCGGGTTGTTGACCTATAACGCGGGCGGCGGCTTTACCGGGTTCGCGAATTTCCTGGACGATTTCGGGGGATCGGGCGGGGCAGTGCGGCGTGACTTCGGCCAGCCTGCTTACTATCCGGACCTGTTCCGGCAAGGCTATTTCGTGCAGGACCGGTGGCGCATTTCGCAATCGGTAACGCTCACGCTGGGGCTGCGGTATGAATACTTCGGATTGCCGATGAATACGCTGCGGACTCCGGCATACGAAGGTTTGTTCAATGTGGACACGACCACGTTCACGGGCCCGTTCCAGCAGCCGAACAAAGTGAAGGGCGACTACAACAACTTCTCGCCGGCGCTTGGTATCGCCTGGAACCCGAATGTAGAGGGTGGGATTTGGGGCCGGCTGTTTGGGGGGCGCAAGACGGTAATTCGAACGGGCTATCAGTTCGGGTACGATTCGTTCTTCAACAACATCGCTTCGAACGCGGCCACGTCGTCGCCGAATGTGGCGGCCACGAATGTGACGTCGGCGGTGTCGGCAACGGAGCCCCGGGGGCTAGCTAATCTTTCGAACTCGTTTCCGACCACGCCGCGAACACCGAATCCGCAGGATACGCAGACCCTGGTGGTAAAGAATCTGGTGAATCCGTATTTTCAGCGCTGGTCGTTCGGGATTCAACGGGAGCTGACACCGACGACGATTCTGGATGTTTCTTACGTTGGCTCGAAAGGGACGAAGCTGTTTGCGCAGGATCAGTACAATCCGCTGGTGCCTTCCTCGCTGGTGGTGAATCCGAGCAATGTGGCGTCGATACCGGCGAGCCGGCTGGTGAGCCGTGTGGATCCGCTGCAGGGATCGAGGTCCATCCGGACGAACAATTCGAGTTCGTTCTTCAATTCGATGCAGGTATCGGCGATGAAGAGGATGAAAGCGGGATTCTTCGGGCACTTGAGCTACACGTGGGCGAAGAACCTGGACTACAGCAGCGATGTGTTCGCGGCAAGCAACGCTCCGCCGAGCACGATGGTGCCGACGATTTTTGGTGGATTGCCGCTGGATCGCGGAGTGTCGCTGTTCCACCGGGCGCACCGGATGGTGCTGGTGGCAGGGTACGATCTACCATTCCTGAAGAACCGGCGCGACGCGGCTGGGTTCATTGCCGGCGGATGGTCCGTTTCGGGGTTGTACACCTATGAAAGCGGGGTGCCGGTGCATGTGTTGAATGGCGTGGACGCCGATGGGTATGATGCGGCGGGCGGCGACCGGCCGAACTTCAATCCGAATGGACGGCCGGGCGTAAGGGCGATTCCGGGGCCGGGGCCAACAGGGTTTGTGAATCCCGACCTGGATGGACGGCCGCCGATTGATCCGGCGACGGCGCAGTACATCGGGTTGCCGGCGAACACATCGTCGCGGCCGGCGGCGCCGGGGAATCTGGGACGGAACACGTTCCGGGGGGCTCCGACGAATGATCTGGGAGTGAGCTTCTTCAAGAAGGTGGCGATCACGGAGCGGTTCCGGGCTGAGTTCCGGACGGAGTTTTTCAACTTCCTGAATCATCCGCAACGGGGCTTGGGGAGTGTGAGCCCGTTCTCGCCGGGGAACGCCACACCGTCGGCGAGCGTGTTCAACTCGCCGCAGGGACAATTCCTGAACCTGGGGGTTCTGGATGGCGGCGGGCGCGTGGTCCGGTATCAGTTGAAGTTTGTTTTCTGATGCGCCAGTGAGCCGGGTGCGGTACATTCAGGCCAGGAGCTTCGCATGTACGCAGGCCGGCTGGTGATGGCGCTGCTGGCAGGGACAGCAGTTTTTGGTCAGATGAAGCCGATCGAGATTGCACCGGTGTGGGCCGGGCATCCGGTCGGCTTCGATCTTTTGACGGCGGGTAAGCGGCAGTATGTTGCGTTTTATGATGATCAGCGGCGGATGACGGTGGGCGTGCGGGGGCTGGAGGAACGGGCGTTCCGCTTTGTGCGGCTGCCGTCGCAATTGGGGTGGGATAGCCATAATTACGTGACGATGGCGCTGGACCGGGCGGGTTTTTTGCATGTGAGCGGGAACATGCATGTGGCGCCACTGGTGTATTTCCGGAGCACGAAGCCGGGGGATATTGACTCGCTGGAGCAGGTGAAGGAGATGGTGGGAAGCGAGGAATCGCGGTGTACGTATCCGCGTTTTCTGCGGGGGGCATCGGGTGAGTTGTTGTTCACGTATCGCGACGGGCGGAGCGGGAGCGGGAATCAGATTTACAACGTGTATGACGAGGAATCGAGGCGGTGGCGGCGTTTGCTGGATCAGCCGTTGACGGATGGCGAGGGCAAGAGCAACGCTTACTTTGCCGATCCGGTGCTGGGGCCGGATGGATATTTTCACTTGGTGTGGGTGTGGCGGAATACGCCGGATTGTTCAACGAATCATGATCTGACGTATGCGCGGAGCAAGGATATGGCGCATTGGGAGACCAGCGCGGGGAAACCGCTGGCGTTGCCGATTCGGGTGTCGAGCGCGGAGATTGTGGATGCGGTGCCGGTGCAAGGCGGGATGATCAACGGGAATACGCGGATTGGGTTTGATGCGAAGAAACGGCCGGTGATTACGTATCACAAGTTCGATGGGAAGGGGCGGACGCAGATTTACAATGCGCGGCTGGAGGGTGGGGCTTGGAAGATTTATCAGTCGAGCGATTGGGATTACCGGTGGGAGTTCAGCGGCGGGGGAACGATTCATTTTGAGATACGCGTGGGAGCAGTGCGCGTAGAGAAGGGAGCGTTGTTGTTGGAGTATTCGCATGACAAGTACGGGAGTGGGGTGTGGCGATTGGATGAAACGACGCTACGTCCGATGGAAACGCGGACGGCGGCGGAAGAGTTTCCGCCGGAGTGGTTGAAGCCGGGGCGGGACGGGATGCAGGTGCGGGTGCAGCGGGGTAAGGGCGATGGGCGGTATGTGCTGCGATGGGAGACGCTGGGGCCGAATCGGGACCGGCCCCGGGCGGGGGATGTGCCTGCGCCTACGATGCTGCGGCTTTACGAGAGCGGGGCTTCAGGCAGGCCAGAACAAGGCCGGTGAAGACGAGGCCGATAGAGGCTGGCTCGGGCACGTCGCTGGTGGTGAAGAGCGGTGTGCCGTCAGAGAGGGAGAAGGTGAAGGCTGCAGTGAGATCTTCTCCGTTCGGGCCGAACATCTGGATGCCTTCGATGGCGGTGGTATTGCCGAAATTCATGGTGATGGAGCTGCCGCTGGTGTTGGCGGAGTAGAACGTGTTGAGGTGCACCTGCAACGTAGCCTCCGGAGAGGATGTGCTGGTGAACAGGAATGGGTTGAACAGTGCGAACTTGACCGGGTCTTCCCGGTGGACGATGTCGATGCCGGCTGGAGCATTGCCGCCGCCACCCGCGATGTCGACGAAAGCGGTGCCGGAGAAGTAGTTCGTGTAATCGATGTTGACGGAACGCTGATAGATCCAATGCGATGTTTTCTGGAGATGAATGCTTTCGCCTCGGGCCACAAGGCCGTCGTCGCGCATGAGGATGGCAACCACCGGGATTTGGATGAAATTGAAATTGGGGAAAATCTGGGAGAGCAGTGGGCTATGGAAGTCGATGGCAACGCGAACATCGTAGTTAGCCGTGACGCGGATGTACTCTTCGAAGGGGGATGCTGAGGTTTGGGCGATCACGGCGGAAATGCTGGGGTCTCCGTTTTTGACGTCAGTACGAGTGGTGACGGAAGTGGTGACTCCTCCTGAGTCGCGATAGGAGGTGAACTCTTTGGCATCCGGCCCACCCCACTGGCAACTGCCGGCCGAGGGGATATTGGCGCAGTAGTCGTAGATGGTGTCGATGCCGTTTTCCACAACCAGGCGGTGCCAATGGTTGTAGGTGGTGTCGGCAAGCAGTGTAGTCGCCAAACAGAATATGCAGCAAAGCTTCATGCTCAGGTCCTCCTGAAGACGTATTGTGACGAGAGAGATCGTCAAAGGCTTAGCGCAAGCGGAAGGTAAAAAGCCCAAAAATTTTCTTGCAGAATTGGGCCGGAACCTGGGTTAGACTTCTGCAAATGGAGGCAGCTGCGGTTGAATTACCGGAGGATCTGATTCGGGCGGTATATCCGGAATTGCGGCGGATGGCGGCGATGTTTTTGCGCCGGGAACGGCCCAATCATACGTTGCAGCGAACGGCATTGGTACACGAGGCGTTGCTGCGGGTGTTCGGCCGGCGGCCCATGACGGGTGTTCCGGAGCAGGCGCTGCTTGCGCTGGCGGCGCGGCAGATGCGGCAAGCTTTGATTGACCATGGAAGGAAACACCGGTCACAGAAACGGGGCAGCGGGCTTGGGCTGACCGGACTTGGGAGTGCCGGCAACGGCGGGATGGTGGACCAGGATTCTTTGTTCGCTTTGAACGCGGCTTTGGAGAAGCTGGGAGCATTTGACGCAAGGGCGTTATCGGTGGTGGAGCTGAAATTCTTCTGCGGGTTCACGAATGAGGAGACGGCACAGATTCTTGGCGTGTGTGGAAGCACCGTTGAGACAGACTGGCAGTTCGCGCGTGCCTGGCTGTACGGGGTACTCGGCGGAGTTGCACGATCCGGAGTATGAAAGAGTTGTCGCCGGGCGATGTGGAACGTGTTAAGGCGATTTATGCGCGGGCGTTGTCAATCGCCGGCGGTGCGGAGAGAGAACAGTTTTTGCGGACGGAGTGTGGAGCGGAGCCAAAGCTCCTGGAGGAGATTCGAAGGCTGTTGGGGTGGCATGCAGCGGCGGGAGATTTCCTGAACACGCCTTTGCCGCAGCAGGTGGTGGAACTCGGTGCTGAGGGTGGGATCGTAGGCGGGTGGCGACTGTTGCGGAGGATCGGCAGAGGCGGCTCGGCGACGGTGTATCTGGCGCAGAGGGCCGATGCACCGGGTGAGGAGAGGGCGGCGCTGAAAATTCTCAACAGGCTCTCGCACACAGCGGAAGACTTTCGGCGGTTTCAGCAGGAGACGCGGATTCTGGCAGGGCTATCGCATCCGGGCGTGGTTCGTTTTCTGGAAGCGGGCACAACGGGCGAGGCTGTGGCCTACATCGCGACGGAGTTTGTCGATGGCAAGCCACTCGACGAATTCGTGACGGGTCTGGCCTTGGAGGAAAAGGTCCGGCTGTTTTGCAGGATTTGCGAGGTTGTGGAGTATGCACACGGTCATAGGGTGGTGCACCGGGACCTAAAGCCGTCGAACATTCTAGTGGAAGGGGATGGGACCCCGAAGATCCTCGATTTTGGAATTGCGTTACTGCAGGATGGCGATGCACGGCTGACACTGACGGGGATGGAACGGATGTCGCTTCCTTACGCCAGCCCGGAGCAGGTGAGGCGGGAGAAGGAGATCGGAGCGGGGAGCGACATTTACTCAATGGGAGTGCTGCTTTACGAGGCGATCGCCGGGCATTTGCCGTACGGTGGTCCGGAGCATGCGTTGCCGCTGCAGATCGTGGCGGATGCGCCACTGCCGCTGCGGGGAGTGCGGCAGGAGTTGGAAGCAATCGTGCAATTGGCGATGGCGAAGGAGGCGGGGAGCCGTTACGCTTCCGTGGCCGATTTGCGAGCCGATCTGCAGGCGTTTGCGGATGGAGGCAAGGTTGCCGCACTTCGCCCGCATGGCAAGAGGTGGCTGCGGAGGACATGGCTGACTGCCGGGGCTGCCCTGACGGTGGCGGGTGGCGCTGGGGTGCTGGTTCGGAGGTGGACCGAGCCTTCCACGGAGGTCATCGACAAGAATCGCGCGGAGGAGCTGACGGGTTTCCATTTCAGTCCGGATGGGAGGCACCTTCTTTACAGTGCGGGGAGTGAGTTCTTCCAGTATGGGGATGTCTTCCTGAGAGACAATGCCACAGGAAAGGTGCGGCAGGTGACACGGGACGGGGCGCCCAAGTGGTGGTCCTCTATGTCGCCTGATGGGAAGTGGATTGCATTTCAGCGCGGGGGAGGGAGCGAGGAAGACAGTATCCTTCGAGTCCCGACGGAGGGAGGAGAGGAGAAAGTTCTGGCGCGAGGGCCGTTCCGGCATTTCACATGGGGGTACGATGCCAGCCGGATGGTGGTTTCGCATCGAAGCGACACGGGAATCTGGCCTCATCTGCGGGGATACGACCTGCGGAGTGGCCAAAGCTGGGAGATCACGCCAGGGCCGCAAAGCGGGCGCGGCGACCATTACAGCGCTCTATCGCCGGATGGATCGACGTTGTGCTTTGCACGATTGGAGGCGCGGGAGTCAGCGGATTTGTTTCTGCTTCCGGTAGATGTGGAACTGCGGCCTGTTCAGGGTGCGCGCCGGCTGACATCGCGCCGCTTGCGGATCATGTTTCCGCAGTGGAGCCGAGGTGGGAAGGAGGTGATCTACACAAGCGGCACTTTGGGCAACTTCGCGGCGTTTCGTGTTGCGGTGGATGGAAGATCGGAGCCACGGGAGATTGTAGAGGCGGGCTCGGGAATCGAGGCGCTGGCGGTATGTCCGAAGAGCGGGCAGATTGCGGTTTCGCGGCGCAAGTCAGAGACGAACATCTGGCGGCTGGATCTGGATTCGCCGGGCGGGAGAGTGGTGAAAGTGACCAAGCTACCGGCTTCGACAGGTTCGGAAGACATGGTGGTGTACGCACCGGGAGGGAACAGGATCGCGTTCGAGTCGCGGCGATCCGGCGAGTTGCAAGTTTGGATATCCGATGCGAATGGCGGGAACCCGGCGCAACTGACCTCCTATGGCGCGCTGGACATGGTGTCGCCATTGTGGATGCCGGGTGGGGAGGCATTGCTGGTTACGGTGCGTTCGCGGAACCTGGGTCTGCGGAACTTCATTCATCCCGTGGCAGGCGGGGAAGTTCAGGAGCTGAGAGATGTAGACGGGATTCCCTGCACATTCTCGGGCGATGGCCAGTGGCTGTATTTCAGCCGGTTCCAGAAGGACGTGGATCTCTTCCGGTACTCGATGAAGACCGGAGAAGTGCGCCGGGTCACCTATGGCGAACGGGTTTCGCATGCGATGGAATCGGCCGATGGGCGCGCGTTGTACTTTGCGAAGCCGGAAGCGGAGTTGGGTTTGTGGCGATGGGAAGATTCGGGCAAGCGTGCCGTTCGCGTGTTGCCGAGGCTGGCGCGGCGGAACTTGTTCGGTGTGCGGAAAGAGGGGATCTATTACATGGATCGGGAGGCTCGTTCGGCCGTGATCCGGTTTGTCCCTTTCGCGGGAGGTAAGGAAGTGGAGTTGTTCCGCATGGAGGAGACGCCGGAGTGGGGATTTACCATTGCTCCTGACGGGAGGACAATCCTGATGACACGGGAGGATCTCACGGTTTCGGAAGCGGTACTGCTGGGGGGATTGGCATAGGGCGGCCAGGGGGTCCGCCCCACGGTGGAATGGGAGGAGGGGCGAAGGTGGGCTGGATATCGAGTTGTGGAGCAGGGGGCAATTCGGGTTGTGCGGCGGGTGTGGGCGCGGGCATGGAGAATTGTTTCGCGGCGGGGTGATCGGTGGATGTACCGATCAGGGAGATGATGAGTATCGCGGCGACGGCCAAGGCCAGGATAGGCGCGAGGCGGCGGACGGTGGCGTTGCTCATGCACGGCGGCTGAGGGCCTGGCGGATTGCGCCTCGGAGTGATGATTCGGCAGAGGGGAGATCGACCCAACTGTAGTGGTCGTCATAGCCTTCATTGACGTTGGATTTTGTGGGGATGTAGCCGGGGGCGCACTCGCTGAAGCCCAGGGTGACGACGAAGCTGTCGGGACGTACCTGTTGGGCCCAGAGTTGATATTGCACGAATGTTTCGGCGGGGAGGAGAAGAATAGCGGCGCTGCCGAAGTCGAGGCAGGGGACATCGATGGGCCGGTTTTGCTGAAGGCGGCGGCGCCAACTGAGACCGAGGGCGGCATCGAAACGGCGGCGGCGGGGTTCTTTGGGATCGGCCACGATTTTTTCCATGTCGGCGATGCGGAAGCCGGGGGTGTCGCGGGGTTGGAAGCGGAGTGGGGCGTTGCGGAAGTCGATGGTGTGGATGGGGGTGCGCTTGGTGGATTGCCAGGCTTGCTCCATGCCTTGGACGAGCTTGTCGCGCATGATGCCGCGCATGGCGGGAGTGCCGTCGTTGTATTTGCCGCCGATGGTGTCGCCGCTCGCTCCGGAACAATAGATCTGAAAAATGTTCGGGGTCTTTTGCTGGCGGAGATTGCGGGCGAGGCCGGGGAAATCGCAGGTGATGTCGCCCTGGCCGTAGTAGCTCATGGGGTGGATGGAGAAGCAACTGAGTGCAGCGACGGGGGTGTCGTTGTGCCAGAAGCTGAGGGTTTTGAGATAGGGATCGGTGATGCCTTCGGGGAGGGCGCGGAGGGCGGGGTCGCGAGTGGCGCTGGTGCGGCCGAAGGAGACTTTGCCGTCGGGCTGAATGTAGCGGCGGTTGGAGACGAGTCCGTCGATGCGGGCGTGGCCTGTACCGAGGTGTGTAATGGGCTGCGGCTTGGCCTGGCGGGCGGCTTGGGCGACTTTGTCTATGATTTGTTGTTCGAAGGCGGGGTCGCAGAGCGGGTCGGGGCACTTGGCGTTTGTGAGCAGCTTCTGGGCGTAGGCATCGGTGTAGGGTGCGTCGTGCTGGTGGATGCAGGTAAGCAGGACACGCTCGCGGGTGGTGCCGGTGGCGGCGGCGATGCGGTCGCGCCAGAGATCGTAGGAGTCGTTGCGGATTTCACACCAATCGAGGGAGAGGATGACGAAGGGCTGCGCTGCGCCTCGGAGGATGAGGCCGCGGGCCTGGAGGCGATCGACGATGGAGCGGGCAATGCCGGTGAAGAGCGGGGCTCCGACGGCTGGCGTGATGTCGGTTTCGAAGGAGGCGAGAGAGAGCTTGGGCGGAGCCAGCATGGCGCTGGCGCTGAGGAGAAGGTCGCGGCGTGTCATTCGTTACAGAGTAATACGGCGGAGGCGGAGCGCATTGGTGATGACGCTGACGGAGCTGAAGGTCATCGCGGCGGCGGCGATCATGGGGCTGAGAAGAATGCCGTAGAAGGGATAGAGCACGCCTGCGGCGACGGGCACACCGAGCAGATTGTAGAAGAAGGCGAAGAAGAGATTCTGGCGGATGTTGCCGAGGACGGCGCGGCTCAGGTGGCGGGCTCGGACGATGCCTTCGAGGTCGCCTTTGACGAGGGTGATGCCTGCGGATTCCATGGCGATGTCGGCTCCATTGCCCATGGCGATGCCGACTTGCGCTTTGGCGAGGGCGGGGGCGTCGTTGATACCGTCGCCTGCCATGGCGACGATGCGGCCTTGCTGCTGGTAGCGTTCGACGATGGCGCCTTTGGCGGTGGGCAGCGTTTCGGCTTCGAAGTGCTGGATGCCGAGTTCGGCGGCGATGGCTGCGGCGGTGGTGCGCTGATCGCCGGTGACCATGACGATTTCAACGCCATCGGCGCGGAGGGCATCGAGGGCGCGGCGCGTAGTGGGTTTGATTTCGTCTTCGACGGAGAGCCAGCCGGCGGGTTGCTGGTCAATGGCGATGTAGACGGCCGTTGCTTTGTCTGTGGGGGCGACGCCGGGCGCGATGGAGAATTTTTCGAGCAGGGCGCGATTGCCGCAGAAGACCTGGTGGCCGCCGATTTGGCCCGCGACGCCGAGTCCGGGGAAGGTGCGGGAGATGCCGGGTTTGGAGAGCGGGATGTTGCGCTGGCGGGCGGCAGTGACGATGGAGGCAGCGAGGGGATGCTCACTCGATTGTTCGAGGGAGGCGGCGAGGCGGAGGATTTCTTCTTCGGTGAAACCGGAGTTGGCGTAGACGCGGGTGACGCGGGGTTGGCCGATGGTGAGGGTGCCGGTTTTATCGATGAGGAGGGTGTTGACGCGGGCGAGGGTTTCGAGGGCTTCGGCGTTGCGGATGAGGATGCCTGCCTGTGCGCCGCGGCCGGTGCCAACGAGGATGGACATGGGTGTGGCGAGTCCGAGGGCACAGGGGCAGGCGATGATCAGGACCGCGACGGCGTTGATGAGGGCGTGGGAGAGCTTGGGTTCGGGACCGGCGATGGCCCAAGCGAAGAAGGCGATGACGGCAACGGCGACGACGGAGGGGACGAACCAGGCAGCGGCCTTGTCGGCAAGGCGCTGGATGGGGGCGCGGCTGCGCTGGGCTTCGGAAACGATCTGGACGATGCGGGCGAGGAGGGTGTCGGCGCCGACGCGTTCGGCTTTCATGACGAAGCTGCCGGTGGAGTTGACGGTGCCCGCGGTGACTTTCGCGCCTTGGGTTTTTTCGACGGGGATGGGCTCGCCGGTAACCATCGATTCATCGATGCTCGAATGGCCTTCGGTGACGACGCCGTCGACGGGGACGCGCTCGCCGGGGCGGACGCGGAGGAGGTCACCTTTGTGGACGTTTTCGATGGGCACGTCCATTTCTTGGGCGCCTTCGTGATCGCCCATGAGCATACGGGCGGTTTTAGGGGCGAGGCCGAGGAGGGCCCGGATGGCGCTGCCGGTGCGTTCGCGGGCTTTGAGTTCGAGCACCTGGCCGAGCAGGACAAGCATGATGATGACAGCGGCGGCTTCGAAGTAGACGCCGGGCTGGCCTCCGTGTTCGCGCATGGAAGGCGGGATGGAATCGGGAAGAAGGGCGGCGATCAGGCTGTAACCGTACGCGGTGCCGGTGCCGATGGCGATCAGCGTGAACATGTTGGGGTGGCGGGCGAGGATGGATTGCCAGCCGCGTTCGAAGAAGGGATAGCCGCACCAGAGGACGACAGGGGTGGCGAGCGCGAGTTGGAGGAGGACGCCGATGCGACCGTGGAGGATGGGCCATTGCATGCCGCCCATGGCCACGACGAGCAAGGGTACGGAGAACAGGGCGGCCCAGAAAAGGCGGTGGCGCATGTCGGCGAGTTCGGGGTTTTCGCCTTCGTCGAGGGTGATGTTGACGGGCTCGAGGGCCATGCCGCACTTGGGGCACGTGCCGGGGCCGATTTGACGGACCTCGGGGTCCATCGGGCAGATGTATTCGGCTTCGAGCATTTCCGCGGTGGGGGGCTTGGGGGGAGCGAGGAAGCGCTCGGGGTCGGCCTGGAACTTGGCGACGCAGCCCTTGGAGCAGAAGTGGTAGGTGGCGCCGTTGTGCGTGTGCGAGCCGGCTGCGTTAGGGGGATAGACATCCATGTGGCAGACGGGGTCCTTGACGAGGACAGCACCCGGAGGGACAGGCTTCGGGTTAGAGACGATGTGGAAGGGATCCATTGCCTACCTACTTACTGTAGATGAGGCGTCCGGCGAAAAGTGTCCAATCGATGGAGGTTTTGTGGATGTCGACGGGTGGGATAGTGAACAGGTCCTGGGAGAGAGCGATTAGATCGGCGTCCATGCCGGGGGCGATTTTGCCTTTGGTTGCTTCTTCGAAAGCGGCGAAGGCGGCGTTGGTGGTGTAGCCGTTGAGAGCGGTTGTGAGGCTGACGCGCTGGTGGGGAAGCCAGCCTTCGGGCGGCTTGCCATCGGTGGTGCGGCGATTGACGGCGTTGTGGATGCCGCGGATAGGATTGACGCTGATGGACGCGGGCCAGTCACTGGAGAAGACGAGGCGCGCGCCGGCCTGTTCGAGGGAGTGCCAGGGGAAGGAAAGCGGGAGGCGTTTGGGACCGATGGCCTGGCTCCAGACGTCGATGGTGTCGGGGTCGGCATGGATGGGCTGCATGGAGGCGAGGACTCCGAGTTTGGCGAAGCGTGGGAGATCGGCGGGGTTTATGATTTCGATGTGCTCGATACGATGACGGGCGTCGCGGGGTTGGGCGGCCTGGGCTTTTTGGTAGGCATCGAGGGTGAGGCGGACGCCGCGGTCGCCGATGGCGTGGGTGAAGACCTGGAGTCCGTTGCGATGGCAGCGGGCGACCATGGCTTCGAATTTCGGCTGGGTCCAGGCGGGGCTGCCAATGCCGTTGTGATTCGAGTAGGGTTCGAGCATGGCGGCGGTGAAGGATTCGATGACGCCGTCCATCATGAGCTTGACGCCGCGGACGCGGACGAGGCCTTTGCTGTAGCGTTTGGCGAGGGCTGCGACTTCATCGGCGCGAGTGAGCGGGGCTTCGGGAGGGATGGAGAGGGCGAAGGAGATGCGGACGGTGAGTTCGTTGTTGCGGGCGAGTTCTTCGTAGAGGGAAAGCTCCTCTTCGTCGCCGCTGGCGTTCTGCATGGAGGTGATGCCGAGCGAGGCGGCGAGCTTCATGCCCTGGCGGAGGGCATCGAGTTTTTCCTGGCGTGTGATGGCGGGGACATGACGGCGCACGAGTGCGATGGCGCCTTCCTTGAGGGCTCCGGTGGGTTGGCCGTTGGGATCCTTGACGATTTCGCCGTAGGCGGTGAAGCGCGTGGCGCTGTTGATATCGGCGCGTTCGAGGGCTTTGGTGTTGGCCCAGGCGGTGTGGCCGTCGTAGGCGGTGAGGAGGACGGGGCGGTCTTTGACGACGGCGTCGATGTCCTCTTTGCGGGGGAGGCGCTTGTTGGGGAAGCAATAGTATTCCCAACCGCGGCCGGTGATCCACTGTTTTTCGGGGTGGGCTTTGGCGTAGTCGGCGATCTTCTGCTGGATGGTTCCGAGGGTGCAGACGCCGGTGAGATCGATGTTGGCGAGGCCGAGCGAGCCGCTGAGGAAATGGATGTGGGCATCGTGGAAGGCGGGGGTGACGAGCTTGCCGGCGGCGTCGATGGTTTGCGTGCGGGGGGTGTGGAGCTTGCGTATGGCGGCGTTCGCTCCGACGGCCTGGATGCGGCCGTTGTCGATGAAGATTGCCTCGGCGAAGGGTTGTTTCGGATCGCCGGTCCAGGCTTTGGCGTTGTGGATGGCGATCTGTTGCGCGTCGAGGGGGAGAGCGCAGAATAGGAGGAGGAGCGCCCTCATGCGCGGATCTCTTCGAGCATGGGTGTGGTCACGCATTCCCAGGGTATCGCGGCTTTGGTCATCAGGTCGAAGACGGTAAGGATCTGGGATTGCCAGGCGGGGAATTCGACGTGAACCGCGGGGATGGTTTTACCGTCACGAACGATTTCCGCGTGGTGCTGAATTTCGGGGTTAATAGGGAAAGGGGCAGAAGAAAGGGTTTCGAGCAGATCTTCGAGGAGATAAGCTTCAACGGTGACGCGAAGGGAGAACAAATCGCCCTGATCGGAACGCAGGTCTTGCCAGACGCTCATGAAATGGCCTCCTAAGCCGGGGCGTCCAGCCGGTGGAAAATAGAAAAGCCCTGCGGGGGCAGGGCTTGGTATTATTCCCGAACTGACCCGCCTTTAGCACTTTTTTACGTGGTTGCAAGTAGCCAGACCCTCTTGCGAGGAGCCTAAATCACTCCACGTGACAAGGTCAGAGTATCACCGGGTGGGGGAAAATACAATAGCTATTGCATGACGCCGACGCGGGTGAGGAAGGTGAAGATGTCTTTGTAGAGCTCATCCATTTTCTCTTTGGGGAAGCCGTGGCGGCCTTGCGGGACGCTGATCATTTCGGCTTTGAGGCCGGCATCGTTGAGGGCTTTGGTGAGCTTGACGCCGTGTTCATAGGGGACGGTCTGATCGGCGTCGCCGTGGAGGGTGAGGATGGGGGGGAGACCTCGACGGACGTAAGTCATGGGGGACACGCGGTGGGCCAGTTCGATGCGGCCGGGGGAATCGGGGATCCAGGTGACGGCGTACTGGCGCATGTTGGTGCCGGCGAGCTGGTCCCCGACGTCGGTGATGCCGTAGAAATTGACGACGGCGGCCACTTTGACGGGTTTGCCGAGTTTGGCGGACTTGGGGGTCATGCCGACCATGAGGGAGAGATGGCCGCCGGCCGAGCCTCCTGTAACGATGACGCGCTTTTTGTCGACGTTGTATTTGGCGGCGTTCTGGAGGAACCAGTTGGCGGCCTTCAACGAATCTTCGACGGCAGCGGGGGCGATGGCGGCCTTGGCGAGGCGGTATTCGACGTTGGCGACGACGAAGCCCTTTTCGAGGTAGCGGCGGACGAAGTTGTCCCACTGGCCTTCCTTCGTGCCACCGACCCAACCGCCACCATGGATGACGATGACACCGGGACGCTTGCCGGTGGCTGCTCCGGCGGGTTGAAAGACATCGAGCACGGTTTCCTTGTGGGAATCGTAGGCGATGTTGGCATCCATTTTGACGCCGGCAGGGAGCTCAGGATATTTCTGAGGCGCCTGGCCGGAAAGAGAGGCCACGAGAGCGAACAGGCAAAGAGCTGTCAACCGCATAGAGGCCATTCTATCGTGCGGGCAGAAAATAAAACGGGGCCACGAGGAAAAAATCGCCTTCCTGGCGGACGGTGCCGGAGGCACGCTGGTAGAGCAACGTGATTTGCAGGAGGTCGCAGGCGGCGGGGACGGTGATTGTGGATTCGGCGGCATCGCGGCCAATGAGGGCTTCGAAGAAGGGATCGCGGGGAGGGCAAGCGAAGATCCATCGGATACCGGAATTGGGAGTGATGCGATCGAGGCGATGGTGGGATTCGAGGCGGTAGGTTGCTCCGGGGCGCACGGGGGTAAAGAGTTCGAGGAGTTCGGTGCGCTCGGCCTGGCGGCCGTCGAGGGTGATGCGGATGTGTTGGGCGGGGGCGGACCATTGATGGGAAACACCCTCGCGCCACGGGAGGCGCCAGGCGAAGCCCTTCCCGACGGGTTCGGTGTCGAGGGTGGGAATGATGGGCCGGGCCGGCTCCCAGAAGCTCCAGACACGGATGGCGGATGCGGTTTGATTGGCTTTGAGCAGGGCGTCGGAGAGTTCGAGCAGTTGGGTTTTTTCCGCGGGCCGGGCGATGGGGGCGAGGCGGGAGGCGGCTTCGACGGCGGCGTCCCATTGGGCTTGCGTGCGGAGGTATTCGAGATAGAGGCCGAGGAACTCGGGCGTGGGGAGGATGGCACGGTCGAGGATAGTTTTCGAATCCTGCGTAAAATGCCAGGCGAGGCGGAAGAGGGCGGTGCGATCGCCGTAGCTGCGTTCGGCGGCGAGGCGGAGCCAGCGCCAGAAGGGCTCGCCTTGTTGGCGGCGGAAGTAGAAGTTGGCGAGGGCCCAGCGGGGAGGGAAGGTTTGATCGACTTTTGCCGCCTGGAGGAAGAGCTTTTCGGCTTCGGCGGGGTTGTTGGCGGCTTCCGCGGCGAGGGCGAGGTCGATCCAGGCGGGGGAGAGGTAGGGGTTGAGTTGGACGGCTCGTTTGAGGTTGCCGGAGCGGTAGGCGTAGGTGGGGTTGGACGGAACGATAGCTGCGGCTTTGCGGATATTTTCAGGGGTACCGGACTGGAAGAGGAAGTCGGCGTAGGCGAAGCGGAGGGCGTAGAAGGCGGCGAAGAGGAAGGCGGTGGCGAGGAGGGAGGAGGGGAGGCGAGGGGCGATGCGCATACGTCTGTAATACATTGTGTGAGAACGACTTATTTTTTCTCACCTTTCTCAAGTTCTTTCTTTTTCCGGTCGAAGAAGAGGTAGTAGGGCCGCGGTAGCGGTCCGGTGAAACGTACTAGGGAGCGAGGCTAGGCAATGAACAAGATGATCGGCAGCCGGTGGCAGGCAGGGATAGCGATGTTGCTGGCGATACATTTATCGATTGGCTGGGCTGCTAGTCCGGCGATCGGGGTTGTAGTGGCAAAGGGGCCAGTGGCGGTGGATGCATCGCGAGTGGCTGGAAACGGGACACTATTTGAAGGATCGGTGGTGGAGACTGCGAAGGCGACGTCGGAGGTAAGGATGTCCGGGGGTGCGCGGATGGTGTTGGACACCGGTTCGCGGGGGAAGGTATACCGGGACCGCATGATTTTGGAGAAGGGGTCGGGGCAATTGGAGCGGGGGGATGGATTTGGCATTCAGGCGGGGGATTTCCGCATTATGGCGGCGCCGCAGGGGAAGGCGAAAGTGGAGTTAAGCGGCGGGAACCGGGTAAAGGTGACGGCGCTTGACGGGCCGGTGCAAGTGCGGAATGGAGCGGGGATGTTGCTGGCGAGTTTGGCGCCGGGCAGGGCGGTGGCGTTAGCGCCAGCTGCTGATGCGGCGGTAAAGAACTCGCTGACCGGGTATTTGCGCAAGAGTTGCGGGCGGTATTTGTTGACGGACCAGGTGGCGGGAGTCACCTTTGAGCTACGGGGTCCGGGGCTGGACAAAGAAGTGGGGAAGATGGTGGAAGTAACTGGCGCCCTGGACAGTTCGGCGCAGGTGGCGGCGCCGGCGTCGCAGCTTCTGCAAGTGAAGCATGTAGCCCGGCAGGCCTCGCAAGGGGTACCGGAAGAGAAAGGCAAGAAAGACGACGATAAGAACTGTTCGGCTGGCGCAGCGGGGGCGGCAGGGGCCGCTGGTGCTGCGGGGGCCGCAGGAGCCGCAGGTGCGGGAACTGCCGCAGGTGCAGGCGCCGCAGGCGCAGCCGGAGCCGCGGGGGCGGCCGGTGCAGCAGCCGGTATTTCGGCGACGACGGCAATCGTTGCGGGCGTCGTGGTGGCCGGAGCCACGGCGGGGCTAGGGATCGGTTTGACACGGGAAGATCCGCAACCGATCAGCCAATAGCATTACGAAGTTGGGACTCACAAGAGAGAGAGCTGTTCCCCGGGCTTAGAGGAGCGAAACTCCCCGAGCCCGGGGTTTTTTCTTCAGGCGGATGAGATGGAACTTCGGGGCCATTCACCCGGTTTAACCTGTCAGATCACGAGTGAGAGAATAAGAAATATGCTGCGCTTTTTCGTTTCCATGCTAGGTTTGCTTGCTTCGCTGGGGGCGCAACCGATCCCGGGCCGCTACATTCTGGAGCTGGAGGGCGAGCCACTGGCAGCGGTGGCGGAGAAGAGCGGGGAGCGGGCGGCAGCGATGCGCCGGCAACACGATGGGATGCGAGGCGTGCTGGCGAGCCGCAAAGTGCAAGTGCGCGGCGCTGTGGACACGGTGGCGAATCTGCTGATTGTGGAGAACGCCGATCCCGCGGCGTTAGCGAACCTGCCGGGAGTGAAGCGGGTGGTGCAGTCGCGTTATATGCGGCTTCATTTGGACCATGTGATGAACCTGCTGAAGTACCCGGAAGCGTGGGTAAAGGCAGGAGGCCGGGCCAGGGCGGGCGGTGGCATGAAGATTGGAATCATCGATACGGGGATCGACAATTTTCACATTGGATTTCTGGACGAAGATCTGCGGGCTCCGGAGGGATTTCCGGTTTATTCGCCGGAGGGGAACAAACGATTCACGAGCTCAAAGGTGATTGTGGCGCGGAGCTATGATGGGACCGCGGAGGATGTTGTGGGGCATGGCACGGCGGTGGCGATGGCTGCGGCTGGGGTGTATCACGAAGGGCCGCGGGGGGTAATGGCTGGATCGGCGCCGAAAGCATGGCTGGGCAGCTATAACGTGGCCGAGGGATTATCGGGAGCGATTTCGACGGATAGCGCGCTGCGGGCGATCGACGATGCGGTGAAAGACGGCATGGACGTGATCAACCTGAGCTTCAGTGGGCCGGCGGTGACGTTGCCGGACGACGATCTGATGACGCCGGCGATTGCGAGGGCAGCGGGGCTGGGGATTGTGATTGTGACCGCCGCGGGTAATGAAGGTCCGGACACGGCGACGTCGGGAGACAGCGCGGCGAGCCAGCATGTGATTGCGGTGGGGGCCAGCGAAAATGACCGGTTACCGACGAGCCCGGGGGTGCTGTCGCAACCTTCGACCAGATTCAACGGCACTCCGGCGTCGAACAGCGAGGACGCGCCTCAGGTGGTTGGCAAGATGGCGGATGTGGCGGCGCTCGATCCGAGCGGACTGGCCTGTGATCCGCTGCCTGGCGGAAGCCTTGCGGGCAAGATCGCGCTGGTGTCGCGTGGGACCTGTAATTTCACTGTGAAGTTCGCCAATGTGCGGGGAGCGGGGGCGGTCGCCATTGTGGTTTACAACAATGAAGCTGCATCGCGCGTGATTATGGAGGTCGGCGACGAGGCGTTGAAGGGCATGATGGTGTCCCGCGCGGACGGGACGACGTTGAAGAGTCGTATTGCGGCGAATGGCGACACCGATTACATCTTGTTTTTCAGTTTCAGTCTCCCGCAGGATCCAAACCGGCTGGCGGAGTTTTCGTCGAGGGGTCCGGGGCCGGATCTTTCGATCAAACCGGACATGCTGGCGCCGGGAACGAATATAATCACCGCAACGAACGAAACGCCGGAGGGGGTTCCGGAAGAGAGCGGTTATCTGGTGGAAAACGGGACCAGTCTTTCGTCTCCCATCGTGGCGGGGGCGGCAGCTGTGCTGAAACAGGTGCGTCCGGGGCTCACGGCGGCGCAATACCGGTCACTGCTGATCAACAGCTCGTCGCCTTTCCCGGATGGCGCGCAGACGATTCAAGTGCAGCAGACGGGAGCGGGATTGATGAGATTCCCGGAGGCGTTGAGCGCAGTCACGGCGGCGGAACCCGCGACGGTGAGTTTTGGCGACTATCGTGGGTTGTCGAACTGGTTCCGGGAGCTCACCATTACCAATGTGGGCGACGCGGGTGACAATCTTTCGCTCAGTTTGCGCACATCCGATTCCTTGAAGCCGGAGTTATCGACGACAACGCTGACGCTGGCGCCAAAGGGATCGGCGGTGGTGAAGTTGACATGGAATGAGACAACGGCGCCGCCGGGAACGTATCAGGGATTCCTGGAGATCCGTTCGACGACAGGCAGTGTGGCTCGCGTTCCGTACTGGCTGGGTGTGCGGGGCAAGGACGTGAAGGAGATATCGCTGACTTTTTCAGAGTCGGTGACCAGGGCGGGAGCGACGACGGATATTCTGTTTCGTGTGCTGGATGGGGCGGGCATTTCGCTGATTGAGCCGGCGCCGGAAGTGACAGTTTCCTCCGGTGGCGGGCGCGTGGTGCAGGCGGGCCTGCTTGGTTCGTTGTACCCCGGTGTTTACATCGCGCGGGTGCGATTGGGCGCTTCGGCGGGGGTCAACGTATTTGAGGTCAAAGCGGGTGGCATTACCCGCGAGGTGAGGATTCGCGCTACAAATTAGAATGAAGTGCGCACTCGAACGCTTTGCCTGTTGATCGCCGGGCAGGTAGCATTCGCGCAGCCGGCGATCTTTACGGAGGGGGACCTCCAGAGAGTAGAATCCACCGCGCGGCGCTACAGTTGGGCGCAGGATGTCCGAAGCCAGATCCTGCGATTCGCCTCGACGTGGCCACAGGATCACTTGACCCGCTACGGGCTAAGCGAGTTGGCTGTGCCGGCCGAAGGCGGACAGTGGACGTTGTGGTACGTGTGCCCGACACACGGGGTAAGCCTGCAATACCAGGCTCCGGCGACGCACCGTTGCCCGGTGGACAATCGAACCTACAGCGGGTGGCCGTATGACCAGGTGATCCTGTCGCGGCGGCACAGCGATCTGGCTGTTGCGGCACGCGATCTGGCGCTTGCCTATCGGATGAGCGGGGAACGGCGGTATGGGGAAGCGGCTTTGTGGATTCTGAACCGCTACGCGGAGCTGTACCTGACTTATCCGCATAAGGACGTAAACAACCGGGCGAACACGAGGAGCGGAGCGCGGGCTTCGGCGCAGACTTTGGATGAGTCGGTATGGCTGATCCCGCTGGCGTGGGCTTACGACTCTTTGGCCGGAACCGAGGTGATGAACGATACGGACCGGGCTCGGATAGAGCGCGGGCTATTGCGGGCGGCGGTGGAAGTGATCCAGCGGAACGATGCGGGGATCAGCAACTGGCAATCCTGGCATAATGCGGCGATCGGGGCGGTGGGATTCGCACTGAAGGACCGGGGGCTGGTGCAGGAGGCGATTGACGGGAAGAGCGGATTCCGTTTCCAGATGGGGAATTCGGTGATTGGGGAAGGGTTCTGGTATGAGGGAGCGTGGAGCTATCACTTCTATGCGCTCGATCCGATTGTGCAATTGGCGGAGATGGCGGCACGAAGTGACTACAACCTGTGGGAAGACGCGAACCTGCGCGGCCTGTTTTCGGCTCCGCTGCGGCTGGCGTTTGCCGATGGGAGTTTGCCAGCGTTCAACGATAGCAATTCGGTGAGCCTGTTCAGCTCGGCGCGGTTGTACGAGAGTGCTTTTGCGCGGCTGGGCGATCCGTTGTACGCGGCGGTGGCGAGGCGTGGCAGCAGGGGGCGGGAGGCGTTGTTCTTCGGGGTACCCGAGCTGCCGGCCGCGGATTTGGCCGATTTGCGCAGTGAAGTGTTTGGCGACGCCGGCTTTGCCGTACTGCGGGGGCCGAAGTCGGATCATGTGGTGACTATGAAGTTCGGCCCGCACGGCGGGGGACACGGCCATTACGACAAGTTAGGGCTGGTGTCGTTCGCCCAGGGTGGAGTGCTGGCAGTCGATCCAGGGACACAGAGCTATGCAGCGCCGACGCACAACACGTGGGACAAAGTGACCGTGGCTCACAACACAATCGTGGTGGATGAGAAGGTGCAGGGCGAAGCGACGGGGAAGTTGCTGTGGAGCGAAGCGACGGGCAGCTACAGTGCCGCCAGTGCCGAGGCAGGGCCGGCATACGCGGGAGTGCGCCTGAAGCGGACACTTCTGGTGACTGCGGAGTATGCCGTGGACGCCGCTGAGGCGTTTGCCGAGGATGGCAAGAGCCATCAGTTCGATTGGGTGTACCACAACTATGGTGTCCTGGAATCGGAGCTGGGTTTGGCAATCTACAGCGGATTTCCGCAAGCCAACGGTTATCAACACCTGACGGAGAATCGATCAGTGTCACTCGCGGGGGATTGGCAGGTGCGCTTTGATGGCAGACCAGTGGGAGCGGTGAATTACGGGTCGGTGTTTGCGGGGACGGCGGCGGCTAAGGGGACCTATCAGTATTCGAATGAGCAGGCATCGGGTGGGAGCTATTCGGGAAAGCTTGCGTATGAGTTCACTGGGGCGGGATACATGTTGTATTCGAGCCCGCTGTTGCGCGATCAGCCGGAGAAGACTCCGGAGGGGTTGCGGTTGATGGTGTATGGAGACGGGAGCGGGCACAGGTTGGCGCTGCGCATTAACGATGCGACGGACGAACGCTTTGTGGCCACGGTGGGAGTGGTGAACTGGACGGGATGGAAGCAGGTGGAGGTAAAGGGGATCGGGACGTGGCAACATTATCTGGGGAACAACGACGGAGTGGTGGATCTACCAATACGGACGGTGGGGGTGGAGTGGACGCAGGTGGCGGGGGGAAGCCCGCGCGGTGCGATTTATGTGGACGACTTCGCAGTGCTGTATCCGGATCAGGAAGCGGCGCTGGCAGCGGATTATGAGCTGGCCGGGAGGAGCCTACGGGTATGGATGCTGGGGGAGGAGGGAACGACGGTGGTAGCAGGCAAGGGTTTAGGGCCGAATCTGCTGCAGCCGGTGCCTTACGTGATGGCAAGGCGGAAGGCAGTATCAGCGCAGTATGTCGGATTGCTGGAGCCGTACCGGACGAACCCTTGGATTAGTGAGTTTCGCAAGGACGGGGATGGGTGGATTACGGTGCGGGGGGAAGGGTTTTCAGACCGATTTCGGTTCAGCGGAGAGGGCGTAGAGGGCTATGAGCGTGTTACACTGGGAAGGTTGCCTTAAAGTTGAAAGGAATAGCTGTACCGATGAAAGCCGCAATCCATCCCGCCTATAACGAACTGAACGTCATTTGCGCCTGCGGGTCCACTTTTAAGACCCGGTCCACCCACAAGGGTGATATCCGCGTGGAAATCTGCTCCAGCTGCCACCCCTTCTTCACGGGCCGGCAAAAGCTGGTGGACACGGAAGGCCGCGTGGATCGCTTCCAGAAGAAGTTCGCCAAGTCGAAGTTGATGCAGGAAGCGCGGAAGAAGCCGAACTGAAGCTTTGCATGCTGTGCGGGGGCGGTCTGCGGAAGTGGTTGACCGGCTCCCTGACGGTCGGGGCTCAGTAACGGGCTTCAGCGTCCGCTGGAGGATTGCTTGCGGCGGCGCTCACGCTCTTCGAGCATTTTGCCGTACTCCACCCGTTGTGTATCATCGAGCATGGCGTTGATGCGTTCTCGCTGTTCGGCAGCGATACGCTTCATCTCGGGATCGATACTGTCGTGGGTGGCTTTGTATTTGGCCCTGGTTTCGTCGAGGATGACGACCAGTTTCTGCATCTGGTCCGGGTTGAGCTTGAGGCGGGATTCGTAATCTTTCAAATAACGCTGGCGGAGAGCCTCAGGGCTCTTTTTTTGGGACTGTTCCGCGTTCACCGTGTTGGCGGAATAGAGCCGATAGCCGAACGCACCGACGAGTGCCCCACTGCCGAAGACAAGCAGCAGATAGAGGGGAACCATCGGGTTACTGCGTTTTACCACGTATAATCTCCGTTGCTGACATTTTCGATGTCGGCGTAGGCGAGGATTTCGTGGGAGTTATCGGTGTCGAGGGCCTCCACGTAGGTCATTACGCCGGGACCCGAGGTATGAGAGGGAGCGGTGGTAATGAGCATTGCCATGAGAAGGCACATGGCGGCGGCGGCGGAGACAAAGAGCTGGGCGAAGCGGCGCATGGCGAAGGGGAAAGCCTGGCGTGCTTCGATCTTTTGCCAGAGGCCTGGCATAAAGGTGGCGTTTTCGTCCATATCCGGACAGGCAGCCCGGTAGGCCTGAAATAGATCCTGCAACTTCTGATCCTGCGACTCGCTGGCCATGGTCAGTCCCTTCCCTTGTACCCCTATTCTACTCGCTTGGGTGAGATTTCGCATCTCCCCCTGCAGCGGAGAACGCTTTGAGAACTCTCTGGCGGGCGCGGAAGAGCCGCACCTTAAGAGCGTTCTCGTTGACCTTGTAGATGTTCTCGAGTTCTTTCAACGATAATCCTTCGACTTCTTTCAAGGTCAGCAGAATCCGGTCTTCCTCCGAGACATGCCCAAGCAACGATTGGACAAACTCCCGGAGTCCCGCCTTACGAGTCTCCTCATTCCTGTGCTTACTGCCGGCGACGGCGTCCGCCGATTGGACTTGCTGCTCGCTGAGATCGGCCATCCGGGATTCCGGGCGGCGTTTCTGGCGACGCATGTAGTCGTAGGCGGCGTTCACCGTGAGGCGGTAAAGCCAGGGCTCAAAGACCTCAGGCGCGCGCAACTGGTCAAGCGAGTAGTACAACCGCATGAAGACTTCCTGACCCACATCTTCGACATCTTCGGGCCTGCCAATGAGCCGCGAGATCGTACCAAGGATCCGTTTCCGGTAAGCTTGAACGATCTGGTTAAAAGCTGCGTCATCGCCGTCCCTGGCCCGACGTATCAGGTCGAAGTCTATGAGCACGTCGCCTTCTTAAGTAGCGACACTCGCTTTCCCGGGCTCCCCTTCGAACAACCACAACTGGAGAGCCTCAATAGGAAGGGCGCATCGCCAAATTGTTAGGTTACAAGGCTGCTGCCCGGGAAAGCAAAGGGGTTGAAGGGAAAGCAGGGCTAGCCTACCGTCCGGACGGCAAAATCTCTACGAATCGAACGAGGTCCTTTCCGCACGAGAGGAACGATTTGGGAGGCAGTAACATGCCGGCTATAAAGAGTGAGAGCTTCAATCAGGCGGTCGATAGCAGACCGTTTCACATAGAGGCGCCGCAGTTCCGTCTGCGCCATCTGAGAGGAGGGAGAAATTTGAGAACGCATCGCAATGTCATTATGATAGTACTGGAACTCCTAGTACAATACCCCTATTGGGGTGTATTACCACTCTCATTTGAGGGGATATCAAACTCCGACTTTGCGTTTTCCATTTTCCAGTGAAGGCCCTAGGATGCGCGAGGCTTGGTGTTGAAAACAATACAGTTACACGGCTGGCATCCCCGCATCTGCGGGAGGTTGCCCGGTCCTCGGTTTGATTACCTGGGATGCGATAAAAGAAAGGCGATTAAGCCGCTGATTTCATTCATTCCATAGCCATCGAGGATGTTCTCGGGCATGATGGAGACGCGCGATATTCGCTTTGTTTTGACGTTGGATTTCAGCACTTCGATGGGGCGCGGCTGATCACCGGTTTTGAGAACCAGCTTACGGTCGTCTTCGGAAATGAGGAGTCCGTTGATGGCGTCGCCGTCGCGGGTTTCGACGATCCAGCTCTGGTATTGATCGGAGATAGACTTGGAGGGGTAGAGGATCGCCTCGAGGATGTCTTTTTTCTGGAAGCGGCTGGAGAGGGTGGTGAGGTCGGGGCCGAAATCCTTCCCGGCGGAGCCGAAGCGGTGGCAGGAGGCGCACTCGGTTTCGAACAGTTTCCTGCCATCCTCGGGTTTGGCTTTGGTGGTCATGGGATCGAACATTTGAAACTCCATGATTTCCTGGGGGCTATAGGCTTGGACGCCTTTTTGGCGGGCGATGACATTGGGGCGGCCCTCGCGGTCCTGTTTGGCTGCTTCTTCGAGGGGAGCGAACTCAGGCACACGACGCCAGGCGTTCTTCTTTTCCTCTTCGTCCATGAATTCGAGGGAGGAATCGAACAAGAAGTTGATGAAGCCGGTGAAGCTGGCGCCGCCGCGCCATTTGGAGGCTTTGGGGAACCAGTTGATGAGCTTCTGCTTCTGCTCTTTAGTCCAGCCGGTTTTGATGGTGCGGAGGCAATAGACGTAGTGAATTTGGAGTTGCGGTTCGCTCTCGTCGGAGCGGAGTTCGGCGAGGATTTCCTTGATTGCATCGGGCTGGGCGGAGTAGGCGAGAAGGCGGGCGTACTCCATGTTGAACCGCTGGTAGGAGGTGGGGAAGCGGGGGGCTATCGCATCGAAGATTTGTTTGCGGGCGGATGGAGGGAGACCATCTTTGTGGGCGATGGCGGTGACCTGGATGGCGCGCAGGAGGCGCATTTCGTCTTCGACACCGAAGCCACCAGCGCGTAGGAGGGAGAGTTGTTTGGCGACGATGGGAGCGAGATCTTCGGGGGTGGCAGCAGTGCGGGTCAAGGCAAGAGTAGCTTCGATGGCTGCATTCTGGCCGGAGAGTTCGAGGGCCGGCTTTGCCCATTGGGCGCGCGGCACACGCTCCAGGGCGAGGCGTGCGGCATAGCGAACGAAGCGGTCTGTATCGGCGAGGAGGGCGAGCAGGTTCTCGGCGGAGACCCAGGGTTGCTGATCGGGAGTGAGGCCTTGGCGGAGGAGGGCTTCGGCAGCGCGACGGCGGACGAGGGGATCGGGGTCTTTCAAGGCCCCGGCCGCGAGCTTCTTACCTTCGGTAGAAGGGTGGAGGCCGGAAAGATAGACTGCGGCGGCGCGAACGCTGGGATCTTTCGCTTCGGACAACTCGACAAGCAATTCCACGTGGGGGGCGGGGCCGAGGCGCTGAAGGATGAGAAGGCCCTGCACGCGGTCGTCGGTGTTGGCGGAATGGTCCTTCGCAAGGCTGGTCAGTTCCCGTTGCCAAGCCTCGCCCATCGTTTCCTTGGCTTTGAGCAGGGCGGCGTGGCCCCAACTGGAGAGAGGTTGAGGCTGGCGCACCACACCGAGAACGCCTTTGGGGGGAGAGCGGCGGAACCAGCCTTCGATCATGCCAGGGGTATAGCGGATGCGGTAGAAGCCGCCTTCGGTGTCGCGGCCACCCATGGTGAAGTAGACGAAGCCATCGGGGCCGACTTCCAAGTCAGTAACGTTGAGGGGTTCACCGTGGACGAGTTCTCTAGGCTCGGTACTGAGGCCGTAGGTGGCGCCGGCGCGGCGAGGGTTAGAAACCAGAATGCGGCCACGCGACCAATCGCCTTCGAGGAAGGCATCGAAATAGCGCTGCGGATAGACGTTGTGATGGTAGAACTCGACTCCGACGGGAGAGCCGCGACCGGCTTCATGGAAAGGCGGTAGTGTGTCGAGGAAATCACTGGGCAGCTTGCCGGAACCGCTGCGCCAGCCGTAGTCGCCGCCGGGGATTCCGTGGAGGGAACGGACGGGGCGATACCAGGGCATGTTGATATCCCATTCCATGTCGGAGTCGAAGGTGAAGGCTTCGCCATCGCGGTTGTAGGCGTGGTTGTAGGCGTTGCGGAGGCCTCCGAAGATGTGGGTGAACGTGTTGTTGTCGCGATTCCATCGAACGAGGACGCCGCCGGGGGCGAGGATTCCCTTGGCGTGGCCGCGGGCATCCCAATAGCGTTCGAGAAACTGGGCCTCGTTGTAGTTGCGAAGGGGGCTGAGTGGGTCCACCTTGTCGGGAGGAGGCGCGGTGTGGTTGCCGAGCATGATGGTGACGGAGCCGTCGGGTGCGCGGCGGATGTCGTGAGGGCCGTGCTCGCCGATGGAGCGCTCGAAGGTGGAGATGCGTTCGAAGGTGTCGGCGGAGTCATCGCCATCTTTGTCCTCCATGCGGTAAAGGCCGGCTTGCCCTCCGGCGGTGTCCTTGGCGACGGCGTAGAGAGTGCGGCCTTCGAACCAGAGTCCCTGAGCCGCGGTGACTTTGTCGGAGAAAACTTTCTCGCCTTCGAAGACGCCGTCGTTATTGGCATCGATCAGGATGGTGGGATGGGCGCGCTCTTTCGATACGACAGGGCGGCCGAGGCTATCGAAAGTGAAGGCGACTAGCGAGCCCGTTTTTTCGGCGGGAGCAGCCACTTCGACGGAGAAACCGTCGGGCAATTGAAAGCGGGTTTTTTCGGTACTCACTCGCCGGCATCCAAACACGAAGAGCATCGAGGCACAGATCACGTAGTGCTTGCGCATAAGGGGTTGCAGATAGCGTATCGCAAGCGCGTCAGGCGATGTCGGGGAGGAGGAAGCGGCCCGGCTTGGAGGCGATGGCTTCGGCAGCAAGGTAACCGCTGCGAACGGCGCCTTCCATGGTGGCGGGCCAGCCCGAACGGGTCCAATCGCCGGCGAGGAAGAAGTTGCGAAATGAGGTGCGGGCGGTGGGGCGCTTGTCTTCGAGGCCTGGGAGAGCGGAGTAAGTGGCGCGGGCTTCCTTGACGACGTGGGCTTTGAGGAGTTTTGCGTCGCGGACGGCGGGGAGGAATTCCACGAGTTCTTTGAGGGCGAGGTCAATCACTTCGTTGCGGCCCATTTCGAGCATGCCTCGGGAGGCGCTGACCACGAGCATGAGATAACGCCCTTCGCCTTTGTTGAAGAACCACTGCAGAGTGCGATCGAGGAGGGTGCCGTGGGGGAGATCGGTGACCTTGCGATCGAACCAGAGATGAATGCCGGTGATGGGGGAGTGGGTGAACAGGTTCCACTCGATGGGGAGATTGGGGAGGAGAGATTGCAGCCTTTCGAAGGGCAGCGCGGAGAGGTAAGTGTCCGCCTGGGCGATGCCTGTGGGGAGGCGGAATCCATCGATGCGATTTTCGTAGTGGAGGATTTGTTCCACGGGAGAGCGGAAGTGGATGCGCACGTTAGGGAGGCGGGCCCAGCAATCGGCGGCGTAGAGGCTGCCGAGAGGGATGGCGGGGATGCCCATTTCATAGGTGTTGGAAGCGGCGAGGAAGCCAAGCCAGAAGACTTGAAAGCCGTGCTGAGCGGCCATGCGATCGAGTTCTTCGTTGATGGCGCTGACGAGGATCTGGCGCCAGAAGCGTTCGATGGCTTGCGGGGTTTGGTGTTTTTCGCGAAGCCAGTCGAGCATGGTGATGCGATCGAGGTCTGTGCGCGTGAGGCGCTCGGAACGGATGGCGAGCAGGGCTTTGCCCACGGCGATCTTGTCGGCGAGGCTGAGGAACCGAAGGTGATAGAAGGAGCCGGTGAAGTGGAGTGGCGCGGGGAACATGCCGGCTTCCATGGTGGAAGTGCGGCCACCCGGTTCGATGAAGAAGAAGCGCTTGTGGAAGTGAATGGCTTCGGAGACGCCGAGGCGGTGGTAGAAGTCGAGGAGATTGACACAGCAGCGGAGGAGGATGTGCTGGCAGTTGTCAATGATTTCGCCGGATTCGGCGGCGGGCAGGGGATAGGATGTGGCGCGGCCACCGAGGAAGGGGCGGGATTCGTAAAGATCGACGGAGTAACCGGCATCGCCGAGCGCGGCGGCTGCAGCGAGGCCAGCGAGGCCACCACCGGCGATGGCGACTCGCTCAGACATGCGTTAGCGCATTACAGGGATGCGGGAGCGGCGTCCACCGTCGCTGTCGTCGCTGAGTTTCCAGGCGATCCAGAGAACGATGGCGAGAAAGAGAATGTCGAGCGGTTCCATTCCTACTTCTTAGTATCGCGATTCGCATGTGGTTCTGACAATCCTGTTTAGTTCCAGTACCCTTGCCATATGCCAAGAGTGATACCTGGGATGAGGCCGGCGATGGGGAAGGCGATGAGTGCGAGCAACAGGCGGGTCCACCAGGGCCAAGGCGCGGGCCAGAAGCTGACGGCGATCTGAGAGGCGGCCATGAAAGCCATGACGAGATAGGCGCCGTCGCCGATGGCGCACCACGGGCAATGTTTCGGGCCGTGGTGGATGTTGCAATGGGCGGCAGCGCCGTTCCAGAGAGAGACACAGCCACAGCGATAGATGAGATTGCAGTAGTTGATGAAAAAGGCACCGGTGAACGCGACGGATACAAACGCGATGAGAGATTTTTGCAGCTTGTTCATCAGACCTTGGCGTGGCCGTAGAGTTTCACGACATTCTGCATCAGGATGAGGCCGCAGTCGCCTTCCATGGTGAGCATGGACTCGGGGTGGAACTGCACTGCTTCGATAGGAAGGTCGCGGTGGCGGACTCCCATGATGATGCCGTCCTCGGATTCTGCGGTGACTTCGAGGACCGAGGGCAGTTTTGGCGGCAATGCGTAGAGCGAGTGATAGCGGCCGACGCGGAACTGCTCGGGCAGGCCTTCGAAGATGCCGATGTTGCGGTGATGCACGTTGGACGGCTTGCCGTGCATGGGATAGGGCAGGACGCCGAGTTCGCCGCCGAAGGCTTCGACGATGCCTTGCAGACCGAGGCAGACGCCGAACATGGGGACGCCGAGGCGGGCTCCGTAGCGGACGAGATTGGGGACACCGAAATCGGCGGGGCGGCCCGGGCCGGGCGAGATGAGGATGAGGCCGGGGGCGATTTTCTCGATGAGATCGAGGGAGAAGCCGGAGCGGTATGTGACTACTTCGGCGCCGGTTTGGCGGGCATAGTTGGCGAGGGTGTGGATGAAGCAATCGTCGTTATCGACGAGGAGCATTTTCACGCCGCTGCCGCCGCCGCTGATTGCGGATGAGGTGTGGACAGCGGGGGCCTGCGGCTTGGGCATTTCGAGGGCGCGGAAGAAATGGGTGGCTTTGAGGCGTGTTTCGCGCTCTTCGTTTTCGGCGATGGAATCGTAGAGGATGGTTGCGCCGGCGGGATATTCGGCGATGCCGTCGCGGAGGTAGGTGGTGCGGATGAGAATGCCAGTGTTGATATCGCCGTTGAGGGAGAGCATGCCGACTGCTCCGCCGTACCAGCCGCGGGCGCTCTTTTCGAGGTTTTCGACGGCTTGTGAAGCGGCGCGCTTGGGGGCTCCGATTACGGTGACGGCCCACATGTGAGTGAGGAAGGCGTCGAGGGAATCGAACTGCGGGGAGAGCGTGCCTTCGACGTGATCGACGGTGTGGAAGAGCCCGGCGTAGGATTCGATGAGACGGCGGCCGATGACTTTCACGGAGCCAGGCAGGCAGACACGCGATTTGTCGTTGCGGTCGACGTCGGTGCACATGGTGAGCTCGGATTCTTCTTTGGCCGAGGCGAGGAGTTCACGGATGGCATCGGCGTCGCGCATGGGGTCGCCGGTGCGGCGGGCAGTGCCGGAGATGGGGCAGGTTTCAATGCGCGAGCCTTCCACGCGGACGAACATTTCGGGGGATGCACCTACGAGTTGCTCATCACCGAATTGGATGCAGAACTCGTAGGGGCTGGGACTGAGTTTTTGGATGTGACGGAAGAGTTCGGTGGCGCGGCCGCTGTAGTGGGTACGGAAGGTTTGGCGGAGGACGACCTCATAAAAATCGCCTTGACGCATACCTTCGCGCACGGTCTCTACATTGGCCATGTACTCATCGGGGGTGTGGTCGGATTGGATTTCGCAGGGCTCGCGCTTGGTGGGAGGGAGGATCTTTTCCGCAGTGCGCGGCAGACCGGCGGTGGTGTCTGTGCCGTGCGTGAACTCGAAGGAAAAGTGCTCAATGATCTCCTTCTTGCGATCCATGAAGTAGATGTCGTCGCAGAGGAAGAGATGAAGGGTCTTGGTCTGCTCGCGCGGGAGCTTCAATTGAATGGGGTCGAATTGAAGCAGGAGGTCGTAACCGAAGGCGCCGGCGAGGAAGAGGCGAGTTTCTTCGGGGTGGCGGAATTCTTCAATCAGCGTACGGAGAATGGAGAACGGGGAAGGCTGGCGGCTGCGCTCTTCTTCGGAGAAGAAACCGCTGAGTGGTTTCAACGTGCCACTGAGGATGCCGTCTTCGGATGTGAAGCTTTCCCAATCGGGATGGGCTGCGAGGATGGGCTGCAACATGCGGCAGAGTGCCGCGCCGCGCTCATTCAGGGGGCGAAATTCGAGGCGCCGTTCGTAGCCGACGATTTCGAGAGGCGGGCAGATGGCGGCGATATCCCAACGCGAATAGCGTCCCGGGTATTCGTATCCGGAAGAGAAGTAGACACCGCGGCGGGAATCCAGTTGCTCAAGCAATTTGCCGAGTCCGCGTTTGAAGTTGGAGCTCGACAGCTTGCGAGTGACATGGATGCCGCTGCGAGTGTTGTATTCTAGCGTTGGCATAAGCACCTCGAAGGAGTGGTTCTTAGAGGATAGCAGAGGTTCATTGGATTGCGGCGGTGAGGAGTTTGATGAAGTCGGCCATGGCTTTGCCTTCGAACCAGCGCCAGACGACGACGAGGCGATGTTCGCGATCGATCCAGATGATGTTGCTACCGTTGCCGATGGCGGCGAAGGAGGTGCGCGGTGCGCCGGGCCATTGCTGGCCGCGGGTGTTGAGCCACCAGAGGTAGCCGTAATCGGGGCCTTTGTCGCTGGATTCGATCGACTCGTTGAGCCACTTTTCGGAGAGGATACGGCGACCGTTCCAATCTCCGTTGCGCATGACCATGAGGCCGACGCGGGCAAGGTCGCGAGTGTTCATCCACAGGCCGCCGCCCCAGCGAGTGCCGCCGGGAACGGATGCAATGTCGCGGCCGTTGATGTTGACGATGGAATTGCGATAGCCGTGCCAGGTCCATGTGTTGGATGCGCCGATGGGATCCATGATGTTCTTGCGCAGGACGTCGCCGAGGGGTTCGTTGAAGAGGCGGAGTAGTGATAGAGATAGGCGATTGACGCGGACGTCGTTGTATTCGTAATGGGTGCCGGGATCCTGCAGGGTGCGGGGCTTGCGTTCGCCTGCACCGAATTCTTCATGGCCGACGAAGTCATGCTTCTTGTCCCACATGGTGCCTTCCCATTCGCTGGTTTGGCGCAGGTGGTGCTCCCAGGTGACCGTGGCGTTGTGAGGGGAGCTGTAGCCGCCGTCTTTCACGGTGAGGCGGACCTGGTCCTGCGCTTTGCCGATGAGATTGCGGTCGACGGCGAGGCCGCAGACCATGGAGAGGAAGCTTTTCGCGGCGCTGTAGATGGGATCAACGGCGGTGGTGTCGCCGAATTCGGCGACGAGGAGGCCATCGCGGAGGATCATCATGTTGGTGGCGGCGCGGCTGGTGGGCACGGGGCCGAGTGGCTTGCCGAAGGTTCGGACCTGGTCTTTGGCGAAGTCCCAGGTGCTGCCGTGCTGCTGGGCGAAGGCGAGGGCGGCCTGGAGCTTCTTGCGGTCGAAGCCTTCGGTGCTTTTTTTCCAGATGGGTCCGGGCGGCGGAACATACTGCGCCGCCGCGGGGACGATGGTGAGGAGAGTGAGGAGTAGTGGTGCCAGCATGTCAGAATGCGAGTTTCAGGGCCATTTGCATGATGCGCGCCGGAGCAGTGGAACTGATCTGGCCGGCGACAGCATTGCCGATGGTGGAGTTCGGGACGCCGAAATTGGCGCGATTGAAGGCGTTGAACATCTCCAGGCGATAGGTGAGCCGAAGGCGGTCATTGATAGGGAAGGCTCGGTGAATGCCCGCGTCGACGTTGAAGAGGCCGGGGCCGACGAGGAAGCCTCGGCCTGCATTGCCGAAGTTGAACTGAGCCGGAGTGGTGAAGGCAGCGAGATCGAACCAACGGTCAATGGTGCGCTGGCCGCTGGCGAGATTGCCGTCGCGGATGCGGTCCGGGCGATCGCCACCACCGCCGGCGGAGTTGGATACCGCGGCAGCGAGACCTGGGGTAAAGTGCTCGCCGGTTTGCATGGTCCAGATGCCGTTCACATTCCAGTTGCCGAGGATGTGGGCCAGCGGGCCCTGGCTGAGGTGGTTGCGGCCTTTGCCGAAGGGGAGTTCGTAGATGTGATTGAGCACCAGCATGTGACGCCGGTCATCGGGCGTGGAGCCCCACTCGCAGGAGTAGCAGCGGAGGTCCTGGGGTGGGCCATTGCCGCCGCCGTTGATGTTGCCTGCGTTCGCGAGGTAGTGGGACCAGGTGTAGGCTAGCGAGACGTTGAGGCCGTTCTTGCCTCGATGTTCTACTTTGGTTTGGAGCGAATGATACTTGGAGCCGCCATAGTTGGTGCGGTAGGTGACGTTGGTGACATCGGGGTTGATGGCGAAGAAGGGGCGGCGCGGGCCTTGCGCTCCGGGGCCCGGGAAGGACTGGTTGATGTTGACGTTGGCGATGAGGCCGATGGTTCGTGTGCCGACGTAGGAGACATCGACGAGGAGATCGGAGACGATTTCACGTTGAATGCCGAAGCTCCACTGCATGACGCGGGTGCTCTGGAGACCGTAGTCCCAGGCGCTGGGATTGCCGCCGGAAAGCTGGCGCTGATTGTTGATGTCGGGGGCAACGGGCGTGGGCAGACCGTCGGAGATGCGGATGGGAGGCGCACCGTTTTGATCGGTGGCTACTACTTGCGAGAAGAAGAAGGGGAGGTTCTTGTAAAGCTGGCCGCCGCCCTGTCCGGCTTCGACGTAACTGAATCCGACGCCGGTGCGGAGGACGGTCTTGCGATCGGAGGTGAGCATGTAGGTGAGACCCATGCGCGGGGCGATGTTGTTTTTGTCGAGATTTCGCAGACGGCGGCTGGCTCCGTTCTTGCCGGCGATTTCGAGGACTGCTGTATCGACGCGGAAGTTCGACCAGCGGTCGTTCACTTCGTAGGGCGGAGTGAGCAATTCATAGCGGAGACCGAAGTTCCAGGTGAGGCGGTTGTTGACGCGCCAGGAATCGTCGACGAAAGCGGCGAGGTTGTAGAAGCGCATGCCGAAGGTTCCGGCGAGCACGTTGCGCGTGATGCCGTTGGGGACGCCGAGGGCGAAGTCGGCGAGCGCGGTGCTGGAAGCGGTGCCGCCGATCTGGCGTGAGAATTGGCCGTTGAAGGTGTAGGTGCCGCGAGTGGGGAAGGCGGAGAAGCCGTTGAAGCGGTGGCGCACGTACATGCCTCCGAATTTGAGCGTGTGCGAATTCTTCACCACGGTGAGGATGTCTTCGTATTGCAGGGAGACCGTCTGGCTGTTTTCGGGATAGGTGTTGCTATCACCGATGTTCTGGAAGCCGGTGACCTGGAAGGAAGGCAACCCGCCGGATTTGTCGTTGATGTTGATGCCGGGGATGCCGAGGGCTTGCGCGGTGGGGAATTCGTTGCCAAGGGGAAGGATGTACTGATTCCAGCGCACCGCGCCGACGCGCAGTTCGTTGACGATGGTGGGGCTGAAGACCTTGGTGTAGTTGAGGGTCATCGACCAGTTCTTGAGCGGAACGGTGATTCCGGAATCGACGCCATCGGCGGTGAGGTAGGGGCTGATGGGCACGCCTGCGTTGGATGGCGAAGGGAGAGAGCCGGGAGTGATGAGGTTGGTGTTGTCGTAGCTGTATTTGAAGAAGACGCGATCACTGGCTCCGACGTTTTGATCGAGGCGGGCGTCGAATTGATCGGTGCGCTGTTCGGCGCTGGGGTTGAAGACGAAGTTGCGCGTGGCGGCGCTGTTGGTGGGTTGAGGCAGGAGCGCGAAGAGCTTGATGGCGGCGGGATCGAGGCGGGTCACGGGGATCTGGTTGCCGGCAAATGGAGAGCGCTGGTTGTTGACGGTGTTGGTGGGGTCGAAGACCTGCGCGCCGAGTGTGGAGAAGTTGCCGGTGGAGACCATTTGCCGCTGGGCGAGAGTGGGCACGGTGGAGATGATGGTTTTCGGTTGACGGACTCGGATGCCCTGGTAGTCGGCGAAGAAGAAGGTGCGGTCGCGGCGGATGGGGCCGCCGATGGTTCCACCGAATTCATTGCGGCGGAAAGCGGGCTTGCGGGCGCCGAGGCGGTTGTTGAAGAAGGTGTTGGCGTCGAGCTTGTCGTTGCGGAGGAACTCGTAGAGGCTGCCGCGAATCTGGTTGGAGCCGGATTTACTTTGGACGATGGTGACGGCACCGGCGGCGGCTCCGTATTCGGCGGAGTAGTTGCTGGTGAGCATGCGGACTTCCTGAATGGAGTCAATGGTGGGGACCATGACCAGCGTGCTTAACCAGAGGTTGCGATTCACCATGCCGTCGATGAGGTAGCTGTTGTTCTGGGCGCTGGAGCCGTTGACGCTGATGTTGACGTCGCCGCGCATGGCGTAGGGGGACGAGGTGAGGTTGCTGCTGGAACCAGTGGTCGCGCCGGGGCTGAGTTTGAGGAGAGCAGTGAACGTGCGGCCGTTGAGCGGCATTTCGACCATTTGTTGATTGCTGACCAGGGAGGAGACGACGGCGGTTTGGGATTGGAGGAGCGGCGTGGATTCCTTCACTTCCACGGTTTCCTGCACACTGCCTACGGTGAGTTGAAGATCGATGCGGAGTGTGTCGGCGGCGGTGAGTTGAATGCCGCTGCGCACGAGTTTTTGAAAGCCGGAGTGTTCGACGGTGACGGCGTAACCGCCGGTGGGGACGGAATAGGCGACGTACTGGCCGCTTTCGTTGGTGTTGACGGCGCGGGTGAAGTTAGTGCCTTCATTGACGAGGGTGATTTTGGCACCGGAGATTACGGCGCCCACGGGGTCCGTGATGGTTCCCACGATGGTGCCGCTTTGGGCCTGGCCAAAGAGGTAAGTTGACGAACAGAGCAGCAGCGAGACGAGGGTGCGCAACATGCGCTGATTATATAAGCCTTACAGGAGTTGCGGCTTGCCTTGCACCGGCCCGTCGTCGCCGAGTTCCTTCATCCAGGCTTTGAGGCGGGCGCGCAGATCGGCGAGTGTCTTGGCGTAGCGCGGGTCGGAGGCGAGGTTGTGCATCTCGTGCGGGTCCTGCTCTGTGTCGTAGAGTTCCTCGGCAGGGCGCTGGTGGTAGCGTTTGACGATGGCCGCGGCTTTGGCGTCTGTATTTGCTTTTTCGACCCAGGAGTCGAAGTAGCCTTTGCCGTCGCGATCGCCGGCACGGTCGATGTGGGTGGTGTATTTGAATTCGGGGTGCAGGTTGAGGATGTATTTGAAGCGCTGCGTGCGGATGCAACGGTGCGGGTAGACGTTCATGTCCTTGTCACCGGTATGGAGGGCGAAGACTTCGGTGCGGTGTTGCTTTGTCTTGCCCTGGAGCACGGCTGCGAATGACTTGCCGTCGATCCCGGCGGGAGGTTTGCCGCCGGCGAACTCGACGAAGGTGGGAAGAATATCGAGGAAGCTGATGAGGGCATTGCTACGCGCGCCTTTGGGGACAACTTCCGGCCAGGAGATGACGAATGGCATGCGCAGGCCCGCGTCGTAGAGATTCCATTTGGCGAAGGGCCACTGCGAGCCGTTATCGGAAGTGTAAAGGAAGAGCGTGTTTTTCGGGAGATGGCGTTTGATGCTTGTGCGCACGGCTTTGAGTTGTGTATCCATCTTTGTGATGTCGGTGTAGTAGCGGCAGCGCCACTGCCGGGTTAGGGGCGTGTCGACGAAGGTGGGGGGCAGTTCCACGTTGGCAGGGTCGTAGCCGCTGTTCTGCTCCCAGAAGACGTGCGGGCTGTGGCAATTGATGAAAAGCGCGACGGGCTGGGTGGTGTCCGTGCGCGCGGCGAGCCACTTTTCCACTTCGGCTGTGTCGAGATCCTGGTTGAGAGGACCGCCACCGTTGATGTTGCTGGGGGTCCATTCCCAGTCGTAGTTTTCCTTGGGCTGGAAGTGGCTCTTGCCGAAGTGCGCGACGCGATAGCCGAGGGCCTTGAGGTAAGACGGCATGGTGCGGATGCCGAGCTTCATGTCCTGGTGATTGCCGATGATGCCGTTGCGGACATTGTGCAAGGAACTCATGAGCGAGGCTCGGGAGGGTACGCAGCAGGGGGAAGTGGTGAAGGCATGAGTGAACACCATGCCTTCGGCGGCGATTTCTTCGAGAGCCGGAGTGCGGACGACTTTGCTTCCGTAGAGCGGGGAATCGAAGTAGCCGTGGTCGTCGGAGAGGAACAGGACGAGATTAGGGCGGCGGGCCTGAGCGCTGGCCTTTGGGATGGCTGCTCCGAGTGTGGCTAGGAACGTTCTGCGATGCATAGTGGGGTGCCTCTTTAGAAGGTGGAGGTGCGGGCTGCTTCGGCGCGGGCCTCTTCGTGGAGGCGCTGGCGGGCGGTTTCGGGGATCACTTTCCAATTGCCGTCCGGTTTGGCTGGGAGCAGTTTGTGTTGCGTGTAGTATTCGACGATCAAGTTGCGGATCTCTTCGCCGGACTTCCAGAGAATGCGGCCTTGGCGGAACATGTCGTAGCCGGCGCTGCCTCCGGCGCGGTAGTTGTTGACGGCGATGCGAAGCGGTTGTGTATCTTCGAGCGGCTTGCCTCGGAAGCGGAGATTGCGGATGCGCTGGCCTTCGGGCTGGGTGAGATCGATGTCGTATTCGACGCCTTGCGCCATGTCGTAATTGAAGCCGATGACGTTGCGATTGATCAGTTCCCCGGTGGCGCAAGAGGAATCAGGGCAAGTGCGGTAGTAGCGGGCGGCGTTTTCGAGCGCCTGGCGGAGCATTTTGCCGTTGCCTTCGATAACGTAGAGTTCGTTGTCGTATAGGTAGAGAGCGGCGACTTGGCGTACGGTGACGTTGCCCTTGGGGAAGCGGACGCGCGGATTGAAGAGGGCGGTGAGGGACACGTCGGCTTTCGTGTAATGGAGTTGGACGGTCTGGACGGCATCGACGACGGCGGTGTCTTCGACGCGGCCGAATGCTGCGTCGAGATCGGCGGGTGACTCGGTGACGGGCATGTTGAGGTAACGCTCTGTGAGTTCGTGATAGGGCTTGGCGATGGCCATGATTTCGGGGTCGGGCTGTGTGTCTTTGGAAACAGGAATGAGCTTCGCTGTTTTGGACAGGACTTTCCAACGGGGACCGTCTTTTTCCAGTTCGAAGTCGACGCGCCCGAGAGAGATGCCCCAATTTTTGGGCTGATGGAGGAGGACACCGTTGAGGGTCGCTTCGGCCAGTTGTTGGTGCGAGTGGCCGTAGACGATAGCATCTATGCCGGGGACTTTCTGAGCGATTTGCACAACAGGGTTTTCGAAGCCGGTTTCGCCGATGCGCACGGCACCGGTTTTGAGATCGCGGTCGAGGCCGGCATGGGAGGCGACGACGATGAGATCCGGCTTGTGCTTGGCCTGGAGTTCGGCCACGGTTTTGGTGAGGGATTCGACGCCATCGAGGAAACGCAGGCCTTTGTAATTTTCCGGCTTCTCCCAGGTGGGGACGGCAGGCGTGGTGAAGCCGATGATGGCCACTTTGACTCCGGCCATGGTTTTCAGGATGTAGGGAGCGAAGGGCTCCATGGACTGCTTGGGAACGACGGTGTTGGCGCTGAGCCAGGGGAATTTGGCATCGCGGCGGGCGGAGGCGAGGTTTTTCAAGCCGAAGTTGTATTCGTGGTTGCCGACTGCCATGGCATCGAAGCCGAGGGCGTTCATGGCGAGCATCATGGGGTCGTGCCGGAGGGGCTGGCCTTCAAAGGAAAGCCCGGCGGGTAGCTTACCGGTGCGCATCCACTGCTGGTAAACAGCTTCGAGCGGCGCGCCCTGGATGGTGTCACCGCAATCGATGAGGAGGGTGTTGGGATTGCGCTTGCGTTCTTCGTGGATGAGGGTGGCGATCTTGGCCAGACCGCGCTCGGCGGGGCGCGCGGTGAAGTAGTCGTAGGGGAGGATGTTTCCGTGCAGGTCAGTGGTTACGAGCAGGGAGATGCGCACGGGTTGTGCGAAGGCGACCGCGCCGCAGAGGAGCAAAAACAGGCTTCGGAGTGACACTTTTCAGTATAATTTGAGGTCATGCGTACCATCGTTGCTCTGGCTTTTTGCGCGTTGCCCTTGTTCTCGCAGGCCACGAAATCGGCTGTTCCGCCGCCGAAGGCTGCCCCAGTGAAGCCTGCCGCCGCGCCAAAGCCTGCTGCAGCGAAGCCCGAAGCGACGGCCGCACCGAAGCCTGTGGACAATCGCCCACCGGGGTTATACGGAACGATGGTGACTTCGATGGGCACGCTGAAGTTCGAGTTGTTCGAGAAGGTGGCGCCGCAGACTGTACGTACGTTCGTGGAATTGAGCCTAGGGCGGAAGCAGTGGTTCGATGAGAACGTGAATCAGATGGTACGTCGGCCGCTGTATCCCGGGGTGACGTTTCATCGAGTGATTCCGGGGTTCATGATTCAGGCCGGTGATCCGACCGGGAGCGGGGCAGGCAATGTCGGCTTCTCGGTGCCGGACGAATTCAGCCCCGATTTGAAGTACGACCGTCCGGGGCGGTTTGGGGCGGCGAACATCGGGCAGCCGAACACCAACAGCTCGCAGTTTTTCATTACGGAAGTGCCAACGCCGCATTTGGATGGGAAGCATTCGATCTTTGGTCAGGTGACGGAGAATGTGGAGCTGGTGGGGCAGATCGCGAGGGTTCCCACTGGAGCTCAGAACAAGCCGGCCACGCCAGTGAAGATTGTGAAGATCACGTTTGAGCGCGTGGGCCCGGCGCCACCGAATGCTCCCGAAGGCGCGCCGGTACGGCGGCCGGTACCTGCGAAGAAGACACCGGCAGCGACTCCGACGAAGAAGGCCGCTACGCCTGCGGCGGCGACGAAGGCACCGGCTGCAGCTCCCACAAAGAAGTAGCAGTTAGCGGGCGACGTCGAGCTGGAAGGGCCACAATTGGCCTGTCATTTTTGTGCGCTTTCGGCCTGCTGCCAGTTCCACGGAGAGTTTGCCATCGCTCTCACTGGCGCCTTGTCCGGTGTAGACCTCGCCATTGGAGTTGGCTTCGATGGCCTGGAGTTTCAATAGGGGCAACCCGCGCGGGGAGGAATACTCATAGGTTCCGGAAACGGTGAGGAAATCGTTTTCAGGCGAGAAGTCGAGGGAGCGCGCCTGAAACTTGCCTGAAGACTTGGCATTGCGCACGAGGGCGAGGCCGGTGCCGCTGGTTTCAATCGCAGTTTCGGCGCCGATAGTTCCGCCACGCCAGGGGAGGTTTTTGATCTCGGCATTCACGGTGTATTGGGGCTCAAGGCGCGCCAGTGAGATTCGAGCAGAACCGGAGGCGGAGGCTTCTTCACGCTGCCACTGGAGGTCTTCGAGGTCAACCTGCAAGCCATCCCAAAGCGCAGTGGTGCGGAGTTGGCCAAGCCGGGTTTCGCCGGCGCGGAGATCGGCGATCTGGATCGCGGCCTGCAGGTGGCGATTGCGAAGCCATTCAGGCGCCGTCTGATTGCGGAGGGAGAGCCTGCCGAGGATCCCTGAAGTGCGCTTGAGGGAAGGGAGGAATACTTGTTCGAGTGCGGCGACTTCCGCCTGTTCAATGGTAATTTGGAGCCGATCGGGGCGGGCGCGGGATGGTCCCTGACGGAAGCTGGCCGCAAAAACGAGGCCCTCCACAGTTCCATTGATGGCTTCTATTTGAAGCCGGTTGACGAGGATGGAAACACGTGCAGACTCCACTTGGAGGGGCGCGGAAAGACCCTGTACAGGAATCCTGGACTTGGTCAAAGTGAACGAGCCGTTCCAGGTGTCTGGCTGGTCACCGGCCTTGGTGTAGCCAACGGTTCCCTGCCACTCCCCGCCTTCGAGCCGGTCGAGCAGAGGGATTTCGGCCTGTCCGAGCAATTGCCGCTGCGTGGCAAGGAACGCGGTCACCGGTGTGGGAGATTGCGTGCGCCAAACCAGGGACTGCGCGGACGGGTTGTAGGCGCCTTCGACCTCGGCGGTGCGCCCTTCCCCGAGATCGATGGTTGTGGGGGAGAGACGGAAGGCCTGGCCGTCGATGGTGAATCGCATCCCACGGGCGGCAACCACAGAGTCACCGCTTTTGACACTGGCTTCGGGCATTTCGAGGACGCCTTGCAGCCCGTAGTTGCGAGAATAGCCGAGGACACCGCTGAGCTTGCCATCGAGTGAGACACGCGAGGGGAGGCTGACATCCATGTGCTGGAACAACTCGCGCAGATCGCCGACAGGCAATTGGCTGAACTCCGCAATGGCCCCCCAGGAAGGATTGTTGAGGAGGGAGTGCGCACGCAACCGGATTCGGAAGGGCACGGACCTGGCTTGATTGCTGGTGACCAAATCGAGTTCGCCGGCGGGAAAGTCGAATGTACCTTTGTACTGGATGGGCCAATTGCCGGATCCCGTGCTGAGCAGGCCGAAACGCTGGACTTCTTCCAGGCGTGCGCTACCTTCGATCCGGAGGGCACTGAGCGGGCCTTTGACTTTGGCCTTGCTGGCAATGAAGCCGCGCATGCCGGCTCCTGGCCCGCCAAGCAGCGTTACAGCTTCGGTGAGGGCGCTACGTTCGAGCTCCAGATCGAAGTCGAGTTCGCTTGGGCTTCCCGCAGACCAGCGGTATTGGCCGCGGCCTTCGAGGGTACCGAAGCCTTGGGCGATGCGGTCGGTACGAGCTGGTTCGGCGGAGAAGCGGACATCGATGGCAGAGCCACCGGAGGCGGAAATGTCGACTTCCGCGTTGGTCAGATAGAGCGCGGATTTTGTATCGCCGAAGCGGAGATTGATGCGGCCGCTGCGGACGCGGATCACCGGGAGCTTAGCCTGAATGCCGGAAGGTGGACGTACCAGGAAAGGGCGGACATTCCATGCGCCGGTTTCTCGCTTGACGACATTGACCCTAGGCTCATCGAGGAGAATGCTGTTCACTTCCCAACGGCCCTGGAGGGCAGCTAGCACATCGATACGCGCATCGAGCACGGCGACATAAGCGAAGGGCTCCATGCCGACGGCGGGATCTTCGTGAATGACGACGTCGGCGATGGAGAAGCCGGGGCCGTTCCAGAGACTGTAGGTCACTTTGCCAAGAATTTCCACGCGGCGATGGAGAGCGCTTTCCAAGGCCTGTTGGATGCGCCCGCGGTGATGATCGGCTTTGAGGAAGGGGGTAACGGCGACGGCTCCCAGCGCCAGGAAGAGGATGCCAAGTAGGATCTTGCGTTTCATGCGCGGGAGGCGAGCAAGGCTTCGTAGGCTTGCGGATCGTCGATATCGGTGAGGATGCCCGCGTCGGGAACATCGAGGTAAAGGGTATCGGAAGTGTGGGTGTGGATGACGTCGCTGGCTTTGGCAGTGGCGGGCAAGGAGAGAAACGCCTGAGCCAATTGGGAGCGGCAGGCTACGGGATGGCCGCGGCGGCCGTCGTGGCGAGGAATGGCGATGGTCGATTCCGGGGCGGCGGCAAGGGCTGCCAGCAGGCTGGACACGGTGTTGGGGGCAATGGCAGGGTAGTCCACGGGAGTGAATAGAAAGGCGTCACAGGAGGCCGGTAGCGCTGTCAAGGCGCATTGCAGCGAGCTCAATTGGCCACGATCCGGGTGTGGATTAGTGACGAACGTGGCGTCGCGCTGGAGACCTGCGCGGATCTCAGCGGCACGGTGGCCAAGGACCACGATTACATTGCCGCACGCTTTGCCCATCACGCCGATGAGGCGATCGAGGAATGTTTCACCTTCCCAGGCGAGCAACGCCTTTGCACGGCCCATCCGGCGGCTGGCGCCGGCGGCGAGGATGATTGCGCAGCAATTCACTTGAGGAGAGCCCGCGTAGTTTCGTTGGCGAAAAGGGACTTCGACAGGCTGCGCCAGTTTGATTCGGGAGCGCGGCGGGTGGCGATCATTTCAGCCACTACGGAGACGGCGATCTCTTCGGGAGTAATGGCGCCGATATCGAAGCCCATAGGGGCAAAGATTTTCTCGAAGGCTTCGCGGGGGATGCCTTCCTTCTCCAGTTCTTTAATGACGCCGATGGTTTTGCGCTTGCTGCCAATCATGGCGATGTAGCGGGCATTGGTGGAGACAGCCCAGCGGAGCACACGCATGTCGTCGCGATGGCCGCGGGTGACGATGACCAGATAGGTGCACTCGTTCACCTGCAGTTTGGGGAATACATCTTCGTACTCTTCGGCGAAGATCTGGTCGGCTTCCGGGAAGCGTTCCTGGTTAGCGAAGGTGTCCCGATTGTCGACGATGACGGTGGCGAAGCCGGCGAGGTTGGCCACTTTGCTGAGGCTTTTGGAGATGTGGCCAGCGCCGAAGATGATGGCGAAAGGCTGGGGAAGCACGGGTTCAACGAAAACGTTCAACTGGCCGCCGCAGATAAGGCCGTTGTCGTAGGCGGCATCCTGACCGAGGGAGAAGGTGAGGTGGCGCGGCTTTTCGGTTTCCATCACTTCGCGGGCGGCGTTCCAAACCTCGGCTTCGACACAGCCGCCACCGATGGTGCCGACCATGCTGCCATCCTCACGGACCAGGAGTTTAGCGCTTTGATAACTGGGGATGGAACCGTTGACCTGGACAATGGTGGCGATGGCACACTTTTGCCCCGATCGCCGTAGGCGCACCAGTTCCTCGTAGACGTCCATTCCACTGTCAATTATACCGCCCGCGCACCGGCAGGCGAACCACATGCGGTTCTGCCTGCCGAGGCGAAGGGGTTCCGCGCGGGTTTCTCCCACGCAAGTCTCCCCGTAGTTGCATACGCAGGCGGGGAGCGCCCACGCGAAAAACTAGAAGGATCCGGAGAGCACAGGGGTGCCGGTGGAGTTGGTGATCACCACGGGGCCAACCGTGCAAACGGGGTTGACGGCAGCAGGCAGAGTTCCGCCGTCGTAGTTCTTCAGTTCGAGTTCGCCATCACCGGCGACGATGGTGATGGTGCCTGCGGCGGCGCCATTTGCCATCACGATGAAGGTAGTGCCGTTGGCGACACGGGCATCCATAGAAACCTTGAACTTTTGCCGACCGCCCTGATCGCGGACTTCGGCCTGGCCACTGACATCCAGACCTGCGCTGCCAGGCGCGGCTGTCAGATTGGCTCGCTTGCGGCAATCCGCGAATGCGCCCGTGGAAAAAAGGGAAGCCATGCCCAGGGCGGCTACCAGGAAACGTGTGTTCATCGTCATCTTCTTATTACCTCGACTGAATTTTGAGTCTTGAAGCATCCACGGGGAGCACGTTGCTTCTTGTTCATTCAGACAGTGCAGGAAGATCGACGGAACAGATATTTTCAGAGCCAGAGGACGATTTTCATGTCATGAAAGAAGTGGCGGCACGGATCGGCTATTCTCCGGCTTCCGGAAAGGCTCAGGCAATTCAGGCGCAGGGGCCTAGGGGGTTTTATTGAGTTCGGCAGTGGATACGATGCGTGAGTCGGTCTGGAATTTGCGGAAATCGGTGAATTGGAGGTCGATGTTGCCCTGGTAGCGTTTCAGAAGGGCAATGCGGGCGTCGAGATCGACTTTCACCATTTTGGGCATCCAGACTTCGTCGTTGACTCGGACCTGTTCGAAGAAGATTCGGGAGCCTTTGGCCAGGCGGGCGAGGAAGAGACCCCAGGAGACGGTGTCGATGACCTCACCGTCCATGCGCACCCACTGGTATTCCTTCTGATCGATCCACATGCGGCCGCGGAATTTCTTCAGCATGGCGGCGCGGGAGTTGCGCGGTTGGTATTCGGGGCGTGGCGTAGCGTCGAGGACCCAGGCTTTGCGCCCGCCAATCGTTTCTTCGCCGACGAGCTTGAAGTTGTAAGCCTCGGGGATTTCTCGGGCGAATTCGCGCTGTTCGCGGCGCTTCTTGTCGAACGATTCGACGCGTTTGCGGCGCTGTTCGGCGGACTCATTCTGGCGCTTAGCCATTTCCTTGTCGAACTTCTGCTGCTCTTTGCGCTGGTCATCGGCGGGGAGCGGTTTGCCGTCTTTCTCGATCTTCTTCTCGTAGGGCTCCCCGTAGAGGATGACGATCTCCTCGGCTTCGCTTTCCACCTTGCGGATGCCACCGTTCGAATCGCGCTCACGCATCGTAGAGCGGATGATGTAGGTGTAGTTTTTGGCGCGCTCCCAGTTGGCCTGATCGTGGGCCACGGAACGGCGCACAATCTCGAGTGCATCCTGCGCCAGGAGAGAGGATGCGCACACCAGCATCGGGAACAGCCGCCTCATACTTCCAATGTAGACGGATTTCAGCTCCAGAATTGGTACCACTTGCGGGAAGGAATTTCCGCGTGGGCTGTGGAGGGAAGCGGAAGGCCTTCGATTACGGCTCTGGGGTTATCGAAGAATAGGCGCCTGGCGAGGTCTTCGCCAAACTCCTGCTTCGTCCAGTCAAAAGAATCGTTCAACACGGGCGGGCGATGTTTGGTGTCGTGGCCATCGCTGGCGATGAAGTGCACGAGATTTCGTTTTAGAAGCTCGATGGAGAAGGCACGTGCGGTCTTGCCGAACCGGCCCAAGAGCGACTGGCCAGTCACTTGAAGGTAGCAACCCTCCTGGACCCAGCGTTCGAGGGCGGGCAGGCGCTGCTGGAGCAGTTGATTGCGCTCCGGGTGGGTGATTACGGGAAGGATTCCGGCGGCGCGCATGCGTTCGAACACCTCGGTGGTGTTCTGGAAAATGATCATGTCGGAGAATTCGACCATCAGGTAGGCCTTGTGTCCGATGGTGTATTTGGCGGGATTGGCAATGGCATCCTGAATATTGTCGAAGGTGAGGTGGAAGTCACAACCCTCATGGATGCGGGGATTGCCGCCAGTGGCCGCTGTGAGCTCTTCCACGCGTTGCCGGATGAGATCCGGCTGGAAGGTGTACTGGAGATCGGCATGGGGGGTGGCGACTATGTCCGTCGTCCCGGAATCAGCCGCCATGCGCAACATCGCCACGCTTTCCTCCAGGCTTTTGGAACCGTCGTCCAGCCCATAGAGGATGTGGCTGTGGATGTCGATCAGATAAACATCTCCTCGTCCTGAGTGGCTTGGGCCACGCTGGGCCTTCCGCCTTTCACCAATTGGCCGATGGCGGCGCGGATGCCAGCGGAGATACCGCTGATTTCCTTGAGCGGCTTCATCACACCGGTGTGCACGGTGGTGACGGTCTGGTGAACGCGCCCGAGGGTATCATCCAACACGAGTTCGACGCGATCGAGTTGCGTGCGAGCGCGTCCGGTGACGTCTCTGAGGAGATCATCTACGGTGTTGAGTTGAGTACGGGTGAGGTCGAGGACATCATTGGCCTTGGATGTCACTTCCTGGATTTGCCTGCGGCTCTGCTCCAGAGTCACGCGCGCGGACTCGAGCACCGCCTCCGTTTTGGGAACAAAGGCGGTGACTTGATCCTGCATGGCGCGAAAGCGTTTCTGGAGCATAATGAGCGCGATGGCTGTTGCCAACTGGCTGATTGCCACCAGCCCCACAAACACAGTGAGGAGAAGGACCACCGAATCCTGATTCATGCGTGTATCTTACGATTCCGAGCCGGCGTTGGAACTGACGGACTCACGATAGGCTTGTCTGCCGGCGTCCACAGCGGCATTCAATTGCTCTTTCTGGCGCTGGACGGCACTCTTGCCCCGTTCGACGAGGTCTTCGGCGCGATCGCGCATTTCTTCGCCACGGCGGCGGAGATAGTCTTTGCCTTCGCCGGCCTTCGAGCGGATGATGTCGCGGGTTTCTTCGCCGGACTTCGGCGCGAAAAGGATCCCGACGGCTACTCCGATGCCGAGTCCGAGACAGAAGTACGAAAGCTTTTTATCTTCATCCATTGTTCATTTCCTTTGCTGCCCCTAGTGTACCATCGCGAGGAATCTGGTAGTCTCTGAATCAGTGACACCACGCAGGCCCGTGAAGTTACTAAATGACGCCGCCCTTTTCGACTATGCATTGAAGATCCTAGGTGGACGGGCGATGTCTACCGGCGAGTTGCGCGAGAAGCTGAAGCGCAAGGCGGAGAAGGTTGGCGACGTGGACGGGGTGATCGCCAAACTCAAAGACTACGGCTATCTCAACGATAAGCAGTATGCCGAGATGTATGCTACGCGACGGCTGGAGAATGAAGGATTCGGGAAGGCACGAGTGCTATCCGACCTCCGTTCGAAGCGAGTGGCGCCGGCGGTAGCGGAGAAGGCGGTGAACCAGACGTTCGCCGCGACCGACGAGGTGGAGCTAATCGAGCAGTTTCTCGCCCGGAAGTACCGGCGGACCCCGTTGGTTGAGGTGCTGGCAGAACCGAAGGGGCTGGCGTCGGCGTATCGGAAGCTGCGGGGGGCGGGGTTCACACATGGGAATTCCATGCGGGTGCTGAAGCGGCATGGCAAGGATGCTGAAACGCTGGATGCGCTGGACTCCCAGGGGGAGTGATCAGGCGAGAATTCCAGAGGGGGCATGCGCATCGGGTGAGATTCTTTCCTCCTAACGCACACCTACCATGCGTAAGGAGTTTTCCTGATGACGTTGGATGTGAAGGAACGGCGCAAGGCGATTGACCAGGCATTGCTTTCCCTGGAGAAGCAGTTCGGTAAAGGGGCGGTGCAGCGCCTAGGTTCAACGGAAGCGATTGCCGTGCCGGTGATCCCGACAGGCTCGATATCGCTCGATGCCGCTCTCGGCATTGGCGGATTCCCACGCGGGCGAGTGGTGGAGGTGTTTGGCCCGGAGTCTTCGGGCAAGACGACCATCGCGCTGCAGTTGATTGCACAGGCTCAGAAAATGGGTGGGACGGCGGCGTTTGTCGATGCGGAACATGCTCTGGATCCCACCTATGCCAGGCGGCTTGGGGTGGATGTCGACAATCTTCTGGTGTCGCAGCCGGACTGCGGAGAACAGGCTCTGGAGATCACGAATGCACTGGTGGCCTCTGGAGCTGTGGATGCGATTGTTGTCGACTCGGTGGCGGCGCTGGTGCCGAAGGCTGAGTTGGAGGGCGAGATGGGCGACAATCACGTCGGGCTTCATGCGAGGCTGATGTCGCAAGCCTTACGGAAACTGACGGGCGTGACCGCGCGGACGCAGACATGCCTGTTGTTCATCAACCAGGTGCGGGAAAAGATCGGTGTGATGTTCGGCAACCCGGAGACCACGACTGGCGGTAAGGCACTCAAGTTCTACTCCAGCATGCGCATTGAGGTGCGCAAGATGGCGGCGATCAAGGACGGCGAAACCGTCGTGGGCAATCGGACCAAGATCAAGGTTGTGAAGAACAAGCTGGCGCCTCCGTTCCGGGAGGTGGAAGCGGATCTGCTTTACGGTGAGGGCATCTCGCGCGAGGGCGACCTGCTGGATTTGGGTGTATCGAACAATGTCATTGAAAAGACGGGTTCGTGGTACAGCTTCCGCGGAGAGCGAATCGGCCAGGGAAGGGAGAATGCGCGGACGTTCCTCAAGGAGCACAGCGAGGCATTCGGCACGATCGAAGGAGAATTGAGGCGGAAGATGGGGATCGCCATGGGCGAGCCAGCGCATGCGGCCCGCGCCGGCGACTGATCAGGCGCGGCCCAGCGCCATCACGAAGTAGCGTGCGCGGCCGCTGCCGACGTTTTTCCAGCCGTGCATTTCGTTGGGGGCGACGTACACCACTGAGCCTGAGCCGGCCACTGTTACCTTTCCGGTGATGGTGATTTCGAGTGTGCCTTCCTGGATCATGACCATCTCCGCGTGAGCGTGTTGGTGCGCGGCGTGGGGCATGAGCCCAGGTGCAAGCTCAGTCATGTGGATCTCAATGGGATAGTCGCGGACCGTTTTCCCGTTGAGGATGGCGCGGGATTTGTTCTCCCCGTTCTGCCGCACGGGTAGATCTTCGAACTTGTAGACTTTCGAGCCGAGGGTTGCGGTTTGCGCCTGCGCCAAGGCGGGAGCAAGAAAGGGCAGTTGACGGCGGGAGAACTTCATTTTCGAAGTCTCTCACAAACTGCCCCTCTTGTCCCCGTAAGGTTACTTGTGGCGGAACCTGGCGACGCCGAGCCCCAACATGCCCAAACCGCAGAGGAGCAGGGTTCCGGTTTCGGGTACGTCGGCTTCGAGGGTGTACTCCAGATTGTCGATGGCGAAGAGGTCAGCGGCGGTGGAGCCAGAGAAGGCGATCTGCGCTTGCGAGATCGCCGGCCCTGAGTAGCTGAACAGACCCTCTGAGAAAAGCAGGAGAGGATTTGTGTCCAAGGGGATATCGCCGGCTGGTTGCAGGCTAGTGTCCAGTAGCGAGACAATGGCCGCGGGTTGTTCGGGATCGAACGTATTCAACAGTAGCCCAAACTGGAAGGCGATTACCGGCGCCGAGAATTGAAAGGTGAGCAAACCGGCGACAGGGCCGGACAGCACTTTGTCATCGAGGTTGACCGTTGTCACGGGCAAGTCGCTGTTGAAAACGGCGTCGGTGGACGGAGAACCGCCAACTGTGAATTGGAAGGCAACACCTTCGACGAGGACCCCGTCGACCGGCTGTGTTGGGAGTTCGTCGAAAGTTATCAGTACAGCAGCTTCCGAGGAAGTAGCAAGAAGCGCGAGCAGGCAGCTCAAAAGGATTGATTTCATGTGGGGAGGTCTCCTCTAGTCCAAATAGGTGTACATGTCGCGCATGCGGAGGGCCCGGTACCAGATGTTCCCGACCTGGGAAATATAGTTCAGGGTTCCGGCAGGAAGGGGATTGGGCACGACTTCAATATGCTTACCTAGGGTATTGACGAAGTCGCCTCCGCCAAATGCGTAGTTCCCGTTGGCCAAGCGTTGCGCACTACCCAACGCGGCTGTGTAGAAACCGAGGTCGGCATTCAGTTCCAATGTTGCCGTTTTCGTTGCTTCGTTGAGGACATAGACTTGACCCCGCGAATTCCCGCCCAAGAGGCCTACGCGCGTGTTCCCGTTGTCGTAGAGCCAGAGGCGGTTTCCCTTCTGAATGGCATAATGCTGGTGAGATTGGAACGGGAACGAACTGACACCGGGATTTGTGAGGGTAATGTCCCCCTGCGGGCCCAGTTTCCAAATCACGTCGCCGTTTCCTGCACCATTTGCATATCGAATCTTGATGACCCAATCCTGATGGCGTAATGACATGATGAGGTTCCCATCGTCGGTGTAGGAGACCGAGTTCGCATGCGTCCAATCCTCAGTTGGGGCCAGCAGGCTGAACGGCGGGCACCCACCCTGGCCGGAGCCGGTGCAGAGCTCACCCGCAACCGCGGCGCGGTTGGTATCGAGCTTCTCAAACGTGTCGAAAGACCACAGCACCTGGAAGTCGCGATCCAGGACGACGATGCCATCTCCAACCATTCTCCGTGTACCGACCACCTTCTCCCTTGACACAATCATGGCTGTGTTTCCGTTGGGTAAGCGCGTGGCGTCGTGATGGATGCCGGTGATGGGCTGCTTGCCCATTGCTACCAATTGCTCGCTCACCCGCTGGGCATTCGTTTCACGGAGGAGGTTACCAGCCAGATCGACTTCCTGGATGATCAATTGCGTCAAGGAAGGCGAAGGCTGCGGGATCAGCAACATTGTGCCACCAAGGACCGGGCGGAGGCAGTAGAACAAGGGGCCGTTAGCAGCCGTGTTGTAATACCAGATCGGGACCCCGCTTAGGTTTCGTGCGATGCACTGGGCAGGCACCAGACCAACTTCGAGCACAACCTTGTCCAATTGGCTAGTCGCCGGATTAGCTGGGGATGGGACGGACGAATTCGTGATGCCGCCTGGAAGGGCCCCAGTGGTGAATGTCAACGAGGGACCGTTCGTGGTTGTCCAGCCCGACACGGTTCGGTGGCGCATGGTGTATTCGGTGGACGGCAGCATTCCGGCGATGAGGAAGTTGAGGCTCTTTCCAGGCTTGCAGGGCAGTGAGCGAGTGGAAGTGACGTCGGCGGCATTGGCGGTAGGCCAGAAAGTCACGCTGACGTTGCCCGCGGTACATGCGGGGACGCTGAACAATGCCATGAGTGTATTCGTTGACACCGAGCTCACCACCGGAGCGCCGGCAGTGATTTGAGAGACCACGTTGTATGTAACAGTCGCAGCACCGGTGTCTTGGTTGGATGGGTTCTTTGCGGTGACTTCGATGTCCCAGGCGCCTTCTTCCATGGGGGCCCAGGCGAATGCCCCATTCGAGTAGGGATCGAAGTCCTTGATGACGCTAAAGCTGCCACCTGCCGGTTTGACGCGGAAGCGATACCAAAGGCCTGAAGTGGGAGGGGTAACGGAGGCTTGAAACTGGAGCCGTGTACCGACGGGGAGATTAGGGCCAGAGGTAGTGGAGAGTTGAACATTGAGGGCAGCTTCCGCCAAGCCTCCCCAGATTGTCAGAAAGGTAACTGTTTTATAGATAATCGATTTTCGAGATGTGAGACCAAGCATGAACTAAATTTCCTTCCGGCGGGGAGAAACGGGGACTGCTAGGTAAAGCGTACCGTAACCAAGGCTAAAGCTGATGTAGAACTTGCGGGGGGTAGAGCGGGGAATATGAGGGTATGTAGAAGAGCCATAACCGGATCTTATTATCCGCTTATCAAATATCAAGCCGGGTGGGAGATTGGGCTTCTCCCACCCTGGGCTGATGCGGTTTAGAAGACGTAGCGGAGGCCCATGGTAATGCGCCGATTACCGCCGTTGGTTCCCCATTCATTGAGGAAGTTCGCGGAATTGATTCGCGATTCGGGAATACCGAAGTTCCTGGTATTGGTGAGGTTGAAGAACTCGGCACGGAACTGTACACGATGCTGTTCGTAGACCTTGACGTTTTTAAAGGCGCCGAAGTCAAAGTTGCCGATGCCGTCGGAACGGAGAATATTCCGGCCGGCTGAGCCAAGCGGGTTCGCGGCAGTGACATTGGTGAAGAGGCTATTGCGCGAATTCGCGATCAGGGTGGGGGTGTTGAATGCCTGGATTTCGGCGACCTTCATCTGAGAGATTGCCTGGCTGCCGGCCAGATTTGGCCGGATGGCACTTCCCACGAGTCCGTCGATACCGGAGAGACGGAATCCGGGATCAATGCCAGCCAAGGCGGTGAATGGGGCGCCCGATTGCAGAGTGAGGAACCCGTTCACCTGCCAGCCACCCAAAATGCGCCCAGGTAGACCTTTTTGAGCCCGCATGAACGGAAGTTCGTAGACGAAGGTTGTGGTGAGGCGTTGAGGCCTGTCGTAAGTGGAGCGTCCGCGGTCAGACGTCCGGTTGAACGAGTCCTGGGACACAGCCACGTCGCCGCTGACTGCGGGGTTGAAGATTTCCGAGGCACTGTCGATGAAAGTGCTCCAGGTGTAGTGAGCCCCCATGGTGAAGTCGCGGGTAAGGCGGCGCTCCACGGAGAGTTGCATTGAATGATAGATGGAACTGGCAGTGTTGGCACGCAGTCGCCGGACTCCAATTGTGGGATCGACACGTCGGGTGCCGTTCGTTCCGGGAAGCATGGGGTTACCGTCAACGGTCTGGAACAATGCAGTTCCCTTGGTTCCGACCCATCCGAGGCTCACGGCCCAGTCTTTGGCGAAGGACTGCTGCAGTTGCACGGAGAACTGCTCCGCGTAGGGAGAGCGGAAGTTGCTGTCGACGATGGTGCGGGTGAGTGCATTCGGATCGGGAATGCTTGGCCGGGCCACGGCGTCGCGCAACGCGTTGAAGGCATTTGTTGTCCGCGCAGGCAGTGTGACCGCGTTCAGGAACGGGAACGCGCTACCGACGTTGAGGCCGATGTTAATGAAGGCGAAGTCATAGGTACGCGAGTAGCCACCGCGAAGCACCATGCTGTTGCGCAACCGGTAGTTGAAGCCGAATCGGGGGGCCCAGTTGTTGTTGTCCCGGGGCGGGATGGGCGCCAGGCGGTACCGTTCGTCCCCACCGGCCGCAGTGACGATGGGGGCATTCAAATCGCGGAGATTGTACATCGGATTGCCGGAGGACTCGTAGCGCACGCCGTAGCTCAGTGTGAGGCGGGAATTGATGCGCCACTCGTCCTGAAGGAAGAAGAAGTAGTCGTTGAACCGGTAGTACTGATTCGTCTGGCCGCCCGGCAGAGCGCCATTGATGGTGGCGACCTGGGCGACGTCGTCCACCAGGTCCTGAAGGGTGTTGTAAACGAGGCGTCCGCGAATGGTGGGGACGAAGAAGCTGACGACATCCTGGCGGCGGAAATCGATGCCGTACTTCATGGAATGGGCGCCTTTGAGCCAGCCCAGTGTGTACTGGAGTTGATACAGGTTGTTGCGCCGGAATTGCGGCAGATTGACAGCGAGGCCGATGGCGGTGCGCGTGGCATCGGCGTTGAAGCCGGTGAGGCCGATCTCGGGTACTTCGATGGAAGGAATGGTTTCCGAACGCGGGTCGGCCGCGGTAGTGACAGAAGCGAATCGCGAGAACGAGGTTCGGAGTTCTCCGAAGACCGTCGGTGAGAGGGTTTGTGTCCAGTAGGCTGTGGCGGATTGGCGGCGTGTGGGAACCAGCGTTGTGTTTCCGGGCGGGGTCGCCTGGCCGCCACCGTCGTTGACTCCATCGTCGTAGAGGTAGCGCGCACCGATTTGGTGCTTGTCATTGAAGCGGTGATCCACGCGGTTCGACCATTGCCAGTCATTGAATGTGTTTGTGGTAGCGCCAGTCAGACGGCCAAGTGGAACCACGGTGGTCTGGCCGCCGAAATTGTAGGAGGCGGTTTGGGGAATGGGTTCCTGAGCAACGGGAACGAAATCGAGGAGGGCTTTTACGGTTGGGCGGGACGCTACGCGTTGCAAGGCGCTGCGTCCGGCTTCAGTGGGTGCACCATTCAAGGTGCTTCCACTGCCGAGGCGCCGGTCCGTCCAGCGCTGGATGGATGCGAAGAAGAACGTCTTGTCCTTGCCATTGTAGGCCCCTGGGACAAGCACTGGGCCTCCGAAAGTTCCGCCAAACTGATTGTTGATGCGCCAGGGGGCTTTGGGGAAGGCCCGCTCCTCGGTATTGGAGCGCGAATTGAGCGGGTTGCTGTTATGGAACCAGAAGGCGCTGCCATGGTACTGATTCGTGCCACTCTTGGTGATGATGTTCACGACCGAACCGGCAGCTCGCCCGTACTCGGGGAGGAACTGGTTGGTGATGAGCCGGAACTCGGCAACGATATCGGGATTATTGATTCCCTGGCTCAAGCCGGTGACGCTGGGATCGTTCGAATCCTGGCCGTCCACCATGAAGTTATTGGAACGGAGACGCATGCCGTTGACCGAGAAGTTGGGGCTGCTGTCGGTTCCGCCGTTGCCGCCACTGGCGAAGCTGGACTGGCCGGTGGAGACCTGGCTAACTCCGGCCACATTCAAGGCCAGATTGAGAATATTCCGGCTTGGTGCGAGTGGCACCTCGCTGATGCGGCGGGAATCGAAATTTACACCTATTTCGGCGTTAGTTGTGTTAACGAGACCGGCGTCGGAGGTAATTGTGACGGTTTCCGCGACGCCGGAGACCTGAAGCTTCACGTTGAGATCGGCGCTTTGGTTCAAGCGTAGCGTGATCGGACCTTGGACATAGCGGGCGAAGCCTTGCTTTTCGACGATCAGTTCGTAAGCGCCCGGTGGAAGTGCAGGGATGCGGAAACGACCTTCCGCGGAAGACGCAGCATCACGCGCGGCGTTGGTTTCGAGACTGCGCACTGTGATTTTGGCATCACCAACGATTCCTCCGCTTTGATCCTGAACAGTACCCAGAATCTCTCCGGAAGTGACTTGGGCTGGCAGGTATGCAGCCCAAACGAAGGCAAAGAGTATAGCAACCGTACGTTGCATAGACCCCTCCTCAAAATTTTTGTGGTGGAAAAGACCCGTTAGTCGACAAGGATGTCTGAATCGATGCTCACTATTGTAAATCGGTTTCAAATTAAACGCGAGGGGGGGTCGGACTGAGGGGAATGTTGCTTGTAATCGGGGTGGGAATGCTACAATGGAGAGGAACCCGTTGGGAGGTCGTCTAATGGTAAGACTGCAGACTCTGGATCTGCGTATCGGGGTTCGAGTCCCTGCCTCCCAGCCACTCCTTCTTACCCCAGAACAATTAGTGAACCGAAGGCAACGGTAGGTGTTGTGAGGTGTGCTTCGAGCAGGGCAACACGGACGGCAGGCAGGTTAGGGAGACTGACGAGCGCAATCTCCCGCACGCCAACGTTTTGATTAGTGCTTTGCGTCCCCTGGCAGGTACCCCGGAGGAAGAGCCGCGCCTTCACCGAAGAAATACTGTTCCATTTGCTTGAGCAAGAACTCCTGAGCTTCGCGGGTGCCAAGATTCAAGCGATACTCGTTCATAAGCATCTTCATGTGTTCGACCCACATTTTCCACGCTTCCTTGGAAACGCTCTCGTAGATCTTTTGACCGAGCGGGTGCCCCTCAAACGGCACTTCGCTCAGGCCGACCATTTCGCGCTGAAACTTAACGCAGAAGACCTTCCGGGCGTTAGGATCTTCCATCTTTGGTGCAACGAAACCACTGCCGCAACCCATACTGTACTCTCCTGTGTATTTTAGGTATGTAGAATTCCAGGATAGCAGGCGTTGGGTAGCGAGTGAGTGTTATTCGGTGCGCAACGCGGCGGCTTCGCGTTTCGCCTTCAGGCCGTCGAGGTACTGGGAGAGCTTCATGGGGCTAGGTGCGCCCTTCTCCATCTGGCGCTGGACGGACCTTTGGTACCGGCGCAGTGTTTCCTTCTTGTTGCCATCGCGGAGATTACATGTTTCGATGTCGAGAAGAATCTCGATTTCCCAAGGGCGGAAAGTATTGCGCCCGATGCTGCCCTTCAGCAGTTCCGCAATGAGCTTGTTGAATTGAGTCAACAAGACTTCGCTATCTTCGTACTGCCCTACCATACCTCATTTATCCATCGGCAGTTCAGGCGAAAATCTTAATACCACCCATTCACCGGAACGCGTGGACTATACGGCCTCCGATAATTGTCAGTCCCACTACTACCTTATCAATCCTCTCCACCGGGATGTTGAGAATATCTTCCTGAAGGACTACGAAGTCGGCGTACTTACCGGATTCAATGGTCCCTTTTACGGGTTCCTCGAAACTGGCTTTGGCAGAGCCAAGCGTATATGCTTCAATGGCTTCCGCCACAGTGATCTTCTGTTCCGGGACCCAGCCACCGGGGCGTTTTCCATCGAGCGTGCGGCGGGTTGCGGCGGCATAAATGCCGAGCAGGGGGTCGATGGGAGCGACGAACCAATCCGAACCAAAGGCCAGAGTTGCTCCGGCATCAATGAGGCTGCGGAAGGCGTAGGTGCCTTTGGCTCTCTCTGCTCCAATTCGTTTGTCAGCCCAGCGCCCGTCATCGATGGCGTGATAGGGCTGCATGGAGGCAATCACGCCCAGTTTGGCGAAACGGGGCATGTCGGCAAAACGCAGGTGTTGTGCATGTTCGATGCGGAACCGCCGGTCGCGCGGGCCGTTCTTGCGGATCACCTCGTCGAAGAGGCTGAGCATGGTTTCATTAGCCCGGTCACCGATAGCATGGATGGCTAACTGAAGGCCGGCGGCATCAGCTCCGAGAAGGTTGTCACGCATCCTGGTGATGGGGATGAGATCTTCACCGGGCAATCCGGATGTTTCGGGAGCATCAGAGTAAGGCTCGAAGAACCAGGCGGTGGTGGATCCCAGCGACCCGTCGGAGAAACCCTTAAGGCCGCCGATGCGCAAATACTCGCCACCGAAGCCTGCGGTGATTCCGGTGGCTGCCAATCTCTGCCAGCGGGATAGCGGCTGCAAACCATAGACGCGCACAGTGAGTGCACCGTGCGCCAAAAGGCTTTGGTAGACGCGCAGTACTTCGGGCGAGGCGGAGACATCGGTTACGCTGGTGACTCCGCGGGAATTGGCGTAGCGCATCGCGGCGCGTAAACCTTCTTCAATCTCGGCGGCCGCGGGTTCGGGAATGACGCGGAATACGGCATCCATGGCGGAGTCCTTGAGGACCCCGGTGGGGTTGCCCATCGCATCACGTACGATGGCGCCGCCGGGCGGATCCTTCGAGTCCCGTGTGACACCGGCGAGGCGCAGCGCAACGGAGTTGGCGAGCGCCATGTGGCCATCGAGCCGGTTGACAAACACGGGATGATCGGGGGTGACGGCGTCAATCCAATCCTTGACGGGCAGTTGTGCGGAGGGGAAGTTCTCATGGTCCCAATCGCCACCCGTGATCCAGCGCTTCTTCGGTTGTTTGGCGGCAAATGCCGCAATGCGGCGGCGAAACTCCTCCGGTGTGGCGGCGTCTCGTAGTTGGACACCAGCGAGCCGCGTTCCTCCTGTGTAGAAGTGGACATGGGAATCGTGGAAGCCGGGGAGCATCAACCGGCCCTTGAGGTCCACGACTTGTGTATCCTTGCCGCGCAGCGCGTCGATCTCTGCATTACTGCCGACAGCCAGGATGCGGCCCTGGTGGACAGCGACGGCCTGGGCTAGAGGCTGACGGCGATTCACGGTCCATATTTTGCCATTGCGAAGGATGAGATCTGCCATAACCGCTCCTTGCATCTCCAGCGCCAAAGTTACTACAAGCAGTAGCCGCAAACTCATAATGATCATTATCGCCATCGATTAGTAATGTTGATCCGTCCCATAAAATCTTTCGTATGCTTGTGCCGTGATGGCTGCGCCATGATAGAGATTGCCAGTTGGAGGAGTCATGCTGTTTGACAGCTACACAACAGATGGTTTCTATGACGAGATGTTCACTGATGCCGGTGTACCTCGGGATAGCGCGAAGCTGCTGGTGGACACGATCACTTCGATGAGCCAGCAAGAACTACTCCTCCGTCAGGCTTCCGCGGAGCGGCTGTTGCTGCACATGGGAATCACATTCAATGTGTATGGCGATTCCGGCGGTACGGAACGCATTTTCCCATTCGACCTCATCCCCCGCATTGTCCCGCCGCAGGAATGGGTTCAGTTGGAGAAGGGGTTGAAGCAACGTATTTACGCGCTCAACCTCTTTATTGATGACGTCTACCACGATCAGAAGATTCTTAAGGACGGCGTGATCCCGCGGGAAGTGATTGACTCGGCCAAGTCTTTACGGCCGCAGTGCATCGGGCTCAATCCGCCACACGGTGTGTGGTGCCATGTGACGGGCACCGATCTGGTGCGTGGTGGCGACGGAGTGCTGTACGTGCTGGAGGATAATCTCCGCGTACCTTCCGGGGTCTCGTACGTGCTGGAGAACCGCAACGTGATGAAGAGCACCTTCCCGAAGTTGTTTGAAGGGATGGCGGTGCGGTCCGTCGATGAATATCCCAGCCGGCTGCTGGAGATGTTGGAATCACTGGCTCCCATGAGCAACTCAAACCCGAGGGTGGTGGTGTTGACTCCGGGCATTTACAATTCGGCTTATTTTGAGCATAGTTTTCTGGCACAGCAGATGGGGGTGCCGCTGGTAGAAGGACGCGACCTGGTGGTGAGCGGCGGCTACGTCCTGATGCGCACCACCAGGGGCTTCGAGCGGGTGGACGTGATCTACCGGCGAATTGACGATGATTTCATGGATCCGAAGGCATTCCGTCCAGATTCGCTGTTGGGTGTGCCGGGGCTACTGGAAGTGTACAAATCGGGGCGTGTCGCGCTCGCCAACGCTCCCGGAAACGGTGTGGCGGACGATAAGGTGATTTACGCTTACGTCCCCGACATGATCAAGTATTATCTGCGCGAAGATGCCATCATTCCGAACGTGCCCACGTATCTCTGCTGGCGTGATACGGACCGGCAGCACGTGCTGGCGAACCTGGACAAACTGGTAGTGAAGGCAGCCAACGAATCGGGGGGATACGGGATGCTGGTGGGGCCGCACGCCAGTGCCGCGGACCGGGAGGATTTCGCACGGAGGATTGAGGCGAATCCGCGGAACTACATCGCGCAGCCGACGCTGTCGCTATCACGAGTTCCGACCATTGTGGATGGGCATGCGGAAGGGCGGCACGTCGATTTGCGGCCCTACATTCTGTACGGGAAAGAGATTTTTGTTTTACCTGGCGGGTTGACGCGGGTAGCGTTGCGCAAGGGTTCGCTGGTGGTGAACTCCTCGCAGGGAGGTGGCAGCAAGGATACGTGGGTGCTGGCCGCCGCGGGAGGACGCGCATGAACCGGCGTCCGCTGTTGAGCCGTGTGGCCGAATCCGTGTACTGGATGGGCCGCTATATTGAGCGTGCGGAGAATGTGGCCCGCTTTGTCGATGTGAACTTGCATTTGATGCTGGGAGGCTCTGAGGTTGATCTGTCCGAGCAGTGGCGGCCCATCATCGATACGACGGGGGATTCGGCAGCCTTTGAGAAGCGTTATGGCGATCCGACTCGCGAGAATGTGATCGAGTTTCTCACCTTTGATCCGGAGAATCCGAACTCGATCCTGTCGTGCCTGCGAGCCGCGCGGGAGAATGCCCGCACGGTGCGCGACACGATATCGTCGGAGATGTGGGAACAAGCCAACAAGCTGTACCTGATGATCATGGATGAAGGAGCGCGCAACAGGGCCGCGCACTCGGCTCATGATCTGTTCGCCGCCATCAAACTCGGCAGCCATCTGTTTCAGGGCATCACGGACTCCACGATGTCCCACAACGAAGCGTGGAATTTCATACGGCTTGGCCGGATGCTGGAGCGTGGTGACAAGACGTCGCGGATCATCGACGTGAAATACTTCCTGCTGCTACCGAAGGTGGAGGATGTCGGCACGAGCATCGACGATGTGCAATGGAGCGCCGTGCTGCGGTCGGTTTCGGCTTTTGAGATGTACCGCAAACGGTTTGGCCGAATCCAGCCCGACCGGATCGCCGAGTTTCTGCTTCTGGATGGAGAATTTCCCCGGTCGGTACGGCATTGCCTGGTGGAATCGGGGATTGCTTTGCATGCCATCACGGGAACACCGCTGGGCGGATTCTCAAACCCTGCCGAACAGCATCTGGGCCAACTTCGTGCGGAGTTGAACTATGCCTCCGTGGCCGATATCATTGCCGGGGGTCTGCACGAGTTTCTGGACGGGCTGCAGACTAAGCTAAACTTGATCGACGAATGCGTTTTTTCGACCTTCTTCGCCATGCGGCCGCTTTCCGATGCGGCCTCCGCTTAGCGGGTTATACTCTGGTACACGAATCGTTCTTATGACCTATTGCCTCGGAATCCAGGTTGAAGAGGGGCTCATCGCGATTGCCGATACGCGCATCCTCACCGGCCACGAAACTCGAATCAGCAAGAAGACCTGGGTACACCAAACCGATACGCAAGCGATGTTCGTGATGACATCGGGCCTGCGCAGCGTGCGGGACAAAGTGATCGCCAACTTCGAAGAAATTCTCGCGGTGCGGGAGAAGCCATTTGACCGGATGTTCCGGGCGGTGGATGTATTCGCCGGCGAGATCCGCAAAGTGGCAAAAGAAGAGAAGGCGATGCTGAGCGAATCGGGGCTGCGGTTCAATCTTCACGCCATCATCGGGGGGCAGTGCGGATTTGACCGGACGCACAAGCTTTTCCTCGTCTATCCGGAAGGAAACTGGGTGGAGGTGGCGGTGGAGACGCCTTACGAAATCATCGGCAACTCCGGGTATGGGAAGCCGATCCTGGCGCGCTCACTGCACTATCAGGACTCGCTGCAGTATGCCTTCAAGCTGGGGATCCTGTCTTTTGATTCTTCACGTGTCTGCGCGGCGGATGTCGATTTTCCGATTGACGTGATGCTCTACCCGAAGGGCTCGTTCCAGGTATTGGAGCATCGTTATCACGAGCCGGACTTACGCGAGATCTCCAACTGGTGGCAGGAACGGCTGCGCAAATCGGTGCAGGAACTACCCACTGAGAAGGTGGAGGCCGCGTTCGCCAAGCTGTCTCAAAGCGAGCCTCCGTAGTTTGCCATGCAGTATTGCGAAGTAGAGCCCTGCCTGGAGTTGCGTCCGTTCATTCGGTGCTTTTGGACGCTGCACGGGCGGATTGCTGGAACTCCAGAGCCGCAGCGGGTTTTCCCTGACGGTTCCATGGAGATGGTGTTTCATTTTGCTGAACCGTTCGGGCATGGCGGACGCAGGCAGGCGAAGATGCTGCTTGCGGGACAGGTGTGGGAGCCTCTGGTGTTGGAGCCTTCTTCGCACTGCGATGTGCTGGGGATTCGCTTTCGTCCGGGTGGAAGCGCGGCCTTCCTGCGCTTTCCTCAACAGGAGGTAGCGGGACAAATTGTATCGCTGGACGATGTTTGGGCGGGCACGGCAAGGCGATTGTTTGAGCAGCTTGGTAACGCTGTGGACCGGATCGCACTGTTGAACAAGCTGCTGCTGGAACTCCGGCCGTGCACAGCTTTGCCATCGCACCATCTGAGCCCGCGCCAGTACCGGCGGCGGTTCGAAGCCGCGGTTGGCATTTCACCGAAGCTACTCGACCGGATCCAGCGTTTTCAGCGCTCGCTGCAGTTGATGGGGAGCATCCCGCTGGCAGAAGTCGCTTTGAGTTGCGGTTACTACGACCAGGCCCATCTCATTCGCGATTGCCGCCAGTTCGCTGGGGTTACTCCTTCCGTCTGGCTGCGGGATCAGTCGCATGTCCTTTTTTTCCAAGACGCCGTGGACGCGGAAGGCGTAGTCTGATCTTCATGAAGATGCTGCTGCTCCTGCTGGCCCCATTTGCCTGGGCCGAATCCGATGTGCAATCGCTCGGCTGGTTTGCCGGCTGCTGGGAAATGCGGAATCCGAGCGGGACCTTCTCAATCGAAGAGATGTGGACGAAACCGGCCGGGGAGTCGCTGCTGGGCATGGGGCGCACGATCCGCAATGGAAAGACGCTGTTCACGGAGTTTCAGCGGATCGGAGTGGAGAATGGCAAGCTCACCTACTTCGCCCGTATCGGGACGAAGGGCGCCACGGCTTTCCCTTTACTGAAGATGACGGACTCGGAGGTGGTGTTCGAGAATCCCACTCACGACTTCCCGCAGCGCGTCATCTATCGCAAGGTGCAGGGAGGCCTGTTTGCGCGCATCGAAGGTGTCGAGAAGGGGAAAGAGAAGCACGAGGAATTCCCTTACAAACGGATTTCCTGCGAGTAGCGCACTGCGCACCTTCCGATTCCGCTAGAATCAGAAGCGAAATGCCCGCAACTCGGCCCGGCCGGGTCGGCGTGTTCGGGATTGGGCTGGCCGCCTATTGGCCGCAATTCCCCGGACTGAAGGAACGGCTGGAGGGTTACCAACGCGAAGTGGAAGCGCGGCTCGCCGCGATGGGAGCCGATGTCGTTTCCGTAGGGCTGGTAGATACAGCCCCTGCCGCTGCCAAAGCGGGAGAACGCCTGGCTGCCTCCACGCTTGATCTGCTCATTTGCTATGTGGGTACCTACGCTACTTCGTCGCAGGTGCTGCCCATCGTGCAACACGCGCACGTGCCGGTGCTGGTGCTCAATCTGCAGCCTTCCTCCGCACTCGACTACGAGAACACGGATACGGGGGAGTGGCTTGCGAACTGCTCCACGTGTTGCGTGCCGGAGATCTCGAATGCGTTCGCTAGGGCGCGTGTGCAGTTTCGAGTTGTTTCGGGCTCGCTGCGGGATGATGCGATCGCCTGGGGCGAGATTGAAGAGTGGGTAAAGGCTGCCGCGGTCCGCAGATCGCTGCGCACGAGCCGCATTGGGTTCCTGGGGCATACCTATCCGGGGATGCTCGACATGTACTCCGACTTTACGATGGTCACGGCGCAGACCGGCGCGCACATCGAAGTGCTGGAGATGTGTGATCTCGATGCCTGCGTCCACGCAGTGACAAGTACAGAGGTGGAGGCGAAGACGGCCGTCGCCAGAGACACTTTCCACTTTGAGAATGTCCCGGACGCGGATCTGGAGTGGGCAGCTCGTGTGGCGGCGGGACTCGACCGGCTGGTGGAACAATTTGACCTGCAGGGGCTCACTTATTACTACCGTGGTCTGGATGGAAACCGGTATGAGCAACTGGGCGCGGGGATGATTCTAGGCAACTCGCTACTGACCGCGGGGGGAATTCCGGCCAGCGGGGAAGGCGACCTCAAGACCTGCCTCGCCATGTTCATCCTCGACCGCTTGGGCGCCGGGGGCTCGTTCACCGAGTTCTATGCCATGGATCTGCGCGAGGACTTTGTGCTGATGGGGCACGACGGGCCGGGGCATCTGGCCATCAGCGCGCGGAAGCCGGTGTTGCGTGGATTGGGCCTCTATCACGGGAAGCGCGGCAGTGGAGTGAGCATTGAGTTTCACGTCAAACACGGGCCCGTATCCATACTCGGAATGACGCAGACGGCAGAAGGCTCGCTGCGGATGATCGCCGCCGAAGGGGAGTCCATTCCCGGGCCGACATTGCGCATCGGCAACACGAATTCCCGGTTGAAGTTTCCCCAGGGCCCGCGCCAGTTCGTCAATGCCTGGTGCGAACAAGGCCCGACGCATCATTGCGCCCTTGGCATTGGACACTTGCGATCTTCCCTTCGCAAGTTCAGTGAGCTTTCCGCAATTCCATTGATTGAGGTGACCTGATGCACCTGCTGTTGCTCTTTCTTGCGGCCATCGCGATGGCCGCGCCGCCCGACAGTGGCGCAAGCATGAAGAGGCTTTTCCACGATCCACCCGTTGCGTACTCCAGCGCGCCGCTGCTTGTGTGGAACGGCGGAGTGACCGAGCCGGCTATTGACCGCATGCTGGACGATCTCAATTCGCAACGTGTTCGCGGCCTATTCATCCATCCGCGTCCTGGCCTCATTACTCCTTACCTGACCGAAGAATGGTTCCGGCTGGTGCGCCACACAGTGGACGCGGGCGAACGGCGGGGGATGCACGTCTGGCTGTATGACGAGAATTCCTATCCCAGCGGGTTTGCGGGAGGCAACGTACCGGCCACGAGCCCTGAATCGTATAACCAGGGGCAAGGGCTGATCATGCGGCGGCTGAAGGCCGATGAGAGCGCGGAGTGCGTTGTGCGGCTGGCTGACAATTGCTTCGAGCGGGCCAGCTATCCCGTGCGTTCCTGGAACGCCGGCTTCCCCTATGTCGATTTGATCAAGCCAGGTGTGACGGAGAAATTTATCGAGACCACGATGAAAGGCTATGAACGCGCCATTGGCCGGGACTTTGGCAGGCGCGTACCCGGCATCTTCACCGATGAGCCGAACATCATCGCGCCGGTTCCCAAATCGATGCGCTGGACCCCTGACCTGTTTGAGCAATTCGAAAAGCGCTGGGGTTACGATTTGCGTCCGAACCTGATGTCGCTCTTTGAGCAGAGCGGCGACTGGCGCAAAGTGCGCCACAACTATTACGGGCTGCTGCTGGAACTCTTCATCGACCGCTGGTCGAAGCCGTGGCACGCCTATACGGAGAAGAAGAAACTCACCTGGACGGGCCACTATTGGGAGCACGGCTGGCCGAATCCGCAGCATGGCCCGGACAACATGGCGATGTACGCCTGGCACCAGATGCCGGGCATCGACATGCTGTTCAATCAGTACGCCGAAGACGTGAACGCTCAGTTCGGCAATGTACGGTCTGTGAAGGAACTGGCTAGCGTGGCGAATCAACTGGGGCGGCGGCGCACGTTGAGTGAAACCTACGGCGGCGGGGGCTGGAGCCTGCGTTTCGAGGACATGAAGCGGTTAGGCGATTGGGAATACGCGCTTGGCGTGAACTTCCTCGATCAGCACCTGTCTTTCCAGACCATGCTTGGCGTGCGCAAGTACGACTATCCACAGTCGTTCTCTTATCATGCTTCGTGGTGGCCGCACTACGGCGCGCTGGGCCGCTATTTCGAGCGGCTGTCGCTGGCATTAAGTACGGGACGCGAAGTGAACTCCGTGCTGGTGCTGGAACCTACGACTTCTGCGTGGTCTTACGCCGCTGTCACTGGTTCGGAGCCGCGATTGAAGGAAATCGGAGACAGCTTCCAGAGCTTCGTCACCGCGCTTTCGAAGCAGCACATCGGGTATGACCTGGCCAGTGAGAATATTCTCCGTGCTCATGGTTCGGTGAAGGGTACAGCGTTCGTCGTGGGGGAACGGAGCTACACGCTCTTCGTCCTGCCCCCGGGAACGGAGAACCTGGATGCGCCAACGGCGAAGCTGCTGGAAGCGTATCTGAAGGGCGGCGGCCGTGTGATATCTTTCGTGGCGCCGCCCTCGCGCGTGGACGGTGTGGAGTGCACTACGATCGGTGATTTGGCAGCGAAGTATCCGAGCCTCTGGCGGCGCGCTGAGGGGGTGGATGTTTCCATGTTCCCCGCGGCTCCTGTGGAAACCACTAGTGGTGAGTTCTACCTCATGCGGCGCATAGTGGACGATGGCGAGATTCTTTTTGTGGCGAATCCGAGCCTGGAGAACAAGGCCTCCGGCCGCATGAAGATTCAGGCCGGGGCATACGAAGCGCTCAACGCCTTCGACGGAAGCGTTCAGAGGCATGGGGCGGAGTTTCAGCTTGCGCCCGGCGGGAGTCTGCTGCTGTTTGCCACGAAGCGCACCAGTGCGCCGGAGAAACCGATACTGGCGGGCGGAGAGGTGAAGCCGGCCGGTCCAATGGAAGTGCGGAGAATCGCGCCGAACACCGTGAAGTTGGATTACTGCGACGTTTCCTTCGCCGATAAGCAAATGCGCGGGGTCTATTTCTTCAAGGCGAGCGACGCCATCTTCCAGCACTACGGGTTCCCGGAAGGAAACCCCTGGCACACCGCGGTGCAGTTCCAGTCGAAGATTGTGGAGCGTAATTCGTTTCCTCCGGGTTCGGGGTTTAGCGCGTCGTTCTCGTTTGAGGTCGCTGAGGGATTGGATGTTTCGTCGCTGCAAGCTGTCGTGGAGCGCCCGGCGATTTTCAAAGTAAGGATCAACGGCACGCCTGTAGCAGCGCTCCCTGGGGTCTGGTGGACAGACCGCGACTTTGCTGTCTACGCCATCGGGAAGCAGGTGCGGGCCGGACGCAATACAGTCACGGTGGCGGCGAACCCGATGTCGGTATTCGCTGAGTTGGAGCCCGTGATTCTGCGGGGCGAGTTCAGCGTAAAGCCGGCTAGCGCCGGATGGCGCCTGGTTCCACCACAGCAACTGCAGGCCGGCAGTTGGAAGCAGCAGGGGCTGGCCATGTATGGCGAACCAGTGGCTTACCGGCGCAGTTTTGAAGTGGCGAATCCTTCGGGAGCCTACATGGTGAAACTTGGCCGGTGGTTCGGCACTGTGGCCGAGGTTCGTGTCAACGGTGCAGAGGCGGGCATCATTGCCTGGCAACCGTATGAACTGGATGTTTCGAAGCTTCTGCATCAGGGGCAGAACGACATTGAGGTGCGGGTGCACGGGTCGTTGAAGAATGTCTATGGCCCGCACCACGGCAACATCCGCAAGGGCTTCGCCGGGCCCCACATGATGCGCACAGCGCCCGCTGAGCAGCCACCCGGGGAAAAGTACGACATTGAGGATTTCGGGTTGTTTGATTCGTTCGAGCTGGTGGGGGGCAGCGGGCGATAATCGTAAGCATGTTGCTTGCCCTTGCCCTGCTCTTCGCGGCACATCCTGCTTTGAGCCAGGTTGCTCACTACGAACGCAGTGCTGCGGCCACAAAGCCTTCTTCGGTGCAGTCCGTGGCGTTGTCGATCGGCCCGGAAAGCCAAGGGCTACGCTGGATCTCACTGGCAGCTACCAAGCATAACGGCGATCGCTACACCATTTGGATGCACAGTGCGGGTGAGCCTTCCCGCGCCAACGTGAAGCGGTACCTGTTCCAGGACTCGCGCCTGGCGCGCCCCCGTGAGTATCGCGATGCCTTGACCCTTGCCGCCGTGCTTCCGTCACATGGTGGCTGGGAGCAACTTCGGCTGCCGGTTCTGTCCCTGCCGGAGACGATTCACTATCTGGGGCATGATTACCGCCGTGTACGAACGGGTGGCGACCTGGTTGCCGCTCCTCCTGCCGATGTGGAAACGATCGAGCTCAGGCCGGACCTTTTCCTGGGCCAGGCGAGCAATAGCCGTCAGAAGGATGAGACCCGCCGCTATGACGGGTCGGATTACGAACTGATTCCGCTCACTCGTGAGGACTATCGCCACATGCACGAAGCCGGCATCACGGTGGTGCGCGTCGACGACAAGCAATGGCAATGGGCCGATGAACTCGGGTTGTTCTTCTGGGGCAATCTACGCGAAGCTCCTTATCCGGAGATCCTGTACCGGGCGAATTACATCGGGCCGGCGCTGTTCCTGGATGAGCCCGCCGTGGGCACACGCGATCATGTGGTGCGGCCCCGGCTGGCCAAGGACGCGGCTTACCGGAAGGCGCTGTCTCCGCAGGTGATGCTTGATGAGTTCAGCCGGCACTTCGCGCACGTGCTGCAGGACGGCGCACCTTGGACTCTGATGAAGAGCTTGCGCGCACGCACCGATATCGACACCGGCGACATGAACTTCGCGCAGCAGAACCTTTATAGCTGGGAGACGATGGTGAGTACCGCGGCGTGGCAGCTTTCGCAAGATCCGCAAGTACCGAATGCCTTCGTATTCGAACCGCCGGGGCGCATTGGAACGCGCCGCACGCTGCCGGAGATCGACATGACTTATGGCGTGCAGTTTCCGCCCGATGATCCCAAGGCGCTGACGTCCCTATTGTTCGGATTTCTGCGCGGCGCGGCGCGCGTCACCTCCAAGCAATGGGGAGTGAGCATATATGGCGCTGTCGATCGCAGCGACGCACCTTTCTGGCTGACGCATGCTTATGACCTTGGCGCCACGCGCTTCTTCTTTTGGGACAACTACCAACTGGCTTGCGTACCGTTCCACGAGGTGCTCGCTTTGTCCCGGCACCTGCGGGAGCATGAGCGTGCGCATCCGCGGGGGGATTGGATGGCCCTTCGTAAAGCGGCCACCACAGCGGTGTTACTGCCGCCCGGCTATGATCTGGGTCATGTCCAGACCGGCAAGGGCAATCTGTGGGGTATCAACGAACTGCATCTGGAGCGCATCAATCGCCGGGGTGTGCGGTATCGCGATGTAATGAGCCGTTTCTTCGCGGAGGTGGAGCGCTTGTTCCGCGCGGGTGAGCCTTTCGATCTGCTGTGGGACCTTCCGAAGCTGGATTACTCGGGCTATTCGAGTGTTATTCGTGTGCAGGAAGACGGCAAGGTAGAACGCCGCAACGGGAAGGGCGCACCACCACGGCTGACAGTGACGTTATCCGCGCAGGCCGGCAGCGAGGCTATTGCGGTGACTGCCACGGGGAGAGTGGAGGAAACGACCTCCAAGGTCTTCTACACCTTCGGGGCGGACAGCGAAGGTGTTTACCGGAATGCGCTGGTGGCGTGGGAAGTTCATGGGCCGGAGGAGGTGGATCAGGCGCCGCTGCTCCCGGACCGGTTGAAACCACGCTCCTCATTGAATGCTGCCGGTGGCACAGCCGAGGTCACCTTTTCGCTGACACGGCCGGGCTCGTATAAGGTGCGCGCAGCCACGGTGGACACAAGCGGCCGTAGCACGGTGGTGTGGCATCCGTTCCGTGTTGGGCGCGACGTGGAGGGCCGCCTCATCCTGGAGCAGCAATGAAACGAAGAAGTTTTCTGGCGGGAGCGGCACTGCAGGCCTTGGCCGCACCCCCATCGGTACGTGTCGATACCGACGGCATGCTGGTGCTGAATGGCACTCGCACGTTCGCCCTTGGGCTGTATCAATTGCCGCAGGGCGCCAATGCGTGGAAAAGGGCCGCCGATGCGGGCTTTCTGTTCGTGCATGCTCCCTTAAAGGCGGAACAACTGGAGGCAGCCCGCACTCATGGCATGCACACCTGGGCCACGGTGGGCTCGCTTCGCACTACACAAGACGAGACACGCATCCGGCAGTTGCTGGGGGAATGGAAGCAGCGCCCGGAGATTCTGTTCTGGGAGACGGAAGACGAACCGTCGTTTGTGTGGAACAGGCCGCGCGAAGTGCGAGTGAAACCTGAGGTCATCCACGCAACCTACAAACTGGTGAAGTCGCTTGATCCGGCGCGTCCGCTGTATCTGAATCACTCGCCGACGAACCTGGTGAGCACGCTGGCCAGCTACAATCCCGGCGGCGACTTGATTGCTACGGACGTCTATCCGGTCATCCCATATGGCATACGGCCGCAGTACGCGCTGTGGGCGGATGGCATGCAGGGCGATCTACTGAACACGTCGATCTCGCAGATCGGGCCTTACACCGACAAGATGCGGCAGGTGGCAGGCGCTGCACGCGGCGTGTGGATGGTGTTGCAGGGCTTTTCGTGGGAGATGCTGCGGGAGAAGGATCGGGATCCGAAGATGGTCCGCTACCCAACACTGGGGGAAACACGTTTCATGGCGTATCAGGCAATTGTGCATGGCGCGACGGGGTTGTTGTGGTGGGGGCTATATCGCACACCGCCAGAATCGGGTCTGTGGGAGAGCATTGCCGCAACGGCGCGGGAGCTGAAGGGGATGGCAGCGGAATTGGCGGCGGCGCCGGTGAAGGCTCCATTGGAGATCACCTATCACGACACGGGGCATTCACTGGACCGCGGGATTGAATGGATTGCCAAGCCATCGGGCGGAGGGCTGATGGTGATTGCGGTGAATGCGGACAAGAATCCAGTGGAGGCGACGTTACGGATGGGGGGATGGACGAGGGAGGAGCGAATTGAGCCGTTTGGGGTGCGGCAATGGCGTTTGGCTGGGAGGTGACGAGGGGCTGGGGTATTTCTATCCCAGGATATCGAGGCTGGACTGGGTCAATTCGTCCGCGGTTTCGATTGATTTGAGGTTTGCTTGAAATGCGTGGGAGGCTTCCATCATGGCCACGGCTTCGGTGCTGAGATCGACATAGTCATGGGGTACGCCGGTAAGGGCGGTGGAGATTTGGGCGACACGCGCGGCACTTTTTTCGAAGCTGGCTTCGGCGCGCCGGAGGCCATCCAGGCCAGCCTGTCGAATATCCATGCTCTTCTCCTTTGTCTGGCTCATCGGCGGGATTCACAAAAGAATTAAATTTTTGACCGTAATTTTTTCCACTCTTGAACCGTCCTTTCTTGTAACCTACTCCCCACTGTGGTTCGCTTCCTCACGCCTCTTTCTTCCAAGCCTGCAAGAGAGTGGTAATTCAGATGCAAGGATTCATGCTTGTGAGCGTTATCAACTCTGTTTTGGGTTCTCTGGCTCGAGCGGTCGGCTTCTGCTGGGCTATCGGCATAGCGACCTGCACTGCCGCCTCGGCGCAGGTTTGGCTTGAGTTTGTTCCAAGCGATAATCCAAAGTCGCTTCCCGTGTTGATTGACTCCAACACCCCATCTTTCTGGCAGAATGACCTGCTTCACACCTTCAGCTCCACCAGCCACCCTTCTCTGAACGTCTTTGACAAAGATTTCAATCTGCTCTCGAGCATGGAGATCCGCGTGGATTCCGATCGCCACTTTCCGATGTGGATTGAGTCTGTGTGGCAGGGGGAGAACGGAAAGCTGTATGCGTGGTATCACCACGAAGTGATTGGGGTTTGTCCTGGGACATCATTCACTACTCCGGAGATTGGGGCCATGGTTTCCACGGATGGCGGCCGCAGCTTCCATGACCTCGGGATTATCCTCCGCTCTAGCGCTCCGGTTAACTGCCATGCACAGAACGGTTACTTCGCGGGCGGGTATGGCGACTTCTCGGTGATTGTGGACCAGGAGAAGGAGTGGGTCTACTTCCTGTTTGGCTCCTATGGGGGCGAGGTTTCCGGCCAGGGCGTATCCATCGCCCGGATGCCATATGTGTACCTTGAACAACCCGTTGGCGCAGTTTGGAAGTACTTCGACGGCTATTGGCTGGAACCCGGGCTGAGCGGGCGTACGACGCCTGTTTTTCCAGCCCATGTGAGTTGGGCGGAGGAGAACACGGATGCGTTTTGGGGGCCTTCCATTCACTGGAACACGTATCTGCAAACCTATGTCGTGCTGCTCAGCCGCTCCTGCTGCGAGATTGACTGGCCACAAGAAGGTGTCTACCTCACGATGAACGCCGATTTAAGCGATCCCAAAGGTTGGACCGAACCTTTCAAGATTGTGGACGGTGGGGATTGGTATCCCTGGTTCCAGGGCACAGGGGAAGGGGAGACCAGTGCCGCGGCGGGCCAGCGCACCCACCTGTTTCTACGCCAAACATCGGAGTGGGATGTGGTTTTTCGCACCACGAGCGATATCCCCCAGCCGGAGGATCCCGTGGAGGGAGGAGAGGTAGTCTCTACGGTGCCCTCCAATTGGATCATTATCCCAGGCTCGGAGAAATTCACTCGCCCTGGCTCCTTGTTCACCGGGTCTCAGAAATAGACGCGCAAAGCGGCGAAACTTTCGAGTTGGAGGAGTCTATCGCGATCGGGAACAGGCTCCCGCTCGAGATGCCAGGTTCGCGGGTGCGGCACGTATACTGCATGTAATCCGGCGGCGAGCGCCGGGTTGATGTCCGACTTGGGAGAGTTGCCGATCATCCAACTGCGTGCAACGTCCAATTCATACTCGCGCACCACCTTGGTGTATGCGGGCGGATCTTTTTCCCGCAGCACCACAATCTCACGAAAATAGATGCGGAGGCCGGAAGCTTCCACTTTGTTGCGCTGCTCTTCCTCATTGCCCTTGGTCACCAGCAGCAAATCGTGACGGCCGGCGAGGTAGGCAAGGGTCTCCGGCACCTGCTCAATGATCTCCAAGGGATGCTGCATGATTTCCCTGGCGATCCCGGTGATGAACTCGGCGTCCCTGGTTTGAATCTCGCGTTCCACCAGGTGGTGGTAACACTCCACCATATTGCGGCCGAAATTGGCGGCTCCATAGCCGTGCAGTTGGATGTTCACTAATTCGATCTCATCGAGGGCTGCCCGCACCTGCTCCCGATTCAACGTCGAGTGGGCGAGGAAGTCGCAGAACCGGTGAAACGCACGCTCGAAGTAGATGTTGTTTTCCCAGAGCGTGTCATCGGCATCGATGAGCAGATGCTGTCCGGAGCGTTTCATTCGTCCAAGGGGAGATGTTTGCTGTGACCGTTTTGCGGTGCGCGTTCGCGGATGGCCTCATTTACCCGGAAGCGCTGCACATGCATGGGCAGGTATCCGGCGAGACGCTGGAGGCGCTCCTGCTCGGTGTGCAACGCCAGCAGTTGCTGCCGGAAATCGGCATCGGCCACTATCTGTGCCAGTTGAAAGCTGAGCTGGGAATCGTTCCAGTCGGGTTCAAAATCGAGGCTCTGCCTGGTATCGCGGCACACGGCCCGAAACGAAGCCACCACACTTCGGGACAGTTCTTCTGGTTTTTCCAACTCCATGGCATCGTCGAAGTATCGAACCTTGCCGCGCAAGTACTCCTCGCCCTCAACCAGTTCCAGAATCTCGAAGCGCCGCCGGCCGCGGGACATGATGTCCATTCTCCCGTCGGGATAGCGCTTTTCGACGGATTCCACGATTGCCGTGCACCCCATGTTTGCGATCCCGTTCTCCTTGGCCAGGACGACGCCGAATTCGCTTTGAAACGCGATCGCATCGCCGATCATCTTCTTGTAGCGCTCTTCAAAGATGTGCAAGGGGAGGGGAGTGCGTGGAAACAGCACTAGCGGAAGCGGAAACAAAGGCAGCACCTCGTCGTGCATGTTACTATTATGGCTTTCTTGCCCGGGCCGCAAGCAATGGGATTTACTGGAAAAATCGTAATGATAACGGGCGCATCGGAAGGGATCGGCGCCGCCTGCGCGCATGCGTTGCGCGAACGCGGTGCGCGGCTTGCATTGGTTGCGCGGTCGGAAGCCAAGCTGCGCGCGGTTGCCGGCTCTGATGATTTAGCCGTGCCGGCCGACCTCACGAAGGCCAAGGATCGCGAACGTGCCGTGCATAACGCCATTTCCCATTTCGGCCACATTGACATTCTCATCAACAATGCCGGAGCCGGGCTCTATGCCCCATCCTGGCAAGCCCCCATGGATGAGGTACGGCGGATGTACGAACTGAATTTTTTCGCCCCGTTGGAGATGATCCATTTGGTTGTTCCGGGCATGCGCGCGCGCCGCGAAGGGATGATCGTAAACGTCGCTTCTATTGCCGGCAAGGTGACTTTGCCGTGGCTGACGTTATACTCCGCTTCGAAGTACGCGTTGGGTTCACTCACTGACGGGCTGCGCATGGAACTGCGCCGCGACGGCATACACACCATTACTGTTTGCCCCGGCTATGTTTCCACCGCCTTCCAGGATCACGTTCTGTCGGGGCAACCTCCCGAACACGTCCGCCGCACCAAAATGTTCAAGATCACGCCCGAACGCTGTGCCAGAGACATTGTGAAGGGAATGGAACGCCGTGCCCGGACCATTGTCACTCCGGCGAGTGGATGGGCCTTTGTCATCCTCGAAAGGTTGTTTCCGAATTGGATTGACCGCCGGCTTGAGGATATTTATTTCCGTGGACTCAAGACATCATGATCGTAAAGCTGCGTCGCGCGCCGGGTGTTTACCTGGTGGGATTCATGGGCTCAGGTAAGAGCACAGTGGGCCAGTTGCTGGCCGAGGAGTTGGGGTGGCGGTTCGTCGACCTTGATGACGATATCGAGGCGCGCGAGCAAATGCCCATCACGCGGATTTTCTCCGAACGAGGCGAGCCGGAGTTCCGCCGCATCGAGCACGAGTGCCTGGCAGTGAGGGTGAATGAGGTTCGGGATTTCCGACCTCTGGTACTCGCACTCGGTGGAGGCGCATTCGTGCAGGAACAGAACCGCCTCATCCTGGAGAAGGCGGGCATCACTATCTGGCTGGACTGCCCGTTTGACCTGCTTGAGCGGAGGGTGGCGGGGTTCGAGCATCGTCCCTTGGCCAAAGACCCCGCAGGCTTCCGCAGACTATATGAAGAGCGCCGGGCGCTCTACGCTCTGTCTGATTACCGCGTTCCCATTGTGGGCGATGACGCTGCCGCCACCGTTCGCGCGATCATGGATCTTCCTGGAGTGTTTTAACTCATGAGTCTTCGCAACGATGCTTTGGCGATCATGAAAGCAGCCTTCCGCGCTGCCGACCCGGTGGAAGCTGTGCTCCGGCATTTGCGTCTCTCGGGTGACACGCTCATCGCCGGAAGGACGCGCTATAAGCTTTCGAAATACGAGCGAATTTTTGTGCTCGGAGGCGGTAAAGCGGGAGCCACCATGGCTCTGGCTCTGGAGAAACTGCTGGGGAAACGCATCACTGGCGGCTTAGTGAACGTGAAATACGGGCATACCGCGCCACTCAAGCGCGTGGAGATCAACGAATGCGGCCACCCCGTGCCGGACGAAGCGGGGGTGAAGGGTTCGCAGCGCATCGCGCAAGTGGCTGCTGGGGCAGGCGAGAAGGATCTGGTACTTTGCGTGGTGAGCGGAGGCGCTTCCGCTCTGATGCCGGCGCCGGCCGAGGGCATCACACTGGCCGAGAAGCAAGCCACCACGAAGCTGCTGCTTGCCTGCGGCGCGAATATCCATGAGATGAACGCGGTGCGCAAGCATCTTTCCACATTGAAAGGCGGACAACTCGCGCGGCTCGCGTTTCCGGCCACCGTGATCACACTCATGCTTTCCGATGTCATCGGAGACAATCTTGATGTCATCGGCAGCGGCCCGGCCGCGCCGGATCAATCCACTTTCCGGGACGCGATCGCCATCCTCAATAAATACGGCCTGCTCCGCCAGGCGCCGGCCTCGGTGCGGAACCGGTTGGAGGAGGGCGCCGCAGGGAAAGTTCCTGAAACGCCAAAATCTCTGGAGCGAACGCAGAACCTCATTGTCGGCAGCAACCGTCTCGCTGTGGATGCGGCCAAAGGGAAGGCCAAGGCACTGGGGTACCGCACAATGGTGCTCTCCACAACGATAGAGGGAGAAACGAGGGACGTGGCCCGGATGCATGCCGCCATTGCCCGCGAAATCCGCACTTCGGGCGAGCCCTTGCGGGCGCCTGCCTGCATCATTTCGGGCGGAGAAACTACGGTCACATTACGCGGCGATGGCAAGGGAGGCCGCAATCAGGAATTCGCCCTCGCCGCCGCGCTGGATGTTGATGGAATGAAGAACGTCCTGCTGCTGAGCGCTGGAACCGATGGAACGGACGGGCCTACGGACGCTGCCGGCGCGTGGTGCGATGGAACCACGCTAGCGCGTGCCCGAACCCAGGGGCTGAACGCCGCCGAGTTCCTCGCCAAGAACAATTCCTACGAATTCTTTGACCGGCTGGGTGATCTGATTCGGACCGGCCCGACAAATACCAATGTGATGGACGTACGCTTCGTGATGGTGGGGAAATGAATCAGGACGTTTGGGACAGGCTCATTCAGTTTTCGCTCGATCACGAGACCATCCGCAACGAGCAGGAACAGCTCGAATGGATCGCGCGTGAGCCAGGCTGTGCCGCGCCTTTCTACAATCTGGCACAACTGAGGCGCATGCAGTACAAGCCGGAGGAAGGCCTGGCTCTGTTGTTGCACGCGGCATCACTCGACGCATCGTACGCACCTGCGCATATCGCTTTGGCCGAGCTTTACGCGGTCAAAGGCGATTACCGTTCCGCGTGGAAGCATGCCTTGCTTGGCGAGGAAAACGGTGATGCGCAGGCAGTCCAGATGCTGGAGCGGCACGGAATCGCCCGGCCGTGATACTTGTCTCTGCGTCCGCTTCCGTTACACAATAGCGGCCATGGCTACACGAGAATCCCGCCGGCACTTTATCACCGGTGCGCTGAGCGCAGCCGCTCTCGCTGAGCAGGTGATTGCACAGACGTCTCCCGCTTCCGCAACAGGCATTCCCACTCGCGTCCTGGGCCGCACCGGAGTACGCGTTTCCATCATCGGCATCGGCGGCTGGCACATCGGCGCTGTGCCGGATAAGAAGGAAGCGGTGCGCATTATGCATGCAGCCATCGACGAGGGAATCAACTTCTTCGACAACGCGTGGGACTACCAGGATGGCGGCGCGGAAACCGTCATGGGCGAGGCCCTCTCCGGAGGCAAGCGCGACAAGGTGTTCCTCATGACTAAGAACTGCGAGCGCGATTACAAGGGCTCACTGAAGAACCTGGATGACAGTCTCCGCCGCCTGAAGACAGACCGTCTCGACCTCTGGCAGTTCCACGAAATGGTCTACGATAACGACCCCGATTGGGTCTTTGAGAAGGGTGGTCTCAAAGCGGCGCTCGAGGCACAAAAAGCGGGGAAGGTGCGCTTCATCGGGTTCACCGGCCACAAGGATCCGAAGATTCATCTGAAGATGCTGTCGAAGCCGCACAATTGGGACACGGCGCAGATGCCGATCAACGTGCTGGACCATAGCTACCGCAGTTTCCAGAATGAAGTCGTGCCCGTTTGTTTAAAGAAGAACGTCGGCGTGATCGGTATGAAAGGACTCGCCGGCGGCTATCCGCAGGGGCGACTCCTCAGCCATGTCAAGATGACCGCGGAGGAATGCTACCGCTATTGCTTGAGTCTCCCCATCACCGTGCAAGTGATGGGCATCAACACTATGGAGCATCTCAAGGCGGACATCGCCCTCGCCCGCGGTTTCCAACCCATGACATCGCAGGCCAAACAGCAACTGCTCGCCAAGGTGAAAGATGTTGCAGGCGACGGGCGGCACGAACTGTTCAAGTCGACGAAGAACTTCGACGGCCCGCACCACCGCCGTCAGCACGACTTCGCCGTCGATGCAGACTGATGGCCCCCAGGCCCACCGCGACGAGCAGCCAAGCTGCCGGTTCAGGCGTATCACCGCCCGGCAACTCCTCCGAGCCTTGCGTCCCGATGGGCACCAGGTCAAGCCATGCATACAGACGCGGGCGCTCGTCCATAAACAGCAACCCGCGCAGTACCAGCATCATTCCTTCCCACTGGCCGGTCATGACGCCAAGCTCCAGTTCGTACCACGCGCGGGCGTTCGGCACTTGCGCCCAATCCGGAGTGTTCTCCACCGTAATGGGGTGAACATAGTTGCTGAAATCCATCCCAGCGAAGCAGAACAGACAATTCTGTACCGGCGTCGCCAAAAGGGGGGCCGATGCCAGCACCAGCCCCAGGATGAGCGTTTTCATGTTATGGTTCCTCGTCTCCACGGGAGCGGGTGGTTACCTGCGCGACCGTCCAGGAAGACGCACCTTGCGGTTTGAGCCGAGTAGCACTGCCAGAAATCCAATGCCCACGTAGCCGAGTGTGGGGACTTCCGGAGTGTCAGTGGGGGGAGGTGGCCCTTCGGGGCCGGTGATGCCGTAGGAGAAATTGTCGAGCGCGACATCGCCGGTTCCCGGCGTCGTCAGGATCTCGACTTGCTTGATTCCGACCGTACCTGTGTAGCCGAAGAAGACCGGTGTGTTTCCAGTGACAGTAGGAATCGTGGTGGTGTAATCCGGCGTCGAACTACCTACGTTGTAGATCCGGATCGTTACGTTATATCCCCTATTGTCGACAGTGAATACGTTGAATCCGACGGCCGTGTTCGTAGTCAGCGCCAGCGCACCGAGCAAACCACCGTCGATACTGGTGGTGTTGGCCATAATACACCTGATGTCGCAGGATGGGGTGTTGCTATCGCGGACCTCAATCCAAGACGCATTCACCGGGATGAAGGACACAGTGTCTCCCCCAGACCCCAATGCACCTGTATTGAACATGAATCCAGATAAGCCATTGAAGCTGATGTCCTGCCGACTGGCAAGCGCCGCTTCCCATGTCGCACGATCCGTGAAGATTGCTCCCATCGCCGGCCCAGCCGCCAGCGCAACCACTCCAACTCCAAGCAGACAAGCCTTTATTAACCGCATGGTTCTCTCCCGTGTAGATTACAAATGCGTCGAAGATTGTTTTCGAGCTACAACGAGATAGTTCCATTACGGAAGGTACTGTCTCAGATTGGATTCCGTTTTTAATGTTGGGGGTACGTAGAGGGTTAGAGTGGGATAGGCCGATTACTGAAGGGGATAGGGAACTACCGAATCCCGACGCTTTGCGCCACTCTTTGGCGGTATTCCCTGGCTTTGGCCAGTATCTTCGCTGCATCGAGCGTCAGCACTTTGCGGTCCTTCACAATCAGCTTTCCGTTCACCATCACATCGTTGACGTCCTGGCCCTTCAGTGCATAGACCATCTGCGAAACCACGTCATACATGGGCACGGCATGGGGTGCATCCGTGCGCACCAGGATTACGTCCGCGCGCTTTCCGTTCTCAAGTGAACCAATCTGTTTTTCCAGGCCGAGTGCCTTAGCCCCTATGACGGTGGCCATTTCGAGGGCCTGCCGGGCCGGCAGCAACTCGGGATTGAGTGATGACACTTTCTGCATCTTTGCGGCAAGGTCCATTTCCTCGAATAGATTTGCGTCATTGTTGCTCCCCGCGAACCCATCTGTGCCGAGCCCCATGGCGATGCCGAGTTCGAGGATGCGTGGCACACGGGCAACGCCACTGGCCAGTTTCGAATTGCTTGATGGGCAATGCGCCAGTCCGACACCGCGCCGTTTCAGAATGTCCAGATCTCCGTCTTCCAGCCAGACGCCATGCGCGCCCAGCGTGCGGCCTTCCAATGCTCCCAGTGATTCCAACAACTGAGTTGGTGTCATGCCGCGCTTCGCCTTCGATTCCTCGTTTTCGCGTTTTGTCTCGGAGAGATGGATGAGCATCGGCACCTTATACTTATTCGCCAGTGCCCGGGCACCGCGAAGGACGTCATCGGGCGTTGTGTAGACGGCATGCGGCGCTGGAGCCGGCACAATCAGGGGATCATTCTGAAAGCGCTGGAGGAATCGCTCCGTGCGCGCAAGGCCTTCCTGCGGAGTCTTGGCATCGGGGACCGGAAAGCCGATGACCGTCTGTCCTAACACCCCGCGCAAACCAGCGGCCTTCGTTTCCTCGGCGATCACTTCCTCGAAGTAGTACATGTCGGTGTAGGTTGTGGTGCCGCTCAGCACCATCTCCAAGCAAGCGAGCCTGGTTCCCCAACGGACAAACTCCGCGTCGACATTCTTCGCTTCGGCGGGGAAGATGAATTTCTCCAGCCACTCCTGCAGCCGGCGATCATCGGCCAATCCGCGAAACAACGACATCGGAGCGTGGGTGTGTGTGTCGATCAGCCCGGGAGCAATTACCGCATCGCGGCGGTCGATCCGCTTTGCCGCCTTGAATCTGGCATCGATCTCGCTGCGTGTGCCTACTCCAACGATGCGGTCGCCTTGGATCGCGATCGCTCCGTCCGCGATAACGCGACGCTCTCTATCCATGGTGATGACGTGTCCCGCGCTCCAGATCCAATCTGCCTTCTCTGCTGCCGGCAAGGTGATCGCGATGAAGAATAGAAACAGACGCATACTGATCAGCCCACCACATCGCGGCGCGAGGTGGCAAGCCCGATATACAATCTCCGGTACATGCGATTCCTCCTTGCTCTACTGCCGGCCATCTTGTGGGGTCAACTTCCTTCCGACCCGGCAGCCATCGCGAAGGGCGAGGTGCTGTATCGCAATACCTGTGCGGGGTGCCACGGACCCAATCTCAGGGGTGGGGAAGGTCCGAACCTGTTTCATTCGCGCATGGTGGTGGGCGGGCCGCCAAGGAACTTTTTCAGCCTGCTCTCGAAAGGCCGCCCGAACACCGAGATGATCCCTTTCCGCCTGCCTGAGGAGCAACTCTGGCAGATAGTGGCGTATGTGTACTCGCACACCCGGCCGGGACTCGGTCCACCCGTTCCTGGCGATGTCGCGGCGGGGGAGCATGTTTTCGAGCAGGCCGGATGCCGCGGTTGTCACATGGTCAGCGGCAAGGGGGGCGTGCTTGGGCCGGACCTTTCGAGCCTCGGTTTGCGCATGCCGGCAGAGAAGATTCGCGAATCCATCGTCAACCCGTCAGCGGAGATCGCCGAAGGGTATTCGGCAGTGCGTATAACCCTTCGCACGGGTCAATCCATGGGAGGAACGCTGCGCAATCATGACAACTTCTCCTACCAGGTGCTGCGGCAGGATGGTGAGTATGCCCTGATTGATCATGCCGAAGCCTCGAAAATTGAGCGGCTGTCCCACTCTCTGATGCCAGCCACCACCGGCTTGTCACCGGAGCAACTGCAGAACCTTGTGGCCTTCCTTCACCGCCAGCGCGCGCCGATCCTGAAGTTTCCTGTCACCTTTTTCAACTACTGAATCTCCATGCTCTTTCTCGCACTCACGCTTACACTGTCGGCACAGACCATTGACCCGCGCTACGCCAATCCCAACGACTGGCTCACCTACGATCGGGACAACACGGGCCGGCGCTTCAGCCCATTGGCGCAGATCACTCGGGCGAACGTTGCTCAAATGAAAGCCGAATGGGTGTTTCAGATCACTCGTCTTCCTACTCGTTCCGAGGCAACTCCGCTGGTACGCGACGGCATCATGTACTTCACGGTAGGTGGGGAAGAGGCCTATGCCCTCGATGCGCGCACCGGCCGTGTGCTTTGGAACTATCTGCACAAGCCCGCCGTAAGCACCGAATCCGGGGACCCGTCTCAGCCGCCGCGACAGGGTGCGAACTGGAATCGCGGCATGGCCATATCCGGAACTCGGGTCTTCATGGCCACCAGCGATTGCCGGTTGTTGGGCATTGATGCACGCAATGGCAGCTTAGTGTGGCAATCGAACGTGCGAGAAGGGCTGCCGTGCTTCGGCACTACGGGTGCACCACTGATTCTAGGAAGCCGCGTGCTCTTGGGGGAGAGGGGAGGTGACACGGGCCAACTCCGCGGCCACCTGGATGCCTATGAGGTGGAAACAGGTAAGCTCTCGTGGCGCTGGTTCACCATACCTGCGCCGGGGGAGCCTCACGCCGATTCCTGGCCTGCCACCGATGTTTGGAAAGTGGGTGGCGCAGCGACGTGGACCTCCGGCACACATGATCCCGACCTTAACCTAGTCTATTGGCCGACTGGCAATCCAGGCCCGAAAGACTTCGACGGTAGTGACCGCAAGGGCGACAATCTGTTTTCGAACTCCGTGGTTGCGCTGCGCCCTGCCAGCGGAGAACGCGTCTGGCACTACCAGTTCACTCCGCACGATGTGTGGGATTGGGACAGCAACGAGACTCCGGTCCTGATCGATGCACTTTGGCAGGGCACTCCGCGCAAGCTGTTGGTGCAGGCCAATCGTAACGGCTATCTCTATGTAGTCGATCGCACCAGCGGGCGGTTCCTTCGCGCGACGCCTTTCGCCAAGGCAACATGGGCGAAAGAGTTCACATCGGAGGGGCGCGCCATCCCTCGTGCCACTGCAATTCCCAATGCCAAAGGCGCCAGGGTCTGCCCGGATGTACACGGTGGCACGAACTGGCAGCCCCCGGCCTACAACCCGCAAACCGGCCTGATGTACCTCACGGCCCGAGATTCCTGCGGCATCTATTTCCCTACCGGGCCCACTATCGATTTGGAAACCCAGCAGCCTCAACAGTACTTCCGGGCGGTGGAACTGGCAACGGGCAAGGTGCGTTGGGAGTACGCCTTTGAGGGTGTGCAGGAAGTGAATCACGCCGGAGCGATGACGACGGCCGGCGGCCTGGTGTTTTTTTCCTCACGAGAGGGCCAGTTCCTCGCCGCCGATGCCGGGACAGGCAAGGTGCTTTGGCATTTCAACACAGGTGGAGCTATCCGCGCCGGCCCGATGACTTACTCGGTGCGGGGCAAACAATACGTTGCCATTATGAGCAAAGCGGCGGTGTTTACGTTCGCGCTTCCATAGGTTCCGGGATCAGACTTCCGACAGCTTCCGCCGGATGTGTTCGAGCGCTGCCTCAACCTGCTCCCGGTGCCGGGGGTGACGTGCCTTGTCCAGATCCCGCAGCAGCCGAGTCTCGTCCAGATGCAGACTTTCCCGCCGGGCCAGCTTTTCCTTTTCCTCCGCGCTCAGCGGTGGTTGCTCTCGCTCCCGTTCCCGTTGCTCGGCCAAGTCCTGCTGCGATTCGACATCTTTCGATTCCCAACCTCTGGCCATTTGGTTACCCGCTTCCTACTTCCACCATAGCCCAACCGAGCAACTTTCTGTATCCAGCGTATGGCTTCTAGCGTCCATGATACATTGATAAAAGGATTTGCCGGCTATATGAACACCGTCCGATGGATGCTGCTAACATCTTTGCTCACAGTTGTTTCCGTTGCACAGGCACAGCCCACTTACTCCAAAGAGGTCTCTCGCATCCTCCAGGAAAAGTGCCAGCTCTGCCACGTTCCGAACAACATTGCCCCCTTCACGCTCACCTCTTATGAGGATGCGCAGACGTGGGCAGACGATATCAAACGGGTAGTTTCCGAGAAGATCATGCCCCCGTGGAAGCCTGTGGAGGGCTACGGCGAGTTCCGTGAATCCTATAATCTGACCACCGAAGAGCGCCAAACCCTGATTTCCTGGGTGAACGCCGGTGCGCCCCAGGGGAATCCCGAAGAGCTGCCTGAACCGCGACCCCAGACCGGGGAGTGGGCACTGGGCCAACCGGATCTGGTTGTTCAAATGGCGGAACCCTACACTCCGGCGCGCGGCAAGGATGTTTACCGCTGCTTCGTTGTCTCCAATCCATTCGAAGAAACCGCCTACGTCAAAGCGGTTGACGTGATCCCCGGCGACCGCCGCATTGTGCACCACGTGATCATGTATATCGACGAGAGGAATCAATCCTCGAAGCTCGATGCGGAAGAGGAAGGACCGGGCTACACCTGCTTCGGGGGGCCAAAGTTCGACATTTCGTTCAACAGCATGCTCGGCGGCTGGGCGCCGGGCACCATCCCGCGTCCTCTTCCGGAAGGTATCGCCATTCAAATCCCGAAGAACGGGCGGCTGGTGATGCAGGTTCACTACTACCCGGTGGGGCGCACTGGCGAAGATACAACCCGGGTTGGCCTCTACCTGTCGAAAGAGAAGGTTGAGCGGAGGCTATTCTACATTCCCATCCTCAATGAACGGTTCGAGATTCCACCAGGCAATGCCGATTACGAGGTGAAAGCGGAGTTTGTTGTGCCTCCGTTGCTAGATGCCAAGGTTGTGCAGGTGTTTCCCCATATGCACAAACTGGGGCGCCAGATCCGCCTCGACGCACAGGAGTTCGGCAAAGAGGCGAGGCCTCTCATTTACATCAACGATTGGGACTTCAACTGGCAGGGATTCTACAACTACAAAGAACAGGTTCCGATTTCTGCTTTCACCAACCTGAAGATGTCGTGCCGCTTCGACAACTCGGAAGGCAACCCGCGCAATCCCAACAACCCGCTCAAGCCGGTGCGTTGGGGCGAAGGTACAGAAGACGAAATGTGCATCACGTTTCTGGGCGTGACGTTGGATCGGGAGAACCTGCTGCCGTTCTCTTCCTCCAAACCATAACCCGGCGTGCCAGGCCCAAATGCCCGGCCTCATGGGCCGAAGAATCCGCTGATCCTTGGGCACCTAGCAGCCTTTCGCCGCAATCCACTTTTATTCCTCGCGCGAATGGCGGAGCAGTACCCTGACCTGTGCTATTTCCGGCTGGGCAACCAGGACCTGTACTTTGTCAATCACCCGGACCTGATCAAAGAGGTCCTTGTCAATCAACAGCCCAACTTCCTCAAGAGCCGCATTCTGCAGCGCTCGAAGATCCTGCTGGGAGAAGGTCTGTTGACCAGCGAGGGGGAGCACCATTTGCGTCAGCGCCGTTTGGTGCAACCCGCCTTTCATCGCGATCGCCTCACCGGTTACGGCGCCTCCATGTCGCAACTCGCCACTCGGACAGCCTGCTCTTGGACGCAGGGCGAAACGCGTGACATGCACCAGGAAATGGCCAGGATGACTCTGGCCATAGTCGCCCGCACCTTGTTCAGCGCCGATGTCGATGCCGACGCGGACGCAATCGGGGAGTCGATGGCAGCCGTCCTCGGCCTGTTCCAATTGGCGCTGCTTCCATTCAGCGATTTGCTGGTGAAGCTGCCGCTTCCGGCCACGAAGCGGTTCCAGAAGGCCAAATCGCAGTTGGATGGCATCATCTATCGCCTGATCGAGGAGCGCCGTGCGTCCGGACTCGACACGGGCGATCTGTTGTCGATGCTGATTCTGGCCCAGGACGAAGAAGCGGGCACCGGCGGGATGACTGACAAGCAGGTTCGCGATGAAGCGCTGACGCTGTTTCTCGCCGGTCATGAGACAACGGCCAACGCACTCACATGGGCCTGGTATCTGTTGTCGCAGAACCCTACGGCCGAAGCGGCGTTTCACGACGAAATTGATAGCGTCCTGGGCGCACGCGAACCGCAGTTCGACGACCTCCCTCAACTTCGCTACACGCGAGGGGTATTCGCCGAGTCCATGCGCCTGTTTCCTCCCGCGTGGGCCATTGGGCGAATGACAACGCGTGAGATCTCTCTCGGCGGCTACCGCGTCCCCAAGAACAACATCGTTCTGATGAGCCCATATATCACTCATCGTGATCCACGCTACTGGCCCGAACCGCTTGAATTTCGTCCCCAGCGGTTTGTGGCTGACAAAGAAGCAGAACGAAACAAGTTCGTGTACTACCCATTTGGTGGCGGCTCGCGGATCTGTATCGGCGAGCGCTTCGCCTGGATGGAAGGCGTGCTGGCTTTGGCCGCTATTGGGCGGCGCTGGCGGCTTCAACTTGTCCCGGGGCAGACCATTGAGCCGTTGGCCCAGATAACCTTGCGTCCGAAATCCGGGATGAAAATGCGGATCGAGTCTCGCGTGCCGTAATCCTTCCCGCAGCTTCCGCCGATAAGATGTTCGGCGAGAGCCACCGTTCATGCTGAAAGAAATTGCCATCACGGGAGACAACCTGGGGGACAGCCGGCAGATCGTACTGGAGTTCCCGACACTGCACGACGCCTTGCAGCTGTGGAAGCCTTGGAGCGATGGCCAGAAGCGGCGCGAGATCACTCAGTTGCTCCATCAGGCACTCACTGGCGCGGGGCTAAGCCTGGAGTTGCGCGTACAAGGACGGCCGGTCGCTCGCCTCGGAAGCGGCGAACTCTCAGGCGCTGTTCTCGCCTTACTCGGTTAGGGGCCTCGCGCTACGCTGAAAGGGATGCTTCTCAACCGCCTGCGCGGTGGCACCCGGCAATCACTCGGGAACTCGAAGGCTGTCGCAAAACGGGTTCTCGCGCACCCCGAACTCCTTCCCGAACTCCTGGAAGCCTTCGACTCACAAGATCGTGTGCTCATTTCCAGAGCGGCGGACGCGCTGGAGTTTGTGGCTTCGGCACAGCCGCACCTGATACACCCTTACAAGCGGTTCGTTCTCGATATGCTCGCCCGATTTGAATATTGGGAAGTGAGAGAACACGTCTGCCTCATGCTACCGCTGCTGCCGCTCACAGCGGAGGAGCGAAGGGAAGCCTTTGAAACCGTCGGCCAGTGGCTGTGCAGCAAGAGTTCCATCGTTCGGACATTCTCGTTGCAGACGATGTACGACCTTGCCCAGATGGATTCTTCGCTGCTCGACGAGGCAATGCTCCATCTGGAGCACGCCTTGACTCACGGCACACCCGCGATGCGCGCCCGGGCGCGCATCCTGCTCGGCGTGAAACGCCCGTCGAGGGCCGCACGTTGATCTATGCGCTTTTGTTCGCATTGTTCTTGCCGGCGCCTGCCGTTGCGGAAGAAGAGGTCTGGCGCAGCATCGGCTTCGGCAATCTATACAGAATCAACGGCATGCGTTTGTCCGCCTTTGAGATTACCTCGACCACCTGTGTGCATAGCTTCGATGCACTCCGCACGCGGCGCCCTGTGCCTGGTGCTGAGCGGAGCTTTCGACGGCCGGATGGCGGGATACTGGCTGTCAGCGCGGGCGGTACGGCCGGCCAAGTGTCGATCTATTCTCCCGGAGCCCTCTACAAGGTGAGGTTGGAACGCATCGCAAACATGCCTTCCAACTGCAATCCCCCCGCGACCAACACTCCGCAAACAGTATTCGAGATCTTCGCCAGCACCTTCACGGAGCACTACATCTCGTTTGAGCGCCGGCGCGTGGATTGGAAGAAATCCATCGAGGAGTACCGCGCCAGAGTCAACCGCCAATCCACGCCTCAGCAAACGTTCGATGCGCTCGAATCGATGCGGGCTTCCCTCTACGATCTGCATACCGGAATCGAGGCACCATCGCTTAAGCGGGAGTCGGCAGCATCATTTCGTTCGGGTTCGGAGCGACTCATAGGAGCCTCTGTGGAGTACTTCGCGAAGGAAGGCCGGAATGCCCTGTTCTCCATTACTGACAAAGCCTATTTGGGTTCGAAGCTGAGGAGTTACTGCCGGGGGCAGCTTCAGTATTTGCTGTTGGAAAGCGGAGCGGGCTACCTGCGCATTCTGTCCTTCGGAGGATACGCCAGGCGGGGCAAGGATCGCTCTGCTTTGGATGAGGCTTTTGACGAAATGTTTGCGAACCCGAAGCTTCGCGCCTTGGTCATCGACCTCCGTCTCTCCTTCGGAGGCGAAGATCAACTCGCGCTCGCCATGGCGGCTCGTCTGAGCCGGTATCGTTATCTCGCTTTCACGATCGAGCCGCACGTTCCGGTTGGCGTGGCTCGGCCTGCCGACCCTGTATACGTCGAGCCATCGAGCAGATCCGTATTTTCCGGCCCCGTGATTCTGCTTACCAGCCCAGTCACCATGAGCGCAGCGGAGGTTCTGGTGTTGGCGCTACGGGGCCGGACACCGAAAGTTCACGTGATTGGAGAAGCCACGCAGGGCGTGTTTTGCGATCCGCTGGAACGTCATCTGCCGAATGGATGGACCTTCGCTTTGCCAAACACGGTATATCGCAGTCCGAAAGGAGAAACTTTTGACGTCGATGGCATTCCGCCCGATATCGCAGTGCCGGCATTTGCGAAGGAAGATGTGGCGGCGGGCCGCGATGCGGCAATGAGTCGCGCCCTCAAGCTCCTTACGGAGAATCAATAGCCTTCGCCATCGCGCGCTGCAACGGCTTTGCCGCGATGAAGCCGGAAGTTCATCACAAAGTAGCCAATAGCCAGCGGGAGGCCAATGCCAAGCCATCGTAAAGCGAGCCGCAGCCCTGCCTCATCCCCACCACCTGTGTATGCGGTAATGGAGAGAGCTGGATTGTCGATGGATTTGAGCATCACGGGAAAGAGGCAGGCCGCGGTAGCAACCAGTGTCCCCGCAAGGAAAGCGCTGGTTCCAAGAAAGGCGGTCAGGTCTTTGCCGCGCTCCAACCCGTGATGGACCGCAGCAATGCCACCGAGCGCCAGGGCCACTCCCAGCCATCCCAAAGGGCGTTGTCCCAACACACTGAGAACGTCATTCAGTCTGTGGGTTTCGAAGAACAGGATCAGCCACAACCCCACAGCGGCGCGGAAGAGGTGCTTCGCCCCGAGGCGGGCGCGCCGCTGCACTTCCCCATCGGTGCGCCAGGTGAGGAACGCAGCGCCGTGTGCGCCGAGTGCGACCACGCCCATTAGCCCTGCTCCAATTGTGTACCAATCGAGAATCCCCACAACTCCAGAAGGAGAGAACGTCGTGAAAAGCGGAAGGCTAAACCACCCCGCATCGTTGAGAGGCACTCCCCGCACCAAGTTACCGAGCGCCGTGCCGAAGAAGAGAGCGAGAAGCATACTCGCCAAGGCGAACAGAAAGTCCCACGCGGCGCGCCACAGAGGATCCGCCAGGTGGCTTCGGAATTCGATGGCGATGCCGCGCAGAATCAAGCACCAAAGCACGAGGAAGATCGCGAAATAGAAGCCCGAAATGCCGGCGGAGAGCACTCGGGGAAATGCTACAAAGAGCGCACCGCCCGCGGCCAACAGCCACACCTCGTTGCCGTCCCAATAGGGGCCGATGGCCGCCAGCACCTGGCGCCGCTCCTCATTGTTGCGGGCCACAAAGAGGTGCACAATTCCAGCGCCGAAGTCGTAGCCATCCAGTACAACGTAGGCGGCCAACATGGCGCAGACGATCGCGAACCATAGCTCAAACATGATCTGCCTCCGGTCCGTGCGCGATCTCGCGTCCGATGAGGAAAAGGAAGAGCACTGCAAGCAACGCGTACATCCCCGTGAAGCCGATCAAGGTGAACAGGGTAGTGCCGGAGTGCACTTGAGGCGATGCTCCTTGCGCTGTACGAAACAGCCCGTATACCAGCCAGGGCTGCCTCCCTAGCTCCGCCGTCATCCATCCCGCCGTATTGGCGATATAGGGAAACGGGAACGCCAGCAGCAACGCCCACAAAACAGGTTTCACCTGATGCAGCCATCCGCGCCAACTGAGCAGGGCGGCCCCGGCCATCAAGCCGATGAACAGTGTTCCCAGGCCGGCCATCACGTGGAACGAATAATAGAGCAGCTCCAGATTCGTGGGCCATTGCTCCTGGGGAAATTCATTGAGGCCTTTCACCGTGCGGTGAAACGCGCCGTAGGCGAGAAAGCTGAGGATACCCGGCACGGCGATGGGATTGTCCAGTCGCCGCGCCGCCACGTTCGGTTGGCCAATGAGCGTAATGCCCGCCATAGGTCCGGTTTCAAAGCGTCCTTCCATTGCTGCGAGTGTGACTGGCTGATACTCCGCCACCAATTTGGCTTGGATGTCGCCAGTGGGAAAGGCGACAATCATGCTGGAAGCGAGGCCGGCGAATGTACCCACTCTCAGGAAGCGTTTGGCCTGATCGAGATGTGTTCTTTGGAGTGTGTAGAAGGCGCCGGCTGCAGCCACTACAAATGAGCCTGTCACCACTGCCGCGGACATCGTATGCGCGTATTGGGCCAGCGCCCAGGGATTGAAGAGAAACTCCCAGAAGCTCACCAGCCGCAGTGTCCCGTCCTGGGCTGTGGCATGCCCCACGGGATGTTGCATGAAGGCATTGGTGCAGACAATGAAATAGCCGGATAGCCAGCTTCCCGCCCACAGAGCCACGGCGGAAAGAAAGTGCATGCGGGGGCTGAGCCGCTTCTCGCCCCAAACCAGCAGGCTAAGGAAGCTCGACTCGAGGAAGAAGGCGAACAATCCTTCCATCGCCAGAGTGTGGCCGACTACATTCCCTGCATAGCGGGTGAACGAGCCCCAGTTCGTGCCGAACTGGAACTCCATTGGGATTCCTGTCACCACGCCCACGGCGAAGTTGATACCGAACACGCGAATCCAGAATCGCGCGGCAAGAGCCCATGCGTCGCCGCCGGGCCTTAGACTGAGACCCTTCATGATCACAATGAGCAAGGCCAGTCCCATCGTCAACTGGGGAAAGAGATAGTGGTAGACAATTGTGAAGGCAAACTGCAGGCGGTGCCAGAAAAGTGCATCCTCATTCATAGGCCAACCCAATACGGTGCAATTGTTACTCTCATGGTGACATAGGAGGCGATGTGATAATGGAGTCATCCCCCGGATCGAAAGGATATTCTCGCTTGCAGCAATTGCTCGTCATGAAATTCGGCGGCACCAGCATGGGTTCCGCTGAGCGGATGCGCACCGCCGGCCTGATCTGCGCCGAACAACACAAACAGCGTCCTGTCACCATCGTTGTTTCCGCTATGTCGAAGGTCACCGACTTGCTACTCGACACACTGCGAAAGGCCGAGGCTGGTGACAGCACAGCGCTCGATACAAATCTTGCGCAATTGGAGCAGCGGCATGTCATCACGTGCTGCGAGCTTCTCCCCACAGATCGCCAGCCTGCCGTGTTGTCGGAGTTGCATTCCATCATCGGAGATTTCCGGCGTATTGCGCAGGGCGTGCAGATGCTTGGCGAGCGTCCACCACGCTCTGTGGATGAGGCGGTGGCGGTAGGCGAGCGTCTTTCGGCTCTCCTCATGGCAGCGCACCTCGAAGCATGCGGTATACCGGCCAAAGCGGTGAATGCGGCGCAGGTTGTGGTGACCGACGCTGTGTTCGGCAACGCGACACCATTGATGGATCCGACGCGGGAGAAGGCCGCTTCCGTTCTGGAACCGCTGCTGGAGAAAGGCATTCTGCCGGTCGTTACCGGGTTCAATGGCGCCGCCATGGATGGGCGTCCTACAACCCTTGGCCGCGGCGGGTCCGATTTTTCGGCCTCTATTCTGGCTGCGGTTCTGGACGCCACGGATCTTTGGATTTGGACCGATGTCGACGGCATCATGACGGCCGACCCGCGCCTGGTTCCGACCGCCGTTGTGTTACCCGAAGTTACCTATAGCGAAGCAGCGGAACTGGCTTACAATGGCGCGAAGGTACTGCATCCACGAACACTGGCCCCACTGGTGGAGAAGGGCATTCCGGTGTGGAGCAAGAACAGCTTCAACCTCGCTGCGCCGGGAACACGGATTGCCCCAAAGGTGGATGCGCCTCAGGGCCCGCGGGCTGTCACTTCGATGGGCAATGTAGCGCTCGTCTCTATTGCCCCAGCGGATCCCGAGTTGAACGCAGTGCAGGTAATGTCGCGCTCATTGGCAGCACTCGCCGCATCCAACGCTGAAGTGCTGGCACTCACCAGCTCCAGCTACCGGCAGAGCTTCTGCTTCCTCATTCGCCGCGATGAGTTGGCGCGCGCTACCGACGCGTTGGAAACCACCTTCGCTCTGGAACTGGCGCATGGGTATTTGAAGCCGTTCGAGGTGGATGAGAACGTCGGTCTGCTGGCGATTGTGGGCGAAGGCATGCGGGGCACCACAGGCATGGCGGGTCGCATTTTCACGGCGATCTCGCAGGAGAGCGTGAACATCATCGCCATCGCGCAAGGTTCTTCGGAATTGACGATCGCCATTGTTGTTCGCCGCGATGGTCTTGAGAAGGCGGTGCGGGCGGTGCACGAAGTCTGCCAGTTGGGGCGGTAATCCCCGTCCAGATGCTTAGGTATTGACCTAAGCATCGTCGTGCCTCTATACTTAGGCAAGTGGCTAACCAACAGGTCTCCCAGCAATTGAGCTCAGTCTTTCACGGTCTGGCTGATCCTACACGGCGGGCGGTCATCGAGCGCCTCAGTAGCGGGCCGGCGGCTGTAACGGAATTAGCACAGCCTTTCCCAATGGCACTGCCCTCTTTTCTCCAACACCTACGTGTGCTGGAGGATTGCGGGTTGGTGACTTCGCGGAAATCCGGCCGGGTGCGAACCTACCAACTTGCCCCGAAACCGCTGCGAGCGGCATCAAACTGGCTGGAAAAGCAGCGTGCTTTGTGGGATCGGCGCCTCGATCAGTTGGACAGCTACCTCGATCAACTCAAGGAGCAGAAATCATGACCTCGTGTTCCATCTCCCCCGATCCCCGATTCGATCTCGTGTTGGAGCGTATTGTCGACGTGCCGCGGGACCTTGTGTGGGCCGCCTGGACGACCCCAGAGCATTTGAAAAAGTGGTTCACGCCAGCACCGTGGAAAACGGTGCACTGCGAGGTAGACTTGCGGCCCGGCGGCATCTTCCATTTCCTGATGGAATCACCGGAAGGACAGCAGTTCCCGCACACCGCATGTTATCTCGATGTGATCCCTGGCGAGTGCCTCATCTGGTGCACCGCATTGGCCCCGGGTTATCGTCCACTGAGTGCGGCGGCGGGCGGTAATCCGTTCCTGTTCACGGCAATCATCACACTGGAATCCCTCGGTGAGCGCACGAAGTACACCGCAACGGTATTGCACAGCGATGAGGAAGCCTGCCGTAAGCACGATGAGATGGGATTCCATCAGGGCTGGGGCGCGGCTCTTGATCAGATGGTAGCGCTGATGTCCTAGACGTCCAGGTTGCGAACGTCGAGGGCGTTTTCTTCGATGAACTTGCGCCGGTTCTCGACGTCTTCTCCCATGAGCGTGGTGAACACTTCTTCGCATTCCACCAGATCTTGAAGCGTTACGCGGAGAAGGGTACGGGTCTCCGCGTTCATTGTGGTTTCCCACAATTGTTCGGGATTCATCTCCCCAAGTCCCTTGTAGCGTTGAACGTTGGCGTCGCGCGTTCCTTCCGCCTTCACAAACGCCAAGAGATCCCGCCAGGTATTTTGCACATCCCGATTCGCGTCTTTCACCACGGTGAACGGGGGTCTGTTGTGTTTGGCGATCTGTTTGGCAATGGAACGGAAGCGGCGATACTCAACTGAGCCGGCAAGCTCCGGTCCGATGAGGCGCTCGGCATTCGTGGAGTCGCGGTAGGCGATTAACCATGAAGAATGCTCCTCATCCTTGCGCAACTCCGGCTCCAGTTTTAGGTCCTTGAGTGCCTGCAGCACAGCCTTGGCATTCGCTTCGTCCTTGAAGTCCGGTCCATCCACGTGCAGTTCATGATTGGAGAGAACTTCCGTCACACGAGGATCGCGGGTCCAACGATCCACCCGCTTCCAGATCTGCAGGCAGTCATCCAACTGCATCAGGAAGCTGCGTAATTCTCCGCCTTCGAGCTTCGATTTGTCCGGGAGTTCCACGGCGACGTTTTCCGTCGCGCGGCGCAGAATCTCGCGCGTGAACTCCTTGTCGTCTTTGATGTACTTCTCGCTCTTACCCTTCTTAATGCGGTAGAGGGGAGGTTGAGCGACGAACACATGGCCGCGGTTGATCAACTCCTGCATGTGGCGGAAGAAGAACGTCAACAGCAGGGTCCGGATGTGCGAACCATCGACGTCGGCGTCCGTCATGATGATGATCTTTCCGTAGCGCAGCTTGGTCACGTCGAAATCGTCTTTGCCGATACCGGTGCCGATGGCGGTGATCATCGCGCGGATTTCGTCGTGGCTGAGCATCTTGTCGTATCGAGCTTTCTCCACGTTGAGGATTTTCCCCTTCAACGGCAGAATCGCCTGGTAGCGCCGGTCGCGGCCAGTCTTCGCTGTGCCACCTGCGGACTCACCCTCAACGAGGAAAATCTCGCAGCGTTCGGGATCTCGTTCCTGACAATCGGCAAGCTTACCAGGCAGACCGCCGGAATCCAAGGCGCCCTTACGCCTCGTCAAGTCACGCGCCTTACGTGCCGCCTCGCGTGCTCGGGCTGCTTCAATCGCCTTGCCGACGATTTTTTTCATGACCGCAGGGTTCTTATCGAAGTATTCGCCCAGCTTCTCGTTGATGAGCTGGACCACGTAACCCTGGATGTCGCTGTTCAGCTTGCCTTTGGTCTGACCTTCGAACTGGGGTTGCGGAAGCTTCACGCTGACCACGGCCGTCAGGCCCTCGCGCACGTCATCGCCCGACAGATTCTCTTTCACATCCCGGAAGAGGCCGCCCTGTTTTCCCGCATTGTTGATGCGGCTGGTGAGGGCGCTGCGGAATCCGCTCAGATGGGTTCCACCGTCTACTGTGTTGATGTTGTTAGCAAAACTGAAGACGGTTTCGGAATAGCCATCGTTGTACTGCAGAGCCACTTCCATGTGGATAACGCCGCCGTTGGGAAGATCACGGTCCCCTTCAAAGTGGATCGGCTTTTCGTGCAGCACATTCTTGGCGCGGTTGATGTGCTTGATGAATTCAGAGATACCACCGGAATAATGAAACTCGTGCTTGCGTACAGGGTCTTCTCGCTCATCGGAGAGGGTAATGATGAGACCCTTATTGAGAAACGCCAGCTCGCGGAGCCGCTGCGAGAGTGTATCGAAATTGAACGTGGTGGCATCCATAATGGTGGAATCAGGTTTGAAGGTTACCTTCGTCCCGGTCTTTCCACGAGCCTTGCCCGCCCGAGTGAGTGGCCCTTTGGGAATACCCCGTTCGTAGTCTTGTTCCCAGGTGTAGCCATCGCGCCAGATTTCCAGATGCAGCGCTTCCGAAAGCGCGTTCACGCAGCTCACACCCACACCATGTAGTCCACCGGAGACTTTGTACGTGTTCGAATCGAACTTGCCGCCGGCGTGCAGCTTCGTCATGACGATCTCCGCGGCGGACACACCGAACTCTTCCTTGATGTCTACCGGAATACCGCGGCCGTTGTCTTGAACCGTAACCGAATTGTCGATGTGAATCGTAACCTGGACTTCCGTGCAGTAACCGGCCAGTGCCTCGTCTACGGAGTTGTCGACGACTTCATAAACCAGATGGTGCAGTCCCGCCTCGCTGGTGGAACCGATATACATGGCAGGGCGCAGGCGCACAGCCTCCAGCCCTTCCAGGACGCGAATACTTGAGGAATCGTAGACTTCCGTCGAGCTCACAAGTTCTCCTATCTGCCTATCCGTCGAACGTTGACCCTACCGCACCCCGCCGTTCGCGTCAGATTCTCATTGGCATGACGACGTAGCGATAGAGGAAACCACCTTCCAACGCCACAGGGCGCATTTCGCCGGCGCTGTTGGCCTCTTTGAACCGGAACATCACCTGCTCTTCGGTGATCGCCCTCATGAAGTCCAGCAGGTATTGCGCGTTGAAGCTGATTTCGATATCCGCGCCGTCGTATTCGACGTTGATCAATTCTTCCGACTCACCCGTATCGGAGAGCGAAGAGAAGACCTTCGCTTCGCCCGGAGAAAATTTCACGCGGATGGCATGGGAGCGCTCATCGGCGAACTGCATGACGCGTTCCAGCGCCGCCCTCAGATCGTCCCGCTGCATCGTCACAGCGTTTGGCTGCTCCTTCGGAAGCACCCGTTCGAAGTCGGGGAAGTTGCCTGTCAGTTTGCGGCTGATCAACAGCCGGTCTCCGAGTTGGAAGAAGAGGTGGTTCTCGTCGCCGCTGAACTTCAGCGAGGCTTCGGGTTCCGCCGATGATGCCATTTTGAGCACTTCGGCCATCGCCTTACGCGGCAGCAATGCCCGGAATTGGCTCTCCAGGCCGGGGATGGACTCCTGCTTTTCCACCATCGCCAGGCGATGGCCGTCGGTGGCCACCATGGTGACACTGCCGGGCTTCAGCAGCAGCAGCGCGCCGTTGAGTGTAAATCGCGACTCCTCGGCGGAGATGGAGAAGATCGTGCGCGAAATCATTGCCGCCAGGGTGCCCACCGGAAGTTCGGCGATCACTTCCGGCATTACCGGCAGCGCCGGATAGCTCTCCCGGGACATGCCGGCAATGCGCGTCCGCGAACGTCCGCAAACCAGCGTTGCCCAGTGGTTATCGAGAAACTTCACTTGGACGTCGGCATCCGGCAACAGGCGCACATAGTCCAAGAGCTTCCTGGCAGGGATTGTTCCCGATCCTTCCTTCGTCACCCGGGCCGGGCAACTGCAGCGGATGCCCAACTCGAGATCCGTCGCGGTGAACGTGACCTTTTCACCGGCGGCTTCCACCAGCACGTTCGAAAGAATCGGAATCGTGGTCTTCTTCTCCACAACTCCCTGCGAGAGCATCAGCTCGCGCACCAGATCGCTTTTGTTGACTGTAAATTCCATGTGGTCGTTCTGCCTTGTCCTACGTCCCTGTATCTCTATGATTGCGTTGTCTTACTTAAGAAGTACATGTGTAACCGGAACCGTAGGGGTTGTGGAAATGTGAGTTTCTCTCTAAATTATACAAAACCAAACAGCTTGCTGTCTTCAAAGAGTGTGCAAATCAGGCTTCGATTTCCCACACTCCGGAGGACGGGGAGGTTTTCCGCAGGCTTCCACATGGCGGCACTTTGGGGAGTCTGTTGAAAACGCATATAAGGCTAGTTGAATGAATCAGTTATGCTGTGTATGATCTTGTTCAAATCGGGGTCCTTCTGGCGCTGCTGCTCAATCTTCTGGATGGAGTGCAGTACGGTGGTGTGATGTTTTCCGCCGAAGGCGCGTCCGATTTCGGGCAGAGAGGCCTGCGTCAGGTCCTTCACCAGGTACATGGCGATCTGCCTGGGATAGGAAATCTGATGGGCGTTGGTCTTCTGCTTCAGCTGGGAAGGCTGGAGGTTGAACTTGTCGGCGACAGCGCGCAGGATGCCATCGATGCTCAGCCGGCGCTCATTACCCTGCACCAGGTGTTTTAACATCTGCTGCGCCATGGAGAGGGTGATGGGAGACGCCGTCATGGTGGAGTAGGCCATCAGCTTCACCAGGGAGCCTTCCAGCTCGCGGACATTGGACTTCGTTTTGGTGGCGATGTAGATGCGTACGTCTTCTGGGAGTCGAATCCCTTCCGCCTCGGCCTTCTTGTCGAGAATGGCCATCTTGGTTTCGAGATCCGGCGGTTGAACATCCACCATGAGACCCCATTCGAAGCGCGAGCGCAGGCGCTCAACGAGTCCTGGAATATTTTTGGGAGATGAGTCGCTTGAAATGACGATCTGCTTCTGGTGTTCGTAGAGAGTGTTGAAGGTGTGGAAGAACTCGTCTTGGGTGCGTTCTTTCCCACCGAGAATTTGTATGTCGTCCACCAGTAGGACATCCGCAGTGCGATAGTGCTGCTGGAACTGCGGCATCCGCTCCGTCTTGATGCAGTGAATCATCTCATTCATGAAACGTTCGCTGGATGTATAGACGATGCGCATGCCGGTATACATGTAGTTCAACTGCATGCCGATGGCGTGCATGAGATGGGTTTTGCCCATCCCCACACCGCCGTAGATGAACAGCGGATTGTAGCTGCTGGACGGACGAGCTGCGACGGCCTTCGCAGCGGCATGAGCGAACTGATTGCATGAGCCCACGACAAAGGTGTCGAAGGTGAACTTCGCGTTGAGTTGAGCAGTCGAGTTGGCAAACGACGGCTCCACCCCTGGAACGAATTCTTCGCGTTTCAGGGGCTGTTCCATGCTGTAGCTCATGGGAGCTACCTGGTAGATCACATCGCGCACGGGAAGGCCGAGATTCACGATCGCGTGCCGCACCTTGTCGCGGTATTCCACCTCCATCCAATCCTTGGAGAACTCATTCGGAACTTTGACCTTCAGAGTCTCGCCTTCCATCTGATCCAATGTTGTTTTACTCACCCAGTTCTGAAACGCTTCGACGCTCAGTTCCCCGGCAAGCTGTTGCTTGATCTGCTCCCAATAATTCATTACTTCCACCCGCTAAAAATGCCACCCACAAGATTCCCACAAGTTTTCCACATACTGTGGAAAACAAACACCGAACGTACTGTCTGTGAAGGGATCCGATGGTTACCACTGCGGCCTCACCCGCGCGCTGACAGCCATCGGCACATCCGCGGATCATCAGTCTAGCACAGTTCCCAGGGTCTCGAAGCAACAACTTTCTCAAAATATAATAACCATGTTTTCAACAAGTTACGATTCTGTTTCGTTCGACAACTGTAGCAATGACGGCAGGCCTACAACTCACTTTCCCGTACGGATTGACATGCACCCTTGGCTCGTAAGACAATGGAGATTCCTACCCGTCGAGCGGGAGTAACTCAGCTGGTAGAGTGCAACCTTGCCAAGGTTGATGTCGCGGGTTCGAATCCCGTCTCCCGCTCCATTCCTCAAAAAAATAAAAGAAAATTCGAACCGCGAACTCGTAGTATCCGTTCTCTTCCCTAAGAAGATTAGGAAAGACTATGGAACCTCCAATCCCTGTGCTGCCCGGCACTCTGGATCTATTGATCCTCAAAGCTGTCTCCCTTTCCCAGGAACATGGCTATGGCATACTCCTCCGCATCGAGCAGATCTCGGGGGGTGCGTTGTCTATTGAACAGGGAGCACTCTATCCGGCGCTCCACCGTTTGGAACACCAAGGTCTTCTCGCCGGTGAATGGGGAGTATCGGAGAACAATCGCAAGGCACGTTTCTATAGCCTCACGCCATCCGGACGCAAGAGATTGAAGGATGACAGCGCCGGCTGGGAGCGAATAGTCACGGCGATGTCGGCCGCATTGCGCGCTACCGCGGAGGGAATCGAATGAAGTGGCCAAGATGGTTCAAGGGAAGTTCCCATTCGTCTCTCGATGAAGAGATGCAGTTTCATATCGAACAGCACGCCGAAAGGTTGATGCGCGGCGGATGCACACGCGAAGAAGCAATGCGTAAGGCTCGATTGGAGTTTGGCAGCGTGGCGTCGTACCGCGAGGACTGCCGGCAGTCGAAGGGGCTAGCGTTCCTCGATCAATTGCGTGCCGACTTGCAGTTCGCCGTCCGCATACTGCGCAAGCAGCCGGGGCTTTCCGCCACAGCCATTCTATTTCTGGCTGTTGCCGTGGGTGCGAATAGCGCTTTCTTTGCCTTTGTCAATGCGTATGGGCTTCGACCGTTGCCTATTCAGGGCGCGGACCGGCATTTTGATCTGCTCGGTGAGAACAACAAGAAAGAGCGGATCTTTCGATTCTCGAAGCCGCAATACGAGGCACTTCGTGGCCAAGCTGCATCTGCGGCACAGCTCTATTCTCTGGAACGAAGCACACTTCCCCTGGTGGAGGAACGAATCCGTCGCGCGGCTGTGGAAGTAGTTTCCGAGAACTTCTTTCCACTTCTGGTGGGTACACCAAACCCGGACGGCGCCGTGCTCAGCCATGCAGGATGGAAGCGGCTCTTCCATCGTGATCCGCAGATTGTGGGACGGCGTGTTCGGCTTGGCTCCAACTTTTTCACAATCTCCGGTGTTGCCCCGGAATCCTTCACTGGGGTGGAAGCGGTTATCCCTGATTTCTGGATTCCGCATTCGTTGCGGCCGCTGGTAGCGGCTCCTCAACTGCCAGAAGATTTGCAGGTAGGCGGGATACTGGAGCCCGGCGTGCCCCTGGAGCAAGCCCGTGCCCGGTTATCGGCCGGCATCCAATCGTTGAGTGAAGGTCTTCCGGAGGATGAGAGAATCCAAGCTCTCAATGCCGAGTCACGCAAGGTAGTCTCTCGCGACGACGAGCCCAACGGCCTTGTGGTCGGGATAGCGGCGTTTCCTTTCGTTCTATTGCTTGTCGTAGCCTGTGCGAACCTTGCCAGCCTGTATCTGGCAGGCGCGTCCTCCAGGCAGAGGGAACTGGCCATTCGTATCGCGATCGGCGCCAATCGGTGGCGCTTGGTCCGTCAGTTGATGACAGAGGCGCTTCTGCTTGCCGTCATTGGAGCCGTTGCCGCCAGCATGCTCGCTGTCGGCTCTCTCCAGTCGCTGCAGAGTTTTCTTTTCCAGTTGGTTACGCGCTTCGGGATGAACTTCGTCCCTGTTTCGCCCGACTGGAGAATCTTTGCGGTATCGCTGCTTCTTGCGGTTCTCTCCGCGTTGTTGTTTGGGCTGCTTCCTTCCTTGGAAGCAACTGATTCCGTGCGCGAGGGCAGACCCAGTGTGATGGCCCGCAGCAGCCGTCCGACACTCATGCGGCGAGGATTGCTAGTCACGCAGACTGCTTCCTCGTTGGTGCTACTGGTTCTGGCGGGTGTGCTTTTGGAAAACGCCAACCACTTCGACAATATGAATCCCGGGTTCGCACTCGATGGTCTCTTCGATTCCGATCATGACGGGGAGCTTCGGTCCTATTCCAACCGGTTGGAGGCGCTTCCTGCGGTGATCGCCGTCACTGGTGTGGGTCGAGTCCCACTGCGCGGCATCATGGAGCGGCGCACCGCGACCATCGGCGGCAAGCAGGCGCGTCTATTTCACAACTACGTCGACCACCGCTATTTCGAAACGATGCAAATCCCGTTGGTGGAAGGACGCAATTTTACGCTTGCCGAGGCCCACAACCAATTGCCCGTGGCCGTGATCAGCGAAGCTACGTCAAAGCGATTCTGGCCGGGACGCTCCGCCATCGGCCAATCGTTCCGCTTCGAAGGAAGTCCGCAATTATATGAGGTGACGGGCGTGGCTCGCGATGTGGTGAACAGTTTCTTCTTCATCGGCCTCGATCCCACGTTTGTCTATTTGCCGGCTGTTGCCGGCAGTGCGGAGATCCGAAGCCTGATCGTGCGAGCGAGACAGGTTGACGCGCGGTTCGTAGGGGAGCTGCAACGGCTCTGTCTCTCGGTGACACCGCAATCGTACTGCGAACCTGGCTCGATGACTGGTATCGCCTGGATGCAAAGACTCCCTGTGCACATTGCGAGTCAGGTGGCCACAGCGCTCGGCGTGTTATCCGTTGTGCTCAGTTGCGTGGGTCTTTACGGCGTTGTGGCCTTCCTTGTTGAGCGCCGCAAACGTGAGGCAGGCATTCGTCTGGCACTTGGTGCGTCCCGCGCCAACGTGATGCTTGCCATGTCGTCTCCGTCAGTGAAGAGTCTGCTGTTTGGAATCGGAGTGGGTCTGCTGCCCTGTTTTGTTGCAGCTAAGTTCGCCGAGTCCGCGGTCGCATACCTGCGTTTGAGTCAGCCACTGGTGTTCGTTGGTGCTCCGCTTCTGCTGCTTGTTGTTGGAGTAGCCGCGGCGTTGCTGCCGGCGCGCCGGGCTGCTTCCGTTGACCCATCACAGACACTTCGTCACGATTGAACTAAAGCTGGATGACTTTGCCGGTTTCTTTGAGTTTGCGGATCTCCTGCTCGGCGTGATCGAAGGCCGATTTCACGTTCTGACGCAGTGTGGTATCCGCAACCCGCATACCTTTCTGCTTGTCGATAGCGGCGAAGATGGTCAGACTTTGTTGGTAGCAGCCGCTTGCCTCCTGCCAGCGCTGGATCTTCTGGGAAGGCGAAGCCGTCACTGCTGTTGCCTCCAGAACCTCACCCTTGCGAATCCATGCCCACGCTAAGCCGCGTTGGTTTTCCACATTATTCGGATCCCGTGCTTGCAGGGCCTGAAACACCCTCAGTGCACGGTCTGCATCCTGCAGCGCTGCGTTTCGGTCTCCTGCGCGGGAGTGCGTTTCACTAACGCGCAGGTGAGCCACTCCGAGCGTGTGCTGCGCAACTGCGTTGGACGCATCTCTTGCCGCCCAATCCAGCGACACTTGCTGGAGACGCCGATAGTAGTCGAGGGCCGAGGCGGTGTTCCCGGCCGCTGCCTGCAATCCGCCGAGGCGCTCAAAGATAAGGGCAGTATCCCTGCGTGCCAGGACATTGGCAGGGTCGAGCGCCGCCACATTCTGGAATACTTCCAGCGCATGCCGGTAGCTGTCCAGTGCCTGGGCACGCTGGCCAGCCTGCTGCAGCATGTCCCCCATGCGCATCTCGATGAAGCCGAGATCAGAGGCTGCCATGGCGTTGCGTGGATCGTTCGCTGCGAGCTCTTTACGGATGGCAAGCGCCTTACGGTAATTCTCGGTGGCCTTCGTCACATCGTTGCGCGTCGCCTGGGCTTTCCCCATATCCTCGTAGATCAGAGAAATCTCTCTGCGCGTTTGCGCGCTTTCCGGCGATTCCCTGGCGAGCTCTTCCTGTATGCCGAGCGCTTTCTGGTAATTCTGCAGCGCACCCATCGTGTCACCCATGCGATCCAGCACGCCGCCGAAACGCGAGTATGCCACCGACAGATTACGGCGCGCCTCAGCGCTTCCCGGCTCTTGGGCTACCAGATCCTCTGAGATTTTCATGGCCTTCCGGCTTAGCTCCATCGCGCGCGAGGTGTCTCCCGAGTGGACCAATTGGCCCACGACATTGTGATAACTCTTCGCGAGCAAGCTCAAAATAGGCCGGCTGGTTGGATTGGATTCCTGCAGGGATTCAAAAATAACCCGCGCTTTCTGGTACTGCTCGAGAGCTGCATCGGTGTTGCCTGTGGCCACATAAAGATCTGCTACGGCTTCGAAGCTTAATCCCAGATCGCGTCGTAAATCGGGGTCCTGAGGGGCAGCGTTCAGCAGTGTTTCTCGAATAGCCAGTGCTTTTCGATAGTTGGCCAGAGCTCCGCTGGTGTCACCAAGATTGGCGACGTTGGGATTCCCTTGCAGATCCCCCAAGCGGTGATACGCGACCGCGAGTTCACGCTGGAGGCTGGCGTCACCTGCCGATTCCTTAGCCAGGCTGTCAAAGAACTCCATCGCTTTTCGCACAACCATGCGCCGGGCGGGAGTGGTGCCTGCCAGGGGCGCCATGGCATCGTGTACTTCAAAGAGAAATGAGTTGGCCACGCGTCGAACTTCTTCAAAGCGGCGCTGTGCCTTGGCACGCTCTTGCCTGGCGACGTGTGCTTCCCAACCGGCGACGGCTATCCCTACCAGCAACGAGGCGAACACAAAACCCGCGGCAGCAGCACCCGTTTTGTGGCGACGGAGATAGCGGCCCGCCACATACTGCATGCTGTGGGACCGGGCGAGTACAGGCGAGTCTTCCAAGTGCCTCCGAATATCGTCGGCAAATTGCTCGGCGGATCCATAACGGTTGGATGCCTCTTTGGACAACGCCTTGAGCAGGACTGAATCCAAGTCGCCTTCGAGGCGCTTCCGAAGTTTTTGTGGGGTTCCTTCCCTAGTGACGCAGACGGTAGCTGGAGATCGAAGGACCTCCTTCGTTCCATCGGACAGCTCTTCTTCTACCACTCGCAAGGCTGCATCGCTTGGCCTCTGCGGTTCATCGGAGAGCAGCATCTGCATTACGGCGGCGCGATTCTTGAAGGCATAAGGGTGATGCCCCGTTAGAAGCTCGTATAGCACGACGCCGAGTTGATAGACATCGGTGGCTGTGGTGACCGGGTCACCACGCACTTGTTCGGGGCTGGCGTACTCCGGCGTGAGGATGCGCATCGCCGTCGCGGTCTTGTCCATTGCCTGACCAGCAGCAGGCTGAGTCTGCACCAGTTTCGCTATGCCGAAGTCGAGCAGCTTGACCGTGCCGTCTTTCTTCACCAGAATGTTGCTCGGTTTCAGATCGCGGTGAATGACGAGATTCTGATGGGCATGGTGAACGGCCGCACACACGGTAAGAAATAGCCGGAGCCTTGCGCTGATATCGAGCTTCGCGTTGTCGCAATATTCGTCGATGGGAACGCCCTCGACGTACTCCATCACCAGGTAGGGCAGGCCGTCGGCGGTCGCGCCGCCGTCAAGGAGCAACGCGATGTTTGGGTGATCAAGGTTGGCCAGAATCTGCCGTTCGCGGCGGAAACGCTCGAGAACCTGTGCATTCTCCCGGTCCCGAAGGACTAGCTTGATCGCCACCTGCTTGCGGTACTGGTCATCGGCTCGTGAGGCGAGGTACACGGCGCCCATTCCGCCGCGGCCGATTTCGCGAATAATTTCATACTGGCCTACTCTGGACGGTGGCTTCATTTCCACCTGATCGAGTAGTTTGGAAACCGGATCGACAGGAGGCTTATCGAGGAATGTGGTCTCCTCGGTGTCCGATTGAAGCATCGACTCCACCGCGCGGCGCAACTCGGGGTCTGCTCCGCAGGCATGATCCAAATAGTGCGGACGATGTGCCGAGGGCAATTCCAGCGCTCGCTGGAAGATGGTTTTGACAGTTTGGTATCGTTCCGGGGTCACGGTGGCAGCGCTTAGTATTCAGAATAACCCTCGCTGCCTCCACCGAGGGACAGATGCAAAAGCAAAAGCCGGTCTAGCCGGGGAGTGGGGCCGCATCCCTCACTCCCCTGCCAGACCGGCAGAAGCAGGTTGAAACTGCGAAGGTGGTTGTTTTTTAAGAACGGCTTGCGTTTGTTAGTTGTTTGTTTTTCCGCTTACGCGCGGGACCGTTTTGCTTGCTTCGTTCCGTCAGGTCAACTGCCTTCATCTATACACGCGCAAACGGGGTGCAAAAGGAATCATGCTCCGGCAGAATCTTTTTTGTCCTTCAAATCTGACAACTGCGTGTGGAGCCAGGCGCGGGCCGCCCGCCATTCGCGCTCGATGGTTGCAGTGGAAATTCCCATTACCTCGGAGACCTCGTCCGTGGTGAGGCCGCCGAAAAAGCGGAGTTCCACGATCTTGCTTTGGCGAGGATCGAGCTTTTCCAATTCCTGCAGCGAGTCATCGAGCGCGACCAGTGTCATTTCCTTTTGCGGGAAGTAGTTGATGGCTTCTTCCAGGGATAGCTTGTTGGCTGAGCCTCCGCGCTTCTGGGCATGATGAGCCCGGGCGTGTTCGACGAGAATGCGACGCATGAGTTGCGCTGCGACACCAAAGAAGTGCGCCCGGTTTTTCCAGTCCACTCGGGTCTGATCGACCAACTGGAGGTAGGCCTCGTGTACCAGTGCAGTCGCCTGGAGTGTGTGGTTAGCGCGCTCGCGACGCATGTAGGCTCCGGCGATCCGCCGTAGTTCATGGTAGACGAGCGGCAGCAGCTGGTCTGCAGCACCACTCTTACCGTGCTGCAGCTCGCTGAGCAGTTGCGTTACCGCGTGTTTAGAATTGTCGGACACGTGGGGTTCCCGTAGTCGGCTCATTATAACGTGCGGCGCGGGTTGTATGGTAGGGACGGGCAGATTCGAACTGCCGACCTGTCGCTTAGGAGGCGACCGCTCTATCCATCTGAGCTACGTCCCCACAGTGTCTATTCTACTCCAGCGCTTCAAGCCCTTGGCCCCGATATCGTTGCGGAACTGCATGCCGTGGAACTCGATTTCGCCAACTGCGGCATAGACGTTGCGGATTGCGGCTTGCAAGGTCTCCCCGGAGGCGGTTACCCCAAGGACTCGGCCACCCGCCGTCTGCAATGTGTTGCCATTAAGCCTGGTTCCTGCCTGAAAGACGACGGCCCCCGTCTGCTCCGCGGCTGCGATACCGTGAATAGTGTCCCCTGTCCGGGGTTTGTCGGGATAGCCCGCGGCAGCCATTACTACACAGACAGAAGGGTTCGGGTTCCAGTCAAACGCTGCTCCCCTGAGATCGCCGTGCGCTGCCGCCCGCAGGCTTTCGGCAAATCCCCCGCGAATGCGATGTAGTAGGCTTTGCGTTTCGGGATCGCCGAGGCGGACGTTGAATTCGAGAACCTTCGGACCTGATGCCGTCATCATGAGGCCGGCATAGAGGAATCCGGTAAAGGGGCTTCCGAGACGGCGCATATGATCGAGGGTGGGTTGAATGACGGCTGCCAGGACTTGTCTGGTTTGCTCGGGTGCAAGAACGCGCCCGTCGCAATAGGCCCCCATGCCGCCGGTGTTCGGCCCGGTGTCGCCGTCGAAGATGGTCTTGTGGTCCTGCGATGCCTCGAGAGGAAGGGCCCTGTGGCCATCGCACAGGGCAATGAAGCTTGCTTCTTCACCGACAAGAAACTCCTCGAGGAGGATCTTCGGGCCTAAACTGCCCAGGGCATTCAAAGCCTGCTCGGCTTCGGCGCGAGTATGAACAATGATGACCCCTTTGCCGGCGGCCAGACCGTCGGCCTTGAGAACGAGGGGGTATTCGAAGTGGGTCAACGCGGCTCGGGCTTCTTCGATTGAGGTTGTGGCGCGGTAACGTGCGGTGGGAATTCCAGCGTCGATCATGACCTGCTTCGCAAAGTGCTTGCTAGCCTCCAACTGCGCGGCAGCCTGACTTGGACCGACTATCTTCTTGCCGGCGGATAGGAAGGCATCGGAGACGCCACTGACGAGGGGAGCTTCCGGACCGACCACGGTGAGATCGACTTCGTACGCGGCGGCCACTGCTAGATAGGCTTCGGGAGTAGCTGCCTGCGGGAGGACGCAGGGGCCCAGGGTCTGCATCCCGGGGTTGCCAGGGCTGCAAACCACTTCCACTCCCGGTTCTTGCGCCAAGCGCCACGCGATTGCATGTTCTCTACCCCCGGACCCGATCACAAGTGCTTTCAATGCATCCACTCCCGATTGGCTAAAATTGAAGGTACTGGGACATCGCCCGTGTTGTGGGCCTTCGTGCCAAGTAAGATCATGCCAAATCTGGGACGCTCCGTAAAATACGACGTGATTGTTGTTGGCGCCGGCCATGCCGGCTGTGAGGCGGCGCGAGCATGCGCGCGCATGGGTGTGCGAACGGCGATGATCACGATGAACCTTGATCTAATTGCGCAAATGTCCTGCAATCCAGCCATCGGGGGTATTGCAAAGGGCCACCTGGTGCGTGAAATCGACGCACTAGGTGGAGTGATGGGGGAGGTAGCGGACGCAGTCGGGATTCAGTTTCGGCTACTGAACACGAGCCGCGGCCCCGCCGTGTGGAGCCCTCGAGCCCAGTGCGACAAGAAGCAGTACCGCGTGAAGATGCGGGAGATGCTGGAGAAGGAGGCCAACCTTCGTATTCTGCAGGCGGAGGTTGCCTCTTTATGGATCGAGGGTGGCCGGGTGATGGGAGTGTATCTGCGTGATGGTCGGAGCGTTGGGGGACATGCGGTAGTTGTCACCACGGGAACGTTCCTTAATGGTCTTGCGCATGTTGGGGAGAGCAGGTACAGTTGTGGCCGTAACGGGGAAGCACCGTCGAATCTGCTGGGCGACGAGTTACGGAATCTGGGTCTGCAGTGGACGCGATTGAAAACGGGCACCCCGCCGCGTTTGGACGGCCGAACGATAGACTGGAGCCGCTTTGAGCCGCAAGAGGGAGATGCCGAGCCGACGCCGTTTTCGTTTTTGACTGACAAGATCGACCGGCCGCAGATCCGCTGCTACATCGGGTACACGACGGGTGTGACTCATTCGATCTTGAAGGAGTGCCTGGGAAGGTCACCGCTATATAGCGGCCAGATTGAAGGGATCGGCCCTAGATATTGCCCCTCGATTGAAGACAAGGTTGTTAAGTTTCCAGACAAGACGCGCCATCAGATCTTCCTGGAGCCCGAGGGATTGGATACCTACGAGGTGTATGTCAATGGTATGTCCACCAGTATGCCGATCGATGTACAGGCGAGAATGCTGGCCAGTGTTCCGGGCTTGGAAGATGCAGAGATGATGCGCCCTGGTTATGCCATTGAATATGATGCGATCGACCCGCGCGAACTGGAGCACAGCCTGATGGTGAAGAAGGTATCCGGGCTCTTCCTTGCGGGACAGATCAATGGCACGTCTGGTTATGAGGAGGCGGCCGCACAAGGGTTGGTGGCCGCAGTCAACGCTTGCGCATGGCTCGGTGATGGGGACCCTGTCGTTCTCGGTCGTGATGAAGCCTACATTGGCATTATGATCGACGACCTGGTGACGAAAGGAGCTGATGAGCCGTATCGCATGTTCACCTCACGGGCAGAATTCCGTCTGCAGTTGCGGATTGACAATGCAGACGAGCGGTTGACCGGGATCGGTCGGCGTTCGGGTTTGGTTTGTGAGCATCGTTGGACTCGCTTTCAGCGCAAAGAAATGCAGAAGGGGAAAGTGCGGGAGGTGCTGGCTGGCCAGCGGGTGGTTCCGGGAGAATTGGGTCTTGCTCGTGATGATCGTCCGACGTACGCTGTGTGGCTTCGGCGGCCTGAAGCGCGGATTTCTGCCCTTGCTGAGGTTATCTCCCGCGCTCTCGGTGAGGCGGCAATTCCGTCGTTGCTTACAACTCTTGAAACTGAGTGCAAATACGAAGGGTACATGGAGCAGCAGGCGCGGCAGGTGCGTCGCCTGCACGAGTCTGGGGATCGACCCATTCCCGGCGGCGTAGAATACAGTTTGATTCCGGGTTTGAGTAGAGAGGTTTCTGACAAGCTCTCCCGGGTTCAGCCGTCGACATTGGGTCAGGCGGCCCGTATTCCTGGTGTTACGCCGGCTGCTGTGGCTGTGCTCGAAGTGTATCTCAATCTTCGGTAATGAACTAGGGCCGCCTGATGCTGTCAGTCCGGCGTATGTTCCACGTGGAACGTATTTGGTCCCGCCTCTGTTGTGCGCGGAAGCCCTGACAATGTACGGCAGAGATGCCATGGCTTGAGTCGAAAGAAGGTGTAAAGGTCGCCCTACCACAGGGCCTTCCGTGGCCAGCATGGCCTTGTCGATTCTGTTGCTGGCGTGTCATAGATCTTGCGGGTGTGCAGTCTGTTGATCGCGCGCCCATGTCCAAGATGTGGCGGTGGCAGATGGGAGGCAGGATTTTGTGAGGCGAGGTCGGCATGCCCGATGCAGTAGGCCAGCATTGAAGGAATGATTGCGATGTCCGTCGATCGCCGTGGCATTGTTTCAGCCTCATGCATGATGGGTGGGTTTGGCCAATGCTCCGGTTGAAAGGGCGGGTAGGATGGTCGCTGCGCCGCCAAATATCGGGGTTATTGTTCCACGTGGAACACAACTCCGAAAGCATGGTAGGATAATGGCGTTCATACCCCGGCCATGGCCAAAGTCATCGCAGTAACAAACCAAAAAGGCGGAGTAGGGAAAACCACCACTGCCATCAACCTCTCTGCCTCGCTTGCAGCCAATGAAATGCGCGTTCTTCTCGTCGATATGGACCCGCAAGGCAACGCCACCACAGGGCTAGGCATTTCCAAAGGTGCCGGGCTACCCACTACCTATGATGCGCTAGTCGGCGAGTCGCCGATTGCAGAGCTCATTCAACAAACTCAATGCGATGGGTTGAGTATCGTTGCTTCCGATCGGAACTTGGTGGCCGCGAATCTGGAACTAGTTGAGGTTGAGAACCGAGAGAGTCGGCTCAGGGCCAAGTTGGAATCCGTAAGAGCGGGATTCGACTATATACTGATTGATTGCCCGCCCGCATTGGATCTCCTGACGCTTAACGCTCTAGTTGCCGCCGATTCAGTTCTCATCCCCATTCAGTGCGAATTCTTCGCCTTGGAAGGGGTATCCCAGCTCATTGATACCGTGGAGCGTGTTCGCGAAGCATTCGGCCACGATCTCACCATAGAAGGCGTTCTACTCACCATGTATGACGACCGCACAACGCTCACCAAGCAAGTTGCTAGCGATCTCAAAGACTTCTTTCAGGACGATGTGTTCCAAACAGTCATTCCGCGTAGCATCAGGTTAGCCGAGGCACCCAGTCACGGCAAACCGATCCTGGTCTACGATCCCCGCTCCAAGGGCGCGGAAAGCTACATTAAGCTCGCCAAGGAAATTCTTACCCATGAACAAGCCGCTAGACAATCCACGCAAAGCGCTGGGTAAGGGACTAGCCGCCCTGCTCCCGACCAAGCCTCCCGCCCCGGTAGCAGCTCCTCCCCCTCCCCAACCAGAATCAGCACCGCAAAGCAACGGAGCCCCAATACGTATACCCATAGATCGAATTGACCCCAATCCCTTGCAGCCTCGTTCCGTCTTTCAGCCGGATCGCCTCCGCGAGCTAGCCCAGTCCATTGACGCGAACGGAATCATCCAACCGTTGATCGTACGTCAACAGGGGGAGCGCTTCGAACTGGTTGCCGGAGAACGACGCTGGCGCGCGTCGCGCATGGCGGGCCTTACCGAGGTTCCTGTTGTCGTCGTTAACACGTCTAACGACCACCTTCTCGAAGTGAGCCTCATCGAGAACATCCAGCGTGAGGATCTCAACCCCATCGAAGTTGCTCAGGCCTTCGACAAACTACATCGTGAGCATCTCCTTAGTCACGAGGACATCGCGCGCCGGACCGGTAAGGACCGCAGCACCGTGACCAACATGCTGAGGCTACTCAAACTCCCGCCCGACATTCAGATCCTCCTCGCAGAGCACCGCCTCTCCATGGGTCACGCCAAGGCTTTGCTTGGCCTCAGCGATCCTGACCATCAACGGGAAATGGCCGAGAAGACCACTGCACAAGGGCTCTCCGTCCGCCAACTCGAACGAATGGTGCAGAAGGCCACCGAGCCCCGTGAAGAATCCACCGAAGCGGAAAAGAAGCAGGATCCGAATGTTCGTGCTGCCGCGGATGAGCTCGAAAGGGTCTTAGGGACGAGAGTGCGCATCGTGGAAAAGTCGGAACAACGGGGAAAAATCGAAATTGAATACTACAGCCAGGAGGACCTGCACCGAGTCTATTCGATGATTGTTGCTGAGGAGTAAATGGTGCCGGCGGTAGGACTCGAACCTACGACCTGCGGATTATGAGACCGCCGCTCTAACCACCTGAGCTACACCGGCACGTGAGGGTCTATACTTCAGCGTACTCAACCGTTTGGGACAAAGTCAAACCCATGGGAATGGATAGTAATCGGAACGAAAAAGCAGCTGTCGTAGACTTCGACAATGTATCGAAAAGCTACGCAATCTACGACTCACCCACCGACCGTCTGAAGGAACTCGCGGCGTTCAACCGGATCGTCCGGCACAAGGATTTCTGGGCCTTGCGTGATGTTAGCTTTAAGGTAGGCAGGGGGGAGACTTTCTGCATCATCGGCGAAAACGGCTCCGGCAAATCCACTCTCTTGCAGATTGTCGCCGGAATCCTCCAGCCCACTTCCGGCACAGCTCAGACCCGGGGAAGGGTAGCGGCACTTCTTGAACTAGGCTCCGGATTCAATCCCGAGTTCACCGGCCGCGACAATGTGTATCTGAATGCGGCTATACTCGGACTCTCCTCAGCCGAAATAGACCGGCGCTACGCCGACATCGAAGCCTTCGCCGAAATCGGAGACTTCATCCACCAGCCAGTCAAGACCTACTCGAGCGGAATGGTTGTGCGGCTCGCTTTCGCTGTCGCCATCCACGTCGATCCTGAAGTCCTTCTGGTGGATGAAGCGCTCGCTGTGGGCGACATCTATTTTCGTCAAAGATGTATGCGAAAAGTCCATGAACTGCGCGGACGCGGAGTTACAATCCTGTTTGTGTCACACGCTATCGGAGATGTGAAAGCGATTGGCGATCAAACACTTTGGCTGGAAAAGGGGCGAGTGCGCGAGTTAGGTCCTACGGATATAGTTGTCCAGAGGTACCTCGCTGCCATGGTGGAGAAAGATTCAGTCTACCTTACAAGCAAAAAGCGCGTGCCAAAGGAAACCGCAAAGCCCACAACAGCCCCCGAAGTTGTCGATACGATACCAAATATCGATCATCGCTACGGCGATGGCCGGGCCGAAGTGATTGGCATCGCCATCCTGGACGAATTTGGCACTCCTCAATACCTGCTCGCTCCCGGTGCCCGTATTGTGGTCCGGATCAGCGTCCGGGCCAAAGAGGACATTGATCTTCCCATTGTCGGGTTCATGCTGCGCAACCACCTCGGCATTGACTTCGCGGGAACCAACACTGCCCGGGAGGGACACGAACTTCCGCCGATGCTTGCCGGCGATGTCCACACGGTTGATTTCCACGTCGATCTACCTGAACTTTATCCAGCATTCTTCTCTTTCTCGCCCGCCATCGCGGACGGCACGCTCACCCACTACAAGAACTGCGACTGGATCGATAACGCCATCACCCTCCAGATGGGGCACGGCGAAGGTCAGGTTTATGGATATATTCACATGCCTTGCAAAGTGGAAGTGAATTCGCGTCTGCTCAACAAAGACCGCCAAACGGAGAAGAGCCTTGGCTGAATTCACCGGTGAGCGTGTCATTCCAGGACAAGTCGACCCCGATCTCTTCAACGAGCATTTCGCCCGTTACGCCTTTGCCGCTCGACTCGCGCGAGGTAAGCGGGTTCTCGACATCGCCTGTGGCACCGGCTACGGCTCGTGCGAACTGGCAGCCGTCGCCCGCTCGGTCACCGGAGTGGATGTCAGCGAAGATGCTGTGGAATACGCTCGCACCCACTATGCAGCGGCGAATCTTCAATTCCAGGCCGCGCCAGCGGAAGAACTTCCCTTCCCCGACCAGTCCTTCGACCTCATTGTTGCCTTCGAGGTGATCGAACACCTCCACGATGCCCGAGTGCTTCTGGCCCAGGCGCGCCGCCTGATGGCGGCGCATGGCCAGTTCATCGTCTCCACACCCAACCGACTCTATTACCAAGAGACCCGCAAACAGTCTGGACCCAATCCCTTTCACACCCACGAATTCGAATACGAGGAGTTTCGCGCGGCGCTCAGCGAGTACTTCCCCCACGTCTCCCTATTTGTCCAGAATCACTCCGGAGTAATCGTATTCCAACCCGGCGACTCGGCCGGTTCCACTGAAGTCCGGCGCGAACAAGCCAAGGCCGACCCCGCCGACTCACATTTTTTTGTGGCGGTCTGCGCCCTTGCTCCGCAAATCGGATCGCCCGTATTCGTCTACGTTCCGAAAACTTCGAACGTGCTGCGCGAACGCGAGCAGCACATCGCCCTCCTCGAAGCGGAGCTCCGCAAAAAGACGGAATGGCTCGATATAGCTCTAAAGAATCACGAGGCACTTGTCACAAAGCACCGCGAACAGACCGCTGAAATCGAAGCACGCAACCGCTGGGCTGAGCAACTCGACAAGGATCTACAGCGGACCAGTGAACGCGTAGCCGCGCTTCAGGGCGAACTCGCAGCGGAGCAGAAGGCCGCCGCCGAGACTGTGCAGCAGTATGAATCCGTCATCGTGAACCTCGAAGCGGACGTCCAAGCCAAAGCTCAGTGGGCGATAGACACGGAGAGGCGCCTCACAGCGGAACTCAACGCCAGATCTGACGAACTTGCCCGCTGCGTGGCTCTGCTCCACGAAAACGAAACCTTAGTTGAAGAGCGCACCAAATGGGCACTCGATCTCCAAAAACAAGTGGAGGGACTCCAAACACAGGTTAGCTCGGTCATGGGCTCTCGCTGGTACAGGATGGGAAGGACTCTCGGCTTAGGGCCGCAGTTACACAACTCCTGACATGAACACAGCCACCCGTTTGCTGAAGGGCCTTCCCCTTCTGCTGTTGTCGCCGATCTTCATCTCCTTAACATTCCTTGCGCTTCTCGTTGCTGACCTCCTATTCCTACTCGCGGGAAGAAAGCGGCCCCGCAATGACACGCGACCAAACACCGACTCGGCCAGTGTAGTCATCCCGAACTGGAATGGCAAAGATCTGATGGAGAAATACCTCCCCTCCGTGGTAAAAGCGCTAAAGGGCCATCCGAACAACGAAGTCATCGTTGTCGATAACGGTTCTACCGACGGCAGCGTCGCCTTCCTCCGCCAGCACTTCCCCACCGTTCGAGTCATTGCGCTTCCCCACAACTTGGGCTTCGGGGGCGGCTCCAACACTGGATTTCGCGAGGCTAAAAACGACATTGTTGTCCTGTTGAACAGCGACATGCGAGTCGCGGAAGATTTCCTTCGGCCGCTCCTCGATGCATTCCATGATGAGTCCGTTTTTGCTGCCGCATGCCAGATCTTCTTCTCCGATCCAAAGAAGGTTCGCGAGGAAACCGGGCTCACCCAGTGCTGGTGGGACAACGGGCGACTTGGTGCGCGCCACCGCATCGACGACGAAATCGGCGACATCTATCCCTGCTTTTACCCTGGCGGCGGGTCCAGTGCCTTTGACCGCCGCAAGTTTCTCGAACTCGGGGCCTTCGATCATCTCCTTCGGCCGTTCTACCTCGAAGATACAGACCTCGGCATGCTCGCCTGGAAGCGCGGCTGGAAAGTTTACTATCAGCCCAAAAGCCACGTTTGGCACGAGCACCGCGGAACCATCGGCCGCACTCACTCTCGCGATTACATTCAAAACATCATCCAGAAGAACTTCCTTCTCTTTCTCTGGAAAAACACCCACGAATGGAAGCGCATGAGTATACACTTCCTCCGCAGTTGGGCTGATGCCTTCTTCAGCTATCTCGCCGGCCCGTCGCCGGAGCGAACAAATCTCAACGCCCTGTGGCGTGCATTCCGTCAACTGCCAGGAGCGATAGTCTCTCGCTGGCGCGCCCGTAGTCTCGCTACGGTTAGCGACACGGAAGCGTTTCGCCGTCCCCTCGGTGGCTATTTTTACGACCGCTTTGGCCGGCATTCCGCCAATCCACAGCAACTCAACGTTCTCTTCCTTTCGCCCTATCCGATCTGCCCGCCCATCCACGGCGGCGGGGTCTTCATGCACGGCACGACCAACGCGCTGGCTTCACGCACACGTCTCCACGTCATTGCCGTTCTCGATGAAGAATGGCAAATCGAACAGCACGATCCGCTCACAGCAATCAGCGCCACTGCCCACTATCTGGTGCGGCCGGACGTTCAGCAATTCGGATTCGGCGCAATCTCACCGTACGCGGTCCGTGAGTTCGCCAACGCCGATCTGGACTGGATAATCCACCGCACCATGTACCTGGAAAAAGTTGACGTGCTTCAACTGGAGTACACCAACATGGGCCAGTATGCCGGAGACTACCACAACATCGTCAATGCGGTCTTCGAACATGACGTCTACTTTCAATCCATTGGCCGCGGCTTGGGCCAACCCGGCGCCCCGCTGCGCAAAGCAAGCGCCTTCTTTGAATACCTTCGTGCCATAAGGTTCGAACTGAACATGCTCGAAAGAATGGATCACATCCAGGTTTGCAGCCTTGAGAATCGCAACTATCTTCTCAGCTTCCTGCCGCAACTGGGTTCGAAGATGGATGCGACGCTGCGCGCCGGCATCGACACAAGTTCCTATCGGCGACACACCGAACCACGTGAGCCCTTCACCATGCTTTTTCTCGGCAGCTTCCGCCATATCCCGAATCAGGAAGCGCTTGATTGGTTTGCAAAGTACGTGTTGCCCCTGGTCGTTGAAAGGTGCCCCCAAGCCAAGTTGGTGATTGTCGGCTCCGATCCCCCGCCCCGCCATTCGCTTCCCGCGAACGACGTCAACATTGAAATCCGCGGCTTTGTGGAAGACGTGCAGGAACCGCTCCGTCGCTACTCAGTCTTCGTCTGTCCCATTCTCAGTGGCTCCGGCGTCCGCGTGAAACTGCTCGAAGCCTTCTGTGCAGGCATCCCCGTTGTGTCCACCGTCATTGGAGCGGAAGGCCTCTCCGAACAGGACGGTGAAGTCTGCTACCTCACTGACGATCCACGACAATTTGCTGATCGCATTCTCCATCTGTTCGAACACCCCGAAGCTGCCGGCCGCATGATGGAAAAAGCCCACGAATACGTAACCACTGAGCGCGACATTGTGCGCATGACAGAACGGCTTGTCGACGCCTACCGCACCGTGCTCGCCACCAAGAGGAGCAAACGATGAACTTCCTCAAACGCCACTTCGGACCGACTTTCCATTTCTGGATGGAAACCGAGGTTCACGTCTTCGCGTTCTCCATCGCCGCCAACGTGTTGCTCTCCTTCTTTCCGTTCCTTATCGTGATGGTCAGCCTATGCAAATACGTGCTCGGATGGCAGGCAGCCGTCGATGCCATCTACTTTGCACTTCGCGATATCTTCCCCGGCCAATGGAGCGACTGGCTTATACGCAATCTGAATTTCATCGTCCTTAAGCGCGGTCCCTTTCAGATCGTCTCCGTTCTGGTATTGTTCTTCACCGCAAACGGAGTCTTCGAACCGCTGGAAGTGGCCCTCAACAAGGTGTGGCGAGTCAAAACGAATCGCAGCTTTCTCCGCAACCAGGTCCTCAGCCTGGGGCTCATCTTCACCTGCGGCGCGCTCATCCTTCTCTCCCTCATTCTCACCGCCGTCAATCGCGAAGCTATGGCCAAAGTCTCACCCTTAGGCGATCCCTTCAGCAAGTTAGTTTCTACGCTTGTCTTTCGCTTTGCTGCGCTCCTGGTGGGAATGCTCGTGTTGTTTCTCATCTACTGGGTGCTGCCGAACACTAAGATTGCCTGGCGCCGCGTGGTGCCTGTGGCTATTTTTGTGGGTCTGGCCGTGGAGGGTCTCAAGTTCCTCACACTGCTGTTTTGGAAGCAAGTGGACGAAAAGTTCTATCTGGAATACGGACCATTTGAATACTCCGCGATCCTGATCTTCTGGTCGTTCCTCGCCTCCATGCTCGTTCTCGGGGGCGCCGAATGGGCAGCTCGCGGTGGAGTTGAGATGAAAGCTGAGCAGTAGAGCCGTTTGCACACTGGATTTCATGTTCGATAGACTGCAATTGACAAGGTACAACTATGCCCAAAAAGCCCACCACGCCCACTACCCGCCGCAAGGCAGATTCTGAGATGACTCGCCGGGATGCCGTGAAGGTTGCCGGAGCCGCCACCGCCGCTGTCGCCGTGGCCTCTGCCATCGAGTTCCCGCGCATCCAGAAGGTTCGCGCGGCCAACAGCGTGGTGAACTACGCCGTCATTGGAACTGGCGGTCGCGGACAGTACCATCTCAAACACTGGAAGACGGTGGATGGTGGCAAGTGCATCGCTATCTGCGACGTTGACGACGCAGCCCTGAAAAAAGGCCTCGAAGAGGCTCCCGACAAACCGCAAACCTACAAAGACTACCGTGAGCTCCTCGGACGCAAGGACATCGATGCTGTCCAAATCGCTACGCCGCTCTACACACACTTCGAAATCACAAAGGATGCTCTGCTCGCAGGCAAGCATGTCTTCTGCGAAAAGAGCCTCGTCTTCAAGCCAGAAGAAGTCCATGCACTCCGAAAGCTCTGTACGGAGCGTCCCAAGCAGGTCATGCAGGTCGGTCTCCAGCGCCGATACAGTGAGTTCTACCAGACCGCCAAGCAGATGATCGACAAGGGCATGATCGGCGATGTCACCCACGCCTATTCCCAATGGCATCGCAACCCCGGTTGGACGTGGCGCGCCAACAACTGGCGCCTGTTCCGCAAATACTCCGGCGGCCTCGTCGCCGAACTTGCCTCCCACCAGATCGACATCGCTGATTGGTTCTTCGGAGCAACGCCCGAGTTCGTGACCGGCGTTGGCGGCCTCGACTACCACAAGGATGGCCGCGACGTTTACGACAACTGCCAGTTGATCTTCAAGTACCCCAAAGGGCAGAAGCTGATTGCCAGCTACATCAGCACCAACAAGCACCTCGCCATGTTCCAGGGCCAACGCACGGAATTCGGTGAATCGTTCTTCGGCACCCAGGGGACGATCGAGATAACCGTTGGCACCGATAACGAGCCGGCATTGGGCCTATGGTATTACGAACCCGGCCCCAAGGTGGACGACGCAAAGAAAAAGAAGGAAAAGGAAAAAGCGGTAGCTTCTTCGGCGACGCTCCTCAGCACAGGGAAGGGCGGCCGCCCGCTTCCCATCCTACTCGATAAGGATCAGGTCACCGACAAGGACAGCTTCCTTTCCAAGGAAATGAAGTTTGCCCGACGCTGGCTCTATCAGAAGGGCGTGATGCTGCCGGAAGAAAACCGCAATCCGGTTGACGTGCAACTCGAAGAGTTTCTCGAGAGCATCCGTAGCGGCAAGAAGCCGAAGGCCGACCTCGAAGTGGGTCTCGCCGACTCCACCGCGGTTATCCTCGCCCATGTTGCCATGGATGAAGGCCGCCGGGTGATGTTCGACGAAATCAACAAGATGGGTAACGGAGCGCCTGCCGCCGCACCTGCCAAGAAGGGCTAATCGCGGTACGGCAGCAAGCTCAGGGCCGTTAGTTACACCGGGCGATGGAGCGGCTTGCGCTCGCGCCCGCCGTGTTTCGGATGACCGCATTCCCCTGACCCAGGCTTTGTGTTGTAGCCTGGCTCACCCGGTAGGGTGCTCGGAACCGGAACGTTCCGCCCGTGCGTACCGAGTCATCGTTACTGAAGTATTCAGCGGCTGGATCCGTCAGGTTTACCTGGAAGGTGTTCGCACCGAATGTCAGTTCCGCGGAAGTCAGTTCGCGCGTGGTGGAGTAACCGGCCACGTCCACGTCAAAACCTTCGCTAGTAGGTGCGTAGCAGACGCTGGTAATTACCGGTGCGCTGCGTCCAAGCCGAGTCTGTCCGGAAGCCTGGCGCCCGGTGTCAATTCCGGCTACCTGAATGTTCTTCGCTGTGGCAGTAAACACGCTCGCCACGGTTCCTGTCGCATTGATCTGGAAGCTCACCGAACGTGCTCCCGAGTCGATGCGGAATGGTGCGGACAGTTGTCCGTTGGCCAATTTCACAGCGGGATCCGGACGGTTCGCGCCGGGAGATGGCGTGCCTGTATCGGCTGCCACTTCGAGTTCCACCACGCCTTCTATCGGCAGCGCATAGTTCTGAGTCAATTCCACTGAGAACCGCGGTCCCGCGGATGCCGGAGTCAGAGTCGCGGGTAGCCCGGTCACACGGATCGATGGAAGTTCTGGTAGATCTACAACGACGCCGCACTCGAAAAACGTGGCTTGCCCACTTCGGTCCCGCACTCGGAACAGCAGTGGGAAGAACCCGGCTTCTGTCGGAATGCCGGAGAGCGTACCATTGGTCAGCCGCAGTCCAGGTGGCAACTCGCTCGATTCGAATTCGAACGGAGCAACTCCACCTGCGACGTTAAACTCAAAGCGATAGGCCTGCCCAAGCTTTCCTCCAGGCAGAGGGCATGCATTGGTCACCCGAAGTGCTTGCGGCCTCACTGTCAGATTACAGCTACGCGTTGCCGTAAGCCCCGTCTGATCTGTGACGCGCAGTGTTACCGGGTAAGTGCCCACGCGATCCAAAACGCCACTCAGATATCCATCGGGAGAAACCCGCAAGCCGGTTGGCAGCGGCGCAGCTTCGTTAAAGCGATAAGGTTCGTTGCCACCTGTTGCCGTTACTTGCTGCGAGTAGGGTTCACCTGCATAAGCCTCCGGCAGCGGGCAGGAAGCAATGCCATAAGCTCCCCGTCCTACTGCAAGGCTGCACGGGGTTGCTGCTGTTTGGCCGCGGCGGTCGGTGACCTTTACGCGGAATTGCGCCGGCCCCGCAACCAGCGGCGTGCCGCTGATTGTCCCATCCGGATTCAGGCGCAGGCCCGCCGGCAGATTGCCCTCAATGGAATAGAGGTACGGCGCTGTACCGCCACGAGCGTCGAGGCGCTGCGAATAGCTAGTTCCTGCTGTTCCTGCCGGCAGCGGACATGAACTCGCCAGCGATACCTCAGGGAAGAGAACGACGACACCGCACCCCAGCTCCTTGGAGTTTCCGGCGCTATCTTCCACCCTAACAGTGAACGGCCACCAATGTGGAACCGTCGGTAATCCAGTCAACCGCCCGTCGGGTGTCAGCGTCAGCCCAGTCGGCAGACTGGGACCCGGTGAGAGTGACCAGCGATAGGGCGGCAATCCTCCCCGCGCGGCGAATTCGTGGTTGTAGGCCACTCCGCCCGTTCCATTCGGAAGCGGGCAAGAAGAGGTGACCGTAAGTTCGCGTGGCGTTACATTCAAACTAAATCGTTTGATCGAGGCAACCGATGAATCAGCGCTCGCCCGAACCAGGAATGGAAACGTTCCCGCGAACAATGGGCTGCCCGATACGGTTCCGTTGGAGTTTAATGCCAAGCCTGGAGGCAGAGTCGAGTTGTACAGATCGTAACGGACCGTCCCCGGGGCGCCAGCGGCGCGTAACTGCGCCTGATAGCGCTCACCGGCTACGGTGGAAGGGAGCACACTGTTGGAAGAGAAGGTGATCGGCGGCGGATCTACCGTGACGGAGCAGCGCTGCGAAACTGTGGTTTCCCCGTCCTCATCGGTTGCACTCACACGAATGGTGAAGAAGTACGTACCCAGTTGCGCGGGAGTGCCGGTCATCACGCCCGCGGTGCTCAGCGATAGGTTCGGTAGAGTGGTGTTGGGATCGAGAGTCAGAGCCCAGCGATATGGCGGCTTGCTGCCTTCGGCCTGGAAGGTGTGCGTATAAGCGCGGCCTGCCGTTGCATTAGGCGCCGGGCAGCCACTGGTGATCGAGAGCGCCGGAATGATCGTGCCGCCGCGAGCCCGGAACGTCCAGCGTCCGGTTCTGCTGTTGTTCCCGGGAGTGCGACCGCGAACCAGGCTGTTCGACCCGCCACTGAGAAACGAACCCGGGATGCGCGAGCCAGCCAGTTCGAAGAAGGTGCCTGGTTGCCCCGAACCATTCGACCATCCGACCGCGGCCGAAGTGCCGCCGAAGCCGTTCACGCCATCGCTGGCGTCCCCAGTCTCCCAAACAATCTGCTCGTAGTTGAATTCAATGTCGAAGTTCCCGTTACCTGTGTCCTCGCGCTGGATCAGCACCACCTGGAAGCTGTTGAGCTTGTCGATGTGCCGGTCGTAATACCCCACACTGATGTAGTTCGCGGCAAAGGCGCGGCGCCCGTCAATCGTGTCATGCCCGTAGGTAACCAACGCCGAGCCCTGGGGACGAGTGTCCACATCGGAAAAGAAGGGCGCGATAATCTCGCGGCCCGTGTTCGTTAAACCGAAGGGTGTGAATGTCGGCAGTGCGGCATCGAAGGTAATATTCCCGTTGTTGTTCACGAAAACCGTACTGCGCATGCGTCCAAAGAAGTTGGCGGTCCAGCCGAGTGCTTCGATCGGCGCCGAACCATCGTCATTGGCCGGAATACTTTTCTGGCGGAACCCCGCGTTGGTACGGATCTGAGCCGGAAGCACAGCCGGCAAGAGGCCTAGACAGGCCAAGATAAGTGCGCCACGAAGTCTCATTGATTCCCCCTTGCCGCCAGCGACTGCAAGCGCGGCGCGCTATCGGCATCGAGCAGCCAAGTTTCCCCGTTGGCCGCGTGGAGTTGGAACACCGCATCGCCTTCGGCGCGAGCCACAGCGTCAAAGCGGATCTCACCACTTTCAACGCGTGCTGCCTGTCCGGTACGAAGGTCGGCGACCATGATCTCCGCCCCCGCCACCGCCACCTGCTTCTGGTCCCGCGAGATGGCGAAAGCAGCCGCCTCTTCAAATCCTGTCAGCACCGTTTCCTCAGATTCGGATTCCGCTTTCAGAAAACGAACCAGGCGCCCTGCTTCAAGCGCAAATAGGTCCCGCGTACCCCGCAGAAATGCGGCGTCGCGAATACCTTGACCCAGGCGCACGGCAGACTCCGGGTTCAGCCGGTACAGCTCCCCATCGGAGAGCATGGCAACCATTCCGCCATCGTCGGACACGAGAAGTTTGTCTGCTCCGTGTCCGCCCGTGGAAAATTCACCGATCCGTCTTGGCGCATCGGGCAATCCTCCCCAAACCTCGGCACGCTCACCCAGATCAAAGGCAGCGACTTCTCCTGAGGCACTAAACCACGCCCGAGCCCGTGGCAGTATGCTGTTCCGCCGTGCCCCAACGTTCCCGTCGAGCCTTACCACGACCAGTGCATCCCCGCCGTTCTCGTACCCAAAGGCGTAGCTGCGGTTGGGTGCGACGGCGATGAAGTCCAGGCCCGCCCCCAGATGCAGCGGATTCCCGATGGCTGCTGAGCCTGGCACGCCTTCGATAGCGCGCAGGGTCCTGGCCTGCTCATCGAATATATAGCCGAGCGTGGGAGTGGTGAGTTCCACCGCGGCTTGTTGGGCTACACCGGCTGTCGCCAGTGCCAGTATCCACAAGTAGCGTTTCATGTGTGTTCCGTCCTTGCTCCACAGGCAGAAAAACTCTGTGAAGTGCGTCACCCATGAATCGGTAGAACCAAAGATAGAGTTTAGCGGGGAGATTGCCTAGCCGTGCTAAGATTCTTCCGTCCAGAGATAAGTGAACCTACTTAGATGATCGCCCGACGTGTCATCCTTTCTTATGCAGGCCTCGCCCCACTCCTGGCGGCGGACCTTGTTCCCCGCTCCCGAGTCAGCTTCATTACGGATGAGGTCGCCAAATCGCCGCAGGAGGCCATTGCCTTCGCCAGGCGCTTCGGACTTACCATCGTGGAACTGCGGCAAGTCCCCGGTACCAGGCGAGGCTACTGGGACCTGATAGAAGCCGAACAAACCGAAGCCCTGCGCGAGCTAGCTGATATCGGCCTTTTTATATCGTTTATTGATAGTGGTCTACTTGCCTGTCCAATTCCCGGAACCACTCCTCTGCGTCAGCCCGGACCAAAGGAGGCCGAGCGCTTCACCAATCGAATGGAGGAGTTGCGCCGCGTGGTTGACTTCGCCCAGCGGGCCCAGGCGTCGAAGATCCGCTGCTTCACCTTCCGCCGTGTAGCCGACCCGGGGAAGCTGTTCACCCAGATCGCAGACTTGATCCTGCCCATGGCCGAGTATGCAGCGAAGCAAGGAGTGCAGTTGCTGGTGGAGAACGAGTCCTCCTGCAATATGAACACTTGCTCAGAGATCGCCGGATTGATGAAGCTACTGCCGGCGAGCGCCCTCCTCAACTGGGACCCGGGTAACGCCTCCAATCAGGAACGAGCCTTCCCCGATGGATACAAGCTTCTGCCGGTTAGCCGTATTGCCAATGTGCAACTCAAAGGGAAGAGCCTGCTCGGCGATGGGGATGGCACCGATTGGCCGGGGCTCGTGAAAGCGCTGGTAGCGGATGGCTATCGCGGCCACTTTGCTCTGGAGACACACACGAGAGACCGCGTTGCGGACTCGGTTCCCGCCATGGAGCGGCTTCTAGGAATCGTAGCCGGCTAGCGCGCCGCTCTTGGCTCCGGCCATTTCGAATGGTCGAAATCCGGGTTCTTCGTTGGCGGCTTGGCGCCTGTCTCGTTCCACCAGGCTTCCAACTGCTTCTTCAACTGGGCCAGTTTGTCAGGCCGCTCCTTGGAAAGGTCTCTCTGCTCTCCGGGGTCGTCTTTCAGGTTGTAAAGCTCCCACCGCGGCCCGATCTCGAGCTTGCCGTAGGGTGTGTAGTCTGGCGTGTATCCATCCGGAACGAGGTAATCGCCGTACCAATGAATCAGCTTCCAATCGCCTGAGCGCATCCAGGAGCAGGGAGTGCGCCCATACATCAATGTGTAGCTTGGGGTGTACCAGAACAACGCATCGCGGCGGATCTGCCGTGACTCGAACAGCGGCATCATGCTCAGGCCATCGAGCTGCTTGCTGCTCTTTTTCCCGGCGATGGCGAGAAGTGTCGGATAGTGATCGATAGTGTGCACCGGCGTCGCACAGGTGCTTCCCGGCTTGATCTTGCCGGGCCACCTGACGATCAATGGCACGCGTGTACCGCCCTCATACGGTGCTCCCTTGCCTTCACGTAGCGGAGCCATGCTCGCCATGCGCGACAATCCGCCGTTGTCGGCAGTGAAGATGACCACCGTATTGTCGCCGACCTTTTTCAGCAACCGCCCGATCTCGTTGTCGAGATGTTCGAGCATCGCCAGGTACTCGGCGGTGGGGCGCTCCTTGAATCGAGCCACTGGCGATGAAGTGCGTTTATAGCCGCGAGCTGCGTGTTTGTCGACCAGTGCTGCCGGGGCTGCCAGCCGCGTATGCGTTGTGAAGTGCGCCAGGTAAGCGAACCACGGCTTGCTGCCGGCGCGGTCTATGAAGCCAAGGATTTCATCAGTGAGCGCGGTTACGGCCTTATCCGTGGGGTGATGTTTCTCGCCGACAGCGCTGGCGAAGTCGAAACCATAGCGTTCGAAGTAGCGGCCGCCATCCAACTCGCGCACGTCCGCCGCGGCGTACTGATCGGCGATATGCCATTTGCCCGCGATGCCTGTGGTGTATCCAGCCTGGCGCAGTTCCGTGGCGAGCGTGGCCATCGAAGGCTGCATCGCCAGATTCGGTTCCGGAATGTTGAGGTAGGTGTTCGGCGGCTCTTTCTCATGGATGACTTTGTACACTCCGGTGCGCCCACCGTACTGACCGCTCAGTAGCGCAGCCCGAGTCGGCGAGCACTGCGGCTCGGCGTATGCAGTGGTGAAGCGCATGCCCTCAGCCGCGAGCCGGTCCAAATTGGGAGTGGCGACGTCCTTGTTGCCATAGCAACTCGGCGCATTCCAGCCGAAGTCATCGGCGAGGATGAAAAGGATGTTCGGTTTGCGGCGCGTGACCTGGGCGAAAACCAGTAGCCCGAACTGCCGCCGTGTGAGAGGAGGAGCATTCATCATCTACTACACTAGTCTAGTGCGCACGGTGGTCCTCCTCACCTTGGTATTTGTGGCCTTCGCGTCCTCGTTCTACCTGGCGATTGTGCGGATGCGGTTAACGAACGCTGTCGGCTACCCCATTGTCGTCCTTGTTACCGTCGGCGTGGCAGTCCTCTGGGTGCTGAAGGACTCGGGGTTGTTGCGGCCCAGCACCGAATCTGAGAAACGCTGGGCGGCCCAAGTCGAGAATCACGGTTACCGGGAACAGGAACGCGAACGGATTGCCGCGGACATGAAGAAGCAGATGAAAGCCGAGATCCGAAAGAATCCAGCGCTTGCGCCGTTCCTGAGTGAAGTGGAAAGCGGCGCGATCCTGTCGATGGATGACCTGGTCTATCGCTCCAACCCGTCGCTGTTGGTCACCTGTTCCCACTTGCGCCCGATCGAAAGTAAGCTCCGCCAGTCGGGCTGCAAGATGTGGCTTTGGCATGCCTGGAACCACACGCCGATCCCGGGCACCATCTTTGCTTCAGCGCAACTGCAGAGATTCCCCGAGCCGCTCGAGTACAAGGAAGAACAGTTCTACGACGAGCGAACGCCCCCCTACTTTTCCGCGACTCTCGAATGCCCGCAGTGCAACAGCACCATCCACTGCACCCATCCGAACAACGCCGGACCCGGGACTGTTCGCTGGAAGAACCTCTAACTCCGTTTCTGCAACTGGCCCCATTCCACCACGCCGCATCGTGATGCCCACTGATCGTACATGCCTTTCATGCGAGTAGCGCGCGCGCTGTCTTTCGCTGCAAGATTGCTCATTTCCGTGCGGTCCTGCGCGATGTTGTAGAGCTCCCAATCGCCGGGGTAACGTGACACAAGCTTCCAGTCGCCCTCGCGCACGGCGCGGTTGCCTTCGTGTTCCCAGAAGATCGGTTTTGAGCGCTGCTTCTGTCCCTTCACGGCCTTCATCACACTCTCGCCTTCCATGGGCAGAACCGGCCGGCCCTTGTAGGTGCTCGGATACGGCCCACCGGAGACATCCATGCAGGTGGCCATAATGTCGATGAGGTGCGAAGGCCTGTGAATCAAGGCTCCGCGCTGCGAAATGCCACGTGGCCAGTGGGCGATGAACGGAGACGAGATGCCGCCTTCGTGGACCCAATGTTTGTAGAGGCGGAAGGGCGTGTTGCTCGCGTTGGCCCATGGTGTCCGGTAGCTAGTGAACGATTCGACCGGGCCGGGCAAGCCGGGCTGCTCACCGCCGATGTTCTCCTCGGCGCAGCCGCCGTTGTCGGCCAGGAACATAATGAGCGTATCTTCTTCCTGTCCGAGTTCCCTCACTTTGTCGAGCACTTTGCCAACGCCTTGATCGAGGCGATCCACCTGCGCGGCGTAGACCGCCATGCGCAGATCCCACTCGTCCTTGTTGCTGACATCGGCCCACGCCGGCACCTTTGCATCGCGTGGCGTCATGGGCCACTTCTTGTCGACGATGCCCATCGCCTTCATGCGCTCATGCCGCTCCTCGCGCAGGCGATCCCAGCCCTTCATGTACTTGCCGCGATACTTGGCAATGTCTTCCGGCCATGCGTGCAGAGGCCAATGCGGTGCGGTATAGGCGAGATAGAGCAAGTAAGGATTCGGCTTGCGGCCGTACTCGTCCACCAGGCGGACAGCATTCTCAGTGAACGCGTCGGTCATGTAGAAGCGCGGCGAATCGGGGACATAAGGCTTGTCGTCGATGGCCATCTTCCGATTGCGATCAAGCTTCCAATAATTCGAGGCTCCGCTGATCAATCCGAAGTAGCGCTCGAAGCCGCGGTCCGTGGGCCAGTGCGGACGCTCTTCGCCAACGTGCCATTTGCCCACCATCAGAGGAGTGTAGTTGGCGCCGCGAATCGCTTCGCCCAACGTGACGCATTGCTCGTTGAGGTAGCCGCGATAGGCCGGATACTTGCGATCGTTCACCATGTGGCCGATACCGGCCTGATGCTGGTACAAGCCAGTCAGCAATGCGGCGCGTGTGGGGCAACAGCGGGCCGTGTTGTAGAACTGCGTGAAACGGACGCCTCCTTTGGCGAGCCTGTCGAGATTGGGTGTGGCGATCTCTCCGCCAAAGCAGCCGATGTCGGAGTAGCCCATGTCATCGGCCATAATCACGATGATGTTCGGCTTCTTCGCGGGTTGAGCAGCGGCGGGCACCGCAGCCGCGGCCGCGGTCTGGAGAAACTGTCGGCGGAGCATAACCCGTTATCATATCCGCAGAGATGGCGCTCGAGGAATACGCGAAAAAGCGCAGCTTTGACAAGACCCCGGAACCTGCCGGCGATAAGCCCGAAGTGCAACCCGGCACCTGGGGCGGGGAGTTCTGCATCCAGCGCCACAACGCACGCCGGCTGCACTACGATCTACGCATCGAGATCACAGGGGTGTTGAAGTCCTGGGCTGTGCCCGAAGGACCGACACTCGATCCAAACGAGAAGCGGCTAGCGGTGCATGTGGAAGATCACCCCATGGAATACGGGACTTTCGAAGGCGTGATCCCAGCCGGCAACTATGGCGCGGGCAGCATGATGCTGTGGGATCACGGTTCCTACGAAGTGATCGGCGAGCCCAACGCCGAAGCGCAGATGGAGCGCGGCGATTTCAAGTTCCGGCTACAAGGCAAGAAGCTCCGTGGCGACTTCGTGCTGGTGCGCACCAAGCAGAACAAAGGCAGGGACTGGCTGCTGATCAAAAAGCGAGACGACCATACGGTGGACGGATGGAACATCGACCTCTATGGGCGCAGCGTCAAGACGGGGCGGACACAGGAAGAGATTGCGGCTTCGCTCGACGGTGACCCTACACAGTTGGAGAAGATCGCGGGGGCGGTGGAAGCTCCGATGCCGGCGATGCTCACACCGATGATGGCGTTCTCGGCGACGCAACCCCCATCGGATCCCGGCTGGATGTTTGAAGTGAAGTGGGATGGTGTGCGGGCGTTGTGTTTTATGGAGCGCGGCAGTCTGCGAATGATATCGCGCAACGGCAATGCGATGGAGCGGCGCTATCCGGAGCTGGCCGTGCTCGCGGATGCGGTGGATGCCGATACGGCCATTCTTGATGGCGAGATCGTGGCGTTGGACGAACGCGGATTACCCAGCTTCGGTGCCCTGCAGCACCGGATGCACGTCTCCGATCCTTCGAGCGCAGCAGCATACTCGCGCAAGTTACCAGTGACTCTGTATGTATTCGATCTGCTCTATCTCGATGGGTACGATCTGCGGAATGTGGCACTGGAAGACCGCAAGCGGCTGCTGGCAACTGTGCTCAATCCGAACGAACGGATCAAGCTCTCCGATCACTTTGTCGATCAAGGCAAGGAGCTGTTCTCCCTGGCGCGGCAGAGCGGTCTGGAAGGGATCGTTGCGAAGCGAATGGGCTCCGTGTACGAGTCCCGGCGCAGCGGGAACTGGATCAAGATCAAGGTCACTGAGCAGCAGGAGTTCGTCATCTGCGGCTACACCACCGGTGATCGGGACTACTTCAGTTCGCTGATCCTCAGCCTATATGAAGGTGATCAACTCGTCTATGTAGGTAATGTCGGCTCGGGGTTTGATCGCGAGTCGTTGGAGATGGTGTATGCGCTGCTGAAGCCGCTGGTGACTGAGACCATACCGTTTGTTTCGCGGCCGGAGATGCTGCATCCGCCTGTGTGGACAAAGCCGGAACTGGTGTGCGAAGTGAAGTACTCGTCGTGGACAAGTGAGAGGCGGCTGCGGGCTCCGGTCTATCTGGGGTTGCGCGATGATGTTTCGCCGCGCGAGTGCGTGGCGGAACTGCAGGCGCTTGAGGCGGAAGCAAAGTTCGCGATCCCGCCAGCACTGCTCAGCGATGACCGCGAGAAAGTGATCCTCGATATCGAGGGGCGGCGGCTGACGTTCACCAATCTGAACAAGGTCTACTACCCCGAGCATGGGTATGTGAAGCGGGACGTGATCAACTACTACCACCAGGTAGCGGATCTGATTCTTCCTTATCTCAGGGGCAGGGCATTGTCGCTGCGGCGCTATCCCGACGGCATCCACGGGGAGTCGTTCTTTCAGAAGGAGGCTGCGGAACACTTTCCCGAATGGCTGCGGATTGAGCCGGTGTACTCGGCGCACAACGATGCTCCGATCCGCTTCGTAGTGGCCGACGACCGGGCTGCCTTGCTGTTTTTGGCGAACCTCGGCTGCATCGATCAGAACCCGTGGATGAGCCGCATTGAGTCGTTGGAAAATCCCGACTTCATGCTCATCGATCTGGACCCACAGGAGTGCGACTACGACAAGATTGTCGAGGCGGCACAGTTGGTGCGGCAAAAGCTGGACGCGGTGGGGCTCACGGGTTATCCCAAGACCACAGGTGGTGACGGAATGCACATCTACGTGCCGCTGGAACCCATTTACACGTATGAGCAGGTGCGGGGCTTCGCGCAGGTGCTCTATCATCTGGTGGCGATGGAGCGGCCGGCGCTGTTCACGACACAGCGGGCGGTATCGAAGAGGGAGAAGAACCGGGTGTATTTCGACTACGCACAGCTTTCGAGCGGGAAGACCATTTCGGCGCCTTATGTGCTGCGGGCATATCCTGGCGCTCCGGTGGCGACGCCGCTCGAGTGGCGCGAAGTGCGTCCGGGGCTGACGCCGCAGCAGTTCCACATCCGCAACGTGCTGGAGCGGTTCGCCAGGGTGGGCGATTTGTTCGCCGGCGTGCTCGACAAGCCGCAGCGGCTGGAGGAGGCATTTGAAAAGTTGGAAGGGCTGGTTCGCCGGTAGGCTCACGCTACAATAGAAGGTTTCCGCATGATTGAAACCATCCACCCGTCCTCTGCCTTGCGTGGCGCCGTCAGGCTGCCTGGAGACAAGTCCATTTCCCATCGTTACGGCATGCTGGCGTCGATCTCTGAAGGGACATCCGTGCTCTCGAACTATTCATCGGGCGCGGACTGCCACTCCACCCTCGGCTGCATGGCAGCAATGGGGGCGCGGATTGAGAAGAACGGGACCGAGATCACGGTTCATGGCGTAGGCCTCGAAGGACTGCAGGCTCCGGCGGGCATGCTGGATGCGGGCAACTCCGGGTCGACTATCCGCATGCTGAGTGGCATCCTCTCGGCCCAGCCTTTCGTGTCGACGATTGGCGGTGATGAGTCGCTGAGCAAACGGCCGATGGCCCGGATCATGAAGCCGCTGGCAGAGATGGGAGCAGCGATCGAAGCCAAGGACGGCAAGTTTCCTCCACTGACGATTCACGGCGCGAAGCTGCGGGCAATCGACTACACGCTGCCAGTGGCTAGTGCACAGGTGAAGAGCTGCGTGCTGTTTGCCGGTCTGTACGCCGATGGGAAGACGATCGTGCGGGAACCGATTGTGACTCGCGATCATTCGGAAATCGCGCTACGGGAGTTCGGTGCGGAAGTGGAGTCGAGACGCGGCGAGATCTCGATCATCGGCAAACCAGTGCTGAAGGGAAAGGCGCTCACGGTTCCGGGCGATCTGTCGTCAGCTGCGTTTTTTCTGGTTGCGGGGCTACTTCGGCCGGGTTCGCGGATCGCGATCCAGGGCGTAGGGCTGAACCCGACGCGGTCCGCGTTGATGGACTTTCTGGCGGCAGGTGGAGCGTCGTTGAAGGTGCTGAACATGGCCGAAGGTTCGGGCGAAGTGATGGGCGATGTGCTGATTGACCATTCGCGCTGGCGCGGCGGCGTGTTGGAGAAGTCGATGACCGCGGCGCTGATCGATGAGATTCCAGTGCTGGCGGTGTTGGGCGCCGCTTCTGAAGAAGGATTGATCGTAAGGGATGCTGCGGAGTTGCGGGTGAAGGAGACCGATCGCATCGCCACGGTGGCGGAGAACCTGAAGCGGATGGGAGTGGAGATTACCGTGCGCGAAGACGGCTTTGATGTTCCGGGCAAGCAGACGTTCCGGGCAGCGGAACTCGATTCGTTTGGAGATCACCGCATCGCGATGGCGTTCTCAGTGGCCGCCCTGGCCGCTGACGGACCATGCCAGATCCACGATGCGGGTGCGGCATCGGTATCTTTCCCCGAGTTTTACAACATGCTAAGATCGCTCTCCGCATGAGCGATTCTGGCGATCGGGACCTGACGTTACGGGGTCTGATTCATGATCTGAACAACGTGTTTCAGACGATATTGGACGCGGCGGACCTGCTGGCGCAGGACGAGAAGTGGGCGTCCCTGGCGGGCAACATTGAGCGGACGGCGGAACGCGGTCACCGGCTGACACAGAGCATTTCCGAAGCCGCCGGGTCGACGTTCCGGTTGCAGGTGATTGTCGAGATCGCAATGCAGTTCGCGCGCGACTATTTGTATGCCACCCAGCATCATCCGATTGAATTCCAGAGCGAAGTGCCCGCCAATCTGCGAATCCGGGGCAACCCGGTGTCTTGGGAGCGAATTCTTGTCAACCTGCTGCTAAACTCGGCGCAGGCGATGCCGACGGGTGGATGGGTGAAGCTGACCGCAGAGGCGCATGACTCATCGGCAACCATCCGTTTGGAGGACAACGGCCCAGGGATCCCGCGTGAGATTCTGGCGCGTGTCTTTGAGGCGCACTTTTCCACAAAGCCGGCCAACAGCGGGATGGGGCTGCATATTGTCCGGTCGCTGGTGGAACTGGATAACGGCACCGTTTCGGTGGTGAATCGGGAAGAAGGCGGAGCCGCGTTCGTTATTGAAGCGCGCTGTTGAAGGCGATTTTGCGGAGTTCCTTGCGCGGCAGTGCACGAGAGAATACAGCGACTCCGCCGATGAAGCCCGGGGAGGTTGGGTTGCGGCCCATGTGGATGACCCGGCCGATGGTGAACGGGCCGCCCTGTTCCGGGGTGACGGGATTGTAGAGATCGTGGGGGAACCAGTAGGGGTTGACGCGCAGAGCGTGTAGTTTGTTGTCTTTGAGACGCACGTATTCCTTGGGAGGAAGATACTCGCCTCGCTCCCAGGCCTTGGCGGCCCATTGGAAGAAGGGGTGATGGGCGGGATTCTCAATCCAGTAGTCCGCGGTCTGCCCGTCGATGTAGCAGGTGACGCGGTCGCGGGCGTTATCGAAGACGAGGGCGACAGACGCCCAATCTCCGATGGGGATTTTGTTTTGCGTGACACCGATGTGGCGTGCGTACTTGTCTCCGAAGGAGCTTGCCCCGTTGTCGGAGACATGGCCGGCGGCAGCGCCCGGGTTGGCGGCGAGCCCCGAGAACAAGGCGTACTGACGGCGGCCCTGCTCGACGCGGGTGGCTTGCGAGCCGTGGTCTTTCAGATCGGTGCCTTCATGCCAGATACCGGCTATGGCGTGGGTACCGCTATCGGGGTTGCGCTTGATCCAGACGACGAGAGTGACACTTTTTCCAGGGCCTTTCACGTCAATAGCGCTCGAGTGCAGACGCTGGCGCGGAACGATCAACAGGGGGCGAAAGGTGGGGTCGGAAACTTGAGGCAGGGCGATGGCTTGGCCGAAGGGACCTTCTTGAAGGATGGTGATATCGGCATACGTGGCGGGGCGGCCGTTACCCCAATACTGTTGGACATAGTTTAAGGCATCGAGGCGAAGGTCGGCCTTTTCGGAGGCTGGCTTCCATGCATCGAAACGGCCATTGGGGCCATCGCGTTTGACGAAATCCCAGAGCGCGGCGAACCCTTTGATGCGCGTGACGGTGCGAACCCGGGTGTTGTAATCAGTTTGCGAAATTAAGAGCGGAGTAAGAAGAGCAACGGCGAGGAACATCGGGAACAGGCTAGCACCGGGCAGGTCGCTGTTGGAAGGGCCACCTGCCCGGCGGAAGGATCAGAACGTGACGCCGAGTTTGCTGGCGATAGCGCGCAGCAGGAGCCGGTCTTCGTGCAGAAAGCCGACTTCGACTTTTTCGAACGCTTCGCGATTGCGCACCATCACGACGCCGCCGAATCCGAAGAAGAGTTCCTCGCCGGCTTCGAGCGCGCGCATTGGGACAGGAATCTCCACGCCGATGGTCGGCGTCTCTGGGAACTGCCCGGTGAAGTCCTTCACCGGGATGTTCACAACGGCCGCGAAGTCCCGATCGATCATCAAGGGCTCAAGCATGGGTTGGCCGTCGGGGCCGGCGAGCGGCCGTCCGCTATCGGCAAGGGCGACCACGTTGTCGTAGATGAGCTTGCGCCGAGAGCTGGCCAATGCCGAGGGATCGCACCAGGATTTGACCGGTTTGGTGGGATCAAAGGGGGGAGCTTCCTGGCCGGTCTTCTGACGGTATTCTTCGCGCGTCTGGTAAACGGGGAAGAGGTACAGGTTTGCCAGGCCGTAGGTTGGCTGGGGTAATGCTGCCATATCAAAACCTCCTATTTGGAGGGTAGCGGGTGGGTTTGAGGGAACCTGTGAATCCGAGGAATGTTTTGTTGAATCGGAAGGAGAAATATTCCTTTTCCGATGGTGACTCGAAAACCGGCCGTTGAACAACTGGACGATCATTTCTTGCCTGGGGTGGCGATGGAAATGAGGGTTTCCCAGGGGATTTCCAGTTTGGTGATGATGTGGTCGGCGAGGTGGAAGGTAAGGGAGCGGGAGCCGTTGAGGACGTTGTGGATGTGGGGTTGCGAGACACCGAGAAAGCGGGCCAGGGAGCGTTCGGTGAAGGTTCCGGCGCGGATTGTATCCCGAATTTCGGTCAAGAGGGCTTCGCGGAGCGCATGGAATAACATTCTATATTTCAAGTTGAAATAGGTCACAAGTATTCTCATTGATTTTTTTGCACCAACAGTGAGGAAGGGTACTCGGATCTTCCTAACATGTTGCAATTGAACGACTTGATCCGGAAGCACAAAACGTTCTCCGGTAAATCTAAAAATAAGTGCAAAACATATTGACTTATTCTCAAAGAAAAATAAAGATACAATCACACCACAAACAAAAACCACCGGGAAAGATGAAGCCCGGAGGAAAGACAAGAAAGGCACCCGATCATGAAAGAATGGACTCGATCCGATACATTGGCTCTCGCCTACAACCGCTGCACGACGTGTGGCGGCTCCGGCCTCCGCCGCTCTCGCAAGGGTGGAGTGACTGCCTGTAAGTGTGTGTTAAGAAATATCTTCCGCATCTGCTTTACACGCTTTCAGGACTGCGCGGAGAAATCGATTCACACTTCGACCCCCGTGCTGGAACGGGGAGGGAGCCGCGGACGGCGGTATCTCTGGAGCCGGAAAGAAGAGGAGTATATGGCGGATTTCTGCCTCCTGAGCCGCCGGGCATTGACTCCCTTTGAATACGACATTTTCCGCTTTCATTTTTTATTAGGTGGTGATTGGCGGCTGTGCTGCCGGCGGCTGAAGATGGACCGCGGAAACTTCTATCACGCGGTGTACCGGGTGGAACAGAAGCTGGGCTATGTGTTCCGGAGTGTGGAGCCGTACTCGCTATTTCCCCTGGATGAGTACTTTGGCGGGGCAACGAGGTTGAATTTGAGCGAACTGAACACGATGGGAGCGGAATCAGTGTCCCTGCTCAACAGGACGGATCCGCCGCCAGATTCCGATGACTTCGATCCGGATGATTTGGACGAAGGGATTGAAGCTGCGCTGCACCCGGGGAAACGGGTGATCCCCATCCGCGCACCTCTGGCGCGCAAGCCACGCACGCCCGGGGAAGAGGAAGCCGCTTGATTCATGCTACAATCGCGGCAATCCCATGCGTCGTAACAGGCTGATTCTATTAGCGAGTGTGCTGCAGTTGGGCGCCGCGGACTGCACCTTCCGGCGAGATACGGACGAATATTTGGGCCGGCAGGCAAGGGCGCAGCGCGAGGTATACCAGGCGACGAAGGTTGCCTTGCGCGTGGCGCAGGCGGGAGGACGGACGGTGCGGGCGCAGGAAATGCCGCGGCGGACGTTTATCGACGATTACATTTTCGACAAGCTGGCGGAGCGGAACATTCCATCCGCGCCGCTGGCTGGGGACGAAGAATTTCTGCGGCGCGTGACATTGGATCTGACCGGGCGCATACCTTCGCCGGCGGATGTGCGGGCATTTGTAGGCTCGGCGGATACGGACAAGCGGGACAAGTTGGTTGAGAAGTTGCTAGCGAGTCCCGCGTTCGTCGACAAATGGACGATGTACTTCGGGGATCTGCTGAAGAACAACGCGTTCCCATCGAATTTTGACCGGCAGCAGCAGGGGCGCAATGCGTTCCACGAGTGGATCCGGAACTCGGTGGCGCAGGACAACTCAATCAAGAACATTGCCCAGGATCTGGTGATGGGGATCGGGAATCACTTTGACTCGCCGACGGCGGCGGCGAACTGGCCGATTGCCTCGAAGACGCCGATGGGGCCGATTCAGGACACTTACGACACGATGCTGGCGATGACGGCGTCGACGTTTCTGGGGTTGGGGGAGATGGACTGCTTGTTGTGCCACAACGGGCGCGGGCATCTGGACCAGGTTAATCTTTGGGGATCGAAGGTGACGCGCAACGAGGCATGGCGGATGGCGGCGTTTTTCAGCCGTTTGAACATGCCGCAGCGCAACGTGGCGGCGACGGACCGTTATTACCGCAGTTTTGATGTGAATGACCGGACGAGCGGGTCGTACGATCTGGGGACGAATTGGGGGAACCGGCCGGACCGGGCGGTAGTGAACAACGTTCGCACGATAACTCCGGAGTACTTCGGCGGCAAGACGCCCACCGACGGCAATTGGCGGAAGGCGTTCGCGGAGTTCATGGGAAACGATCCGATGCTGGCGCGGAACTTCGCCAACCGCTTGTGGAAAGAGATGTTCAATCTGGCTTTAGTCGAGCCGGTGGACAGCCTGGACCCGGCGCGGCTCGATCCGAAGAATCCGCCGGAGGCTCCCTGGACCTTGCAGGCGACGCACCCGGAACTGCTGGAACAACTGGCGAGGTTTCTGGCGGCCTACGATTACAACTTACGCGGGTATTTGCGGACGATCGTGCAATCGACGGCGTACCAGTTGAGTTCGCGTTACGACGGAGAGTGGAAGTACGAGTATGTGAATTCGTTCGCGCGGCATTATCCGCGGCGGCTGATGGCGGAAGAAATTCACGATGCGATTGTGACGTCGACGGGTGTGGCGACATATTACCGCGTGACAGGATTCGATAAACAACTGGAGTACGCGATGCAGTTGCCGGAGCCGGCCGAGCCGAGAGTGGATGGAGCGGCGGCGACGTTTCTCAACTTCTTTTTGAGAGGGAATCGCGATTCGCAGCCGCGTTCCGGGAGTTTGAGCGTGCTGCAGCAGATGAACCTGATGAACGATAACTTTGTTGCGTACCGGGTGAAGATGGTGACGTCGCCGGTGCTGGGAGCGGTGGCGAAGCTGGCGACGAATGAAGAGGCGGCGGACGAGTTGCATCTGATTTTCCTCTCGCGGATGCCTACGGCGAAGGAGAAGCAGCTTGCGGTGGAGTACTTGAACAAGGCGGCGAACGCGGCGGAGCGGGGCAATCTGATTGAAGATCTGGCCTGGGCGCTGGTGAACAAGCCGGAGTTTCTGTTCAGCTATTAAAGGGAGACGCCACGGACATGAAGAACCGTTTTGGATTTGATTGGACGGGGATGACGGGCGCTCCTTTCTGGCGGCGGCCGGAGCTGGGGCGGAGAATGTTGTTCCGCCATGTCGCTTCCGCGGTGGGCGGATATTTTCTCTTGCCCTCGCGCCCGATGGAGACGGTAGCGAAAGCGGCTCCGGTGCTGAAGAGCACGGCGAAGCAGGTGATCTACATTGTGATGAATGGCGGGCCCAGCCAGATCGATACATTCGATTTCAAGGATGGGGCGTGGGTGCCAACGAACTTCAATCCAACCTCGTATGGGAACGTACGCTGGCCGCAGGGCGCGATGCCGAAGCTGGCCGAGCAGATGGGCGATATTGCGTTGGTGCGCTCGATACGGGCGTGGGCGCTGGTGCACAATCTGGCGCGGAACTGGATTCAGATCGGGCGGAATCCAACGTTGTCGAGTTCGAGGATTGCGCCGCATATCGGTAGTGTCGTGTCGTTGGAGTTTGCCAAGCAGAATGCGGGCCGGGCATTGCCGGCGTTTGTGAATCTGAACGCGACCTCAGGCCCTGGGCCGGGATATTTTCCGCCGGAGCATTCGCCGTTTTATGTGAGCCCGGGTGGCGGGGGGATGGCAAACACAACGCACCGGGACGGGCAGGCGCGGTTTCAGAAGCGGACGGAACTGCTGGATCAGATGACGGCGGAGCTGCGCGAGTCGCGCGAGTTCGGGCCGGAGATGGATGAAGTGTTCGCCTTTCAGACGGCGGCGCGGAAGCTGATGTACAACGACGAAGTGAACCGGATCTTCACATTCGATCAGAATGAGCGGAACCGGTTTGGGAACACGGGATTCGGCAATGCGTGCATCGCGGCTCGGAATCTGTTGCGGGCTCAGGCGGGGGTGCGATTCATTCAGATCAACCAGGGAGATTGGGATCACCACGAAAACATCTATGTGAACAATGCCGGGCACGTGTTGAGGATGAGAGAGTTCGATAACGCATTGGGGACTCTCATCGGCGACCTGCGCAACGACGGGCTGCTGGGCGAAACGCTGATTGTGGCGATGGGTGAGTTTGGACGCGTGCCGGGCGCGATCAATGCGGGCAAGGGTCGCGATCATCACGTGCAGCAGGCGGCGCTGTTTGCCGGCGGCGGGATTTCCGGCGGGCGAGCGATTGGAGCGACGGATGCGTCGGGGGCGGTAACGAATGAGACAGGTTGGAACCGCAATCGCGAGATCCGGGCCGAGGATGTCGAAGCGACCGTCTATTCCGCATTGGGCATTGATTACACGACCGTGCGCAAAGATGACCCAATTGGAAGAGGTTTTGAATATGTACCCTTTTCGGACCGGGATCTGTACGGGCCGATTTTGGAGTTGTGGGGAGGCTAGCAGCGCATGATTCGTGTCCGTGAAATTGCCGAGTGGTTGGGCTGCACGTGCGAAGGCGATGGAGAGCGGGAGATCGCCGGAGTGGCGGACCTGGAATCGGCGGGGCACGATGAGGTGGCGTTTGTAGGGAATCGCAAGGCGGCGCAGACGGCGCTGGCATCGGCGGCGGGGTGTCTGCTGGTGACTCCGGAGTTTGTGAATACGGCGGGGCGGACCGTGATCCGGACGAAGGATCCGCGCGGGGCGTTTGCGCGCCTGCTGCACCGGTTTCATCCTGTGGAGGCTCCCCCGGCGGGAGTGCATGCGACGGCGGTGATTGGCGAGGGAGTGGAATTAGGCGATGGGGTTTCGATCGGGCCAAGGGCGGTGGTAGGCGATGGAGCGAAGATCGGCGCAGGGAGCGTGATTGGCGCGGGGTGTGTAGTGGGCAAGCGGGTGACGATTGGGGCCGGGTCGCGGCTGCATGCCAATGTCACGATCTACGATGATGTGGATATCGGGGAACGGGCGGTATTGCATGCCGGATGCGTGATTGGCGCCGATGGATTTGGCTTCGTGATGGAGAAGGGGCGTTGGGAAAAATTTCCCCAGGTGGGCCGTGTGCGGATTGGGGACGATTGCGAGATAGGAGCGAACGCGACGGTGGACCGTGCGGCGCTGGGCGTGACTTGGATTGGGGATGGGGTGAAGATCGACAATATGGTGCATGTGGGCCACAATTGCCGGATCGGGAATCATGTTGTGGTGGCGGCGCAGACCGGCTTTTCGGGCGCGGTGGTGGTTGAGGATTACGCGGTGATCGGCGGGCAGGTGGGCATTGGGGATAAGGCTCGGATTGAGTCGAGGGCGGTGCTGGGATCGGGATGCGGCGTGTTGACGTCGAAGGTGATTCGCAGCGGAGAGGTGGTGTGGGGCACACCGGCGCGGCCGTTGAAGGAGATCCTGGAGCAACTGGCGAATGTGGCGAAACTGCCGGAGATGCGGAAGGAGTTGCTGGAGCTGAAGCAGCAGGTGGCGCGATTGTTGGAGGAGGGGTGATGCTGGTTGCCGTAGGTGGGCATTCGCGGAATGTGGGGAAGACCTCGGTGATGTGCGGGATCATCGCGGCCTTGCGGGAGATGGATTGGGTGGCGGTGAAGATTACGCAGCACGGGCATGGGATTTGCAGTCTGGATGGGAAGCCGTGCGATTGCGCGCCGGAGAATCCGGAGCATCCGTATGTGCTGGATGAGCAGGTGGTGGTGGATGGGACGGATTCGGGCCGGTATCTGGCGGCGGGGGCTGCGCGGGCGTATTGGTTGCGGACGGCGATGGGGGACTTGGGGCATGCGATGCCGGTGCTGCGCGAGTTGATGGGTGCTCATGAGAATGTGATTTTGGAATCGAATAGCGTGTTGGGGTTCTTGAAGCCGGATGTGTATGTGGCGGTGCTGGATCCGGAGACGGTGGATTTCAAGGAATCGGCACGGTTGTTTCTGGAGCGGGCGGATGCGTTGTATTGGAAGCGGCCGCTGGTGGGAGCGGTGCCGTGGGCTGGGGTGCCGGAGCGGTGGTTGAAGGGGAAGCCGGGTTTTGCGGGGTTCGCGGAGCTGGGCGCGTTTGTGAGCGCGGCGCTACACTCAGGGCATGGACAAAGAAAATCATCCGATGCGGCCGCTGACAGCGGTGCTGACGCGGGGATTCGACCCCGCGCTTAGCGTCGGGTCGGCACGTCCGGCGGTATTTCGCAGTTCTACTTACGTTTTCACCAGTCCCGAAGCGGCCGAGCGCGCTTTCGCGATTGCAGGCGGGCGTTCGCAGGCGATGCCCGGGGAACATGTGGACTTGATTTACAGCCGCTTCAATCATCCGAATGCGGAGATATTGGAGGACCAGATTGTGCCCCTGGAGAAGGGGGCGAAGGCGGCGGTGGTGTTCAATTCGGGGATGGCGGCGATTATGACGTCGATATTGGCGTTTGCGCGGCCGGGGGATCGGATTGTGTATACGGTGCCGCTGTATGGCGGGACGCAGCATTTGATTCACGAGTTTTTGGAACCGTTCGGGATTCGCGGGACGGCGGTGCGCGCGGGACGCGGGGCGGAGCTGGTGGAGGCGATTGAGAAGACGGAGAATCTGCGGGTGGTGTTGATTGAAACGCCGGCGAATCCGACGCTGATGATGACGGATATCCGGCAGGCGGTGGAGGCTGCGGGGCGTTGCGGGTCGCGGCCGCTGGTGATGGTGGACAACACGTTTCTGGGGCCGACGTTTCAGCATCCGCTGGCTCTGGGGGCGGATGTGTGTTTGTATTCGGGGACGAAGTACCTGGGCGGGTTCAGCGATATGTTGAGCGGGGTGGCGTTGACGGCGGACGCTTCGCTGGTGAAGACGATTAAGGCGCGGCGGGGTTTGTTTGGGAATATTCTGCAGCCGGATGAATGCTGGATGCTGGACTCGCGGCTGCCGACGGTGAATCTGCGGATGAATAAGGCGTCGAAGAATGCGCAGAGGATCGCGGAGCGGCTGGCGGGGCATGCGCAGGTGGAGAAGATTCACTATCCGAGTTTGTTTGAGGATGCGGATCAGATCCGGATTCGCGATGCGCAGTGCGATTACCCGGGGGCGATGATGTCGCTGGAGCTGCGCGGAGGGAAGCCGGCGGCGTTTGATTTTTTGCGGAGGTTGCGGCTGGCGAGGAATGCGGTGTCGCTGGGTGGGGTGGAGACGCTGGTGTGTCATCCGAAGTCGACGACGCATTCGTCGGTATCGGCGGAGGAATTGGAGATTGCGGGGGTGACGGATGGGTTGGTGCGGATGTCGATTGGGATCGAGGATTGGCGGGATTTGTTGGGGGATTTTGAGCAGGCGTTGGGTTAGGGTTGGCTGAGAAGTTCTGGAATATGGGATGGACAGCATTTGATCGCTACAAAGACAAATGGGTGCTGTGCTCGAAGGCAAAAGTTCTTGGCGGGCGTTCAACAATGCTGCCAGAACAATCATTTTGCGGGAAGAGGCCGCGGGCCTGGTCCTTGAGGAGTGGCCGAAGGATGGTGGCCGGCCCGTCTGGAGGAAGATGTTCCCAGCAGGCGCGGTCGAAGAAGCCGTGCAGCACGTGGTTCGACTGACTGCGTCGAGCAACCGGAAAACGCCAAAAAAGACAGGGAAGTGATGCCGCCGAATACAAATTGAGTTCGTCGCCGAGTCTATTCCGGTAGAAGTATGATGAGTTCCAGTTGGGGGGCTGGAAAGTCGCCGGGGACGTAGGCGGCGAGGTTGCGGCCGCGGAGGACGGTTTCCCAATAGACGCCGCTCATGTTGAGGCTGAAGTATTGGTGATTGAGCTTGATGGGGATCGCGCTGGGGGGGCGCTGCATGTGCGTGAGGGTGACGCCGGGGAGCGCTTTCTGTACGAGCACTTCGATTTGCGTGGCGCTGCAGACCTTGACCAGTGACGGCACCTTGTTGATGAGCTCGCCTTCGTTCATCTCACTGCTGACGGCGAGGTACATACGGGTGTCCTTGAAATATTTGTCGTCGGCGAGGGCGGTGGCGTAGATGTAGGGCGATACCTGCTTCAGCGGGAGCGAGACGAAGTTGCTGGGGACGACGGTTTCGAGCAGCGTGCGGACCTTTTCGTCGAGGTCAGTGAACGGGGGCTCAAGGTCGTCGTGGTTGTACTTGGGGAGATCGCGCGGGTGGAGCGTGGTGGAGAAAGTGGTGAGGGCTCCGGCGAGCGAAAGAAGATGCGCGAACAAATCCTGCGGATGGCCGCGCTTGGTTTCGTAGATGTGCTGGAGCAGCGGGAAGTGGGAATTGATGGTGTAGAGGAGCCAGAAATTGGCGATGTCGGAGGCTCCGAAGTCGGCGAGGGTGAGGTTCTTCTGGCGGCGGAGGCCGGAGAGAATGCTGCTTTTGGCGGAGAGGATTTCCACCAGGCGGCGAGCAATCGACATGAGGTAGTCGCTGGTGGTGATGTCGAGCAGCGGGGGTTGGAATTTGCTGTCGATGTGGAGGGTGCCGGATGGGTGGCGCTTGATGCGGGCGACGCGGAGGGAGGAGTAGCCTTTGAGGTTTTCACCTTCGAAGAGGAAACGGAGATTCTTGCGCGCGACCTGGACGGGTTTTTCCATGGTGCCGGTGTTTTCGTCGCGGAGCATAAGGACATCGGAGACGAAGCGGGTGTCGGAAGTGCGCGAGGCCATAGCGACGTTGAGACCCTTTTCGCGGTAGGCAGGGATGGAAAGATAAACGTCGCAGGTAGTCTGATCTTTTTCGAAATACTCGGCAATGGGGCGGACGGGCGGGGCCTGATCGGCGTCGGGGATATCGAAGAGGAGGCCGTCGGGGAAGATGCCGGAGGCTTTGGAAATGGCGACGTTCCCGCCGGCCAGGGCTTCCTGATCGAGCCGGATTTCGCGAAAGCCCCAAGGGTAGGAACTCAGCGCGTCCATCTGGAAATTGAGGATATTGTCGAGGAAGCGATCCTGACTTTGGAGGTACTGCGCGTTGAGGAAAGTACCTTTCATCCAGATGACGGGTTGGAGACGACGCATTTCCACCAACGTAGCAGATTTCGCGGATCTTCCGGCGCCGCGGGCGGATCGGCTACTCTCTTGAGATGGCTTCATCGTTTCCCGCGCGGCTGGGAACAGCGGAACAGTTTCAGACGCTGGTGCGGTATTTTGAGGAGGCGCGGTACACGGAGAAGGCGTTGCTTGCGGCGTTCCGAGTGGAGGAACTGAACGATCTGCTGATGGCGGATGGCGAGGAGCGGGCGAGACTGAAGGTGCAGATTGAGCAGCCGGGTTTGCAAATGTTGCTTGCGCGGTTGCTTCTGGGTGGTTACGCCGTGCCATGGCGGGAGGCGTCGCGGCTGATTCCCGGGAACGTGTTCGATATTCTGCAGGCGCTCGGGCTCTACGATGTGAGCGGGCGCTGTCCGGTCCTGCTGTACCCGGCGCTGGGGTTCTATGTGGCCTCTGACCGGCCGGAATCTTCCGATGGGCAAGGATATGCGGGTCCGGATTTCGTAATGTCGGCGCTTGAGCATTTGAGCCGCACCTATGTGAACGCGATCGGCCGCACGAGGTGCCGAAGGTTTCTGGAAGTAGGCTCAGGAGCGGGATTGGGGGCGTTGTGCGCGACGCGTTTCGCTGACGAGGTTTGGGCGACGGATATCACCGAACGATCAATTGCGTGTATGGAATTCAATCGCCGGCTGAACGGGGTTGATGAAGCGAAGATGCATGTGGTTTGCGGTGATATGTATCAGCCGGTGGAAGGGATGAGGTTCGACCGGATTGCGTGCAATCCGCCGTTTGAGCCGCCCCTGCGCCATGGCATGATCTACGCGCTCGGGGGTGCCGATGGGGAGCAACTGATGGAGCGGGTGGTGCGGGGCGCTGTAGAGAGGTTGGAGCCGAGGGGGCGGCTGTATTGCCAGGTGCTGGGGACGGATCGCAAGGGGGATTCACTGTTCGCGCGAATGGGGAGGTGGGTGGAAGGTGCCGGGATCGCCTATTTTGTGCGGTCACGGATGTCGACGGACTCCTATACGGCGGGGCACTTGATGAAGACGGGATCGGGACCAGGCACTGTGGCGGAATGCGACCGGTTCTACGGAGGGTTGTTGGCAACGCACGTGAGCACCGGACATCTCATCGTAGAGAAGGATGCAGCGTTCGCGTTCATGGAGCAACTTGGCCGGGATGCGAGTGTCGAGGAAATGGAGCGGCGGATCGAGTGGGATGAGGCCTATCGCAAGACGGGGTGGCGCGAGCGGATACTCGATGGGCAGTGGGCGACGAGTGGCCACTGCATGGTGGATGTGCTGAGCACAGTGCGCAACGGGGAGTTTGTGGAAGTGGACTGTGTTCTGCGGTCGATGAAGCCGATTGTGAAGTCCCAACCAGTGCATGCTGTGATGCGTAATGTTCTGAGTGCTGCAGCGTGTGGGGGCAGCGGTCGGGAGATCGTGGACAAGGTTGGTGCGGTATGCGAGCCAGAGGTGCTGGCGAGCATGGCCGTCTGCGTCGGCGTCGGGGCCTTGCAGGAGAGGTCTGAGGCGGCGGAGAGAAAAGCCGAGCGCTTGGAGCACAGTCAACGAAACCGGCATCCGGAGCTGGAATCTTTGGAGGACGAGCCGCTGTCGCGGTGGATTCCAGACAAAGAGCATGAGCGGATTCTCGTAATGAAAGCAGGTGTGGATGATACCGTGTTTGCGGCGAGCAAGCGGGCGAAGACAGTGGTTGCCGTCGAGACCTCGCCGCGGTTGAGGCAGGCGTTGGAAGCCCAATTGCGGCAACGTGGAATTACGAATGTGCAAGTGAAGGCGGGACTGGAAGATGGAGCCCGATTTGAACTGGTGCTGGTGCCGAATATGCAGCGCGAGATGTTGGAAGCGACGCTGAAACCGGCGGGTGGCGAGAAGCGATTGGCACGCACGCTGAATCGGGCGGTGGGGTACTTGGCGCCGAAGGGAAAGCTGGTCACAGGGGGCACGATCTGTTGGCATGCGGGCGAGAAAATTGAGGCGCAGGTTCGGGACCTGATTCCGGCGGGGAGAAGCTGCGGAATCCATTTGTACCAGTTACGGGAACGGTCGACCGTGGAGTTCGCAGTGGAAATGTCGCGCGGGCCCAACCCGATGGCAGCGACTCTGGAGGAGTGTATCCGAATGTTGGCGAAGGCGGACTCACGATCAGTGGATGATGTGGTGATTATGATTTCGCCAGTGGAAGTTCCGCTGGTTGTGCGCGCGATGGCTCCCCCGCTCGATACAGAGGCGTCGCACCGTAGTTTCGACTGGGAGTGTGCACGGCAGGCAGAAGGCTTCGATGCCGGGTTTGCGAAGGTTCGTCCCCGGCTCGGGGAGAAGTGGCGCATCCGTGAGACGCACGAGATGTGGAACGGTGAATTCACTGGCGGCACGAAAGCGTTGGTGATCGAGCATCCATTTGCGGTTGAGTTTCCGTTCCCCGCATGGTTGGAGGTGATGCTGCCTTTGGCGGATGGACAGCGGACGGTGACAGAAATTGTAAGCACGATGGGTGAGCATGGAGTGAGTGCGGCGAATACGCTGTTTGGCTTGCAGTTGTTGTGGGGTTACGAGGTGATTCATGGCGCTTGAGTTTCCGCTGAGTAGCGTGGGAAGAGCAGACTTCGATACCTTGCGTGGGTTTTTAAACGAATCGGGATACAGCGAGGAGTTTTTGCTGGCGAATTTCGGCGCGGTGTCGATGCATGAACTGCTGTATGCAAGAGGGGCGAGGCAGGAAGCTCTGGAGGAGCGCTACCGGGGCGATGGGTTGGCTCTATTTCTGGCGCGGTTGCTGCTGGGCGGAAAGCCCATGGGAAAGGAAGAAATTACGCGCTATCTACCAAAAGAAGTGGAGCGTCTGATGCGGGAGACGGGTCTGCTGAACGCGGAGCAGCGGTGTCCTGTGCTGATGCATCCGGCGTTTGGGCTCCTGGTGGCTTCTGACCGTTTGGGATATGGCGGCAACGATTTTGTGATGTCGGGATCGGAGGGGTTGTGCCGCCAGTTTCTCCAGTATATTGGCCGGAGTCCCTGTGACCGCTTCCTCGACATTGGGACGGGGGCTGGGCTAGCGGCGATGTTGGCGTCTGCGTTCGCACGGGAAGTGTGGGCCGTCGATATCGTGGATCGGGCGGTTCGCTTTACCGAATGGAACTGCCAGTTGAATGGACTGGAAAATGTGCGAGTCGTGCAGGGGGATCTGTTCGCACCGGTGAGCGGGATGCAGTTTGACCGAATCGCATCGAATCCACCGTTCGAGCCTTCGCTCACAGGAGATGTGGTGTATTCCTGTGGAGGAAAGGATGGGGAGGCGATTCTGGAGCGGTTGATTCGTGATTTGCCTCTGCATCTGGCGCCGGGGGGTCGGCTGTACTGTCTGGTTGAAGGGACGGACCGCGAAGGAGAAACCCTGGATCAACGAGTAGTGCGGTGGTTGGGGGCGGAGGCGGCCCGGCATGATACGGCGCTGTTTGTGCGGGACACTTACGCGCCGATGCACTTTGCCATGCAGCAGGTGGTGCACGGCAACGACAGCACAGCGGTGCTGGAACAATGGGCGGAGTTGTATCGGGGGCTGAAGGCGCAGGCAGTGGTGATCGGACATTTGATGGTGCAGGCGCATGGCGGAGAGCGGCAGAGCTTCCACCGGAGGGCGCGGTTTCATGAGAACGCGGCTGTAGAGGACTTGGAGATGTGCCTGGACAGAGAGACGGAAATCGCCAGGTCCGAAGCGGGTGATTTGCGGCCGGTTTGCGGGACGGGATGGGAGTTGCATGTGTGTCACAAGCCGGAAGGGGGTGGCTTACGGCCTTCCCATTACACGTTCCTGACGGAATATCCGTTGGCGGGGGAATGGGAAGTGCCGGAATGGTTGGCGCGAATGACGCCGCGATGCAATGGGGAAATACGTGCGGAGCAGCACGCGCAGTGGGCAAAGACCAACGCTGGTGTTGACAGCGATGAAGTGTACCGGCACATGCGCGCGCTGTTGTGGGCTGGTGTGTTGACGCTGCCATTGATGGAGGAGCCGTCATGAGCATGGCGCTGATTCGGGATTATCTGGAGACGGCGGGGTACGCGGAGAACGCGCTGCTGGCGCATTTCGGGCTGCCGAAGATCCACTTTCTGTTTTATCCGGTGGGGCAACAAGGAAAGCGATTTGCAGAGTTGTACCTGGCAGCGGGAACGGCAACGTTTCTTGCCCGGGTGCTGATTGGTGGATTCGCGGATTCGCGCGCTGCGTTCGGGGCACACATGCCGGATACCGTGTTTGCGGCGATGGTGGAAGCCGGACTGTTGGAGCGCTCGGGGGAGCAGTGGCAGGCGACAGGACTGCTGTTTCCTTACGAGGGATTCTATGTGTGCTCGGATCGTGCCTTTCGCGGGTTGGAGCGTATGCCGCCGGATCTGGAATACGTAGCGGGCGGGGCTGATCCGACGTCGGTGCAATTCTACGAAGGGATGTCCCGAAGGCCGTGCCGGACGCTGCTGGAAATGGGAACTGGTTCGGGAGTAGGGGCGTTACTGGCAAGCCGGTTCGCGGATCAGGTGTGGGCCCTCGATATCAATGCGAGATCGGTTGCGTATGCGCGGCGCAACTGCGAATTGAACAATGTGGAAAATGTGACGGTGCTGGAGAGTAATCTCTTCGCGGCCGTGGACGGAATGCGGTTTGAGCGCATTGTGGGTAACCTGCCTTTTGTGCCATCGACGAAAACGACGGCAGTGTTTGCCGCCGGCGGGGAGGATGGAGAGCAGATATTGGCGCGTTTTCTCGAAGGGTGTGTAGAGCGACTGGAGCCTGGAGGGAGTGTAAATGCCTTGGTGATGGGATCGGACCGGGAGGACGATGCATTCGAAACGCGGCTGCGACGGTATCTGGGTGCAGAAGCGGAGGAGTGCGATGTAGCGTTGTTCGCCAGGAAGACGATGACTCCGATGGATTTCGCGTTCGACCAGATGTTATTGAAGAGCGGCGACACATCGGGACTGTACCGGTGGATCGAGCTTTTTCAGCGATTCCGGATGGAGCAGATGGTGTTAGGGACACTACTGATACAGCGGCGCAAGGAGAAACGCAGCGTGTTCACTCTGCGTCACACGCTGGCTGTGGGGGCGGGGATCGCGGATTTGGAGCGGGTGATGGATTGGCAGACGCGATGCATGTCGGGTGAGTCTATCCGCGAAGTATTGACCGCGCGCCCGAAGTCGAGTGGAAACTGGGAAGCGCTATCGAAGCATCAGATGCAGAACGGTCAGATGGCCACAATTTCGTATTCCATTATGGCCAGGTCTCCGTTCGAGCATACGCTGGAGTGTCCGCCATGGGTAGTCTCGATGGCGGCGAAGGCCGATGGAGAGATGACGGTGTCGCAACTATTGGGGATGGTGCAAAAGCAAACGGGGCAGCCTGGGGAAGTGCTATTGCGGGTGTTCGCGCAATTGGTGGCAATTGGGGTTGTGGAGATCCTCTGAGGCGGCAATGGCGATCTATCCGAAGTCAGAGGGCGAGCGGCGGATAACAGCGCACGCGCTGCTGGATTGGGTGACCCGGATCTTCGAAGAGTGCGGCATGGGTGAGGAGGACGCGGCGTTGCTGGGGGATACGCTGGTTGCGGCCGACATGCGCGGCATCCATTCGCATGGGGTGTTGCGAGTGCCGGACTATGTGAAGAAACTGCAGGTGGAAGGTGTGAATCCCCGGGGCAGACCGGAAGTAGTGCGCGACCGAGGCGCGGCGCTGGTGGTGGATGGTGGGAACAGCATGGGACAGATCGGCTCACACTTTGCCATGAGTAAGGCGATTGCGCGGGCGCGGGAGCTTGGCGTGGCTGCGGCGACAGTGCGCGGCAGCAATCATTGCGGAGCGATGTTCTATTACACGCTTCAGGCGGTGCGGGAAGGCATGATCGGAATCGCAACGACCAATGCGCTGCCGACGATGGCTCCGTGGGGCGGGACGGACAAGATTGTAGGGATCAATCCGCTATCGGTGGCGATTCCGGCGGGTGTGGAGTCGCCGGTGGTGCTGGATACGGCGTTCAGCTATTCCTCACACGGCAAGATTCGGATCTATCACCAGAAGGGCGTGGAGATCCCCTCGAATTGGGCGTTTGACGCTGAGGGGCAGCCGACGACAGATGCGGCTCGCGCACTCGAAGGGCTGTTACAACCGATCGGGGAGTTCAAAGGCGTGGGGTTGGCAATTGTGTTTGGAATGCTCGCGAGTATGCTGGGGGGCGCAGCTTACGGAACCGAGTTGGGGAACATGGTGGACGGGCCGGCGGCGGGGCAGGATGGCCATCTGTTTGTGGCGATGGACGTGGCGGCATTTGAGGATGCGGAGAGATTTCGAGAGCGGGTGGACGGCGCGGTGCGGCAGATCCGCGAGAGCAGGCGAGTGGAGGGAGTGGAAAAGCTGTATGCCCCGGGCGGGCTGGAAGCGGAGATAGAGGCGGAGTACCGGCGTGACGGAATTCCATTGAACGAAGCCACATGGAGGGGATTGGAAGAGTTATATACTTTGCGCTAGGTATGCCTATGCGCAAGTCTCAATTTCTATTCTTACTTCCGGCGGCATTGCTTCTCACAATCGAGGTGTTTGCTCAATCAACGGCCGGTATCGCCGGCACCGTGACGGATTCTTCGGGAGGGGCGGTGCCCGGCGCCCGCGTGGCGGCGGTCAACACGGAAACGGGATTACGCGTGCAGCGGGAGTCTGCGGTGGACGGGAGCTACAAAATCCTGCTGCTTCCCTTCGGGGATTACAGGCTGGAGGTAGAGAAAGAAGGATTCCAGCGGTATGCGCGCACCGGAGTCCGGTTGGCGGTGGGCGATAGCGCCACGCTGGATGTCACGCTGGCAGTGGGTTCGCTGGCCGAGTCAGTGACGGTGACGGACGCTGCTCCGTTGCTGGAGACGCAGACGGGCACGGTGCGCGGCGTAGTGGACCAGCAGCGGATTGTGAATCTTCCATTGAATGGGCGGCGAGTGACGCAGTTGATGACGATTCAGGCTGGGGTGATTCAGCGTTCTTCGGGAACCAGCGAAGGCGATGCCTTTGTGGTGAACGGAAGCCGTCAGAGCGGCGTGTATTTCTTGTTGGATGGCGGGATGAACACGGACTCCTACCGCAACTATAGTGGTGTGTTTCCGAATCCGGACGCAGTGCAGGAATTCAGCGTACAAAAGAGCAACTTCAGCGCGGAATACGCGAACGCGACCGGAGCGGTGATGAGCGTGGTGACCAAGTCGGGGACAAACGAGTTCCACGGATCGGCATTTGAGTTTCTGCGCAACTACAATCTGAACGCGCGGAACTTTTTTGCGGCGCGGCGGGATTCATTGAAGCGGCATCAATTCGGCGGGACGTTCGGCGGGCCGATCCGGAAAGACAAGCTGTTCTTCTTCGCGGCCTACCAGGGGACACGGGTAAGGAGCGAACCGCAACTGACGCGGCAGTTTCTACCGACGGCGGCAATGCGCCGGGGCGACTTTGTGGCTGGTGGCCGGGACATCATCGACCCGGTGACGCGGGCTCCGTTTCCAGGGAGAGTGATTCCAGCGACGCGGATCAGCGGAGTGACGCAGGCGCTCCTGAAGTACATGCCGGATCCAGGGACGCCGACGGGCGAGCGGTTCGTGGGCGTACCTCTGAAGAATCGCGAAGAAGAGTTCACGATCAAGACGGATTACAACATGCAGAAGCACCGGTTGACCGGGCGTTATTTCTATCAGCGATTTGAACGCCCGTTCACGGGGAACCTGCAGGATCTGGCGTCGATGTTCGCGTCGGAAGTAGGCCGATCGACGCAGCCTTACAATCAACTGACTGTGAGCGATGTATGGACGGTGTCGCCGGAGTGGCTGAACAATCTGACGGTGGCATACAGGTGGCGGCGGACTTTGAATGACTGGACGTCGATCAAGCTGCCGCTCAATTTCCAGGATGCGGGAGTGAAAGGGATCGCGGTAAAGGAGCCGGCGTCGGTGTATGTGAGCGTGACGGGTGGATTCCTGGCACGGCCGGGCTGGAACTACGACAAGAAGGACTACGACATTCACATTGCCAACACATCGACGAGGATGAAGGGGGCGCATGAAATCAAGTTCGGGGGCGAGATTCTGCGTTCGACGAACGATATCAAGAACGACTTCCGGACGATGGGGTTGTTTGTGTTCAACGGGAATATTACGGGGACGGCGATGGCGGATTTCATGCTGGGGGACGTGTACAGCTTCGATCAAGGCGGCGGGGAATACAAGTCGCTTTATGGTACGCGGTGGGGGTTCTTTGGGCAGGATAACTGGCGGGTGAAGCAGAATCTGACGTTGACGTTGGGGTTGCGTTGGGATCCGATGATTCCGTTCCACGACGATATTGGACGCACCCAGTGTTTCGCGCCGGGGCAGGCATCGACGCGGTTTCCCAAGGCTCCGCTGGGGTATTTGAACGATGGGGATCCGGGGTGTCCGAAGGGAGGGTTCAACCGGTTTCTTGGCCAGGTGGCGCCACGGTTTGGATTTGCCTGGCGCGTAGGGAGCAAGAACGTGATCCGCGGCGGGTACGGGCTGTTCTGGAATCCGCAGTTCACGGTGCTCTACAACGGGTTCGTCAATGCGGCTCCATTCAGCCCGCAGGTGACCCGATTTGGAGTGCGCTTCGAGGAACCGTATGCGGGAGCGGGGAACCCGTTTCCGGCGAGCTTCGCACCGTTTGTACCGAAGCCGGATTCGGACTTCATCACTCCGCTGGGTTCGTTTGGTGCGTTTTCGCCGGCGTTCCAGCCGAGCTACCAGCAGACGTATAACCTGACCCTGGAGCGGGAAGTAATGCGGAACATGGTGGCGCGGGCGAGTTATATCGGGAACCTGGGGCGGCATCTGACTTACACGGATGATTTGAATTATGCCCGGTACGCAGCCGGAGCAACGACGGGGAATATTCAACAGCGGCGGCCGTATGGGAACTTCGGCAGCATTCTGATGACCTATGGAGACAGCACGTCGAGCTATCACGGTTTGCAGCTTTCGGTGGAGCGGCGCGTGAGCAACAGCTTTTCGTTCGAGGTGAACTATACGGTGTCGAAGTCGATTGACGAGGTTTCCTCGGATGCCACGCCACAGAATCCGACACAGACGATTCCGTTGGATCTGAGGGCGAACCGGGGGGTGTCGGATTTTGATCAACCACAGCGATTGATTGTGTCGCATGTGTGGGCTTTGCCGAGGCTTTCGAATCAGGGCAAAGTGCTGCGGACAGTGGCCGGAGGCTGGGAGTTCAGCGGGATCACGACGATCCGCAGCGGGTTCCCGTTCTCGGTTTCATCGGGCTCGGACCGGGCGTTTTCGGGGTTGGGGGCGAACCGGGCGGACCTGGTGGGGAATCCATTCCTGCCGACGAACCGGTCGCGGGCCGATTTGATCGCGCAGTATTTCAATCCGGCGGCGTTTGCGGCGAATGCGGTGGGGACGTTCGGGACGGCGCCGCGGAATCTATTGCGTGGGCCTGGAGGCCCGAATTTCGATCTGGCGTTCATGAAGATTTTCAGCCCGGTGGAGCGGGTGCGGATTCAGTTCCGGGCGGAGTTGTTCAATTCGTTCAACACGCCGATTCTTGGAACACCTTTTGCGACGCAAAACACTCCGGCGCGGTTTGGACGGATTGAGAGCGCGGGAGACCCGCGGATTGTGCAGTTGGGGTTGAAATTAGCGTTCTGACAGGGAGATGAGATGAAAGTGGCGAATCGAAGGAAGTTCTTGGCGCTGGGCCCCGCTCTGGGCGGGGCACTGGTGGGATGCAGCGGCGAAAAGAAGCAGCAGGCTGCGGCAGAGGATGATGGTCCCAACCGGCTGGGTAAGCCGGTGAGCGAATACGGCGAACGATCTCAGTTTGAGAAGACCCACAGGCTAAAGCCGGAGACGAAAACCCCGGAGCAAGCTTCAACGAAGACGCCTCTGGCGGAAATTCACGGGATGATCACACCGTCTGCGTTGCATTTCGAAAGGCATCATGCAGGGGTGCCGGCGCTGGATCCGGCGAAGCATTCGCTGATGATTCACGGCATGGTGGAGCGCCCGCTGCTGTTTTCTATGGCGGAACTGAAGCGGCTGCCATCGGTATCCAAGATTCACTTCATCGAGTGCGCGGGAAATTCGGGTTCCGAGTGGGGAGCAAAGCCGGCGCCGGATGCGCAAACGAGCCACGGGCTGGTGAGCTGCAGCGAATGGACGGGAGTGCCGCTGGCGCTGTTGCTGGAAGAAGCCGGAGCGAAGAAGGAAGCGACGTGGATAATTGCCGAGGGGGCCGATGCTTGCAAGATGAACCGGTCGATTCCGATCGCGAAGGCCAAGGGCGACATCATCGTGGCCTATGCCCAAAATGGGGAGGCGTTGCGCCCGGAACAGGGATATCCCCTGCGGTTGGTGATTCCCGGTTGGGAGGGAAACATCAACGTCAAGTGGCTGCGGCGGCTGGAACTGACCGATCAGCCGGCAATGAGCAGGCAGGAGACCTCGAAGTATACGGATCTGGAGGCGAGCGGGAAGGCGCGGCAATTTACGTTCGTGATGGATGCGAAATCGCTGATCACGTTTCCATCGGGGGGCCGGAAACTGGAAGGGCCGGGCTTTTATGAAGTGCGGGGGATTGCGTGGTCAGGGCGGGGACGGATCTCGAAGGTGGAGATTTCGGCGGACGGAGGAAAGACTTGGCAGGCGGCGGCCTTGCAGGATCCGGTGCTGCCGATGGCGTTGACGCGGTTCCGCTTCCCTTGGCGCTGGGACGGAGCGGAGTGCACGTTGTTGTCGCGCTGTACGGATGAAACGGGATACCTGCAGCCGACCCGAGCGGAGCTAATCGCAGTGCGGGGGATGAATTCGAACTACCACTATAACGGCGTGCATGGGTGGAAAGTGGAAGCCGGCGGGAACGTGACGCAGGTGGTGCAGCCAGTATGAGAGGAGCAAGCGCGATGAAATATTTGGCCTTAGTTCTGCTTGTTGCGGCGGCGTGGGGGCAATCGCCGAAGTATGGGGTCGGGAGGGCTCCGACGGCGGAGGAGGTGAAGGCGTGGGCGATCACGGTGTTTCCGGACGGAAGGGGACTGCCGGAAGGTTCAGGAACTGCGGCGGAAGGAAAGGATGTGTACGAGCGGCGTTGCCAGCGCTGCCACGGATCGGAAGGCAAAGGTGGGGACGAACCGCCGATTGTGGGTGGCAAAGGGACCATTGCAACGCCGAAGCCATTGAAGACGGTGGGGAGTTACTGGCCCTATGCAACGACTCTGTTCGACTACATCCGTAGGGCGATGCCCTTCAAGGATCCGGGAATGCTCACGGCGAATCAAACCTACGCCGTGTCGGCCTACATTCTGCAACAGAACGGCCTCATCGGGGCCAACGAGGCGATGAATGCGAAGACGCTGCCTCAGGTGAAGATGCCGAACAAGGACGGGTTCATTGCGGACCCGCGGCCGGATACAGGGAAGGGAGCAAAGAAGTAAGAGTTCAGTGTGTTCCGGCGCCTTCCGTCGCCAACGCTGGTGTGGGGAAAGTGTAATCGCCGTATTGGATAGTGACTGTACTGTGTCCGAAGATGCGGATCTCGGACTGGGAGATATTGCTCGAGGCGAGCCACTGGCCGTTGAGACCAACGTAGTCGTGAACGAAGCTCGTTTTCCTGACCCAAAACGAAGGGTTTTTAGAAGGGGAGCCGCTGATCCGGACTACGGCGTGTGTGGCTTCGTCAATCCAGATCCTGCCACGGAAGAGGAGCGAGTTATTGCTGCGGGGCTCGGCAGCGAGGATGAAACGCTTTTGGCCGTTTTCGACGATGGTGTCCTCAAGGCGAAACGTGTAGTTCTGACGGGTGATATCGGTGGCGGATTGCTGGGTTTTGTTGTACGCTTTTGCCTCGGTGTCGAGCATCCGTTGGAAGACTAGCTTCTTGACGGCTGCGGGAGCCTGGACGGAAATGATACGGAACTGGCGGGCGCCCGCAGGGTCAGTGATGGCTTCCACCTTCATGTAGGCCTTGAAATGGAGGCGCTTGTTTTCGACTGTATAGTGGCGAATGGAGGAGTGGCCCTTGGACGACTGTTTGCGCTGTCGATCAGCCGCCTCCACTTTGGTCATGATTTCCTCGGCGGAAGGTGCAGCGGGATTTGTGTCAGCGGCCAGCAAAACAGCGGCGAGGGCGAGAAGCATGACAAGTCAATCCCCTATAGAGTCAAGCCACTCGGCGACTACCCACGCAGTAGTGGCGAGAAGGATGCTGGCAAGGCCGTCCACGGCATAATGATAGCGTCCATACACGGTCGCGGCGTACACCAGGAAGGCGACGCCGAACCCAGTAGCCCACATGCCCGAGGACGAGCCGGGACAGTGCGTAGCAACCCGAACGCGCAGGAGAATGCCACGGCAACATGGCCACTCGGGAACACGCTGGTGGTGATATCCATGTGATCGAGGAGCCACAGGTTGATAGACCTGGGGAAGGTGAGGTAAGCGGGCAGATCGACTCCCGGAAACGCGGTCCGCGGAGAGGCGGCCGGGAACATCGGAATGAGGGCGTACGCGGCAAGTGTGCCAAGGAACAGAACAAACAGGAACTTGCCCGAGCGGCGGCTCGCACCGCTGAGATAGATCGCGCCGAGGCAGATGGGAGGTAAGGAATAAAGGAGAAGATAGACCGTCTCGAGCAACGTCGGAAGCGCTCGGCCTCCCGTTTCGATCCAATTCTTAAGTCCCACTGAATAAAGTAAATGGTGGTCCCAGAACAGCCAGGTCGACCGGGGCCCTTCCTTGCTTTGGGTGGCAAAGACTTCCAGCGCCCAGTAGGCCACAAGAAGGAGGGCGAGCGAAGCCCACTCCCTCAGGATACGCGTCCAACGTTTCGAAATGCGGGATTCAATGTGCCAGACTCCCCAAAGCGTCGCAGGCAGCAGACAGAGGAAAAAGTGGCGCTCCATAGGGACACGGCGAACGAGGCCAAGAATAGCGAGTATCGCTAAAAAGGACAGAATCACTCTCTCGTGGGGATGGAGTTGAGCCGTCACAGCCTTAGGCTGTGCGGCCGCGATAATCCCCGTCCATTCAGAGTGCATCACGAGTTCAGCTAACAATAATAAACTCACCTTGCCGTTGGCAAGGCGCGCTACCGATGCGGGTCGTTGCGGACGGCGAGGCACAGAGTATAGATTGATAGCACGTGCGTCTTCAGTTCGGAGACTTTCTTCTGGATCTGTCGGAGCGGCGCTTATTCCGCGCCGGCCGGGAAGTCATGCTTGCACCGAAGGCATTCGATGTACTGGCCTTTCTGGTCACGCGTTCCAATCAGTTGGTGTTGCGCGATCAGCTGATGAAGGAATTGTGGCCTGACACGTTTGTGGACGACCATGCCCTTTCGTTCCAGATTGCGGAAGTGCGGAAGGCGTTGGGAGACGATCCGAAGGCGCCGGTCTACATTGAAACGCGGCCGCGGCGTGGATACCGGTTCATGCCGCAGGTGCAGGATCAGGGGAGTGCGGTGCCGGTGAAAGCCGCACCTGCCCCGGAACCGGCTCCGGCAATTACGGGGATTCCACCGAGAACCCTTCAGGACGGCGTACCCGAGACGCACTATGCGAGGTCAGGCGACGTCAACATTGCCTACCAGGTGGTCGGAGAAGGTCCAATGGACCTCGTCTTCGTGATGGGTTGGGTGTCACACCTGGAGTACTTTTGGCGGGAACCGCGTTTTGCCCGGTTTCTGCGGCGGTTGTCCTCATTTTCCAGATTGATCCTATTCGACAAACGGGGGACGGGGTTGTCGGACCGGGTGCCGCTGAACCAGTTGCCTACTCTCGAACAAAGGATGGACGACGTTCGCGCGGTGATGGACGCGGTGGGATCGAGGCGGGCGGCGATTGTCGGCGTATCCGAAGGCGGTCCGCTGTCGGTGTTGTTTTCGGCTACGCACCCGGAGAAGGTGGCGGGCCTGGTGATGATCGGGTCGTACGCCCGGCGGCTGCGGGATGTTGATTATCCGTGGGGGCCGACTTCGGCCGAACGGGACGCATATTGCAAGCAGATCAATGCGCAGTGGGGCGGCCCGGTGGGTATTGAGGAAAGAGCGCCTTCTCTCGCACGGGACGCTGATTTCCGGAATTGGTGGGCAACCTATCTGCGAATGGGGGCCAGCCCGGGGGCGGCGGAAGCACTGACGCGGATGAACGCGGAAATCGACATCCGCCCCATTCTGCCGTCGCTTCAGGTTCCGACGTTGGTCATCCACCGCAGTGAGGACAAGACACTGTTGGTGGAAGAAGGGCGGTTTATGGCGAGTCTGATCCGGGACGCGCGGTTTCTCGAACTGCCCGGAGCAGATCACTTGCCGTTTGTGGGGGATCAGGATGCAATTCTAGAGGCGACTGAGGATTTTCTCTCTGGTCTGAGCAGCCTGCCGCAAGCCGAGCGGGCGCTGGCCACAACCCTGTTTCTGGACATGCCGGAGACGTTGCGCCCCCGCCATGCGGGAAATCCGGAAGCCCTGGCTTACATGGGACGAATCCGTCGCGAAATCGAATGGTTCCGCGGGCGGGAAGGAGATCTGGAGTCCGGTGCGCCGCTGGCAACGTTCGACGGTCCTGCGCGAGCGGTACGCAGCGCGTTTGCGATGGTGGCGCACGGGCTGCGGATGGGGATGGAGACGCGGGCCGCGGTGCACACGGGTGAATGCGAATTCTTACCGGGATCGCCACCGGCAGGCTTTACGGTGGAGCTGACCGGGCGGATGCTGGCATCGACAGGGACAGGGAAAGTGGTGGTTTCCCGCGTCGTAAGGGACCTGGTGGCGGGTTCCGGGATTCAGTTCGCCAAGCACAATGTACTGACGCTGGACGGCGAAGACTGGCCGCTGTTCGAAGTGGTCTCCTGCTGATTTCCTTACGCTTCCCTTACCGTTTGCCGCACGACTCCGAGTCGGGATGTGGCGTAATCTGGGGTCACCTGATCGCCAATTCCAAGGAGACCACCCAACATGTTTACCGCACTACTCGATGCACTTCGCGGCACTGGGACCCTGGTTGGGTTTGCCGGTGACGCACCCGTTTCCATCCCTGCATCACTTCTGCGCACGATGCTCGAAGGGCAGTTTCGCGACATGCGCATCGAGCTATCGCAAGGGGAGGAGCGCAGCTCGATTGCATTCCCATCCGCGCTGGGTTTACCAAAACTGAACTTTCGAACCGACGCAGAGCGGATGTCGCTGCGCTCACGGCAAGTCTTCGCGTCATTGCGCGAAGGCGAACCCGGGTGGCCGAACGGTGCGATCGAACTCGAGATCTGGCTGGAGCCGGTAGCGGGTGTGGGTAAGCCCGTGACGCTAACGGTGCGCCTCGGACTATCGACAGAAGCGCACGGAGCCGTATACGACCGGGTTCAGGTACATTGCGAATGCAGCCATGGTGGTGGGGATCCGTTGTTAGCGACATGCGTGGAAGCCTTCTTCTACTGGGTGTACACACGTGAGGCTGTTGCCGGCGTGCTGCGCGCGGCGATCAGCCAGGCATTGGGGGACAACGTGGGAATCCTGGACGTGGCGGTGGAAGGATCCAATCTGGCAATCTGGCGCTACCGGCTGTAGTTTTTTTCTGCGGCTCGTGATGCTTTTACCGAAGCGATTACGCTTATCCTGGTGTAGACGAAAACGAGGAGCTAGAGAGTAGGACAGAGGGCAGGACAAAAGACAAGAGTGAGATGCCCGGTACGCAGCGGTGAAAACACTGAGAAAACACTGAGAAAAAAACAGCTGATGCGCACCCAAGAGGAGATAGACTGACTCCGGTTGAACTTTACGTACCGCTGTGATAGGTATGTACAGCGGGCTGAGCCGAAACGATGAAGGTTGAACAGTCAACCGGTTCCTGGAGGGGAACAACGACGTTCCGGCAAAGGCCAAGAGAAAGAACCAGACAATCAAAGAGGGAATGCAATGGCAAGAGAAAGCGCACAGCATAAACTGGATCGGGTTCGCCCCCCCAGAGTACACATCACCTACGACGTGGAAGTCGGCGATGCCATCGAATTGAAGGAACTGCCGTTCGTTCTCGGCGTTCTGGGAGATTTCACGGGGATGCCGGAGCAGCCGCTGCCCCGATTGCGTGACCGGAAGTTCGTCGAGATCAACCCCGACAACTTCGACAAAGTTTTGGAAGGGATGAATCCGCACATCGCGTTTTCGGTGGAGAACAAGCTGAGTGAAGATCCCGACGCGGGGCAACTGCGGGTGAACCTGAACTTCAAGTCGATGGACGACTTCGAGCCGGAGAACGTGGCTCGTCAAGTGAAGCCATTGAAGGAACTGCTGGACCTGCGGACAAAGCTGGCCGACCTCCGCGGAGCCATGATGGGCAACGACAAGCTGGACGAGTTGCTGCTTGGCCTGGCTGGAGACGCGGACAAGCTGGCGAAAGTGAAGTCCGAGATTAACGCCGAGGGAGGTTCCAATGAGTGACGCACAACGCGCCGGGGCACAGGCTCAGGAGCAGGTCCTCGAGGGCAGCCTGCTGGACAAGATTGTAGATGAAGGACGGCTGGGTAAGGATCCGGCCCAGAAGGAACGCGGGCGCGAACTGGTGAAGATGTTCGCGGAGCAGGTACTGGAAGGATCGATGGCCGTGTCGAAGGATACGGAAGCCATGATCAATGCGCGTATCGCGCAGATTGACCACCTGCTGAGCCTGCAATTGAATGAAGTGCTCCACCATCCGGTGTTCCAGAAGCTGGAAGGGACCTGGCGCGGGGTGAAGTACCTGATCGACCAAAGCGAAACCAACTCGATGTTGAAGATCAAACTCTTCAACTCGAACAAGCGGGAGTTGCTGCGCGACCTGCAGCGCGCGCCGGAGTTCGATCAGAGCACGTTGTTCAAGAAAGTTTACGAAGAAGAATTCGGTATCTTCGGCGGCGCACCGTTCGCGGGGCTGATTGGGGACTACGAATTCAGCCGGCATCCGGAAGATGTGGAACTGCTGGAACGGATTTCGACCGTAGCCGCATCGGCTCACGCCCCGTTCCTTTCGGCCGCCTCGCCGGAAATGTTCAACCTGGAGAGCTTCACAAGTCTGGACGCACCGCGCGATCTGGGCAAGGTATTCGATACGACGGAATACGCGAAGTGGAAGAGCTTCCGGGCAAGCGAAGACAGCCGGTACGTGGGATTGTGTGTGCCGCGCATCCTGATGCGCCTTCCTTATGGCAAGGAACACAAGCAGATCGAGGGATTTGCCTACGAAGAGGGAGTGGACGGCACCGATCACGGCAAGTATTTGTGGGGCAACGCGGCGTTTGCCCTGGGAGCGCGGCTAACCAATGCGTTCGCGCGGCACGGATGGTGCGCTGCGATCCGCGGCGTGGAAGGCGGCGGCCTGGTGGAAGGGCTTCCGGTACATAACTTCTATACCGACGAAGGCGATGTGGCCATGAAATGCCCGACCGAAGTGCCCATCACCGACCGGCGCGAGAAGGAGCTGGCCGACCAGGGATTCATTCCTCTGGTGCACTGCAAGAACACCGACTACGCGGCGTTTTTCAGCGTGCAAAGCTGCCAGAAGCCGAAGCTGTATGACAAGGCAGCGGCCAACGCCAATGCGCGGTTGTCAACGCAGTTGCCCTACATTTTCGCGGTATCGAGGTTTGCACACTACTTGAAGGCGATGATGCGAGACAAGATCGGTAGTTTCATGTCGCGTCAGGACTGCGAGAAGTGGATGAACCAGTGGATTTTGAACTACGTGATTGCCGACGACACGGCGTCGCCCACCTACAAGGCGGAGCGGCCACTGCGTGAAGCTCGCGTAGACGTGATGGAAGTGCCTGGCAAGCCGGGCGTATACAAGGCAATCGCCTTCCTCCGGCCCCACTTCCAGTTGGATGAACTCTCGGTTTCCCTGCGGTTGGTGGCGGAGCTCCCGGCGCCGACTCGCAAGTAAGGTACAAAACAACAACAGCATTGGAGGGACCTCCACACCAGGTTCCTCCAAGCTGAAAAATAAAGAATAGAGGAGAAAGACAATGGCTGCAGTAGATTATTTCCTGAAGTTTGAAGGCATCGATGGAGAAAGCCACGATTCCAAGCACAAGAATGAGATTGATCTGGAATCGTGGAGCTGGGGCGAAACGAATACCGGAACCGGCCACTCTGGTGGCGGTCATGGCGCCGGCAAGGTGGTCATGCAGGACTTGCACTTCGTGAGCAAGTTCCAGAAGTCCTCGCCGAAGCTGATGCTTGCTTGCGCCTGCGGTGAACACATCAACAAGGCCACTCTGGTTTGCCGCCGCGCTGGTACGGAACAGCAGGAGTACCTGAAAATCGTGCTGACCGACGTGCTGGTTTCCAGCTATCAGGTGGGTGGTTCTTCGCACGGTGACGTGGTTCCGACCGATCAGTTCTCGCTGAACTACGCGAAGATTGAATTCGACTACAAGCCTCAGAAGCAGGACGGCACGCTCGATTCGTCCGTGAAGGCCGGCTACAACATCAAAGAGAACAAGAAGGTCTGACGCTTCCATGAATGCCAGAGAACTGTACAAAGCTGGCAAACTGAACGAAGCTGTGCAGGCGCTGAGTGCCGAGTTGCGGGACAACCCAACCGACGCTCAGCGTCGCACTTTTTTGTTTGAGTTGCTTTGCTTCACTGGCGACTTCGACAGGGCTAGAAAGCACCTGGAAGTGCTGGCGAAGGAGAATCAGAAATCGGGGATGGGCGCGCTTCTGTATGAGGCGTGCATGCACTCGGAACGGACGCGGCGGGAGATTTTCGAAAAACGGGAGTTTCCATCCGTGCCGGCGATTCCTTCCAAGAAGGGGAACTTGAACGGGACGCCTTTCGAGAGCCTCGAAGATGCGGACCCCCGCATTGGATCGCGGTTGGAAGTGTACACAGCGGGGGCCTACTTGTGGATTCCGTTGGCGCACATCGAGTCGATTGAGATCGAACCTCCCAAGCGGCTGCGGGATATGCTGTGGGCTCCAGTGATGATCCACACAGGTCCGGATTTCAACCAGACGGAGTTGGGAGAATGCCTGTTGCCGGTATTGTGCCCGTTCTCCTTCCAGAACGCGGACGACAACGTGCGGTTGGGCCGGATGACAGTTTGGGAAGAGCGCGACGGCGAGCCCGTGCCTTTCGGCCAGAAGACATTTCTGATGGATGACGAGGAAATCCCACTGCTCGAAATCCGCAAGATCGAGTTTGCAACAACGGAGGAAGCCGTCGCGGAATAGCCTCCGGTTCGTGCTATTCTGACCGCTCGGAACGTACCGCATGGCCACGCTCGAAGAACTTCTCAGTCCGATTCCTGGCCCGAACCCGAGCGGCGAGAATATCCGCTACAATCCGGCCTTTGACAAGTTGAAAGAAGCCCGCCGTCCGAACGAGGACTGGCTGGCCGAATCGGCAGGGGTGGATTACAAGGTTGTCATCCGCCAGGCTGAGGATATTCTTCTCAAGAAGTCGAAAGATCTGCAGGTAGTGGTCTGGCTGATTGAGGCCTACATCTACCGCGAGCAGTTCGAGGGCTTCCACAAGGGGTTGCTGGCTCTCAAGGGGCTGATCGAAACGCAGTGGGATACGGTCTATCCTGAGCTGGAGGATGGTGATCCCGGGTTGCGCCTGGCTCCGCTGGACTGGCTGGGCGGAGCGTATCTGGACATTCCGCTAAAGCAGGTCCCGATTACCAAGGGACAGCACAGCTACCTGCAGTATCACGAGGCCCAGCGGCTCGGCAAGATGCCGGGCGAAGATGAATACGGCGACGACGTCGAGAAAAAGCGCGAGGAGATCCGGCGCGCCGTTGAAGACGGCAAGGTTACCCTGGATGCCTTTGAGAATGGGTTCGCCAAGACGTCGAAGCAGTATGTGGTAGATCTGCTTGCACTGCTGGACAGTATTACAGCAACGCTCGATGAGTTGTCAGTAGTGTGTGAGCAGAAGTTCCAGGATGAGCCCCCTTCTTTTTCCAAACTTGGGGGAACAATCCAGGAAATCCGGCTCTCGGTGAACCGGCTGCTCGATGAGAAGCGGTTGTTGGAACCCGACGAGGACGCGCCTCCCCCTGAAGAAGAGCAACCCTCCGAGGAAGCATCGGGCGATGCGGGCGCGGAAGAATATGTGGAGCGGGCGCCGGTGGCGCGGAAGCCGGCGGCAAGAAGGCGGGCGGTTACCGGAATCGAGCCGCAGGATTTCGACGATGCGGCAGACCGGCTGGCCGCCGTGGCCTCTTGGATCCGATCACAGGACCTTTCTAACCCCTCTTCTTATCTAATGTTGCGAGGGTACCGGTGGGGCGAGTTGCGGGCGTCCGGTTCGTCGCCGGATTACTCACTGCTGGACCCACCGCCAACAGAGACGCGGCAACAGATCAAGAAACTCGCGATGGAGGGGTATTGGGAAGATGTGCTCCGCCAGGGTGAGGATGCGATGGCAACGAAAGCCGGCCGGGCTTGGCTGGATTTGCAGCGCTACATCGTACAGGGGCTCGATTACCAGGGTTACAGCGCTGCTTCCGCGGCGGTCAAATCGGCTCTAAAATCGCTTCTGCAGGACATGCCGGATCTGCTCAACATGACCTTGACGGATGACACGCCTGTGGCGAACGCGGAAACGATGAATTGGATCAAGGAGAACATCATTCCGCCGCCACCGGAGCCGGAACCTGTCCAGGAGGAGACACAGAGCTACTACGAGCCGGAGCCGGAACCAATGCCGGCATTCCGGTATGAAGCAACGGAGTCTACGCCGGAAGCCGAGCGGCCACCCGATGCCTTCGAGCTGGCAATGCAGGCAGCGACGAACGGAGACAAGGAAGAAGCCATTCAGATACTGATGCGGGAGATGCTGCAGGAGCGCAGCGGCCGGGGGAAATTCCAACGCAAGATGCAATTGGCGCAGGTTTGCCTGGCGTTGGGTAGGCAGCAGATTGCTCGCCCCATTCTGGAAGAACTGACAGGCGAGATCGAAAAGCGCCGGTTGGAGGATTGGGAACCGGCGGACATGGTGGCGCACACGCTGGCCCTCTACTATCGCTCATTGGACGGGGACAACGAGAAGAAGCAACAGTTGTATAACTGGATCTGCCGTTTGGATCCAATGCAGGCTTTGGCCTGCGCGAAGTAGAGGAACCATGGCGCGACCAGACCTGGAAGCCATCGTAACGGTACCGCTGCTTGATCGGTTGACCGACCTGGAGCCGAAGCTGGCGGCCGACCCTCCGGTAACCCGCGCACAATCGGTGCGCAATCTGAAGGCGGCTCTGCGGCGGGACTTGGAGTGGCTGTTCAACACGCGGTCCAATCCCGATACACCGATGGATATGCCTGACGTAGTTCAATCCGTCTATAACTACGGTCTGCCCGACTATACGCATTTTGTGTTGACAAGCCTCAGTGACCGCATGCGTTTGCAGAAGCGGCTGGAAATCGCGATATCCTACTTCGAGCCACGGCTCACCGGCGTAACCGTCCGCCTTCTGGACACCACCTTCGAGTCTGGGAAGGCATTGCGGTTTCACATCGACGGATTGCTGAAGATGGACCCCGCCCCTGAACTGATTTCTTTCGACACCGTGCTCGATCTGCCGTCTGGAGAGTATCAAGTGAAGGGGGACTCCAGTGCGCGATGAGTTCCTCCAGTATTACGACCGCGAATTAAGCTTTCTGCGGTTGATGGGAGTAGAGTTTGCGGAGAAGTACCCCAAGATTGCGGGGCGGCTTCTGCTGGAGCCGGACAAGTGCGATGACCCGCACGTGGAGCGAATTATTGAGGCATTCGCATTCCTCACGGCGCGGGTGCACTATAAGATCGACTCGGAATTTCCGGAGATCACCGAGGCCCTGCTGAACATCGTCTATCCGCACTACGTGCGGACAATACCGTCGATGTCCGTAGTGGAGATGGTGGTGGATCCGGAGCGGGCGAAACTCTCTTCGGGCTTGAAGATCGCGCGCGGCACCCCCATGTTTTCGCGGCCCGTGGGTGGCGACCCCTGCCGGTTCCGTACCTGCTATGACACCACCTTGTGGCCGGTAACGATCACGGAAGCGGGCTACTTGCCGCCGGACCGGCTGAATCCTCCCATCAAAACGACAGAAGCGGTGGGATCTTTGCGCCTGTTATTGCAGGCAGGCCTGAACGTAATGCTCGACAAGCTGGAAATGAACTCCCTGCGGTTTTATCTGCACGGGGAAAGCAAGGTGGTCCACACCTTGTACGAGCTTCTGTTGAATAATTGCGTGCAGATTGCCATCCGCGATCCGAAGAATCTGCGGAAGAAGCCGGTGATCCTTCCCGGTTCGTGTATCCGGCCAGTAGGTTTTGCCGACGATGAAGCAATGCTGCCGTATCCGAAGCGGTCACTGCAGGCCTACCGGCTGCTGCAGGAGTATTTTGTCTTTCCGGAGAAGTTTCTTTTCCTGGATGTGACCGGACTGAACGAGGTATGGGCAACGGGGTTCAAGGAGCAGGCGGAGATCGTCTTCCTGATCCGCCCCTATGAGCTCGAAGACCGGCGGCAGGATCTGGAACTGGGCATCAATCCTTCCATGTTCCGGCTGGGGTGCACGCCGATCATCAACCTGTTTCCGCAGACGTGTGAGCCGATTCTGCTCGACCAACGGAAGTTCGAATACCAGGTTATTCCGGACGTGCGGCGGCGGAACTCGACGGAACTGTTTTCGATCGACGAAGTGGTTTCGATCGACCCGCAAACGCGCGAAACGCGGACGTACGAACCGTTTTACTCCTACCGGCACGCAGCGATCCGGGAGAATAAGCAGACATTTTGGCTGGCGAACCGGCGGATTTCTGAGTTGAGTAAGGACGAAGGGACCGAGTATACCCTCTCACTGGTGGACCTTTCGATGCGCCCGGTGCATCCGAACCTGGATGCGCTGACGGTGCGTGGAATGTGCACAAACCGCGATATCCCGGCTCGGCTGCCTTTCGGCAACGATGCCGGGGATTTTACGATTGAGGGCATGTCCGCACTCAAGAAGATTGTCTGTCTGCGCCGCCCCACGGCGCCAATGCGCCCTCCCACGGGAAAGTCGATCTTCTGGCGCCTGATTTCTCATCTTTCGTTGAACTATCTCTCGCTGGTGGAGGAAGGCCGCGAAGCGCTACTGGAAGTGCTGAAGCTGTATAACTTCACCGAGTCTGTATACACGGCAAAGATGATTGACGCGATTGTGAGCCTGAAGAGCAGCCGGCAATTCGCGCGGGTAATCTCGGAGAACGGGGTCAGTTTCGCGCGTGGGGTCCGAACAGAGATGGAATTCGACGAGGAGCAATTCGCGGGCGGCGGCGTATATCTGTTTGCGACGGTGCTGGAGCACTTTCTGGGATTGTATGCAACCCTGAACAGCTTCCATCAGTTGGCGATTCGTACTCGCCAGAGGAAGGAGGTGGTCAAGGAATGGTTGCCGAGAGCGGGACGTCGAATCCTGTTATGAGCCAACCTGTGTTGCGGCGGGATTTGGAGCGGACTCCTTGGGAGTTCAGTTTCTTCCAGGTCATGCGTTGGCTGCACCGCATAGAGCCGGATCGCGGTATGGTGGGCCGATTCAACCCACCCCGAAGGGAGGTAGTGCGGTTTCACGCCCATGCCCTGATGGCGTTTCCGGCCAGTGAAATCCAAAGTCTGGAGTGGAAGAACGATCAGCCCATTTCCATGACCGTGAACTTCATGGGGATGTTCGGGCCGCTCGGTGTGCTTCCGACCTACTATACGGAGTACATCCGTGCGCGGCTCCGGGCCAAAGATACAACGTTGGCCGCATTCCTCGATATTTTTAACCACCGGCTGATCAGCCTGTTTTATCAGGCCTGGGAGCGGTACCGGTTCTACGTCGCCTATGAGCGCGGCGAACAGGACCGTATGTCGCGGTACCTGATGGGCCTCATTGGCATGGGGACAAAAGGGCTTCAGCGCCGGCTCAATCTTCGGGATGAGGTGCTGATATTCTTCAGCGGGTTGCTGAGTCTGACGCCGCGGTCGACGATGGGTCTGGAGCAGCTTCTGGGGGACTATTTCGATGTTCCCGTGCATGTCGAGCAGTTCGCCGGAGCGTGGTTCCCACTGGCGCGAACCTCGCAGTGCCAGTTCGATCGCGGGGACAGCTACTCGGAGCAATTGGGCGTAGGGGCGATTGTTGGCGATGAAGTATGGGATCCGCAGTCCGGCATCCGCGTCCGGATAGGACCGTTGACATTGCGCCAGTATCTTGATTTTCTCCCCGATGGACTGGCATACAAGCCTCTGGAATCGCTGGTGCGATTCTACACGAACGGGGAACTGAGTTTTGAAGTGCAGTTGGTGATGAAACGCGAAGAGACACCCGGGTGCTGCCTGGGCGACCGCGGTGAAGGAGGGCCCCGGCTCGGATGGGTGACGTGGGCGAAGACCGCGGACATGACCCGGGATCCCGATGAGGCGATCTTGAGGATATGATGCAGCGAGAGCGCTAAGAGATATCAAGAAAGGAAACGACTATGGGCGTCAGCATGAAAGCGTTGATGGGCAAGCTGAACGAGGTAACGCGGAAAGCGCTGGAAGGCGCGGCGGGCCTCTGCCTCTCCCGCACGCACTATGACATTGAGATCGAGCACTACCTGCTCAAACTTCTGGACTTCACCGACTGTGATGCGGCGAAGATCCTCCATCAGTATGGCGTGGACACTTCGCGGCTTACCAGGGATCTGAACGCCTCGCTAGACAAGATCAAGAGGGGAAATGCCCAGACTCCGGCGATCGGGAGACGGATTATCGGGCTGCTGACCGAAGCCTGGACCATCGGTTCGATCGACTACAGCGCCCACAAGATTCGCAGCGGATTTACAGTACTGGCGCTGCTCTCCGATGAGGAGATGGCACGCCTGGCGAGCGGGATATCGAAGGAGTTCGCCAAGATCTCGGTGGAGGGGCTGAAGAAGGACATCATGGCGATTGTCTCCGGCTCCTCGGAGGACACGATTGCCGAAGCTGCGGATATGGCCGCTGCGGACCGTCCGAAAAACATTGGCGGGAAGACCCCGAACCTCGATCAATACACGGTGAACCTGACGGAGAACGCGAAGAAGGGCAAGATCGACCCGGTGTTGGGCCGCGACTTCGAGATTCGCCAGGTGATTGATATTCTCATGCGCCGCCGGCAGAACAATCCGATTCTCACCGGTGAGGCCGGCGTTGGAAAGACCGCGGTGGTGGAAGGCTTCGCGTTGCGCATCGCGCATGGCGATGTGCCGCCGCCACTGCGCAACGTGGAGTTGCGGACGCTGGACCTGGCGCTGTTGCAGGCAGGCGCGGGCGTCAAGGGCGAATTCGAGAACCGGTTGAAGGGACTGATTGAGGAAGTGAAGGCATCGCCCACGCCGATCATCCTGTTCATCGACGAGGCGCACACAATGATTGGCGCCGGTGGACAGGCCGGCCAGAACGATGCGGCCAACCTCTTGAAACCGGCGCTGGCTCGTGGCGAACTGCGCACCATCGCTGCCACCACATGGTCGGAGTACAAGAAGTATTTCGAGAAGGACCCGGCACTGGCGCGGCGCTTCCAGGTGGTGAAGGTGGAAGAGCCGGACGAGAAGACGGCCATGACAATGATGCGCGGAATTGTCGCTTCTCTCGAGAAGCATCATAACGTGCGCATTGTCGATGAAGGCGTGATGGCCTCGGTGCGGCTGTCCCACCGGTTTGTCGCGGGACGGCAGTTGCCGGATAAATCCGTGAGCGTGCTGGATACCGCCTGCGCACGGGTTGCTCTTGGGCAGAATGCGATGCCATCGGCCATTGAGGCTGCACGGCGTAAGCTGGACGATCTGGAAGTCCAGGAACGCGTGTTGAACCGCGAAATGCAGGTCGGCGCGGATCATACGGAACGCCTGGCTGAAATAGGACAGCAGAAAGAATCCACTGCGGCGGAATTGGCGGCACTCAATGAGCGGTTCGAAAAAGAAAAAGGCCTGGTGATCAAGATCCGCGGGTTGCGGATGAAGTTGGAAGATCCCAACGCGAAATTGCCGGAAGATGTTCCGGAGCCCAGTGGTACCCCGGACCAGATGAAAGAAGAGCTCGGCAAACTGCAGGCGGAATTGGACGAACTGCAAGGCGAGAAGCCGTTGATGCGGGTGACCGTGGATGCGCAGGTCATCAGCGAGGTGATCTCGAACTGGACCGGCATTCCGGTTGGCAACATGCTGAAGGACGAAGTGAAGACGGTGCTGGAGCTGGAAAAGCATCTTGGCGCCCGCGTTATCGGCCAGGATCATGCTTTGTTTGCCATCAGTCAGCGTATCCGCACTTCACGCGCACGGCTGGAAGATCCGAACAAGCCCATCGGCACGTTCCTGCTGGTTGGCCCGTCGGGCGTCGGCAAGACCGAGACGGCGCTGACACTGGCCAGCCAGTTGTATGGCGGTGAGACGAACGTCATTACCATCAACATGTCGGAGTTCCAGGAAGCTCACACAGTGTCCACGTTGAAAGGTTCGCCTCCGGGATATGTGGGCTACGGAGAAGGCGGCGTCCTGACCGAAGCGGTGCGGCGCAGACCCTATTCCGTCGTGCTGCTGGATGAAGTGGAAAAGGCGCATCCGGATGTGCTGGAACTGTTCTTCCAGGTGTTTGACAAGGGCATGATGGAGGACGGCGAAGGACGCGAAATCGACTTCAAAAACACGATCATCATCCTCACCTCCAACGCGGCAACAGACACGCTAATGAAGCTGATCGCAGATCCGGAGACGATGCCATCGCCGGAAGGTATCATCAAGGCGATGAAGCCGGAACTGGACAAGGTGTTCAAGCCGGCATTCCTTGGCCGTCTGGTGATCATCCCCTACTACCCGGTGCGTGATGAAGCGCTGAAGAACATCATCCGTCTGAAACTGGGCAAGATCCAGAAGCGGATGATGGAGACTCACAAGATTGAATTAACGTACTCCCCGGAGTTGGTCGAAGAAGTGGCTAACCGGTGTACCGAGGTGGAAAGCGGCGCGCGCAACGTGGACAACATCCTGACCAATACTCTGCTGCCGGACATCTCCAAAAAACTCCTGGAGACAATGGCCGAGGGCGGTCAACTGGCGAAGGTGCACGTGGGAGTGGGCTCGGACGGCAAGTTCACCTACGATCTGTAGCGCAATTTTGTTCGTCCCCCGGTTTGCGATGAGGAAATCGGGGGGCGAAATCCGCGTTATCTGATGGGAGACTTGTCAGAGGGATCATCATGCCGGAATACAAACAACAGGACCGACCGATCAAGGTGCAGACGCCCCTGGGAGAGGATGTTCTCCTCTTGGAGCGCTTTGAGGGACGAGAGGCCATCTCACAACCCTACGAGTTTCATTTGCGGATGGTCTCCACGCAGAAGAACCTCGATCTGACAGCGCTGATCAACCAGGGCATCACTTTGCAGGTGCGGTTAGCCGACATGAGCTACAGGCCCATCCATGGCATTTGCCGCAGTGCACGGCAGTTAGAGCTGGACATGGGGCTCACCACGTACGAATTGGAATTCGTACCCAAGTTCTGGTTTCTCACGCAATCGGCGGATTGCCGGTTTTTCCTCGACAAGACAGTGCCGCAGATCCTGGAGCAGGTTCTGGGGCAGCATGGGGTGAGCTTTCAGCTGAATTTGTCCAAGGGTTATGAGCAGCGGAAGTTCCTGGTTCAATACCGTGAGACAGACTTCAATTTCTGCTGCCGGCTTATGGAAGAAGAAGGCATTTGGTATTACTTCAAGTACGAGGAGGGCTCGCACACGATGATCCTGGCTGACGCGCCTGGATCAGTGAAGGCCCTGCCCTTTCAGGCGAAGGCAAAGTTTGCTTTTGAGGAGCACCCTGATCACCCCGAGGACTTCGTGCAGACCGTCGATTTTGAACGCTCCTACACGACGGGCAAAGTGAGCTTGTGGGACTTCGATTTTACCAAGCAGTATGACCCGTTCCAGACCTCTGTGGCGGGCAAGTACGCACAATCGGAGAAGTACGACTATCCTGGCGGAAAATGGAACGCAGGAGGTCTGGACCCGAACGCGCGCACCATGCTGGAGATGGAAGAGACGCGATTGAACGTGATTCGCGGGTCGAGCTCCATGCGGCCGTTCTGCCCAGGTTTTAAGTTTGAGTTGCAGGAGCACTTCAATTCTTCAGTCAACCAGAGCTACCTCATCACATCGGTTCAGCACAAGACCCAAGGGAACAGCTATCGCAGCAACATGGAGGAAGCATTCGATTACAAGAATGTGTACGAGGCGATGCCCTCGGCCACTCCATTCCGGCCCCCGCGTGTTGCGGTGAAGCCGACGATCAAGGGCACCCAGACGGCGATTGTCGTATCGGACGCGGAAGGAGAAGAGATTTTTCCCGACAAGTACGGGCGCGTCAAAGTGATGTTCCACTGGGATCGCGAACGTAAGAATTCGGCGTGGATCCGCGTGTCACAAGCCTGGGCTGGTTTGAACTGGGGCTGGATTACCATTCCGCGAGTGGGGCAGGAAGTTGTCGTCAGCTACATGGATGGCGATCCTGATCGCCCGCTGATCACGGGGCGCGTCTACGACGAAATGCAGCCGGTGCCCTACAAGCTGCCCGACCACAAAACGGTCAGCACTTGGAAGTCACGCAGTTCGAAGAATGGCAGTGAGACCAACTTCAATGAAATCCGCATGGAGGATTTGAAAGGTTCGGAGCAGCTTTTCGTGCATGCCGAGTTTCAGAGGGATGACCGCACCAAGAAGGAAATGCGCGAATGGGTCGGCGGGTCGCGGCACCTGATTGTGAAGGAAGATCAGAGGGAGCTGATTGAAAAGAACAAGAGCCTCGAGGTGAAGTTCGCTCAAAACGAAAAGGTTGGGGGCAAGTATTCACTCGATGTCGGCAGCGACTATCACATCAAGGTCGCCACCAACTATGCCTTGGATGCGGGCATGCAAGTTCATATTAAGGGGGGCATGAGTGTGATCATCGAAGCTGGCACGCAAGTCACCATGAAAGGCCCCGGCGGCTTCGTCAACATCGACCCATCCGGAGTCCAGATCCAGGGCACGTTGGTGCTGATCAATTCCGGTGGGGCGGCGGGCGCAGGCAGCGGTTCTTCACCGGCCGGGCCGGAAGCTCCCGATGTGGCCGACGACGGAACCAAATTTACAAAGATGTAGACCCGCCGTGTAGCCGGCGGACCGCGAGATAGAACGGAAGCGCCGCGCCGAATCCGATCACGACCGCGCAAAGCAGGGCGGCCTGGAGACCAATCCGGTCGCCCAGCAGGCCTGTGATCCAGGGGCCCGGGCCGGTCCCCAGTAGATTGATGGCCAGTAGCAGGAACGCCACAGCCGTGGCGCGGATCCTTTCCGGAAGGAGATCCTGGACCGTGGCGAATACCGGCCCGTACCACATGGTGCTGCCGAAGCTGCTCAGGAACCAGATTCCGAGATACCACGTGTGGTTGAATGGTGCGGTATAGAAGATGAGGGTGAAGGGTAGGAATACCGCTGCCTTCCCGATGAGGAACCAAAGACGGCCACCAGGGTAGCGGCGATGGAACCAGTCGCTCAAAAGCCCACCGAGTGCGGTGCCCAGCATTCCGGCAATCGTGTAGATGCCGCCGTTGAGGTAAGCCGCGGTCTGATAGGCGACGCCACGTTCCTGGGTCATCCAGGTAAGCACGTGGATTGTGGAGCTGGCGGAGTAATTCAGCATTGTGGCGCCGGCGATCGTGAAGAGAACGGCGGGGTTAGCCCGAAGCGAAGCGGCGAGGGTCCTCACGATTTCAGCGGATGGCATCGGCGAAAACGCCTTCCCCTGCGGAGAGCCGTCTTTGAGGAAGAGCAGCAGCGGGGCGACAATCAACCCCGCCACGCCAAGGATTTGAAAGCAGGCGCGCCATCCGTACTCGGGTGCGAGCCAACCCGAAATGATCATGCTGGCTCCCGCACCAAGCGGAACACCCATGTAGTAGCACCCGGAGGCGAAGGCGAGTTGCCGGCTGGGGAAGGACTGCGCGAGCAAGGAGAGCGCAGCGGGGGTGAGTGTGGCTTCCCCGACGCCCACCAAGCATGCGCGCCGCGGCGAGTTCACCGAAGTTGCGGGCATAGCCGGAAAGCGCGGTCATGAGACTCCACACCGCGAGGCCGCCGCATATGAGGCGAGGGCGGTGAAAACGGTCGGAGGCCGGACCCAGAGTCATGCCCATCAGTGTGTAGAAAACAAGGAACACGTAGCCGTACAGCAGGCCGATGTCGGCCCGGGATAGTCCAAGGTCCGCAATGAGCTTTGGCGCGAGGCTGGGGATCAACTGTCTATCTACAAAATTGAGTACGTTGAGGAAGGTGAGAAACGCCAGCAGGAGATAGCGCATTTTGCGGTTTGTGCATCATATCACTTGGGTTAGCGTTGGTTCGCTAAAGGCCGGTCCGGTTTTTGCCGATGGTAGGGGAGGCCATGAAATTCTCTCCCCGCACCGAAAAAATCCTCAAGATCATTCTGGGTTCGTACATCGTTCTCCAGGTACTCTTCGTCGTCGTCTTCGCGATGTACCCGCCTGTGGGCGCGGTAGCGATGGTGTTGGTTGGGCGTGGACCCTCCTGCGGCATCGGGGAATCGATTTCATCCTTCTACCGTCGCTGGGGAATGATGAATCGTCAAAATGTAGCGTTTCAGGGTTCTCGCCTGGTGAAGAAGCAGGATGGATTCCAACTGGTCTCCACTCCCTGGGGGGAGATGTGGGAGCCCGAAATCAAAGGCACGGCCACCGTGGCGCAGATCGCAGAGATCGAAGGGAAATACGAGAACTTCTCCGGAAAGCCGATTCGCAAGGGAGATGTGGTGCTCGACTGCGGCGCGAATGTGGGAACAGAGACGCTGTGGGCGCTGAAGCAGGGTGCGGGACTGGTGGTGGCCATTGAGCCCTCGCCCATCAACGTGGAAGTGCTGAAACGGAACTTCGCCAAGGAAATTGAACAGGGCCGCGTCATTGTGTACCCGAAGGGTGTTTGGGACAAAGACGACATCCTGGAATTGCATCTGAACGATGACACCAGCGCAATGGACAGCTTCTTGCTTAAGCGCGTAGCCTCGAATAAGGTGGTGAAGGCTCCCCTCACAACGATCGACAAAATGGTGGAAGAGCTGAAACTGGAACGTGTGGACTTCATCAAGATGGATACGGAAGGTGCGGAAAAGAAGGCACTGGCGGGGGGAGCTAAGACAATCAGGAAATTCAAGCCGCGGATGGAAATTTCGGTGGACCACTTGCCCGAGGATCCGAAAGAAGTGCCGGCGATTATCACGGCTCTGAACTCGAGCTACCGCACCCGCTGCCTGGTGTGCGACGCAGATTGGGCGAAGTGGAAAGTGAACTCGACGATTCTGTTCTTCGAGTAGGGGTGCATGGCGGGCTAAAATAGGCCCCATGTTCCGATATGTCCTGACGCTGTTGGCGTGCGCCTCGCTGCTTGGCGCCCAGAAGAAGACCTACACCGACGCCGAGGCGCTCCAGATTCACAATTCGCTGCTGTTGATCGACACCCACAACGATGTCACTTCGGAAACGGTAAAGGGTCTGGACCTGTCAAAACCGGGAAAGGCGACGCATACCGACATTCCCAGATTGAAGCGAGGCAACGTGGGGGCGACGTTCTTTGCCGTCTATGTGGCGGCAGCGTACGCGAAGAAGCAGCAGGCGGCACACCGCACTCTGGAAATGATCGACACGGTGAAACGCGATATCGCGGCGCGCTTCCCAAACGACTTCGTGTTTGCCGGCACTGCCGATCAGATTGTCGCCGCGCGGAAGCAGGGGAAAATGGCGGCCCTGATGGGGATCGAGGGCGGGCATGCGATCGAGGATAGCCTCCGCTTGCTGCGCACCTATCACGATCTGGGAATCCGCTACATGACGCTAACCCATTCCAATAACAATTCCTGGGCGGACTCGTCGGGATCGCAGCCCGAACACCATGGGCTGACCGCATTCGGCAGGCAGGTGGTGGCGGAGATGAACCGGCTCGGGATGCTGGTGGACATCTCGCACGTCTCCGACAAGACGTTCTGGGATGTGCTCGAGGTGTCCAAGGCGCCTCCATTTGCGTCGCACTCCTCCTGCCGGGCGATCTCCGATATTGCGCGCAACATGAGTGATGAAATGATCCAGGCATTGGCGAAGAAAGGCGGCGTGATCCAGATCAACTTTGGATGCGAGTTTCTGAATCCGAAGTCAGCGGAATCCTCGGAACTGGGCCGGCTTCCTCCTGCCGCCCGCCCAAAGACGAAAGTGCGCGCGACGCTGGCCGACATTGTGGAGCACATCGATCATGTGGTGAAGATCGCCGGAGTGGACTATGTGGGAATTGGCAGTGATTTCGACGGAGTGACCTGCGTCCCGGTTGGGCTGGAGGATGTTTCGCAATTCCCGAACCTGACGAAGGCACTGCTGAACAAAGGGTACTCAGCTGGCGATATCGGAAAGATCTATTCGGGGAACCTGTTGCGTGTCATGCGGGCGGCGGAGAGAGCCGCGAAGCCGTAACGCTGCTCTTCTCCCTGCCGCCTGTTCGGATCGATCAAGAGCAGCATCCCGGTTTGCAGCAGGAAGCAGACGCGCTCTTGGTAGCACGGATGAAGCCGCTGAAAAACTTGCCGTCGATCTGTCCGGCCAGCGCTTCCACGTCCAGGCCCTGACCGGCGAGGAATTCGCGGGCGTCTTCGACTTTGTAGATGCGGGTGGGCTCGATACTGGCCTGTTCAAAGCCGGCGGCCTTGAGCTTGCCGATGTAGTCATCTTGGTCCAAAGCTCCTGCCACGCAGCCGACCCAGGCGAGAACGGATTGTCGAACGGCGGCGGGGATTTCGCCACGCGTCACCACGTCGGAGACGGCGAAGCGGCCACCCGGTTTGAGGACGCGGAACGCCTCGCGCAGGACGCTATCCTTGTCGGCGGAGAGATTGATCACGCAATTGGAGATGATCACATCGACAGAGTTGTCTGGAAGCGGGATGTGCTCGATCTCGCCCTTCAGAAACTCGACGTTGGTCACACCGGCTTTGGCCTGGTTCTCGCGAGCCAGGGCGAGCATCTCGTCGGTCATGTCAAGGCCATACGCTTTGCCGGTGGGACCGACGCGCTTGGCGGAGAGCAGCACGTCGATCCCTCCGCCGGAGCCGAGGTCGAGTACAGTCTCGCCGGGGTGTAGGTCGGCGAGTGCGGTCGGATTCCCGCAGCCAAGTGAGGCGAGAACGGCAGTTTCCGGAAGTTGTCCCTGCTCGACTTGGCTGTAGAGGTTAGAAGTGATAGGGTCGGCGCAGTCACTGATGCTCGCCGGGGCGGATCCGCAACAGGCAGATCCCTTGCCGGTGGTCACTCTCAGAGCAGCTTGGCCGTACTTTTCTTTGACGACGTCTTTGATTTGTGTAGGTGCTTGTTCCATATTTCGACAATATTGGAATTACAGAATCATGTCAAGAGTTTTTTTTTCCAGGAATCTTCTAGCCTGGGTTGGCGTGATGATTGACGGGGCCGGAGCCTCGCCCCAAGCCGGGGTTGGTGCGAATGGCTTCGGCGATGAAACGCTTGGCGCGGGCTACGGCCTCAGGGAGCGCCATGCCGAGGGCCAGACACGCGGTGATGGCTGCCGAATAGGTACAACCGGTTCCGTGGGTGTGCGGTGTATCGATGCGCTCGCCGGGAAACTCGTGGAAGATGCCGTCCTCTGTGTAGAGAAGATCGAGGGCGGAGCCTTCGAGATGACCGCCTTTGATGAGGACCGATCGGGCGCCCATGAAGCGAAGTTGGCGCGCTGCCTGTCGCATGGCCTGTGGCGTGTCTACAGGGAAGCCGGCCAGAACCGAGGCCTCGTGAAGGTTCGGGGTGATGAGAAAGGCCCGCGGCATCAGACTGGTGGACAGCACTTGGCGGGCTTCCTCGGCGATCAGGGGTGCGCCATGCTTGCTGATCATGACGGGATCGACGACCAGCGGAAACAAAAAACGAGCGGCAGCGGCAGCGATTGCTTCTATCATCGGGGCGTGGCCCAAGGCGCCTGTTTTCGCCGCCTGAGGCGGAACATCAGCAAGAACAGCGTCCAGTTGACGGACGACAAAGTCTGGGTCCAGGATTTCGACTGCTTCCACGGTGACGGTGTTCTGGACCGTGAGCAGCGTGAGCACTGCCTCGCCGAAGACGCCAAACTGATGAAAGGTCTTGAGGTCAGCCTGTATTCCCGCGCCACCACTAGGGTCTGAACCGGCGATGGTGAGGGCGACGGGCTTCACGGTGCCCGCTAGGAGAGCCTGGAGACCGCGACATAGGCAACCATGGCGACCACTGCCAGCGCGGCCGCGATGCGTAGCGGTATGGGAAAGATGTCGGGTTCCGGCTCAGGAACGGCCTGAGCGGGTTTTGTCATGGTATCGGCGAGAGACGGGGCTTTCGGTTCCACTGTCTGCGGCGGCGCAGCAGCAGGAGCGGCCTCCGCGGTGACAGCTTCAGTTGGCATGGACTCCCATTTGGGCCCCGGGCCCTTATCGTTGGTGGCGGTTGCTGCCCAGAGTGTGAGGGCGAGCGCCATTCCCATGAGCGTTCGCATAAGCTTAATTTAGCTTAACATTTGGCGTGGTAACTTCCCTCATTCCGTTGACATCTCTACCTACGATAAGGAGTCTCCGCTCTCAATGAAAACTCGTATTGTGACCCTCGTGATGGTCCTGGCTGTTCTGGTTGTCTCGGCGTTCGCCGGAGACGTGAGTGGGAAGTGGAAGTACAGCTTCACCATGCAGAACGGCGAAACACGTGAAAGCTCCATGACCTTGAAAGCCGACGGCGGCAAGCTGACTGGGACGATGGAAGGCCGCAACGGCTCCGTCGAGATCCAGGAAGGAAAAGTGGATGGCGACAATGTGTCTTTCTCGGTGACCCGTAATTTTGGTGGCAACGAAGTGAAGATCAACTATAAGGGTGCGCTGAAAGGCGACGAATTGAAGCTCACGATGAGCTTCGGCGACCGCGAAATGGAGATGACCGCAAAGCGCGTGCAATAATCTCTTCCCGCAAGATTTTGCCAAGGAAACCGGGGCTGCTCGATGCACCCCGGTTTTTTTATCCTTCCCAGGGATGTAATACTGTTCCGAGGCATTCTCATGCGCGATGTATTCCTATTGGAAGCCGTACGCACGCCGATCGGCCGCGGTAAGCCCGACGGCGCGTTGCATGGGGTGCACCCTGTGCACCTGCTGGCACGAGTCCTGGAAGCGGTGGTGGCGCGTGCTGGAGTGGAGAAGGCGCAGGTGGAAGATGTGGTCGCTGGCTGCGTGTCTCCCGTGGCCGAGCAAGGCCTCAACGTGGCAAGGCTGGCGGCGCTCCAGGCAGGGTTCCCAATCTCTGTTCCCGGCCTGCAATTGAACCGTTTCTGCGGCAGCGGGCAGCAGGCGGTTCACTTTGCGGCTCAGGCCATTGCGGCCGGAGACATGGAACTGGCCATTGCCTGCGGAGTAGAAAGTATGAGCCGGGTGCCCATTGGATCGGATGGGAAGATTACGGCAGAACTCCGCGAGTCGTTTCCCTTTGACATAGTGCATCAGGGTCAATCCGCGGAGATGCTGGTGGAGAGGTGGGGATTATCCCGGCGCGAGTTGGATGAGTACGCGGCCATGAGTCACTGCCGGGCTGCCGCTGCCGCTCGCCTAGGGTGGACGGCGAAAGAACTGATAACAGTAAACGGGTGCACCGCGGATGAGGGCGTGCGCGCGAATCCGAACCTGGAGAAAATGGGCCAACTGGCGGCTGCGTTCCGCGCGGGCGGCGCAGTATCCGCCGGCAATTCGAGCCAGATTTCCGATGGCGCGGCAGCGCTGCTGTTGGGGTCGTCGGAGAAGGCAAAAGAGTTGGGCCTGAGAAAGCGAGCCCGGGTTCTCACACGCGTGGTGGTAGGAACGGACCCCGTGTTGATGCTGACTGGGTCCATTGATGCCACTCAGGCAGCACTGCGCAAAGCTCGCCTCGATGTGGCGGACATCGATGTTTTCGAAATCAACGAAGCCTTTGCCAGCGTTGTTCTGGCATGGGCGCGCGAACTGCGGCCGGATATGGCGCGGGTCAACATGCAAGGCGGGGCGATCGCGCACGGGCATCCGTTAGGGGCCACGGGAGCTGTGCTGATGACGAAACTGCTGCACATTCTGGAACGCACCGGAGGACGGTTCGGATTACAGTCGATGTGCATCGGGTTCGGGATGGGAACCGCGACTATCGTGGAAAGGTTGGAATAGTTACTTCGAATGCTTCACTACGCGGTTACGATCTTTGTCAGCGCTTATCTTCTGTTTCAGGTACAGCCGATCATCGCCAAGATCATCCTGCCATGGTTCGGCGGATCGGCGGCGGTGTGGACGACGTGCATGCTGTTCTTTCAGATGGCACTGCTTGGGGGATATTTGTACTCCCACTGGAGCACAAGCAGGCTGGCCAGTAGATCGCAGACGACGATCCACCTGTTGCTGCTTGCAATGAGTCTGCTCGTGTTGCCGGTGGCGCCGGGTGACAATTGGAAACCGGTAGGTGGCGGGAATCCGACGCTGCAGATACTGGGGTTGCTGGCGGGTACTGTCGGGTTGCCGTATCTATTGCTTTCTACCACAGGCCCCCTCGTGCAAGCCTGGTATGCCAGGGCCATGCCGGGGGCGTCGCCTTACCGGCTGTTTGCCTTGTCAAACATCGGCTCGATGCTGGCACTGCTGGGATACCCGTTTCTGATTGAGCCGCTGCTGCCGACGCGCTTGCAGGCCTATGTATGGAGCGGCGCTTACGTCGTGTTTGTTGCGCTTTGCGCCTCATTGGCCTGGCGGAGCCGTGATCTGGCGATCGCTCCGGTGGAAGAGGTGAAGTTGGATGATCCGCCGGCGAAAGCCCCTCCTCTCATCCACTGGCTGCTGTGGACGGGTTTGTCGGCCTGTGCTTCGGTGCTGCTGCTCTCCATCACAAATCACCTCACCGTCGATGTCGCCCCTATCCCGTTCCTGTGGGTATTGCCGCTGTGCCTGTATCTGTTGAGTTTCATTCTCACCTTCGATAGCGACGGCTGGTACAGCCGCAACTGGTACTTGCCGATGACGGCGCTGGCGCTGGCCGCGATGACACACGGCATCACCGCCGAAACCGAGTTGAATATTCCGAAGAAGGTGGCTCTGTTCGCCTCGGCATTGTTTATCTGCTGCATGACCTGCCACGGCGAAGTGGCCTCATTGAAGCCGCACCCTCGATACCTGACTTCGTTCTATCTCATGATTTCCGTGGGAGGCGCGCTGGGCGGGCTGTTTGTTGGTGTGGTGGCTCCCTCGTTCTTTGTGAACTACAGTGAGTTTCCCATCGGGATCATCGCGTGCGCCGTACTGCTGTTGCTGGTGCAGTGGGGAGACAGACAAAGTCTGCTGCATCGCTCACAAGGAGGATGGGCGTGGGTAGTGGCTGCTGCCGGTACATTGGCCATGGCCGTGATACTGGTACAACACACGCAGAAAAGCTCCGCAGAGTACCGGACTCTGGTTCGTAACTTCTACGGGGGTATGCGAACTGCGGACTACGGGCAGGAAGGCGATGCCGACTGGTCGCGCAAGCTGACCCACGGCGTCATCAATCATGGCGAACAGTATCTGCACCCGTCTCGGGCGCGGGAGCAGACGAGTTACTTTGGGCCGAACAGCGGCGTGGGACGCGCGATTCACGCCAAGGATCGGGACAAGCCGCAGAAAATCGGAATCACGGGGTTGGGGGCCGGTGTCATGCTGACCTATGCCCGCGCCGGCGACCACTTCCGCATCTACGAGATCAACCCGCTGGTGGTGGAGATCGCGAAGAAGGAATTCACGTTCATCAAGGATTGCCCGGCGAAGCTCGACATTGTCATGGGCGACGCGCGCCTGTCATTGGAGCGGGAGGAGCCGCAGGGCTATGACGTACTGCACATGGATGCGTTCTCTTCTGACTCAGTGCCTGTACATTTGCTGACGAAAGAAGCGTTCCTGCTGTACTTCAAACACCTCAAGCCGGATGGGATTCTTGTAATCCATATCTCCAACCGCTATCTGAATCTGAAGCCCGTGATTGCGCGCGCGGCCGAGGCTCTGGGAAAGCCGAGCCTGCTGATTGAAGATGGCGGTGATGAGGATCTGGGCTACTATGGCACCGATATGGTGCTCGTGGCCAACAGGAAGGAAGACCTCGACAAGCCGCGGTTGAAGGGATTTTCACCGCCGCATGTGGAGCAGAATGTTCGGCTATGGACCGATGATTACAGCAATCTATTCCGCATTCTGCGCTAGTGGCAGCCTTGGCACGTGAAGCGCTTGCCATGACAGGAGGCACAGCCGAGCTTCTCGCCTTTCGTTGTGTGTGTGTCGATGTAGCGAGCCGTGTGGGTTGCGGGCTTCAGCGCATTGTCGTTGCCGTGACAGGTTTCACAACTGAACGGTGGATCGATCCTGTTATGGCAGACGAGGCAGTCGGCCATTTCGGGGTAGTGGGTCTTCGTTGCTGCTGAGACGGAAGATTCGATGCCACGATGGCAAGCGGCACAAGCGTTGGCCGTGTTCAGATGTTCCGTGCGTTTCGTGGCGTCGCCGAGGTACGTATTTGTCTTGATGGCTGTGGCGATCGCGGGAGCAATATTGCCGAACTTCGAATGAAAAAAATGATCGAACTTAGCGAGGCGGGTCTTCGACGGTTGTTTGATCTGTGCCGATTCGTGGCAGGGCCGGCAGGCATCGGTGGTGGGCAGAAGATTGTCTTCGAGACGTGTGCTGGTGGCGGCCTTGGCATGGCACGAAGTACACTCCGGCGTGAGCTTGGCGTGCAGCGCGTGGGAGAAATCAGCGGCCTGTGCGGTGAACAGACAGGCGATTGCCGTGAGCAGCATCGGTTTGATTGTATTCCATTGGCGAAGCGCATCAGCCGTGCTATCCTGACATGTGCCGCAAAGAATTCTGGGCGTAATACCCGCCCGGTTTGCCTCCACCCGTTTCCCCGGAAAAGCTCTCGCCAAACTCGCCGGTAAACCCATCCTCCAGCACGTCTACGAACGCAGCGTAATGGCCCGTTATCTGACAGATGTCGTGATTGCGACGGACGATGATCAGATCTACGAAGCCGCCCGAGGATTTGGCGCGCGCGTGCGAATGACCCGTAGCGATCATCTATCGGGAACGGATCGTGTCGCGGAAGTGGCGAGCGCGGATACGGCTTCGATTGTGGTGAACATACAGGGCGATGAGCCGATGATTGATCCCGGCGCAATCGACGCCGCCACCCTCGCGCTTCTCGACGATGAGGATGCTCCCATGGCCACTCTGAAGAAGCGGATTGAAACCGATGAGGAGATGGCGAACCCGAATGTCGTCAAAGTGGTTTGCGATCTGCGCGGCAATGCGATCTACTTCTCCCGCTGTACGATTCCCTACAATCGCGGCGGCGTGGATGCAGCCTACTGGAAACATATCGGGCTGTATGTGTACCGGAGAGATTTCCTGCTCGGTTATTCAGCGATGCCGGTTGGGCCGCTGGAACAGGCCGAGCGGCTAGAGCAACTGCGAGCTTTGGAGAACGGGTACCGGATTCGGGTGATGGAAACCGATTACGATTCCATCGGGGTGGATACGCCGGAGGATCTGGAACGCGTGACGAAACTGCACGAAGCGATTTTGCCTGAACTTTGAGGGGGGTTGAAATGGTGAAGTACATCTTTGTTACCGGAGGTGTGGTGAGTTCCCTGGGGAAGGGAATTGCTGCGGCTTCCATCGGGTGTTTATTGGAGTCGCGGGGATTGCGTGTGACTCTGCAGAAGTTCGATCCGTATCTGAATGTAGATCCGGGGACGATGAGTCCGTTCCAGCACGGGGAAGTATTCGTGACCGACGATGGCGCGGAGACGGATCTGGATTTGGGGCACTATGAACGGTTCACACATGCACCGCTGACGCAGGCCAACAATCTGACGTCGGGACGGTTGTACGAACAGATCATCACCCGTGAGCGGCGCGGCGATTACCTCGGCAAGACGGTACAGGTGATTCCGCACGTGACGAATGAGATCAAAGCGGCGATGAGGCGTGTGGCCGCGGGCGTAGATGTGATTCTGGTGGAGATTGGCGGCACGGTGGGCGATATCGAGTCCCTGCCGTTTCTCGAAGCGATCCGCCAGATGCGGCACGAAGTTGGCAAGGAAAACGCGATGTTCGTGCACGTTACGTTGGTGCCGTGGATCGCGGCGGCGCAGGAATTGAAGACGAAGCCGACACAGCACTCTGTGAAGGAACTGCGAGCGCTGGGTATCCAGCCGGATATTCTGGTGTGCCGGTCGGAGCGGCCGTTTGGAAGAGAAGTGAAAGAAAAGATCGCCATGTTTTGCGACGTCGACGTGGACGCCGTGATCTGTGCAAGCGACGTGTCTTCCGTGTACGAAGTGCCCCTGGTGTTTGCCGATCAGAAGGTCGATGAATTCCTGCTGAAGCAATTGCACATGGATGCACCGCCGCGGGATCTCCGCCGGTGGAGCAACATGCTGACGCGGATGCGCAATCCGATTGATGATGTAAAGATCGCGCTGGTGGGCAAGTACGTGACGTATGAAGACGCGTACAAGAGTCTGAAAGAAGCGCTGTTGCATGGCGGGCTGGCGCATGGCGTGAAGGTGAACATCGAGTGGGTGGAAGCCGAGGAATTGGAATGGCCCGATTGCATCCACCGGCTGAAGCCGTATGACGGGATCCTGGTGCCCGGTGGATTCGGCAAGCGCGGGATCGAAGGAATGCTGCACGCAATCCGGTATGCGCGCGAGTTCAAAGTGCCCTACTTCGGGATTTGCCTGGGTATGCAGACGATGGTCATCGAGTTTGCTCGGAACGTGTGCGGATTGCCGAACGCGGATTCCACCGAGTTCGATCCCGCCACGCCGCACCGTGTCATTTATAAACTCCGCGAGTTGAAGGGCGTGGACGAATTGGGCGGCACGATGCGCTTGGGCGCGTATCCCTGCAAGCTCTCCGAAAGCAGTTTCGCTCGCGAGGCGTACGGCGTGCCGGAAATCAGCGAACGGCACAGGCACCGCTATGAATTCAATCGCGAGTACGAAGGCATTTTGACGTCCCATGGATTGCGGCTGACGGGACAGACACCTGACGGGATGTATGTAGAGATCTGTGAATTGCCGGATCATCCCTACTACCTGGGTTGCCAGTTCCATCCGGAGTTTAAGTCGAAGCCGCTGGAACCGCATCCGCTGTTCCGGTCGTTCGTTGGCGCCTGCTACCGGAACAAGAAAGAGATTTTGGGGAAGACACGTGCGGATCGAACTGCTACCGTCACTGTCGATCGGTGATAGCGCAGACCTGGCGGTGATCGCCGGGCCATGTGTGATCGAGAGTGAGCAGCACGTCCATTTTCTGGCCGAAGCGATGGCGCGGGAACTGGGCGGGCCGTTCGTTTTCAAGGCCAGCTACGACAAAGCGAACCGGACGAGCGTGGATTCCTACCGCGGGCCGGGTTTGGTCGAGGGGCTACGGATTCTTGGTGGGTTGAAAGCTCGTGGGTTTCCGATTCTAACGGATATCCACGAGCCTTCCCATGCCGATGCCGCGGCGGAAGTTGCGGATATCTTGCAGATCCCAGCGTTCCTATGCCGGCAGACGGATTTACTCGTGGCTGCGGGTCGCACGGGGCGAGTGGTGAATATCAAGAAAGGGCAGTTTGTCTCGCCTTACGACATTCGCCTGGCTGCGGAGAAAGTGGCCTCGACGGGGAATAATCGGATCCTGTTGACAGAGCGTGGAAGTTCGTTCGGGTACAACAATCTGGTGGTGGACATGCGCGGGCTTAGTGTGATGCGCGGGCATGGGTGGCCGGTGGTGTTCGATGCAACGCACAGCGTGCAGATGCCGGGTGCGGCGGGGAAGGCATCGGGCGGGCAACCGGAGTTTATTGCGCCGTTGGCGCGGGCCGCCGTCGCGGTGGGTGTGGACGCGTTGTTTGTGGAAGTGCACGAAGAGCCGGCGCGCGCTTTGTCCGATGGAGCAAATGCACTGCGGTTGGAATTGTTAGGTGGTTTGGTGAGAAAGTTACGGCGGATTCGTGTGGCTGCGATGGAAACAGGGGCGTGAGCTACAAGCGCCGCGCGCCCCTGTCTTTGTTTGGCATCCTCACGCAGCAATCTCTTCAGTAGCGGGAGCGCAGCGGATGGTGAGTGCATCCGCCCCTTCTTTGTAATCGACATAGGCCGCGCCACAGGGTTCGATCATCCCCTTCGCGACAAGCATGGAAACAGGTTGGATGAGGTGGCGGTGCACGGTGCGCTTCAATTCGCGGGCGCCGTATTCGGCGCTGGTACCTTTGTCGATGAGGAACGCCTTGGCTTTGCGCGTCAGTTCAAGGAAGAAGGCGCGCTGGCCGAGACGAGTAATGATATGGCGCCGGAATTCGTCGAGTTGGTGCTCAAGGATTTGTTCGAGCGAGGAACGTTCCAGCGGGTAATACGTGTTGACGACGTCAATACGGTTGACGAACTCCGGGGAAAACTTGCGCCGCACGGCGTTCATGGCGATGCTCTCCAGTTTCCTTGACAGCTTGGCGCGAGGACGTTCGACCAGCTTGTCGAAACCGAAATCGGGACGTAACTCGCGGCTCATGTTGCGCGCACCAAGGTTGCTGGTGAGGAAGACAATGCTGCGCTCGAAGTTGACGACCGTGTTGTCGCCAAGGCGGAGAATGGCTTTGTCCAGCACGCCGAGCAGGAGGCGCTGCATAGAGGGCGCGGCCTTCTCAATTTCATCGAACAGCACAAGCGAGAGATTCGACCGTTCGCTGGTAACGGCGTTGAGTTTCTGCTGAGTAAGTAGAGGAGTGGTTTCCCGGTGCCCGAGATAGCCGGGAGGTGCGCCAATGAGTTTGGCCACTTCATGTTCAAGCTGGAATTCGCCGCAATCGATGCGGAGGAGATTGCGTGGGCTGCCGTGAACGGCTTCTGCCAATGCTTCGACGGTACGGGTTTTGCCGGTGCCGGTGGGGCCAAGAAGCAGGAACACACCAACGGGACGGCCTTCGGGAGCGAGACCCGCGTTGTACATGTAGACGTAGGGGATGATCGACTCGATCGAGCTATTCTGCCCGACGATCCGCTCCGATAGCATCGGGAGGAGATCCAAGGGGTCCTGAACGACTTTGCGGGACCTGGGGAGTGGCGTGTAGCCGCTGGTGGTGTTTCTCATTGTTGTGCGCAAGCCTCTGCTCGCGATTTGAGTTTATTCCGGGAGATTGCGGAATCGAGCGGCGGCGGCGGGGCCGGCATGCGAGTCACCAGGGAGGTGGTCTGGGAGTGCTTGAAAAGAAAAGAAATAAAGATTGCAAAAATAATTCTGAAAATCTTTGTCGATTGTGAACGGCTAAGCGAGGGTGACCAAATCCGGCTCCATCCGTTTCAGTTGGCCACAGGCGGCATAGATATCGAGGCCACGCGGCTTGCGGATGAAACAAGGCATCGATCGTTTGATGATCTGCTGGAAGGCTGCGACGCGTTCCGGATTTGGAGTACCGTAAGGGATGCCGGGCCCAGGGTTGAGGGCGATCAGGTTTACCTTGCAATGCAGGTTGGCCAGCAGTTTGACGACGCGGCGGGCGTCCGCATCCGTGTCGTTGACGTCTTTCAGCAGAACATACTCGAAAGTGAGATGCTCCCAGGTGCGCAAGGGATAGGAACGGCACGCATCGACCAGATCTTTGAGGTGGTACTTCCGGGTGATGGGCATCAGCTTCTGGCGTTGCTCCTCATTGGAAGCATTGAGCGAGATTGCCAGCTTCGGGCGGACCGCCTGGCGCCCCAGTTCCTCTATTTTGGGAACAATGCCGGACGTAGACAAAGTCAGGCGGCGCTCACTGAGTCCGATACCGTCCGGGTCGACGAGAAGGCGTGTGGCTTTGAGGACATTGGGGAGATTGAGGAGCGGCTCTCCCTGGCCCATCATAACGACGTTGAGTTTGCTCACGTCAGCGGAAAGGCCGTTGCGGGCAGCAATGAAAAGCACCTGGCCGACGATCTCCCCCGCCGTAAGGTTCCGTTCCAGCCCGAGTAGTGCGGTCAGGCAGAACTGGCAGTTGACCGGACAACCCACTTGCGAAGAAATGCAGAAGGTGTAACGCTCCCCCTCCGGCATGAGCACCGATTCGACCGACTTACCATCCTCCAGCCTGAGCAGATAGCGCTGTGTGCCGTCGGAGGATTGGAAACATTGCGCGGCGGTTGGTAAGCCGAAGGGTACGTTAGCCTCGAGTTTGGCACGCAGTTCCCGTGGGAGAGTGAGAATCCCGCCCGCGGATGCGACTCGCTGCTGATAGATGGCCTGGTAGACTTGCGTCGCACGGAAGGACGGAGTTGGACTGGGAGAGAGCTTCCGCAGCAGTGCCGCGATCTCTTCGCTTTCCATTCCGATGAGGGTGGGGGACATCTCCACCTTTCAGTGTAGCGGGAGGGGGAAGCGCGCCGCGATACAATATGAATTACTAATGTCCATTTCTCACAGTACGGAGGGTATCCAACTCACCACACTGCCAAACGGCGTTGCCGTGATCAGCGAGCAGATGCCACATGTTCGCTCAGTGGCGGTTGGAGTTTGGGTGAATGCGGGTTCGCGCAACGAAGGCATCCCGCAGAACGGCATTTCGCATTTCATTGAGCACATGCTGTTCAAAGGGACGGAGAACCGTTCGGCGGAAGATATCGCCAGGCAGGTGGATTCGATTGGCGGACACCTGGACGCATTTACTTCCAAAGAACTGGTGTGCTTCAACGCAAAGACACTCGATGAGCATTTGCCGCTTGGGTTCGATATCCTCAGCGACCTGGTGCTGAATCCGCTGTTTCGCGAAGATGATATCGAGAAGGAAAAGGGCGTAATTCTGGAAGAATTGAAGATGGAGGTGGACAACCCCGAGTACACGGTCCACGATCTGTTTTCGTCCAGCATCTGGAAGAACCATGCGCTGGGACGCCCGATATTAGGGAGCAAGAAGAGTATCCGGTCGTTTACGGCGGATACGCTGCGGCAGTATTACTCGCACATGTATGCGCCGTCGCGGATTGTGATCACGGCGGCAGGGAATCTGACGCACGGGCAGTTGCTGGAGTTGTCGGAGGCGCGATTCGGGAAGTTGGCGCCAAACAATGGGCGCGTGCCGGTGGAATCGCCGGTGCCCCATGCCGCGGTGACGCTGAAGACGAAGCGGTCTTTGGAGCAAGTGCACTTGTGCATGGGTGTGCCATGCAATCCGCTGCCGCATCCGGACCGGTTTGCAGCGTATATCTTGAACACGGTGTTAGGAGCTGGCATGAGTAGCCGGCTGTTTCAGAACATCCGGGAGAAGCGCGGGTTGGCCTATACAGTAGGGTCGGAGCAGTTCTTGTATCGCGATTCCGGATGTTTGTCGGTGTTTGCGGGCACGTCGGTGGAATCGGCAAAGGAAGTGGTGCAGTTGGTGTTGAATGAGTTCCGGGCGTTGAAGGAGAACCGGGTCACGGATGAAGAGCTGAAACGGGCGAAGGATAATCTGAAGGGCTCGTTCATGCTAGGGCTGGAATCGACAGTGAACCGCATGTCGCACCTCGCGCGGCAGTTCATTTACTTCGGTCAATTTTCGACGATGGATGGGATCATCGCGGATATCGAGGGCGTGCGCGCCGAGCAGTTGCAGCAAATGGCGAATGAGTTTTTCGTTCAGGACCGAATCAATTTGACGATGCTTGGGCGGTTGAACGGCATGAAGCTGACGCGCGAAGATTTGGCTTGTTGAATGGGCCGATGGGGTATACTGAAGAAAGCCACGATCTAAGAAGCCGGTGAGGTGCGAGAGTGGTTGAATCGGGCGGTCTCGAAAACCGTTGAACCTTTACGGGTTCCGTGGGTTCGAATCCCACCCTCACCGCCATCCTTCCCGTCTCTACCAAGTCGTTTGCAAGCAAACAGCGACCCACCCCTGTCGGGACCGGGTTTCCCGGTGCTCGATTCCCACGTGACGGTAGGCTTGTCGAACCTCTGCTTCCAGCGTGTCGGTGATGCCGGAGAGAATCAGCCGGCCTCGGCTCGACAGGCGCCGGGCGAGTACGGGGGCCATCTCAATCAGTGGCGCGGCCAAGATATTGGCTACCACCAACGGCCACGTCCCTGAGATGTCCCCAACGCCACCCGCAACAAGTTGCAGGCGATTCTCCAATTGGTTCAGCCGCGCGTTGTGGGCAGCCGTTTCGAGCGCGCTGGGGTCGATATCCAACGCTGTAGCGTGCGCCACGCCCATGCGTAGCGCAGCCAGCGCAAGGATGGCGGAGCCTGTCCCAACGTCCAGCAGGCGATTAACTGGTTCGTCGCCAAGTGCATCGCGGATACCTTCAACACACAGTGCTGTGGTGGGATGATGGCCACTACCGAATGCTCCCGAGTCGAGCAAACGAAGAGCATCGGGAGCGGCATCCTGGGGCGGAGTGATGAGCAGCCCCGCGATACAAATGGGACGCGGTGCAAGCATCCAGACAGAGCCGCAGTCGCGCGCAACGGCGGGGGAGATGATCGCCCGGTAGGCCGCAAAGCACTCGGCGGGCACGCTGTCCGGCAGGATGGCCGCCAGTGTCGCCCCTTCCGCAGCAATGTCCAGTGCCCCCAGTTCCAGCAGCGTGTCCACTGCGTCGGGCGGCGGATCCACAATGTCAATACGGTAAGGCACTCAAAGGAAGCGTATCATTCGCTTGTGGGATCCGGCAGGGCGCCTGCGTAATGATGAATGGAGCGCGTTTGGGGTGCGCTGTTTCCGCATCAAAGAGCGCGTTGTCTAGAGGAGCTATCCATGAATCGAAAATTCATTCAATTTTGTTTGTTACTTGCGGCCTTGACTCTTGCACAGGCCTCTCTCTTTGGCCAGGATGGACCGGCAACTGTGGCGGCTGGTCTCGAATCCCCCTACAAGATGACGATGACACCGGCGGGGAACCTGCTGGTGGGAGAAACCGGAAAAGGATCCAACGCCGGCCGGATTACGTTGGTTAACAAAACCACCGGAGCGAAATCGATACTGGTGTCGGGCTTGCCCTCGGTTTCCTCCGACGAAAGCAATGAGAGCATTACCGGCATGATCGTGCGCGAACGCACGCTGTATGCCTTGACTGGAGAAGGCGACGTGGTGATTTCGGGGACTGCGCCTGGGACGCAGATCCCGAATCCAAAGGTGGCGTCATCGCCCATCTTCAGTGCCCTACTGGCGTTCCGTTTTCCCTCGGAGTTGGAGGCGGTCACGGCTCCGTTTGTGATGACGGCTCAGGATCAGTTGAGATTGGCCAATGGAATTGACGTGGAGCTCGACAACGGCGCGGGTGCGAAGGTGACTGTGCAGATGGTCGCCAATTTCCAGGATGTGACTCCCGATGCCAATACGATTGGCCGGGCATCGCATCCGTTCGGAATGGACTTTGCAAAGGGTAATTCGAACTTCCTCTACATTGCCGACTCCGGGCAGAACAAACTCCTGCGGGTGGACGTGACCACTGGCCGGACACGCACGATGGCCACCTTCCCGCCGATCCCGAATCAGGGCGGCTTTGGCCCTCCGGTAAGCGACGTGGTTCCCACGAATGTGAGGGCCTATGGCGACCAGTTGCTGATGACCTATTTGAGTGGCTTTCCCTTCACGCCGGGTGCGTCGGGTGCATATCTGGTGAATCCGGCTACCGGCGAGTGGCAGCCGTTTCTCACCAATCACACGTCCGTGATGGATGTGCTGGTGCGCGAGAGTGACGACAACCCCCGGCCGCAGTTCTGGGTTCTGGAGTTTTCCGCCAATATGCTGGCCCAGCCCGGATTGCCGGGGCGGCTGGTAACGTATGCGACGCAGACACCCACAGTGGCCCAGGGCGGCCTGGTAACCCCCGTGAGCATGGTGCGCGACAGCAATGGCGACATCTACGTCAGCGAACTCGCCACAGGGCGGATCGTGAAGGTCGCCGCGAAGTAGACAATGGCTTAAACTCGTGCTCCGGGGATTCGCTTCTTGAGTTCCCGGAGCGCGGCAAAGTCGAATTTGGCCCGTTCAATTGGGACCCCGGAGATGTCGATTTGATTGGGATCGCGGGTGCCGGCGCCGAGCTGTTCGGCGAGGGCCAGCATGTTGTCGCTCGATTCGAAGGGCGGCGTGCCGCGGGAGGCAAACGGATCGTAGTTCATCAGCCGCATGCATACGGCATCTGTAGCGACGGGGTTCAGCCCGGCAACGAGAAGTTTCGGGCTGATCACTTTGAGCCCGGGACCGGTCCACGGGCCTTCGCCGCCCGACATTGTGTCAATGCCTTCCACGATGGAAAGGTGAATCGGGCGGGCCGAGATGATGTCCGCAACAATGCGCGGAACGCGGGCGCCGCCTTGCTTCGGGACGGAGTGGGCTCGTTCTTGAGGCGCGGATTTCGAAGGTTGGCGATCACCGGCATGGAACATGTTCCGGCCGCCGGTGGGGGTGAGGCTCGGCTCGTCTCTCCCCGCGCCAGTGCCATAAATTGTGCAGGGTGTGATGCCGAAGCAGTTCTTCATCGCCAGCGTGATTCCGGTGGTGACGTGATCCTTCATCTTGGCGAGTGACACGAAAACGTCGCATTCTTCATAGGCCGGGTTGAGATCGAAACCAGGAAAGATGTGACCGCCATTGGGTGTGCTGAAGCGAGAGTATTTCTGCTTCGGGCCGCCCCAATTCGTGTTGACGAACTCCACCGACGGCGCCGCCCGCAGGATTTCGGATGGCTCCCAATTGGCCTGGAGAACGTATTCTTCGATGGGCTCAGCAGTAGACCAGGGAGATTCCACAATGCGGATGCGGCGCGCCCCGGCGCGGCCCATGAGGTGCACTGTGGCCCCAATCACCGAGGGGTGGGTGTAGTGCGTCGTCTCCAAGGGAGAATGGCCTAGGCGATAGGTGGGGCTGCCAGTGAGATTCACCTTAATCACCACGGTTTTGCCTTTGACAAGGCGGCCAAGTCCCCCTATTTGATCGAAGAGGCTGTTCAGAGCGGGTGTGAGAGCGGGGCCGTAATCGGGGCACTGCGCGACGGCGACTCGAGTGGATTGCGGGGCGGCAACTCCCCGTGATGGCAGAATCGCTGCTCCGGCTGCGGTCAGAAGTGTTCGGCGGGTGACGTGCATTTCGGCCCTCTCTTTAGATCACTGCCTCAACGGCAGCGTAAACGGCAATCGGCGGCAAATGAACTTCTACTCCATTGCGGCGCCGAATCACAGGCAGCTTCTTTGACTCGAACTCAAAGCTATGAATGGTGACGGATTGAAAATCACCCTGTATCCATAGCGAAACGGGGTCGGCAGCGGGTCGGCCGGTGTAGCTGATGAGGTGCACCACCGAGCGGCGCGCGTCTCCGGTAGGATAGATTCCCATCGCCCCGCCGTTCCACAAACGGACGACATCGTTGCGATGGCTCAGCAACACCTGGGCATCGGCGGCGGCGAGGAAGGGGTCGCCCGAATCTTCTCCCCGCGGCACGGCGATACGGCCTTTAGCGGCGGAATAGACGGCGTAGCGCACCGTGGGGCTATCGGGCAGCGGAGAACCGGCCGGCTTTCCCCACGCGGCGGTAGTCATCAAAACTCCGCCCGCTTCGGCGAAGCGGCTCAGCAGAGACCGGAGCTGCGCTGAGGGAGGCTGCTCGTCCGCATAGACGACCGCTTTCAACCCCTGTGGCAGCGTAGTGATCTGCCGTTTGTCGAGTGGCAGATACGGAAGATGCTGGCGGGCCGCAAGGTTCAGGATCTCCTGTGAGAATGTTTCGTTCGCACCGGAGAAATCGGAGATTACGGCGGTGACAGCGCGGGCAGGGAGGTTGCAGAGGTTGTCTTTGGCCGCGAAAAACTCGGCAGCAGCTTTGAGCCGCGCGAAATTCTTTCGAGCGCTGGCGTCTCCCCCCGCCATCGCACGGCGGAAGGCAGGGTCGAAGCGGAGGACCCAACGTCCGTGGTGGGCGGCGGCATCCGCCATTCCCACCAGGTAGCGATCGAAGCGGATGATCTCGTTGGCGCCAGGCTCCTTGCTATCAATCCAAACCGTCTTACCAGGGTTCTGGAGGGAAAGCAGGCGGATCTTCCAACCGTTAGAGTCAACCCAGGGGAGTCCCGTGGGTCCGGAAGATTCTCCTCCAGCGGAGCGCTTGATCCCCGCCCATTCACCTTCGGCGAGAAGTACTTCGGTGGAAATATTCTCCTTCGCGAAAGCAGCGAATTCCGCTGTATCGATAGGAGGCGTAGCAGACCGCCATTCGGCCGGTGCTACGAAGGGCCATTGCCGAATCACAGGCTCAGTATAACCGAACGAGGACGATGAGGCTTGCTGATTCCTTACTGTTTTCTTACCGCAAATCGGTTTCGGCTGTACGGAAGGTAGGCGTAACGTGTAGAAGTGGCATTAGCCGTTCCGCAGACCGCATTTATAACTACAGGAGTAGCACTTATGTCGCAGGCGGCCGTAAGTCCGACGCCGGCGCCGGAAATCCTTCCCCTGATAGGACTCGATCATATTGAATTTTATGTAGGTAACGCCCGCCAGGCCGCCCATTTCTACCGTTCGGCGCTGGGTATGGAGCTGGTTGCTTACCAGGGTCCGGAGACAGGGATTTATGACCGTGCGTCGTACGTGGTGAGCAGGGGGAAGATTCGTTTCGTCTTGACGGCTGCTCTGCGGCCCAATCATCCGATAGCTGATCACGTTTATCGATACGGAGATGGTGTCCGCAGCATCGCGCTGGCGGTGCCTGACGCCAAAGCAGCTTTCTTCGAAGTGAGGCAGCGGGGAGCCCGGATCGTGCAGGATCCACTGGAGCTACGCGACGAGTACGGAACGGTGCGAACGTTCGCGTTGGGCACCTGCGGTGAGACCATCCACACGCTAGTGGAGCGGGATCAATACAACGGCATTTTCCTGCCGGGATTCACTGCTACTACGGTTCCGGACCGCATGGCCTACGATTCGGGCATCGATCGGGTTCACCAGGTGACGCTGTCGCCGCCGATTGGCTCCAGCGACAGTTGCCTCCGCTCCTACGAAACGCTGTTGGACTTTTCTCGTTCCGGCAACGGGAAGCTGCACAAGCTGGTAACGGACGGAGACGCGATCCGGTTTCGTATTGAAGAAAGAGCCGAAATTGCGGATTTTCTTGGAGGGGCTGGTGTAAGCCAGATCGCGCTCGCCACTGCCGATTTAGCGGCCACCGTCACCACGATGCTCAACCATGGTGTGGATTTCCATCAGACCGGCCAAGGCCCCGACATGGGAGAAGTGTTTGTGGTCACTAAGCCCTTGGAAGACAGGCCCACTCTCTCTTTCGTCATCATTGAACAAAAGCGTCCCGTAAGCCGATAGAATGGCGACGACAGCACATATGCGTCTAAGCGCCGGAACCAGACTGGGGCCGTTTGAGATCCACAGCTTTCTGGGGCAGGGATCGATGGGAGAAGTGTACCGGGCCCAGGATACACGGGCAAAGCGTGCCGTTGCAGTGAAGATCCTGCGAGCACAGATGAGCGAGCGGGAAGCGATCCGGAAGCGTTTTGAACGCGAAGGGCGAGTCCTCGCCGGGCTCTCTCATCCACACATCTGCGCCTTCCAGGAAATTGGACAGGCTGACGGCATTGACTACCTGGTGATGGAGTACCTGGAGGGGCAGAATCTCTCCGAGGTGCTCGCCAAGGGCCCGCTGCCATTGGACAAAACCCTGCTATACGCCGGGCAGATCTGTTCGGCGCTGGATGCTTCTCACCAACTGGGCCTCACCCATCGGGATCTGAAACCGGCCAACATCATCCTCACGCGAAGTGGAATCAAGATCCTCGATTTCGGACTCGCAAAGTTGGGGGATCCCTTACTGACCGGCACCCGGCATGAAGTGGCCGGCGAGGAATCCACCGTTGCCGAAGCGGTGACTGAGTCCGGGATGATTCTTGGCACCTACCAGTACATGGCGCCGGAGCAGTTGGAAGGCAAGACGGTGGATCCGCGCGCGGATATCTTCGCGTTTGGCGCGGTTCTCTACGAAATGCTGACGGGAAAGAAGGCATTCGAGGGGCGGAGTAAGGCCGGCACGATCGCCAGTGTATTGACACAGCAGCCGGCCAAGCTCACCGCTCTGCGGCCTGAGGCATCGGCGACGTTGGAGTGGTTGGTGGAAGGGTGCCTGGCGAAAGACGCGGGAGACCGCTGGCAGACAATTCGCGATGTGAAGCGCTGCCTGGATCAGGCTTCTGTTTCAGCGCCACCTGCAGCGTCGGTGCCCGCTGCCCGGACAACGAAACCAACGCCATGGATTGCTGTGTGTGTACTGCTTGCCGCAATTGCCGCAGTGGCTTTGTATACGCGGATACGTGTGCCCGCCACTCCGACTATTCGCTTCCAGATCCCGCCCCCAGCCGGGACGTCGTTTGCGCCCTTTGCGGGCTATGGCGTTCCTGCCCTTTCACCGGACGGAAAACAGATCCTATTTCCGGCCACCGACAAAAGTCGAGGCTCGTTGTTATGGGTGCGGAGCCTCGATTCGCTCGATGCAAGGCTCCTGGATGGTACCCTCGAGGCGAAGTTCGCCATCTGGTCTGCCGATGGCAAGCAGATTGCGTTCGTCCAGGACAACGTGATCAAGCGGATGCCCGCGGCCGGTGGCGCCATCCAGAAAGTGGCGGATTTCACCAACGCTAATCTCTGTGCCTGGGACGCCGATGGAACACTCTATTTCACGACCCTCGGCCGCCCCATTTTCCGCATGCCGGTGTCGGGGGGGCGTGCCGAAGTATTCACCACCTTCGAAAAGGGCGACCTGGATCACTTCTCGTTTTCCCTAATCCCCGGAACACGCGATTTTCTCTATTCGGTGCGTTCCGAGGCGGAAGATGGCAACGGGGTGTATGTAGCGTCACTGGACACCCCTGGCAAGCGCAAGCGGCTCGCCCCGGCCTTGTCCTCTGCTGTTCTTGCGGGCAACCATCTGATCTACCAGATCGGGGAGCAGTTGGTGACGACAGCCTATCACCCCAGTAGCCGCACTGTTTCACAGGAGCCGAAACCGCTGGATGCACAGGTGGCCGTGTACCCCTTCAGTGGTATGACGGATCTGTCCGGAGCATCCTCGGGCATGTTCGCGTACCGTTCGGGAAAGACAACCAGCGGGCGCGAGTTGGTGTGGATGGACCGGAAAGGCAACCGGCAGCAAAGCCTTGGGCAGGGGATGTATCGCTACCCCGCCATCTCACCCGATGGCAGCAGCGTCGCCGTGGAACTGATCGACATGAACCTCGTGCTGGGCGACATCTGGCTGTTGGGGCTGGACTCACAACTGCGGCGGCGGGTCAGCTTCGACCGCGCAAACGAAACGTCGCCGGTGTTTACTCCCGATGGAAAGCACATCCTCTATTCACTGGGCAGCGACATCTACATGCGCGATGCAGAGGGGGGTGGCACTCCCCGATTGATCCATTCCTCTGAGCATCCAAAGACACCCAAATCGATCAGCCGCGACGGGCGCTGGCTGCTCTATCATGAATACCACCCCACCAACGGCGGCGATTTGTGGCTGCTGCCGATGGAAGGGGGCGCGCCGTTGCCGTTTCATACGACAAAGGCCAATGCGAGGGATGGACGGATCTCGCCCAACGGCAAATGGATCGCCTACAGCGCGACCGTGGACAGCAAAGATCAGGTGTTTGTAGAAACACTGGCCGCGGAAGGAATGCCGAGAGAACGAGTACAGGTGAGCACGCGGGGAGCGCTGTCCCCCCATTGGAGAGGCGATTCGCGCGAACTGTACTTTGTGGGATCGGGCTTCTTTATCGCGGTGAAGGTGGAAGATGACACGAAGCTGCGGATCGGGCCTCCGGAGATTCTCTTCCGGTCTACAGACTTCTTCAACTCGGGCTTTGGTTACGTGCCATCCCACGATGGCCAGCGCTTTCTGGTGAGCGCGGCCACAGGCAATCAGCGCCCGGAACCCCAACCCATCACGGTCGTGTTGCACCATCCGGAATTGGACCAACGCTGATACGCTGTAAAGTTATGCCAACTGGCGCCGAACTTTTTGCCCGCTCTCTTCGACAACTGAACATAGACACGGTCTTCACACTTGTGGGTGACCACCTAAATGAAGTCCTACTGGCGATTCATGCCGAGCGCATTCGCGTCATCGACATGCGCCACGAATCGGGCGTGACCCACGCTGCCGACGCCTGGGCCCGCATTCATCGCAAGCCGGCGGTGGCGCTGGTGACCGGCGGCCCAGGGCACACGAATTCCCTCACCGGAATCGCCACGGCGCAGTTGTGCGCCAGCCCGCTGATTGCGGTCAGCGGCGCACCGTCGACGATGATTGCCGGACGTCAGGTATTCCAAGTGATCGATCAGGCGGAGATGGCCCGGCCGGCAGTGAAGTGGTTTGCTGATGCGGTGAGCCCATCCCAGATTCCCTACCTCATGGGCCGTGCCTACAACGAAGCCAACAGCGGGCGCAAAGGTGCGGTCCATCTCAGCATCCCCGTGAACGTCTTCGCAGCGGGGTCGGAGCAGCCTTTGCCCATGCCCCCAGCGGCGGCGTCTGCCTATGGCGGGCCTTCCCGGGACGAGGTGGAGCAGGCGTTGGGGATGCTATTCGAGGCGGAGCGTCCCGTAGTGATTGCGGGCAGCGGCGCCTGGTGGGGACATGCGGAAAAGGAACTGGAGCGCTTCATTAAGACCACGCGGCTGCCGCTCTACACCGTGACGCTGGGACGCGGGATTGTCTCCGACGATCAAAAGAACGTCTACGGCCACGCCGATCCCGCGATCAACCGGGCGGCACTGGCGGCGTTCAAGGAAGCCGATGTGGTGCTGGTGCTGGGCAAGCGCATCGACTACCGTTTGGCGCTTGGCGGACCGCGGCTGTTTGATCCGGCGGCGAAGATCATTCAGGTGGATCTGCATGGGCCCGAACTAGGCGCTGCGCGTCCTATGACGCTGGGGATTTGCGCCGATGTGAAAGCCACCCTGGAGGCATTCTTGGAACTGGCTGGAGAGCGCGCCTGGCATCCGCTGGCCAGTTGGAGCCGCAAGCTCCGTAAGTTGCACAGCGAATATCAGGACAAGCTGGATACACTGGCCCACGACAAGGCCGAACCGCTTCATCCAGCGTCAGTGTTCTCCGTGCTGCGCGATGCCTATCCTAAAGACACGCTCTATTCCTGGGATGGCGGTGATTTTGTCCATTGGGGACGGGCGATGATCCCCGCTCGTATCCGTGGCGGATGGTCGCGCCTGGGCCCGATGGGTACCATTGGTTCGGCCCTGCCCAACAGCATCGCGATGCAGTTGGCGAATCCCGGCAAGCCTGTGACACTCATTACCGGCGATGGCTCGCTCGGTTTCTACATCGCGGAACTGGAGACTCTGGTTCGCTACAAGCTGCCGGTGGTGATCGTCGTGGGAAATGACGGCGGTTGGGGATTGGAGCGCGAACTGCAACGCGAAATTACAGGGGACCTGACGGTCGCCTGCGAATTACAGCACACGCGCTACGACCTGGTGATGAAGGGATTTGGGGGCGACGGCGAAACCGTGGAGCGGCTTGCCGATCTCGCCCCGGCAGTGAAGCGGGGATTCGCCTCCGGCAAGCCGTATCTGATTAACGTGATTGTTCGCGGCTCACGCTCGCCGTTCACGGAGTGGCAGATTATGGGCAAAAAGAAGTAGCCGTCCCGGCTACTTCTTGAGGGCTTTCTCGATTTCGCCAATCAACTCCGGGGACTCCGGGGCCACACCGGAATCGAACTTCTTCACGACATTCCCGTTGGCATCGACGAGGAACTTGGTGAAGTTCCATTTCACCGCGCCACCCTTTTCCTGCAGGAACTGGTACAGCGGAGCGGCATCGGGACCCTTCACGGAAATCTTCGAGTACATCGGGAAGGTGACGTCGTATTTGCGCGAACAGAACTGCTTGATTTCAGCGTCAGAGCCTGGTTCCTGTGCGCCGAAATTGTTGGCCGGGAATCCGACCACCACGAGACCTTTGTCTTTGTACTTCCGGTAAAGAGACTCGAGTCCGGTGTATTGGGGTGTGTATCCACACTGACTGGCGACGTTGACCATCAGCAATACCTTCCCCTTGTAGGCGGAGAGCGGAGCTGGTTTGCCGTCGATGCTGTTCAGCGTGAATTCGTGGACGTTGTTGGCTGCTGTGAGTGACATAGCAAGTAGGGTGAAAGCTGCGGCGAGTTTCATCCTAACCATTGATGCACAAAAGGGGACGGCAGTTGCAAGATAGAATGATCTACCACAATGAAGAATGCTCTCACGCCGTTGAATTTCCTCGCCCGCAGCGCGTTTGTTTATGGTGACCGCCTGGCCGTAATCGACGGGGACCGGCGCTTTACCTACGCGCAATTCCAGGAACGGGCTTTTCGATTGGCAGCGGCATTGCGCAAACTCGGTGTGGAACCCGGAGATCGCGTGGCCGTGCTCTCTCCCAATACAGTGATGGCGCTGGAACCACACTTTGGAGTGCCCTTGATCGGAGCGGCTCTGGTGATGCTGAACACGCGGCTGGCGGGGCCGGAACTGGTCTGGATCCTCAATCATTGCGAGGCCAAGGTGTTGTTGGTGGATCCGCAGTTGGCGCCCGTGCTGGAGTCTCTGCGCGATCAGATGCCGGCCCTGCTGCATTTCATCACTGACTATGAGGGCTTGCTCGAATCCGGATGCGTGGCCGACGTGCAACCCATCGAGCCGGACGAAGACGGGATGATCTCCATCAACTACACGAGTGGAACGACGGGGTTTCCCAAGGGCGTGATGTTCCGCTACCGTGGGGCATACCTGAATGCCTTGGGCGAGCTCATGGAATACGGCCTGAACTCGAGTTCGGTCTATCTCTGGACTCTGCCCCTGTTCCATTGCAATGGCTGGTGCTTCCCCTGGGCGGTAACGGCGGCGGGCGGCGTGCACGTCCTGCTGCGCCAGCCGGTACCGGAACGCGTCGTCGAATTGATTCGCCAAGAGGGCGTCACGCATTTATGCGGAGCGCCAATAGTTGTGGGCTCGCTGGCGCATTACTGCGCCCAGCAGGGCGTGAAGTTTGACAATGGACTTCGGATCATCACCGCGGGAGCGCCACCGTCGCCCGCCGTCCTGCGATCGGCGGAAGAGATGGGCGCGGAGATGTTCCATTGTTACGGCCTGACGGAAACCTATGGTCCGATGACCGTCTGCGCCTGGCGGAAGGAATGGAATCAATTGCCGGCCAATGCCCGGGCACAACGCAAGGCGAGGCAAGGCGTGCCTTATATCGTTGCCGGAACGGATTGCCGCCTCGTTGACGAGCAGATGAACGATGTGCCCGCGGATGGGAACTCCATGGGCGAAATCGTGATGCGTGGCAACAATGTCATGATCGGCTACTTTCGCAACCCGGAGGCCACGGCCGAGGCATTTCGCGGCGGCTGGTTCCATTCCGGCGATTACGCGGTGATGCATCCCGACGGATACCTGGAGATCCGCGACCGGAAGAAGGACATCATCATTTCCGGTGGCGAGAACATCTCCTCGGTGGAAGTGGAAAAGCAGATTTACGAACATCCGGCGGTGTTGGAAGCGGCCGTTGTGGCGGTGCCCGATGAGAAATGGGGCGAGGTGCCCAAAGCGTTCGTCACGTTGAAAAGCGAGGGAGCCGCAACAGCCGAGGATATCATTGCGTTCTGCCGCAGCCGGATGGCTCACTTCAAGTGTCCCAAGCATGTTGAATTTCGCCTGCTGCCGAAAACGGCAACAGGCAAAATCCGCAAGAATGAATTGAGAGAGAAAGAGTGGGCGGGGCGCGAAAAGAAGGTGAACTGAATGCCCTATGAAACACTGCTGGAAGCGCGTGATGGCGGCACTGCCATCGTCACACTGAACCGGCCTCAGCGCCGCAATGCGTTGTCGCTTGGCCTGATGCTGGAACTAGTGGATTGCCTGGAAGGCATTGGACGCGATCCATCGGTGCGGGCCGTAATCTTGAATGCGTCCGGACCCGTGTTCAGCTCCGGCCATGATCTCGGCGAGATGACAGGAGGGACCGTGAACGAGTACCGCCACTTGTTCGACGTTTGCACCAGGCTGATGACAGCGGTGCAATCCATCCCTCAGCCGGTGATTGCCGAGGTGCAGGGGATGGCAACAGCCGCCGGCTGCCAACTCGTGGCGACCTGCGATCTCGCAATTGCCTCAGCGGCGGCAAAGTTCGCTACGCCGGGCGTGAAGATCGGCTTGTTCTGCACGACACCGATGGTGGCGCTCACCCGGGCCATCGGGCGGAAGCGGGCGATGGAGATGCTGCTCACCGGCCGCGCGATTGATGCGGCGACTGCAGCGGATTGGGGGCTGGTGAATCGCGTCGTGCCGCCCACTGAACTGGCTGCCTCCACGCGGGATTTAGCGGCCCAGATTGTGCCTGCCAGTTCCCTCACCGTGGGCTTGGGCAAACAGGCTTTCTACGCGCAGATTGATCTCGATCAGCCCAAGGCTTATGCCTACGCGAAGGAAGTCATGTCGATGAACGCGCTCGCGGCCGATGCCCAGGAAGGGATCACGGCATTTCTCGAAAAGCGCGTGCCCTGCTGGACGGGCCGATGAAGCGGGCGCTCGGTTTGCTTCTGTTATGGGCGGCCCTGGCGGCAGCCCAAACCGGCGAGGTTTATTCGCGCGTCGCCGCACTGATTCAAGCGGAGCGGCAGCAGAAAAATATCCCGTCGATCGCCGTGGCCCTGATGGACGGGAACGGCCGTGTCTGGACGCACACGCAAGGCGAAGGCGCGGAGAACTCGGTGTATCGCGTAGGCTCAGTGTCGAAGCTCTTCACCGACATCGCCGTGATGCAGATGGTGCAGGTGGGCAAGATCGACCTGGATGCTCCCGTAACGCGTTATCTGCCCGAGTTTCAGCCCCGGAATCCGTTCGGCGGCGAAATCACCCTACGCATGCTGATGAGTCATCGTGCGGGGCTCGTGCGCGAACCCGTCGTCGGGCATTACTTCGATAACTCGCCGGTGACGCTCGAGCAGACAGTGGCCAGTTTGAACAAGACGGAACTGGTCTACAGGCCGGGCACACGGACGAAATATTCGAATGCCGGAATTGCCGTAGTAGGGCGCGTGCTGGAGCGAGTGAGCGAACGGCCGTTCGCCGACTACGTGAATAGCGTAGTGCTGGAGCCACTGGCGATGCGCAGCAGCGCCTTCCTGTTGAAGCCGGATCTCGTCAAACTCCTGGCGCCGGCCTGGATGTGGACGTATGACGGCAGACGGTTCCGCGCGCCTCAGTTTGAACTGGGGATGGCGCCCGCAGGCAGCCTCTACGCGTCGATGGACGATATGACGAAGTTCGTCAAATGTCTTTTTGAAAGGGGTGCTCCGCTGCTCAACGAGAAGACGCTGCAGCAGATGTGGGAACCACAGTTTGGCGGGAACTACGGGCTTGGATTCCGTCTGGGCAATGTGGGTACGGCACGCTCCGTGTCGCACGGCGGCGCTATCTACGGCTTTGCCACGGACTTGACGGTACTGCCGGAAGAGAAACTGGGCGCGGTGGTGGTGGTGAATATGGATAGCGCCAATGCGGTTGCCACACGCATTGCCACTCAGGCATTGCGCTGGCTGCAGCAGGCACAGCGCGGGGAGCCTCTGGAGACCGCCGCCGTGACATCGGGCCTGACCGCCGACGAAGCGCGCCGCTTGTCCGGCCGTTATGGCGAAGGCGACGATGCGGTAGATCTGGTGGCGCGGGGTAAGAAGCTGTACAGACTTCCTGTACGCGGTGGATCGCGCGTCGAACTGCGCCGGGCCGGCGGCGAACTGATCACCGACGATCTGCTCGGATTCGGGGAACGCCCGAAGCTGGGCCCACGCCAACCTTTGCCGAAGCCCGCCGAGGCGAGTTCGGAATTGCGGAAGCATGTTGGTGAGTACGGTTGGGATCACAACCAGCTGTACGTGCTGGAGCATGAGGGCAAGCTGGCAGTCCTCATCGAGTGGTATGACTACTATCCCCTCATTCGCGAAGGGGCCGATACGTTTCGCTTCCCTGATTGGGGGCTCTATGATGGCGAGCGCCTCCGGTTTACCGCGGAGGGGGCCTGGGTCGGTGGCGTATTGTTTCCCAAGCGCCAGATCGCCGCGCAGGGACCCGTCTTCCGCATCCAGCCTCGGAGGCCCGTGCCGGAACTGGCCAGGGAAGCGCTGGCAGCCCAACCTCCGGTGGAGAAGCGCACCTTTCGCAATTCGGACTTGGTGGAATTGACAACGCTCGATGACAGCATCAAGCTCGACATCCGCTACGCCGGCGCCGACAATTTTCTCAGCACTCCGGTTTACTCCCAGGCGAGGGCGTTCCTGCAACGCCCCGCCGCGGAAGCACTGGTGAAAGCACATCGCGAACTGCAGAAGCTGGGCTATGGGTTGTTGATTCATGATGCCTACCGGCCCTGGTATGTGACCAGGATCTTTTGGGACGCAACGCCGGATGACAAGCGGATCTTCGTTGCGGATCCCTCCAAGGGCTCCAGGCACAATCGCGGCTGCGCCGTGGATCTGACCCTCTACGATCTGGAAACCGGAAAGGCCGTGGAGATGCCCGGTTTGTACGACGAAATGTCAGAACGCTCTTACCCGGATTATCCTGGAAGTACGTCCCTCGCACGATGGCACCGCGAAGTGTTGCGCGCGGCGATGGAGAGCCAAGGATTCCAGGTGTTCGACGTCGAGTGGTGGCACTTCGACTTTCAGGAATGGGAGCAATACCCGATCGGCACGACAACGTTTGAATCCATTGGCTCGAAGTAGAAGCCATGGAGGAAAACGATGTCCGACGTACTTGCTGTAGGATCTGATGGGGTGGCCGATCGCATTTTGGCCGGGCTATCCAGAATCGCCGTGGTTTTGCGGCACAGAGGCTGGGTGGATGCCACCGAGTTAGGCATCACGCCGACCCAAGGACAGATTCTTGCGCTGCTTGCCTCGCGGCCTCAGGAACCCCTGGGAGTCTCACGCATCGCCGTGGAACTGGCGTTGACGAAGCCAACGGTGAGTGACTCCATATCGACGCTGGTCCGCAAAGGGCTGGTGGAGAAGGTGCGTTCTGTTTCCGACGGGCGCGCGGTGGAGTTGCGGCTCACGCTGAGAGGCGGCCAACTCGCAGAGGGAACATCCGCCTGGCCCGGTTTCCTGCGGTCGGCCACACTCGCGTTGAACGAAGAAGAACGCGCCGTGTTCTTGCGGGCTTTGGTGAAGATGCTCAGGACCCTCCAGGAACAGGGTCAAATCCCGGTTACACGGATGTGTGTGAACTGCCGGTTCTTCAATCCGTTCGTTTACACGGATTCGGAGCAGCCGCATCACTGCGGCTTCCTCAATGCGCCCATCGGCGATCGCATGCTGCAGGTGGATTGCGGGGATTTTGATCCCTCGGCTGAAGAACGCCGCGAAGAAGTGTGGATTTCGTTCGCAAGGAAGGAATGATGTCGACTGTCGTTTCGATTCAAACGGGGAAGATCCGCTCTTACGATGGATGGCGCACCGCAACGTACAAGGATCCTGTACAGGGTGAGGTGTTCCTGGGCACGGAGGGATTCGAAGGCGACCAGCAGGCGGACCGGCGCTACCACGGAGGGCCGGACAAAGCCGCTTTGGTTTACAGCCACGATCACTATGCCCCTTGGCACGCGGAGCTGTTCCCAGACCCGCTGCCCGCCGGTGCCTTCGGTGAGAACATCCTGGTTGCGGGGTTGAGGGAAGGCGACGTTTGCGTCGGAGATGTGTATGAGCTGGGTCAGGCCAAGGTGCAGGTCAGCCAACCGCGGCAGCCTTGCGGAAAGCAGGCGCGGCGTTGGGGTATTCCGGACCTGGTGCAGCAGATCAACCGGCGCGGATGGACGGGGTGGTATTTGCGAGTGCTGCGTGAGGGCCATGTGCAGGCGGGAGACCGGTTCGAGTTAGTCGAGCGGCCGCATCCCGAGTGGGTGGTCACGCGGGCTCACGATGTGATGCATTTCCGGAAGAAGGATGCGGATGCGGCGGCGGAGCTGGCGTCGTGTCCCGCGCTGTCGGAGGAGTGGGTGAAGGAACTGCGGCTTCGTGTAGAGAAATTAAGGCGAGCCTGATGGGAACTTTGTCGCACCCTCGTGGTGTCCAACAGGGCAACGAGGCGCACCATGCGAAATGCAGCGATTCTGACGATTCTCACCATGGCGGCAATGTGGACGCCGCTGTTGCTCGCTTGTCCCCCCTGCCTGGAGAAACCCTCTCCTTGTGAGGCCGCGAACCATTCACGGGCGATTCTCCTCGGCACAGTTGTGCGCAAGACTATGCCGCGAGGCGACGCGGTATTGCGCGTGGATCATGCCTATGAAGGCGTAAGCGATCCTGAGGTGGTAGTGGCCGCGCACCTGTCCCTTGGAGAGCAGTACCTGGTGTACGCCAACGGAGGCATAGGCCGTCTGTCTCCGATCCACTGCCGTGGGGCAGTGGATGCAGCCGATGCCGCTGATCATCTGGAGTTCCTGAGGCATTACTCGTCGGGGGCGAGCAAGACGGAGTTGAGTGGGGTAGTGCTTCGCAATGACGGTGGCGGTGCGATCAAAGGTGTGCGAATGGTCCTATCGTCTGCAGCAGGCACGTACGAAACCGAGACCGCAGGGGATGGGAGGTTTGTCCTCAGCGGCCTCGCGCCGGGAGAGTACAAGATTGAGGGCCGGTTGCCAGGCTTCGATCATCGAAGAACGACGTTTCGGGTGAAGCAAGGTGCCTGCGCGCGCGCTGTCGTGGCGATGGAGCCGGATCGGAGAGTGCATGGTACGGTACGGACGCTGGACGGACAACCTGCCACCGGTGTGCGCGTACAGTTGGTTCAACCGGGCAAGGATGGCTTGGTCGAAGCGGTCTATTCGGATGAGACGGACGCCGATGGCAACTACGCGATTCGCCGCGTAGAACCGGGGGAGTATGAGCTAGGAATCAACATCTTCGGCACGCCACTGCCTTCATCGCCGCACGTCCCGGCGTATTGGCCGGGCAGGAAAGTGTTTGTGCCCGAAGGGGCGGCGCAGCTGCGGCACGACTGGGTGGAGCCCGAGCGAATTCGCATCTTGATGGTGCGCGGACGCATCGTGCGCCGTGATGGGACACCCTCACCTGAGAGACCAAAACTCACGTTGTCGGGTTCGGACTTCCGTGAACCCGTCGATATGGAGATCGTGCCGGATGTGGAGGGATGGTTCCAGTTCCCCTATTGCCAGGGACAACGGTTCCACATTCAGGGACAGTTGGTGACAACCGAAGTGAAGGAAGGAATCGCCGGCGATGGGAAGGAACTGGTACTCGTTTTGATATGATGAAACACTTCCGGTGAATATCCTCGGAATCATCGCTTTCGCCGCTTTCGCTCAATCCACGCCACAATCCGGCTATGTTGCTCCCACCACTTGCGCAGCCTGTCACCGCAGTATCTGGGAGACCTACAAACAAACCGGCATGGGGCGGTCGTTCTATCGGGCCACTGCGGCAAATGCTCCTGAAATCCGTAACCAGACGTATCATCACGAAGCCTCACAGAGCTACTTCACGACGCTGGAACGAGGCGGAAAGTTCTACCAGCGGCGCCATCAGTTGGACGCCGAAGGGCGCGAGATCAACGTCTTTGAGAAGCAGATCGACTACATCATGGGCTCCGGCAATCATGCCCGCACCTATTTGCACAAGACGCCGCGCGGGACATTGATTGAATTGCCACTGGGGTGGTTCGCGGAGAAAGGCGGAGTGTGGGCGATGAACCCGGGCTATGACCGGGTCGACCATGATGGATTCCGCCGCAAAGTGGCCTATGAGTGCATGTTCTGCCACAACGGTTATCCGAAGATCCCAGCGGGACACGAGAAGGCATTTGCCGAGCCTGTTTATCTGGATCCACTGCCGGAAGGGATTGATTGCCAGCGTTGCCACGGACCAGGAAGGAAGCATGTCCAAGTGGCAGGCACGGCGGGGGCAACGAAGGAGGCGATCCGCGGAGCCATCGTCAATCCCAGCCGGCTGAGCCGGGAACGAAGGGAAGAGATCTGCATCCAGTGCCACCTCGAAACCACCAGCTTTCCTTTGCCGAATTCGTTGCCACGCTATGAAAAGGGGCCGTTTGACTTCCAGCCTGGCGAACCGTTGAGTGCCTCCTGGCTGTTCTTCGATCACGCCGCGGCCGCCGGGCGCGGGGACAAGTTCGAGATTGTGAACGCGGTATACCGGATCCGGAAATCGAAGTGTTTCGTCGAGAGCAACGGCGCTCTGGAGTGCGCAAGCTGCCACAACCCGCACGATGTGCCACGCGGTGAGAAGGCGACGGCCCACTATGATGCCTCCTGCCGAAAATGCCATGCCGCCAGATTTGATCGCACAATCGCCTCGGGGAAGCACACGAGAGAAAGCGGATGCGCGGATTGCCACATGCCGAAACGGCGGACGGAAGATGTGGTGCACTCGCTGGCTACCGATCACCTGATCCAGCGGCGAAAACCAGATGCGAACCTGCTGGCCGAACGTCCCGAGAGACATGAGATCGGGGACAAGGCCTATCGTGGCGAGGTGGTGTTGTACTATCCGGATCGCGTCTCGGCGGGCGCGGATATTGATTTGTACTTAGCTGTGGCGCAAGTGGTGGACAAGAGCAATTTGACTGGCGGGATCCCGCAGTTGACCACAGCATTGCAGAAACGGCCTGCTGCGCGCGCGGAGTTTCACCTGTCGCTCGCGGAGGCATGGAGTAACACCGGGCGGTGGGACAAGGCCCTGCCATCCTATCGCGAAGCGCAACGCAGAGATCCGAAGGCAGCCTTCCTGCTTGGAAAGCTGGGTACGGCATTGCGGCACACGGGGAACCTGGGAGAAGCGGCGTCCACGCTGCAGCGTGCTGTCACACTTGCTCCGACCGATCCGCTGGCGTGGCACGAACTCGGGTTGAACCTTCAGGCTCAGAAGAAGAGCGAGGATGCGATCAAGGCCCTGAAGAAGTCCATCCTTCTCGATCCTGATCTGCCGGAGCCGCACAGCAATCTGGCCTTGATGCTGCTGGACGCAGGGCAGCCGGCGCTGGCCGAAGCGAGCCTGCGCGAGGCAATTCGCATTCAGCCGGACTACGCCGATGCACACGACAATCTAGCCTCGCTCCTCGCTGGCACGGGGGACCTGGCGCAGGCTCGGATGCACTACGAAGCGGCTTTGCGCGTAAGGCCCAACGATGCGCGCACGCGTTACAACTACGCCATGGTGCTGGGGCGTGCACAGCAGTTCGAGGACGCACAGCGGCAATTGGAATTGTCGTTGACGGCCGATGGGAATCTGTTGGACGCAAGGCTCCTGCTCGGAGATTTGCTGATAGCGAAGCAACAGCCGCGCGAGGCATTGTCTCACTATCGAGAAGCAGTGCGAATCGAACCCGGTTCGGCGAGAGCGCATCTCGGTCTGGGAGCCGCGCTGGCAATGACGGGGGATCGCGCTGCTGCCATCCCGCACTTGCAGAAGGCTGCGGCAAGCACCGATGCCTCGGCGCGGCAGAACGCGACAGACCTGCTGCGGCAATTGGGCGTTGTGCGGTAGGCTACAGTCCCTTCATCAACTCCTGACGGATGTCCCCGTCACTATGCATTCCTTCGGTCAGCATTGCGTAGGCACAGTGCATCTCCAGCACTCCGTTGCCGAAGCTGAGCTTCATGGCCGATTTGTCTTTGACGTTGCGCAGCCGCACCAGCTTCAGGGAATCGCGCACGGCCTCTTTGCCCATATCGTCCATGCAGATGACACGAAGCGCCATGTTCAGCCGGTGGCAGGAGAGGTTGTCCATGAAGTTGAGACCTTGCAGGTCGTCATTGAAGCTATCCCAATCCACCTCATACGGGATTTCAGCCCCGCAGATCTCCGCAATCTCCTTCACGCGGCCCGGCAGCACGCTGTCTTGCAACTCCTTCATCTTCCTTCGCTCGGCTAATCCCATCGCTGGTAGGTCCTCCTGCCTGATTCAGGCGCAGGAAAACGGCGGAATCTGTCATCATGCCGCTACAATACGTTGCATGGCACTGCATCCTATGGCCGGCAAGCCGGCGACCGCGCCGATGTTGATTGACCCTGCGCGGCTAATCAGGGACTATTACGAAAAGAAACCGAATGTCGCGAATCCGCTGGAGTTGGTGAGCTTCGGCACAAGCGGCCACCGCGGAACCCCCAGTGATGCGACGTTCACCGAAACGCACATCCTGGCCATCACGCAGGCGATCTGCGAGTATCGGGCTGCTCAAGGGATTGACGGCCCTCTATACCTGGGGAAAGATTCGCACGCCGCCTCTTCGGCTGCTGAAAAAACCGCGCTCGAAGTGCTGCTGGCCAACGGTGTGGACGCAGTGGTGCAGGAAAACGACGGGGTAACCCCGACACCGGTAATCTCACGGGCCATTCTCGTCTACAACCACGGCCGGACCAGTGGTCACGCCGATGGTGTTGTCATCACGCCTTCCCATAATCCGCCGCAGGATGGCGGATTCAAATACAATCCCCCGCACGGTGGCCCGGCGGATACGGATGCGACGGGATGGATCCAGCGCCGGGCCAATGAGCTGATGCAGAACGCCAACCGCGGCGTGAAGCGGGCCGCAAAGGGCAAGGCCAACGCTCAGGATCTGATTCTGCCCTACGTGCGCGATCTTGGCGCCGTCATCGATTTTGACGCCATCCGGGCCGCCAAGGTGCGGATTGGCGTCGATCCGCTGGGCGGCGCCTCCCTGCCCTATTGGGAGCACGTGGCTTCCGTGCATGGTGTCGACATCACGGTTACCAACACAAAGCTTGATGCCACGTTCGGATTCATGACAGTAGATCACGACGGCAAGATCCGGATGGATTGCTCCAGCCCCTATGCGATGGCCGGCCTGGTTGGGTTGAAAGACAAATTCGATATCGCTTTCGGAAATGACCCGGATGCCGACCGCCACGGGATTGTGACGCCATCCAGCGGGTTGATGAACCCGAATCATTACCTCGCAGTGGCTGTGGATTACCTGCTTTCGCACCGGCCCGGGTGGAGCGCAGAAGCCGCTGTTGGCAAGACCCTGGTATCAAGCGGCATTCTGGATCGCGTCGTGGCAAGCCGGGGGAGGCGCCTGTACGAGGTTCCCGTTGGCTTTAAATGGTTCGCCAAGGGGCTGCACGACGGAAGCATCTGCTTCGGCGGAGAAGAGAGCGCCGGGGCCAGCTTCCTGCGTCGCGATGGCGCCGCGTGGAGTACGGATAAAGATGGGCTCATCCTCGGCCTGCTGTCAGCTGAGATCACGGCCGTCACTGGAAGCGATCCCGGCGTTTATTACGCCAAACTGACCGAGCGCTTCGGGCGGAGTTTCTACACCCGCATCGATTCGCCGGCTACGCCGGAACAGAAAACACGGCTCGGCAAACTGGATCCGGAGACCATTGCGGCTGTGGAACTGGCCGGCGACCGGATTGAACTGAAGGCAACCAAGGCCCCGGGGAATGGGGCATCGATCGGCGGGCTCAAGGTGGCAACGGCGAACGGCTGGTTCGCCGCGCGCCCATCGGGCACGGAGAATATCTGCAAGCTATATGCGGAGAGCTACGTCAGCGAAGAACACCTCGTGCGAATCCTCGATGATGCAAAAGCGATGGTGGGCTAAACGCGATGAAACTTCCTCCTCCTCCTCAACCCGAAGAACTGCGTCATCTGGCATTGGCGGTCATCGCGGCCGATAAGTTCCCGATGCTGGCAACCGTGGACGGCGATCAGCCTCGCGTGCGGCCCGTTTCACCCGTACACTCCGATGGGTTCACCATTTACATCGCTTCGCTACGGTCTTCGAACAAGACCGCCGAGATCGGCCCATCCGCGAAAGTGGAGTTGTGTTACCTGACTGGCGATCACGATCAGTTGCGGATCACCGGCACCGCGCGCACGGTTGACGATATGGCAGTGAAACAACGGATCTGGGATACGAACCCGCTGTTGCGCGCATATCTGAAGTCCGTGGACAACCCGGAATTCATCCTCTATCGCGTGGATCCGGCGCGTCTGCGCTACATGCGCGAGTGGGCGCTGGATTATTACGACGTTCCACTGTAGTTACTGGCGCGGTGGACGAATAGTAAAGCCGGGCATCGGTAGAATGCGCGATTCCGTTTCAATGCCTGGAGTGGCTGTGCAGCCGATGCGGAGGAACTCCGCTTCCACACTGGGAACACGCACGTCGAAGAAGTACAAACCCCAATCACCAGGGATGACGGACGCGTTGAACATCTCCATCTGGGGAAGCCCTTGCGGAGTGAGGAACGGCACCGAATTAGAATAGCGGCAGATCACCGGGGTACGCAGCCTTGGGTTGGTTGCCGGGGAGATCACGCCCGTGGCGAGTGCCGGGTCCACCTGCCCAAGCCCCAGCACCAGAAGCCGGATGATTTCATTCGGCCGCGCCGGGCTCGTCGGGCCAACGAACGTCCGGCGATCCTCATGCAGTGCGCAGATAATGGAACTGTCAGATGGCGTGAGGGAGAGTGCATTGTTGTCGCAGGCAAGCAGGAGCGGAGCGGGCGGGCCAATGCGCACGGTGCCCGTGCTTTCGAAGGGCGAATCCTGGCCGAAGAGACGCACAGGATATTCCCCTTCCGGCAATTCAAAAGGCGTCTGGAAGCGAAGCTGATCGAATTGCACGGTCATGAGCGCGGCGCGCTGCGAACCGAACCAGAGTTCCAGCCCCGCCAGCGGTCCGGGAAGAGGTGAATTTCCGTGCTCGGGTTCATTGCTGTATCCGCGCCCTCGCAGGTAAGTAAGCGAACCCGGCGTGACGCGCGCGCCATAAGCGAAGACTCCGAGTGCCGGCGTGCGCGTGATAACCGTCTGCTTCTCAAAGGTCGCGATCTCCACGCGCACCAACTCCCCAACACTGGTTGTGGCGAAGATATAGCGGCCATTGCCGGAGAGCGTGACCGCATCGGCGCCGGTGGGAAACTCTGTCGCGGCGTAGGGCTGCGTGCGTCCTTCGAACACGATCACCTGATAAGGGCTGTTTACGTCGGAGGATGGACCGAGCGCAACCACGATGTTTCCGTCCACCGAGATCGCCGGGTCGCCCCGCACCCAGGCTTGCAGTGGTCGATCTTCAAGCGTGGTGCGGTCTACGGCACGTAGCGTACGGTTCGGTGCTGCCGTGAGATAGAAGATTTGGCGGCCGGAGTCTTCCAGAAAGATCCGGTCCGGAATGGATTCGGTAAGGAAGCGTGTGGTGCCATTGGGCGATTGCACAACAATGCGGTTCGCCTCAAAGCCCGCAACCTCGCCACGCGAGTTGACCGGCCGCCCGCGCAGGACAGGGTAGGGAATGCGCGTGCGCGTGAGCGCGCCGAGTTCGAGCAGTTCCGCTGCCGTGGAATTCGTGGCGCCCCACAACACAGCGAAGCGGCCATCGTTGGAGAGAACCACTTCACCGTCAAACAACCGGTCCTGGCCTCGGACAATCAAGTGCGTGAGCGGGGGAACCGGTACTGCTGTCGTGCTGTTGGCCGGAGGCGGCAGCGGAGGGCGTTGTTCTGTGTACGCCAGAACTTCGCCCGAGGCACTGGTGAGCCCCGCGTAGGTCGGATTCGCGATATCCGCGATCACCGCTGGCGTGGCCGCATTGCGGACCACATACACTCGCTTCTGCGACGCGGCGCTGGAGCCTTTCAGACGATGGCTCGCTGTGAAATAAACGGCGGAGCCGTCCTGGTTGGTGGACAGTTCGTCGAAAACCTGGCTTGGGGCGGCGGCTGCTGCAAGAACGGCCAGTGTCACATTGCGAACGGCTTTGTACAACATACTCTTCTTCCTTCTCTTGGAGACCCCGCGGGAATGGTTTTCCACTACAGGCGAAAGCCATCTTAGCAAAACATTTTAACCAGAAAATGTTCTGAATAGTTGCGGAAAGAATCGGCGGGAGAGTATGCGTGGATTCTCCACTCCAATCAACGCTCAAGGCCGGGCCGCGGAAGCACGTTTGCAGGCGAACGCAACGAGCGGCGCGAGCATCAGGAGCAGAGTAGAAGGTTCGGGAACGCCAGCATCGGCGGTCCCGCTGTACTCAATGACGTAGCCGAAGGCGGTGGAGCCGCTGTCGATCCAGCCAAAAGAGGGATGGAACGGATCGGCATAGCTCATGGAGAGGGCCAGGTAATTGCCGGAGCCGGAAGGGTAGCCCGGGTACCAATTGTTGTAGTTAAGCGTTTGACCGGCTTCAGGGCCATCGAGCCAGCGGAAATCGCCCTCGCTTGCCGTGTCACTTGCACCGAGGAACGCGCTCCCTGAGGCGCCGAATCCGAGGAGAAAGGAGAACGAGGAGTTGATAAACTCCTGTTCCGCGGCGGAGGTGACGGTTGCGAGATAGCCTGGCAAACCGAGGTGAGTGCTCGCGAGCGCGTTGCTGCGGGCTGTATCGAAATGAGTTGGGTCGAAGATACTAACGGCGGGCACGTAGTCGTACCAGTGGTTGTTGCCGCCTGAGGAGATGGTCCATTGAACGGGAACCGCGGGCAGGGAAGCGGCGCAGAGAGCGGTGAACAGCACGGTGCGCAGGAACATGAAGGGGTCCTCCAGAAAATGGCGGTTGCGGCCGCCGGTTGCTCTTTTGAGAGTGCGGTAGACGCAGAGATTAGCGACAAAGGGAGGAAAACCGCGTCAGGGAAGTTTCATCAGTTCCGTGAGGCGGCTGCGGCGTTTCGAGCCGGCGGGGAGTAGATCGCCGTAAGCCTGCAGCGCTTTGGCCGCGGAAGCGGCGGCTCTGCCGCGATCGGTGCGGGAGTGACATTCCGCCTCGAAGAAATGCCGGTTGCCGAGCCAGGATCGGGGCATTTTGTCCTTGGTCAGGGCGGCGGCTTCCGCATAGAGGGCAAATGCTTGGGGGCAGGCCCCGATGCGCGCGTGCACTTCCGCGGCATCCGCAAGAAGCATCCAGAAGGAGGGGCCGATTTCCGCTGCGCGCAGGCGCGCTTCGTGGATTGTCTCCGAGAGTAATCCGGCGGCGGAGGCGGGCTGTCCGGTATCGGCGAGCCGCCCGGCGAGGAGGGTTTTCAGGCGGAATTGCTCGAAAAGATTGACCACACCCGGGGCAAGGCGGATCGCTTCGCGGATGTCCGCAAGGGCTTCGGCGGAATTGCCCGCTACGGCGGCCGCCTGTGAGCGGATACGAAGCAGCGCAACATGGAAATAGCGCCCATCCTCGTGGCGGGCAGCGAGGTCGAGACCAATATCGGCGGCGCGGCGGGCATCGGCGTGGCGGCCCATACGGGACAACTCGAGAGCGTAGTTAAGGTGGAGCCCGGCCTGAAAGACTTCAGGAGCGATGCTGAAACGGCGAACCCCGTCCTCGCGGGCGAGGGTGATGGCCCGTTCAATCTGCCGCACCGCGCCGGCGGGATTACCTTCGCATTGACTGTTGGCTGTGGCGCGGACAATTAAGTAATCGGGGCTCAGCCCGGCCGCAGCGCCGCCGGTGGCGAGGAGTGCATCGGCTTCCTTGAGCAACGCGAGGGCCGAGGGACAGTCGCCGCGTCGCAGCAGGGTTGCGGCCAGCACCTGGCGGGCCCCGATGCGTGGTTCCGGTGCCGCGTTGCGCTCGGCACGCAACAGCGACTGCCGGGCAATCTGTTCGGCCTGATCCTCACGGCCTGCCTGCTGCATAAGGAAGGCGAAATCGGCTTGGAGCAGAGCGGCCACGTCGGGCGGCAGAACACTACCACGTTCGATGTGCTCATTGCCGCGGGCGACCATGTCTAGGACAGTCATGGAGGAGTTGCCGCTTCCGGGCACGGCGGATGAGGTGATCATGCCGCGGAGGAACGATGCGATCTCTTTGCCGCGCGCGGCTTCGGCGTAGCGCTGCTGGTGCTGCCAGAAAGCGTAGCCGCCAAGAGCCGCGAGGCAGCAAGTCATCAGTGCCCCGGCGGTAACCGCCGTGCGGTTCCGCCCCACAAAGCACGCGGCCCTGTAGGCAAGAGTGAGCTTGCGCGCCTTCACGGGGCAGTGGTCGAGAAACGCACTCAAATCGGCAGCGAAGTCGGAGGCGCTCGCGTAGCGTTGCCGGGCGTCGAAATGCAAAGCCTTGTGCAGAATCGCGTCCAGATCGGAGTTGCCGGTGGCGATGCGCAGAGGGACGTTTCCGACCGCTCGCTCGGCCAGAGCGGCAATGGATACGGAATCGGAAAACGGCCATCCGCCGGTAATGACCTCATAAAGAGTGAGGCCGGCGCCGTAGATGTCGCAGGCGGTGGTAACCGCATCGCCCCGCAACTGCTCCGGGCTCGCATAGCGTGGGGTGAGTTGGCGCGTGGTGGTCAGTGCCTCTTCGGCTTCGAGTAGCTTCGCTGTGCCGAAGTCCAGCAGCTTCACGCGCCCTTCGGTATCGATGAGAATGTTGGACGGTTTGAGATCGAGATGGACGATCAGGCTGCGGTGGGCGGCGTGGACGGCATCGAGCACATCGATGAGGAGGCGAATGCGCTCATGCGTTGAGAGCGAACGGTGGCGGCAGTACTCGCCGATGGGTTCCCCATCAATCCACTCCATGACGAGGTAAGGACGATGATTCTCGTCCCAGCCTGCATCGAGAAAGCGAGCCACGGCGGGATGGTGCACGGATGCGAGCAACCGCTGCTCGCGTTCAAAACGGGCGAGTGCGGCGGGTGTCACAAGGTGGCTGAGCAGTATCTTGACGGCTACTCGCTGTCGCACACCGGCAACTTCGCGAGTGGCACAGTAGACACTGCCGCGGCCGCCCGAGCCGCCATGGCGTTCCACTCGGTAAGGACCGATGAATTCGGGTGCGGATTGCTCGACGGTGAGACGGTGAATTGGCAACGCCCGCCGCTCGCGATCCATCGCATCCAGCAGGTCGAGGACTTCGTCGCGCAGCGCGGGGTCGGGTTCCAGCTTCGCCAGACGCACCTCACGCTCACCGATGGGCCATTGTTCGGCGATCTCGAGAAGTTCCTGAGCACGCCGCCAGCGACGGTTGACGGACATAGGGTTCATTATGCCTGTATTAGCGCCATTGGGAATAGAATCGCGGCAGTGCGCTTCGTACAATGTGGAGGTGGACGCGGAGATCACGGCGGCGCTCAACGAATGGGCATCCGGCGACCGGACGGCTCTCGACCGGTTGGCGCCCGCAGTGTATCCAATGTTGCGGGACCTGGCCACGGGAATGCTCCGCCGGGAGCGTCCCGGGCATACGTGGCAGCCTACGGTGCTGGTGAATGAATTGTTCCTGAAACTGATCGCCCAGCGCGAACCGCACTATGAGGACCGGCGCCACTTCTATAACGCCTGCGCGAAGCTCATGCGGCTGGCTTTGATCGATCACGCCCGCGAAGTGCGCCGCGATAAGCGCGGGGGGGCACTGAAGGTGCCCGTACCGCTGCACGAGGAAATGGCGTGGTTCAATGCGGCCGGGCCGGAGATGATTGACCTCGACCGGCTGTTGGATGAACTGGCGGAGATGGATGGGGAACAGGCGGCCATGTTCGAAACGCGCTACTTGCTGGGGTGCAGCGTGGAGGAGACCGCGGAGTTGTTCAGGGTGTCGAAGTCCGCTGTGGACCGGAAAACGCGGGTCGCGCGGGGATGGTTGTTCCAGCGGCTATCGAAGCCGTAGGTTCTACTTCAGAGGTGGTTCATTGCCCGCTTCAATTGCCGCGTTCTTCACGTTCACAGCAGAAAGGATCGCGAGACCAGCGATGAAGAACACGATCAGCGACAGAATGCTGATCCGGTAGTTGCCCGTATACTGAAGCGCCAAACCGAAGAAGAGAGGCCCAAGCCAGCTTGTGCCTTTATCGCTGATCTCGTAGATGGAGAAGTACTCCGCTTCATGGCCCTTGGGGATCATGAAGGAAAAGATAGAGCGGCTCAACGCTTGGCTGCCGCCCATCACCGCACCCACGGCACCGGACATGATGTAGAACTCGACGGCAGTGGATACAAACGCGTAGGCATACACCAGAACCACGCAATAGGTAGCGAGCGTCAGCATAACAGCCTGCTTGTTACCAATCCGCCCCGCGATCCAATTGAATCCCAGTGCCCCGACAACGCCCACAAACTGGGCAATAAGAATCGCCACGGTGAGAGACTCCACCGGGAGTTTCAATTCCTCCTGCCCGAACTGAGCCGCCAGCGTGATGATCGTTTGGATCGCGTCGTTGTAAATCAGATAGGCGAGCAGGAAGCGGAGCGTTTGCGGCAAGGTGAAGATCTCTTTGATGGTCCCCGCAAGCTGTTTGAATGCCGCCGTGAAATGATTGTCGCCGTCGGCGATCTTCTTGTTGGGGATCCGATTCCGGAGCGTCGCCATCGGCCATAGGGTGAACCCGGCCCACCAGATTCCCGCAGTGGCCAGGCTGATCCGAACCGCCATGCTTTGCGATAGCCCAAAGCTTTCGGCGTTAGAGTAGAGCCCAAGGTTAAGCACCAGTAGGATGCCTCCCCCCACGTAGCCGAGACCCCAGCCTTTCGACGATACGTTGTCACGCTCAGCGGGCGGCGCAATCTCAGGCAGGAACGAGTTGTAAACAACGATGCTGGCTCCGAACGCGGAATTGGCAATCAGGAACAACACGCAGCCGAGCATGTAGCGCGTGCCTTCCAGGGCAAACATGGCCACCGTGGCAGCCGAGCCCACAAAGGCAAGCATGCCCAGAATCTCCTTCTTCTTGTGGGAATGATCGGCAATGGCGCCGAACAGCGGCAGCACAAAAACCTGCATCAGCACCGCCAGCGAGACCATGTACGGCCACAACGAAAGCGCCGCCACCTGGATGCCGAGCGGATACACAAACCCCTGGGGATCCGCGGCATTCTTGGCAAGCGAAGTCAGGTACGGGCCCAGAAACAGCGTGACCACCGTCGTATAAAACGCCGAGTTGGCCCAATCGTACACATACCAGCCGCGCTGTTCGCGAAGGGAATATTCGGCCATTACTTTTCAACCATCGTTTCCGCCATGCTGTTCAGCGTGACGTAATCTGTCTTACCTGTCCCCAGCTTCGGGATCTTGTCGATGTATTCGATCTTCCGCGGCACGGCCACTTCCGGGGCCCCCAGCCGCCGCGCTGCTTCCGACAGCATGTCACGCCGCAGATTGCGATCTTCGCTGTAGAGCACGAGGATCTCGCCGCGGTTCGGATCCTTGCGTGACACGGAAGCGTGAATATGTTTCGGAGACGCCTCAGTCGCAATGCGCTCCACCACTTCAAGGGACACCATCTCACCGGCGACTTTGGCAAAGCGCTTCAGCCGGCCCAGAATGTGGAGAAAGCCTTCTTCATCGAAATTGGCCAAATCGCCCGTGTCATACCAACCGGCGCCGAATTCGGATTGCGGTGGCTGAATGACTCCCGGCTTCTCATACCGTAGGTAGCCGCGCATGACATTTGGGCCCGTCACATGGAGGCGCCCGCCGTTCTCGATGCCAGGAACCGGCACGAGCTTAGCCTGCATATGAGGCACAAGCTGCCCAACCGTGCCCGCGCGGTAAGCCATCGGGCTGTTACAGGCGATGATGGGTGAACACTCGGTTGCCCCATAGCCTTCCAGGATGCGCAACCCGAAGCGATCCATGTAGATTTGCCGCACTTCATCGGAGAGCTTTTCGGCTCCGGCGACGACGTAGCGGACCCGGTAGAAATCGTAGTTATGGGCGAAGCGAGCGTAATACTTCAGGAACGTTGGTGTTCCGAAGAGCACGGTGCAGTCGCGATCGTACGTCAACTCCGGAATAATCCGGTAATGCAGCGGGCTGGGATAGAGGAAGATCTGCACCCCGGAAACCATCGGCAGAATCACGCCTGCCGTTAGCCCGAAGCTGTGAAACATGGGCAACGCAACGAAGAAACGGTCGCGATTGGAAAATTCGATGCTCGCCTTGACCTGGTCCACGTTCGAAAGAATATTGTCGTGGGAGAGCACTACGCCCTTCGGCTTTCCTTCAGAACCCGAGGTGAACAGCACAATCGCGGGGTCTTCCGGCCTCACCGGCTTGGCCAGGCATCGCGGATTGCGCAGTGCGTAAAGCATCAGCCACAACTTATCGCCGGGACCAAACTGCGATCGCAGATCCTCCAGGTGCACCACGCGCACGTTCTTAAGTTGGGCGATCTTATCGGTCAGCTTCCCCTTTTCTAGGAAAGCTCGCGAGGTGATGAGCGTCTTGATCTGCGCGGTGTCGATCGCGCTCTGCATTCCGTCCACGCCAGCGGTGTAATTCAGCATGGCGGGAATGCGCCGCGTGGCGAACATTCCAAACAGTGCGGCAACCGCAGGACCAGCGTTGGGAAGCAGTACGCCGACATACTCTCCTTCCGCGGCCAAACGGGAAATGAGCCGGCCAAGTGCCAGAGCCCCTTTCAGCAAATCGCCATAGGTGTCCAGCTTCGGCCGAACGTCCTCAATGATCGGTGCGGAGCGCCCATACAATTCGATCGCTTCCAGCAGCGATTCGTAGAGTGTTCGCCTCGGGCGGGCATCCATCACCGAGTTCTGCATGATGTGCCGCATATGCTCACCGGCGAGCTTGCGGCGCACCTTGGCCGAGGGAGCATCCGGCATGGGGAGCGTGGTTGTGGGCAGATAGGTCAATCGAACCTTCGGCCGCAGCTTGATAGGGAACGGCGGCTTCATGCGGCCAAAAATAGAATGCGTGGCCCCTTCGATGCGCACAGGCAATACCGTTGCACCCGTGCGCGCAGCCAGAAAAGCCGTGCCTTCGTAGATCTTCATCAGGCTTCCGGTGAGCGTAATGCGGCCTTCGGGAAAAATGCCCACCGGCGTGCCCGATTCAATAAGGTGCACTACCTTCTTCATGCTCATCGGGTTCGCCGCATCCACCGCCAGATGAGGAATGCCCCGCAGCAAAAAACGGAAATACCACTTGGCGACGATCTGCGAATGGACGATCCACGTGACTTGTATCGGAAGAAACGCCTGTGCCAGCAGACCATCAGTGAATGCCTGATGATTCGGCACCACCAGCAACCGCTCCGGCTTGGTGGAAGGGGGAGCCCCTTGCACTTCCAACCGGAACAGGATACGAAGAAGAATTCGGGCAAGAAATTGAATCATGAACCCAGTGCCCGAATTTTACCGCAGTCTGGGAGAATAGGCCCTATGGGCCTTGGAATGTTGCTGCTATTTGTCTGCTTTGGCGCTGTTGCCATGGTCGCCGCACCGCCGGAAACGAAACGAACAGACCATGTCGACGTACTGCACGGGAAAAACATCCCCGATCCGTACCGCTGGCTGGAGGACGTTGATTCCGCGGAAACGAAGGCATGGATTGCCGAGCAAAACAAATACGCTCGCGCGCACCTGGACAGGATCCCTGGACGCGATGCCTTGCGTACACGCATCGCCGAGCTCATGAACTTCTCCCGTACTACGGGCGTCGGTATTCTCAAGCGTGGCGGCCGGCTGTTCTTCCTCCGGCAGGATGGCGGCCAGAATCAGCCCGTCCTCTATGTCCAGGATCCCGGCGGACAGCCTCGTGAGTTGCTCAATCCGAACACGCTGACCAAGGATGGCACGGCTGCTGTGTCCACCTGGGCTCCGAGTGGAGACGGCAAATACCTCACCTATGGAATCGCCAAGGCGGGCTCGGATTGGCAGGAATGGTTCGTGCGCGATGTCGCCTCCGGCAAAGATACAGGCGAGAAGCTCGAATGGGTAAAGTTCAGCACTCCGGAATGGAGCCCCGATCACGCGGGCTTTTACTACAGCACCTATCCGAAGCCGGAGGAAGGCGCCGCGCTGGTTCAGGAGAATTACTACAACAAGCTCTACTATCACCGTCTCGGCACCCGGCAGAGCGAAGACAAGGTGATCTATGAACGTCCTGACCAGAAGGAATGGGCGTTTGGCGGTAAAGTCACTGAGGACGGGCAGCGGCTGGTCCTCAATGTGGAACACGGCACACGTGTGGAGAATCTGATCTACGTGATGGATTTGCGCGCCAACGGAAAGGTCACTGAGATCGTGAAAGAGTTCACTGGGTCCTTCTCAATGGTGGGCAGCCGTGGCAGCGTGGTGTACTTCCATACAACCCACAAAGCGCCCCGGGGACGTATTGTCGCCATCGATCTCAACCAGCCTGCCGAATCCAAGTGGAAGGAAATTGTTCCGGAATCGAAAGATCCCCTGGAAAGCGTGGTGTGGAGCGCGAACCGCCTCTTTTGCGGTTACATGAGCGACGTGAAGTCGGTGGTCCGCATGATCAGTCTCGACGGAAAGCACTTGGGCGAAGTGAAATTGCCAGGAATGGGGCAGGTAGGATGGTCACCGGGCAAGCAGGATGAAACCGAGCAATTCTTCGTTTTCACCGGATACATGAACCCCCCGGCGATCTACAGATACAACCTCAACGCCGGCGCGAGCACGCCATTCTTCACCACAAAGCTGGCCTTCGATCCATCCGCCTACGAAACGAAGCAGGTGTTCTATCCCAGTAAAGACGGCACCAAGATTCCGATGTTCCTCACCTATCGAAAGGGCCTGCGTGCCAATGGCCAGAATCCAACCTTGCTCTACGGCTACGGCGGGTTCAGTGTTGCAGTGAGGCCGGCATTCAGTGTGTACATGCTCACCTGGCTGGAACAGGGCGGTGTGCTGGCAGTGGCCAATCTGCGTGGTGGCAGCGAGTACGGAGAAGACTGGCACCGCGCTGGGATGCTCGACAAGAAGCAGAACGTGTTCGACGATTTCATTGCCGCTGCGGAGTGGCTCATCGCCAACAAGTACACCAATAAAACGAAGATCGCGATCGAAGGCGGCAGCAACGGTGGCCTGCTCGTGGGGGCCGTGCTCAATCAGCGCCCGGATCTGTTCGGTGCCGCCATTCCGCACGTCGGCGTGATGGACATGCTGCGCTTCCACAAGTTCACTATTGGCCGCGCCTGGACGAGCGATTACGGGTCGCCGGACAAGCCGCGGGAGTTCGAAACCCTGCTCAAATATTCACCGCTGCAGAACGCCAAACGTGGTACAGTCTACCCGCCGGTGATGATCATGACCGCCGATCACGATGACCGCGTTGTGCCTTCGCACAGCTTCAAATACGCCGCCCAGATGCAATATGCCCAGGAAGGCAAAGCTCCGATTCTTATTCGCATCGAACCCAGTGCGGGTCACGGCGCAGGGAAGCCCGCGAGCAAGTTGATTGAAGAGTACACCGACACAATTCTATTCCTGCGCGACGCTTTGAAGATGTAGCGTCGCGCTAGAATGAGCGTCGAGGGATGAAGACGCCTTACGACGGGCGGTTCAAACTTCTCGCCGAAGAGTTTCCGCACTTGCTGCTTCGCCTGTTGGGCATCGTCGAGCCAGGTTGCAGCCCCGAACCCATCGACATTCTGCGTGAGTTGCATCTCGATGCCGTGCAGGTGGACCACGTCTACCACATCGGTGACGAGCGGATGGTGCATTTTGAAGCCATCACAGGATGGCATGCCAGCCGCGTGCCACGATTGGCGCTGTACCGGTTCCTGATGAAGGAAAAGTACAAGTTGCCGGTGTCGAGCTACTTGGTGTTGATGTCGGAGAAGTATGCTCCGCGCAGCCTTCCCGCCAGGATTGTCTATGCCGAGGACGATGGCTTCCGCATCGAGGCTCCATACCACGTGGTGAAGCTCTGGGAAATTGATCCTGGAATTGCTTTTGAACCTGGGTGCGAACCATTGCTGCCCTGGGTCCCCCTGCTCAAAGGAGGCGAGGCGAAGTTTGCAGAGGCCACCCTTGCCATCGAGAAACTGGCGGAGAGGCAGGGTCACCCGCCATTTCCGGTGGAAGCGATGGTCAGCAATCTTGCTGCCCTCGCTGCGCTCCGATACGATAAGGATGAGATCCGGAGATTCCTGAAGAAGCTGCAAGAGGATCAAGATGTCCAGCGATGTGTTCACGGATACTTGGCTCTACCAGGATGGGAAAGCCGAGGGCAGGACCGAGGGTAAGACGGAGGGTAGAACCGAAGCCACACTCAAAGCCCTGCGCACAGTCTTCGAACTGCGATTCCCGGGCGTGGCATTTCCTCTGCTCGAAACGGTTCCCGATCCAGCTACCCTGGAAGCAGCATTGCGAGCCGTCGTGCAGGCTTCTTCCGCGGAAGAGGCGTTGGCAGCCATTCGTACCGAAGTTCGAACCGCAGGCTGATTACATCGCGTAGGCCGGCGTCGCGCTTTGGAAGCTCAGAACCGCATCCAGATCCGGAACCACCAGCATCGTCCGTTCCGTGCGATAGATCCCCAAGGCCAGTGACGAGTTCCATTTCACTTTTTCCGGCCAGGGCTTGTATTCGATCGGCAGGTCGAGCTTTCGGATGTCGTCCACTCCGCTCACGGCAAGCAGCCCGGCGTCGCGCTGGCTGCGCCCCGTTGTCCCCCGGCATATCAGCAAGCGTGACCCAAGCGTAAAGGGTGCAGGGGGCAATCCTAACCACGAAGCCAAATCCACAACCGGTACCGGCATCGAGCGCCATTTCGCCAAACCCGCCAGGAACGCCGGAGCATGTGGCACCTGTGTAATCGGCAACCCACTGGCAATCTCCAACGCTTGCGACGCTGTCACCGCAAAGCGCACCGGCTGTGCAGGTGCGTCCTCGTGCATAAGCGAGAACGTAATCAACTGGAGCCCCGCCACCGGTTCCCCGCTGATGCTCTGCACCGGAACGGGAACGTTCGCGGAGCGGGCGATCGACGCGCGTACCCGGCTAAAAACGCCCCCGCTGGCGACAGGCGCGGGCTTCCGGGCATCCGCTCCGGATCCCTGACCCGGTAACAGGCGTTCCGCCGCGAGATGCAGCACGATTCCTTCTTCGTCCACAATCGCCGAGGAGAACAGCCCGCCCGCATCAGCGCCGACAATCGAGGGCAACGGATAGATGCGCTCCGCCGAAATATCACCGGCAGCCGCTACCTTGTCCACTACGATCGCCCACAACTTCTCGCTGCGCCGCAACACGATGATCACACCCGTTCGCGCCGCGGTGGCTCTGTTCCCGTAAATCTGATCGGCGAGACGAAACACCGGGACCTTCTCGTCGAAGCGGCGAATCCACCCAATCGACCCATCCGCGCTTCGGCTGGGGTAGAGGTTTTCAATGACCTGGATGCTATCCAGCCAGTCGCTGTCTAGGAAGAAAGTCTCGCTTCCCACCGTGCAGCGCACCAGCCGCTGATTGCTCATTCCGCTCTTCATCGCCGCACCAATCCACGAGTCTGCGCCACCACTCGCCGTACGGTCGCCACCAGTTCATCGTCCTGATAGGGTTTCACCATGTAATCGGTTGCGCCCAGTTCAAACGCTTTCTTTCGATGCTTCTCCCCGGCACGGGATGTCAGCATGACGATCGGCGTTTCCCTATGATGCGGCATGTTCCGTAATGCAGCCGTCAATTCATATCCATCCATGCGCGGCATTTCAATATCGAGCAGCAGTACATCAGGCCGTACCGCTCCGGAGTGAATCATTTCCAACGCGTCCATGCCGTCCTTGGCCTGATGCGGGTTCCATCCGGAGTTGCGAATCAGGTTGGTCAGCACGCGGCGGACGCTGGGCGAGTCGTCCACAATCAGCACTTCGAAGGTCTCCTTCGTCGGCTTGTTCGCTGTCGGAGACGGCGTCCTCAAGCGCACTTGCGGTACGACGGCGTGCTGCTGGTGCAGCATGTCGTTGGGATTGAGAATCAGCACCACCGCGCCATCACCCATGATGGTGGCGCCGGTTACCGCGTGTACTCGGCCGAGCATCGTGCCGAGGTTCTTTACCACGACCTCTCGCGCTTCCAGCACTTGATCCACCAGCAGGGCCAGCCGCTGCTCACCGATGTTCAGAACCACCGCTTTCAAACGAGTGAGGTTCGCATCAGGTGGCAGTTGCTGCCCGATCACTTCAGCCAGGTGCATCGTGGGGAGAATCTTGCCGCCCAATCGAAGCACCGGCTTGCGGCCAACGCGTTCCAATTGTTCCGGTTCAATACGCAACACCTGCGAAATCGCCGACAGCGGGATTGCATAGGTTTCGACGCCGGTCTTTACCAGAACGACGCGGGTCAGAGCCAGCGTCATAGGCAGGCGGATCGTAAACACAGTGCCTTTGCCGCGCTCGCTGGCTACCGACAAAGTGCCTTTCAGCTTGCTCACCGTGGACTTCACCACGTCCATGCCGACGCC
>JAFDVS010000025.1 GCA_018268935.1 Acidobacteriota bacterium | reverse complement strand
GACCCGTGAACTGCGAAAGACAGGCTAAGCCACCACCCAGGGCGCACGGAGGGGGAGTTTCCCATCGTGAGACGCTTCATCCTGCCGATAAGCATCTCGTGAGTACGTTAACCCTGCCTCAACCCGATCTCCGCGAGCGAGCATTGCGGGCCGTCAATCAGCTCCCCCCATTCTCCCCCACGCTCAGCAAACTTCTGGCCACGCTCGCCAAAGAGGACGTATTCTATGGCGAACTCAGCGCCATTATAGAAAAGGACACCGTGCTGGCAGGCCACGTCCTGAAGCTGGTGAATTCCGCCCTCTATGCCCGTTCGGGCACGGTGAATTCCGTGCGTCACGCGGTCTCCATTCTGGGCCTGAATAAGCTGCGCAACGTTGCGCTCAGTCTCTCCGTCTCACGCATGTGGAACCAGGTGAAGACGCCCAAAAGCTGGTCGCAGGCCGCCTTCAATATCCACGGCGTCGCCACCGCCGTGATGGCCGATCTCATTGCCCAACGCATCACCGTGCGCTATCCCGAAGGCGCATTCACCGCCGGCCTGCTCCACGCGGTCGGCAAACTGATGATCGCCATCGCTCTCCCCGAACAATACGAACGCATACTCGCCGATTATCAGAACTCCTGCACCTTGACAATGGAAGATGCCGAGGTCAAACAAATCGGCTGCTGCCACGCCGAACTCGGGGCCGCCGCCCTGGCCCAATGGAAGCTGCCTCCCGATATCGAAGACGCCGTCTGCCATCAACACCGCCCGAAGCCCGAAACAGGCGGAGTCAAGGATCTGAGCCGCCTGCTCCACGATGCCCACTACATCGTCAATCATCTCGACGTCATGATTCCCGCATGCGCCTGCCAGGTGGATACCACCATCGAAGAAGCCTTCTACCAACTCGGCCTGGAATCGCAGACCGCCGCTATCCTGGAGGAATACAAGGCCGAGTTCGGGGCTATGAAATCTTTCTTTTAACGCGAAACGCAGTACCATGGTCTAGCACCATGAAAGCTGCCTTCTACGAACGCAATAAAACCATCCGCATTGGCGATTGCACGCCCGTCGATCCCGGCCCGAATCAAGTCCAGATCCACGTCTCCCATTGCGGCATCTGCGGCACCGATCTCCACATCTTCCATGGCAACATGGATCACCGCGTCGCCTCCTCTCAAATCATCGGCCACGAAATGTCCGGCACCATCACCGCTGTCGGAAGCGGCGTCGAAGGTTGGGCCATCGGCGACCGCGTCACCGTCCGTCCCCTCGACTATTGCGGCGAATGCCCCGCCTGCAAAGCAGGCCACAGCCACATCTGCATGAAGCTCAAATTCATCGGTATCGATTCGCCCGGCGCCATGCAGGGCACCTGGACCGTGCCGGCCCACACGCTGCACCGCCTGCCACCGAACCTGACCCTGGAACAGGGCGCACTCATCGAACCCATTGCCGTCGCCGCGCACGATGTCCGCCTCGGCGAATTGAAAGCAGGCGAGTATGCCGTGGTGCAAGGCGGCGGCCCCATCGGCCTTCTTGTTGCCCTTGTCGCTCAGCTCGAAGGGGCGCGCGTGCTGGTGACCGAAGTCAATCCGTTCCGCATCGCCCTCGCCCGCGAACTCGGCCTTACCGTCGTCAATCCGCTCGAAACCGACGTCGTCGAACTCGTCAACAACGAAACCGGCGGAGCGGGTGCGGACGTCGTGTTCGAGGTCTCCGGCAGCGCGGCCGGCGCAGAGCTCATGACCAAACTTCCGCGCACGCGCGGCCGCATCGTCATCGTCGCCATCTTCGCCAAGCCACCGCAGATCGATCTGTTCCGCTTCTTCTGGCGCGAACTGCGTCTGTGCGGCGCCCGCGTCTACGAGCCCGAAGATTTCGAAAAGGCGATCGAGATGGCCGCTTCCGGTAAGCTCCCGCTCGACCGCGTCATCAGCAAAGTGCTGCCCCTTGAATCTCTGCAGGAAGGCTTCCATGAACTTGAAGGCGGCGGCGAAGTAATGAAGATCCTCATGAGGTGTTCTTAGTCCATGAATGTTCTCGACATGTTCCGACTCGACGGCAAGCTCGCACTTGTCACCGGCTCTCGCCGCGGAATCGGCCGCGCCATGGCTGAAGCGCTGGCCGAAGCCGGCGCCGACATCATCGGCGTCAGCAAATCGATGGAGCCGGAAGGCTCCGAAGTCGCCCAGGCTGTCACTGCACTGGGCCGCAAATTCTATCCCTACACCTGCGACTTCTCCAATCGCGATTCGGTCAACGCTTTCCTCCGCCAGGTGACAGCCGACCATCCGGCAATCGACATTCTGGTCAACAACGCCGGCACTATCTTGCGCAAGCCCGCAGCCGAACACCCCGACGAATACTGGAACGAAGTGATGGAAACCAATCTCAACTCGCAATGGGTCATCAGCCGCGAGATTGGCAAACGCATGGTGGAGCGCGGTTCGGGCAAGATCATCTTCACCGCTTCGCTGCTCACCTTCCAGGGGGGCATCACGGTTCCCGGCTACGCCGCCAGCAAAGGCGCCATCGGCCAGCTCACCAAAGCGCTGGCGAATGAATGGGCCGGACGCGGCGTGCAAGTCAACGCGATCGCGCCGGGCTATATCGCCACGGACAACACCACCGCACTGCGCGCCGATCCTGTGCGCAATCCGGCCATCCTCGCCCGCATCCCCGCCGGGCGTTGGGGCGTCCCCGACGATTTCAAAGGCACGGCCGTTTACCTCGCCTCGAAAGCCTCGGATTACGTCAGCGGCGAAATCGTTGTCGTCGATGGTGGGTGGATGGGGCGCTAACAACCTGATAGGCTGAAGCACGGGAAGGCATCTATGCAGTTAATAGGTCCCGTGCTTCTGCTCGTCTCATCCGCCTTCGTCGAGACAATTCATTTCCGCAAAGTCAACGAACCGAAAGAAGGCGCTTTCACCATCCTCATCCCTTCCGGCTGGCGGCTCACCGGAGGCATCGTTCGCATCAACCCCACGGCCGCCGGCGGTCCGCTCAATTCGATCGCCGCCAAGCTGGACATGCAGCTCACCAGCCCCGATGGGCGCACCGTCCTGCGCTGGCTTCCTGAAATGAACTATGCCGATCTCCGCGGCCAACCCGCTGACGCGATGTTCCGCCCGGGCAGCAACTACAACGGCGCCGTCGTCTGGCCCAAGTCAAGCGCCGCCGCATACCTCCAACAAGTTGTCTTCGCTAATTCTCACCGCCAACCCGCCAATGTGCGAGTTACCGGCATCCAACCACTCCCCAAAGCCGCCGCCAGCTACCAACAAGTGGTCCAAGCCATGCGCGTTCCCATCGCCTTTCAATTCGATGCGGCGCTCATCACGGCGACCTATCTGGAAGCGGGCACGAAATGGGAAGAAGCGCTCTACACCGCCATTCAGGATTGGGGCCCTGCGGCGGCTGGGCTGTGGACGAACAAAGACACCTTCAGCATGCGCACCTCCACCGGCTCACTGCAGAAACTCGGGCCCGTGGTCAGTGTCATCCTCAACTCGGTGCAACTCAACGCGCGCTGGGTGGAAGGGGAAATCAGGGGCCAGATTCAACGCAACGAAATCGCCATCCGCACGCAACAGGAGATCGAACGGCTGGATCGTGAAATCGCCGCCCACCGCAGCCGCACCAACTCCGAGATCAACAATCAGATGTATCACAACCTCATGGGCACTGAGGAATACATCAACCCACACACCAAGCGGGTGGAAACCGGCTCCAACGCCTGGAATCACCGGTGGGTGAACGAGAATGGGGAAGCCGTCTACAGCGACGATCCCAACTTCGACCCCAAGCGCATCGGCCTGGAAGGGTTCTCCCGCAGCCCGGTGCGCAAACGCTTTCCGGAAAAGTAGGCTCAGTACACGCAGCCGCCATCGGGTCCGCAGGTGACGCCAGTGCCGTCGGAGAACACGGCTCCGACCATCACGCCGTTGCCGCTTACGCTGCCATACCAGCCGCGATTGCCCGGCGTTCCGAGCAGCCGCGGAGCATTCTGCCGGCAAAGCTGCACCAGGTTCCATGACGCGGGTTGTCCTTCATAGCCGCCGTTGCCATAGGCATCCATCCAATAGCGTCCGCGGCTCACCTGCGTGCAGCGGTTCACCACCTGCAGATCGGAGGCATGCAATTCGCGCCCGTTGACGAACACGCCGGTCTTCCCATTCGAAGCGCGTGCCGACAAGTCTCCGCCAATGCTCAGCCCAGGGAGAATCGCCCCCATGGCCGGATTTCCTTCATAGCCCCAGAGTCCCGATTTGCGGTCATACCAATAGCGCCCCGGCATCACGCGCACATGATACTTCTGCCCGAGTTCCCGCACCTGCTTGTATTCGGCGGCCGTCAGTTCCTTCCCGTTCACTACGATCGGCGCCGGATCCTGCCCGGCGAAAGCCATGGCAGCGGCCAGCATCAACAGAAGTCTCATACCATTCCACGTGCAATCCGCCGCCGGATTCCATCACCGTATCGATTGGAGCCGCTGCAAACTGAACAACAGGCACCGCGGCACATGGAAGAACCCTTTGTATGGCCCGCCTTTCAACTCCAGGGCCGGTTTGCCATAGCGGTCACAGTACCCGAACCACTCCCCGTACTCCCAATCGACGAACGTGGCGAACGTATAGCGATCCACACGCTCCAGCCAGCGCAGCCATTTCTCATCGCGCGTCTTCGCATAGGCCACTATGAGCGCATAGATCGCCTCGGTGTGCGGCCACCACAGCTTCATGTTGGCCTCCAACTGCAGTGGCGGCTGCCCGCCCGCATCCAGGAAGTAATAGAGCCCGCCATGCTCGCGATCCCAACCGGTCTCGAGCGAGCCTTCGATCACCTCGAGCAGGAAACGTTCATAGTCCTGGTCGTCGATATGGAGTGCCTCCAGCACATGCCACAGCAGCCAGGCTACTTCCAACGCGCTGCCCGGGCAGAGCAACCGGGCATCGGGCCAATCCATCGAGTCGGCCTTGTTTTCGACCAAGGTGCGCTGCGACGGCAGCCAGTGTTCCCGCGCCTCGCGCAAGCATTGCCGCAGCAGGGCATCGTAGGCGGGATCGGGATCCACTGCCCGCAGATCCAGCGCCATGAACGCCTTTACATACACGTCGGCGAGGGCCCGCATGGGCATCTGGCCGGCCAGGGCAGGCCGCCCGAGCAACGACCCATCGTCCATCCATCGCAGGATGCGGCCATACAGCTTCCGCGCCCGAGCAAGGTAATCCCCCTGGACGCCGGTCTTGCTGTACTCCACCAGCGCGAGCAAATGAAAGAACGCCGCATACGGCTTGCGCTGCTGGAACACGGGCAGCCCGTCCGCCGTGAGGCTGAAGTAGCTCCGCCCCTGCTCATCGGCGGCATGCGCATCGAGGAAGCGCAGGATCAATCCGGCCGCATCCAGCCACTCGGCGCGCCGTTCCACTTCGTTGTAGAGCCGGCTGAACATCCACACGGCACGCCCCTGCATCCACACATACTTCCGCGGGTCAAACACACCCCCTGCGCGATTGAGGCAATGATACTGCCCTCCGTTGACCGGGTCGAGGGAATGCTTCATCCAAAACGGGATGACGGATTCAAACAGATTGCGCCGGTATCGAGCCTCAAGTTCCTGGAGCATTAACCAGATGATAGAATTTTGGACGATGCGGATTCTAGCCGGATTCATCCTGGTTGCCGTGTGCCATGCCCAGCGCACCGACCCGGTGGAGTTTTTCGAAACCAAGATTCGCCCCGTGCTGGCGAAAAATTGCTTCTCCTGCCACACGCAGACGAAGCTGGGCGGCCTGGAAATGGCGTCGCGCGACACGCTGCTGAAGGGCGGCAAATCGGGCCCCGCCATCAACCTGGAACGTCCGGAAGAGAGCCTGTTGGTAAAGGCCGTGCGGCAGGGCGACGCCAAGCTGAAGATGCCTCCTACGGGCAAGCTGGCCGACTCAGAGATTCTCGACATCATCGCCTGGATCGGCCGCGGCGCAGTGTGGCCGGCATCCAACGTCAAGACCGGCCCCGGCTATCAGATCACCAAGGAGCACCGCGCGTGGTGGGCCTTCCAGCCCGTCCGCAAACCAGCCGTGCCCGATGTGAAAGACAAGAACTGGCCGCGCAACGACACGGACCGCTTCCTGCTGGCCGCGATGGAATCGAAGGGTCTCCGACCCGTGAAGCCCGCCACCAAGCGCGATTGGATCCGCCGCGTCACGCTCGATCTGACCGGCCTTCCGCCCGCTTCGGCCGATGTCGACAACTTCCTCCGCGATACATCCTCTGAAGCCAAAGCCAAGGTGGTAGACCGTCTACTAGCTTCGCCGCAATACGGGGAACGCTGGGGACGGCACTGGCTGGATGTGGCCCGCTATTCCGACGACCTGCTGAACTCCACACAGGATGAGCCCTACGACAATGCCTTCCGCTATCGCGACTGGGTGATCCAGGCCTTCCAACAGGACATGCCGGTCAACACCTTTATCAAGGCGCAGATAGCCGGCGATCAACTCCCCGAACCGGAAAAATACATTGCCGGACTCGGATTCTTCGCCCTCAGCCCGCAATTCCAGGATGACCGCGTCGATGTCACCACCAAGGCTTTCCTCGGGCTCACCGTGGCCTGCGCGCAGTGCCACGACCCCCAGTTCCATCCCATTCCCACTCGCGATTACTACTCGCTGCTTGGCGTATTCACCTCCACTATGGAAAGCCAGTATCCGCTGGCATCGAAGGAAGTGGTGAACGAATACAAGAGCCGCAAGGAAGCCGTGGAAGCGCAGCAGAAGAAGCTCGATAAGTTCATCGAAGACCAAGCCAAGCAGCTCTCCGAAGTGCTGGCCCACCGCACCGCCGACTACATCCGCGCCGCGCGCCGCCTGCATAACGAGAAGACCGATGCGAAGGCAGTGGCCTCGGAGATGAAGCTCGACGCGGAGACACTCAATCGCTGGAACGATTACCTCGCGCTGGCCACACGCGAGCACAACACGTTCGACAACTGGCTGGATGAAGCGAAGCTTCCGGCCGCCACGGCACAGGAAAAAGTGCTTGCCGTCTTCAACGAACAGAAGGATGTGGAGGAGAAGAACTTCATCCGGCTGGGCGGTTCCAACGCCCGCAACGATCTGGCCCGCGCCGACCTGGTTTCCCTGCCGCGCGACAAGTACCTGCTGTGGCGCGACATCTTCTCCAACAGCCGCTTCGCCAAGTTCGACAGCGGCATCCTCTATTACAAGAAGATGGACCGCTTCCTCAGCGGCGAATGGAAATCGCACCTGGACAACCTGCGCGCGGAGCTCGACACACGCAAGAAAGCCGTCCCCGAACAGTATCCCTACTACCACATCATCAAAGACCGCGAGAAGCTCAAGACAGAGCGGGTGCGCATCCGCGGCGCGATGGACAACCTGGCCGAAGAAGCGCCGCGCGGCTTCCTCACCATCCTCTGCGATGGCGATCGCAAGCTCTTCACCAAAGGCAGCGGCCGTCTGGAACTGGCGGAATCCATCGCCAGCGACACCAATCCGCTCACCGCGCGCGTCTTCGTCAATCGGGTGTGGCACCACATCTTCGGCACCGGCCTGGTGCGCACGCTGAGCAACTTCGGGCAGCTTGGGGAAAAGCCCAGCCATCCGGAACTGCTGGACTCGCTGGCGGCACGCTTCATGGAACAAGGCTGGCGATTGAAACCGTTCCTGCGCGAATTGACTTTGAGCGCCGCTTACGGGGAAGGCTACGCGAGCGACGCGAAGAACTTCGAAACCGACCCGGAGAACCGTCTGCTGTGGCGCACCTCGCGACGGCGCCTGGATATCGAGAGCCTGCGCGATTCGCTGCTGAACGCATCGGGCGAACTCGACAGCAAAGCGGGCGGTCTGCCGATGCGCCTCACGGAAGACAAGAACATCCGCCGCACGGTGTATGGCTTCGTCAGCCGCCGCCGGCTGGATGGGACGCTGTCGCTGTTCGATTTCCCCAATCCCAACAGCACTTCGGAACAGCGCATTCCCACGGCGACGCCTCTGCAGCAGCTCTACTTCCTGAACAGCAAGTTCCTGATGGACCGCGCCGCCGCATTCGCCGCGCGCATGGAAAAGGACGCGGCCACCGACGCCGAACGCATCAAACACGCGTACCGTATTTTGTTTTATCGCGATCCGGACAAACTGGAGCTCGAGGCCGGTCTCGATTACTTGAAATCCAATGCCAAAGCCTGGCCTCAGTATGCCCAGGTGCTGCTCAGTTCCAATGAGTTCGTTTTCTACTAACATGCAACCCACCCGTCGAGATGTTTTGGCTGCCATGGGCAGCGGATTCGGCATGCTGAGTGCGGCCACTACGGTCAATCGTGGCCCGCACTTCACGCCCAAGGCCAAGCACGTCATCTATCTGTTCCTCAACGGCGGCCCGTCGCAGGTGGACACCTTCGATCCGAAGCCGATGCTGACGAAGTATCACGGCAAGCCCGCGCCCGCCGGTAATCTGCGCACGGAACGCAAGACCGGGGCGCTGTTGAGTTCGCCTTTCCAGTTCAAGCGGTACGGCCAGAGTGGCCTGGAGATCAGTGAGATCTTCGACAATCTGGCGCGCCACGCCGACGATCTGTGCATCATTCGCTCCATGCACACGGAGCGCCCGAATCATGAGCCGTCGCTGTTCATGCTGAACTGCGGCCACGTGCTGCCGGGCCATCCTTCGATGGGCTCCTGGCTCAACTACGGGCTCGGCACGGAGAATCAGAATCTGCCTGGCTTCGTCGTGCTCTGCCCCGGGTTGCCTGTGATCGGACCGCAGCTTTGGTCGTCCGCGTATCTGCCCGCCATCTTCCAGGGCACGCATATTCCGAACAACGAGAAGGAGCCGGAAAAGCTGATCCAGCACCTGCGCAACAAGCAGCTTTCGCAACCGGAACAGCGCAAGCAACTCGATCTGCTGGGCAAGCTCAACCGCATGCACCTGAAGCGCGAAGGCGACGATCCGCAACTGGAGTCGCGGATTGAATCGATGGAGATCGCCTACCGCATGCAGACCGAGGCCTTCGATGCGTTCGACGTGAACAAAGAACCGGAGAAGGTGCGCGAGCGCTACGGCGACGGCGACTTCGCCCGCGGCTGTCTCATCGCCCGCCGCCTGGTGGAACGCGGCGTCCGCATGGTGCAGGTTTATTACGGCAACGGCCAACCGTGGGACAACCACGACGATATCCTTATCCACAAGAAGCTGGCGCAGACGTCTGATAAGCCGATGGCCGCGCTGCTGGACGATCTGAAGGCGAGCGGGCTGCTGAAGGAAACCATCGTCATCATTGGCGGTGAATTCGGACGCACGCCGGCGGTGGAAGTAAGCGGACTGGTCAAATTCCAAAACGGGCGCGACCATAACAACCACGGCTTCTCGCTGGTGGTCGCCGGTGGTGGCTTCAAGGGCGGTATCACCTACGGCAACACGGACGAATTCGGCTTCAAAGCCGTGGAAAAGCCCGTGCACCCACACGACTTGCACGCCACGGCGCTGCAGTTGTTGGGGCTCGATCACAAGCGGCTCACCTATCGCTATAGCGGGCGCGATTTCCGGCTCACCGACGTGTTTGGCAACGTGATTCAGGAGATTCTGGCGTAAAGATTTGTCAAGCGGCGACTCCGTGGAGCACGGGCGGTGCGTCCTTGCCGCAGCAGCGTTTGAACTTCAGCTTGCTGCCGCAGGGGCAGAGTGCGTTGCGCGGAGTCTGATGCGGTTGTGATGAAAGTGATGAATTGTGATGAATTTCGTCTTCCGGGGCGGGGGTGTTCTGCTGGGCCTGGCGGTAACCGGTGAGGTAGGCGGCGTCGAGGAGTTGGTCGATGCCGGTCTCCTTTTTCGGGGCAATGGTTTTCTCCGGGGTGGTGACGAACTTGATGATCGCCAGGGCGGTGCGGACGCGGAGGGCCGGGGACGCTGTTTCGTCTTCGATGATGTTGCGAAGGATGGTAAGGGCTGGAGCGGCGAGTGCGTTCATCCCGTCCCGGTAGATGTCGATGTAGGTTTGTTTGGAAGCGGCGAGCGTTTCGCGGAATTCAGGGATATTGCGGGTCCAATGATGGACGGTGGTGCGGTGGAGGCCGGCGGCATCGGCGGCG
>JAFDVS010000024.1:96463-103668 GCA_018268935.1 Acidobacteriota bacterium | reverse complement strand
CCAGTGCATCAGCAATTTTGGTTGCCGTACGGAGATCTTATTCCCAGTGGCAGTGGACCATGATGTCGTGGTCCCAGCCAATGGCTTCGCGGCAGTTTTCGAACTGCGTGCGGACGGCGCGCACTTCCTGCGATGACAGGAGACGATTAGCGGGGTCGCGGCCCATATCTTTTTTCGGATCGCTGTGCTGAAGGCCGAACTTGTGGCCGAAGAAGCCACTCTTGTCGGCTTTGCATTCGGCGGCCCACTCGCGGCATGAGGCTTTGTCGTTCATATCGCGCGGGGCGGCGTGGTTGTAGACGCGGACTTTGTCGCGGTAGCGGCCGCCGAGCAGCGTGCTGACGGGGACGTTGAGGATCTTGCCGGCGAGATCCCAGAGGGCCATCTCGATGCCGGAGACCGCGCGGAAGAAGGAGTGCGCGGAGCCGTCGGAGTGGCGGTCGAGGCTCATGACAATCTGCTCGATTTCGAGCGGATCTTTGCCGACGATCATGGTTTTGAGGAAGTCGACCTGCTCACGAACACCGACGCCGGGACTGCCGTAGGCTTCGGCGATGCCGTAGGGTCCCTGGTCGCTGACGATTTTGACGAGGGTGTAGGTGCGGGGCCCTTGCAGCATCATGGTTTGGATGTCGCGGACCTTGACCTTGCCCTTCATGGTGGCCGCCATGGCCTGGTAGTTGAGGAGCCATGCGGCAGGCGCGGCGGCGACGGCTGTCTTCAGGAAGTTGCGGCGTGAGAGCATACTCGCGTCATGATATCAGCGTTCGAGTGATCCCTGTTATGGGTTCGTTGCGCGTGTGTTGAGTGATGAAACGAACGATTGCAGTGATGGCATTCGCCGCGATGCTGGCGGCGGCTCAGGATAAGCGGCTGGTGTTTTCGACGTATCACGGCGGGGATCGCAATGATGATGCGGTGTCGGCGGCGGTGGACGCGGCGGGCTACATCTATGTGACAGGCGAGACGGAGTCAAGGGATCTGAAGGCGGATCCGGTGGGCGGGAAGCCGCTGACCGCGGCGGTGTTCAAGGCTTATCTGACAAAGTATGCGCCGAGTGGGAAGGATGTCGTGTGGCGGAAGCTGATTGGCGGGGCGTCGAATACGGTGACGCACGCGGTGGCGCTCGATCGCGATGGGGGCGTGTTTGTGGCGGGGACGACGGGGGCTCGGGATCTGCCGCTGATGAATCCCGTGCAGGATAAGCAGACGGGGTTGAATATCGCGTTTCTGATGAAGTTCAGCGCTGCGGGTGAGTTGGTGTTTTCGACGTACTTTGGCGGGGAACGGAATGAAGAGGGACTGGCGCTGGCGGTGGATTCGCAGGGGAGCGTGTATCTGGCGGGGCGCGCGTCGTCGTCGAATCTGCCGGTGAAGAATGCGTTGCAGCCGCAGATGGCGGGCGGCGGGCAGGATGGGTTTATCGCGAAGTATTCGCCGGACGGCGGGAAGTATGCACTGGCCTATGCGACGTATTTCGGCGGGACGATGGGGACGGACAATATTTACGCGATTGCAGTGGGGCCGGATGATTCGCTGTATTTGACAGGCGACACGATGTCTCCCGGGTTGGCGACGGCGGAGGCGTATATCGGGAAGCCGGTGAGCTATTCGAGCTTTTTGGCGAAGTTGACGCCGGCGGGGGACAAGGTGGCCTACTTCACCTATGTGGGTTGGGCGGGTGGATACACGTCGGCACGGGCGCTAGCAGTGGATGGTGATGGGCGAGCGTATGTGGGTGGTGACACGACATCGAAGCAGTTGGCGGTGACACCGGGAGCGATTCAGCCGGGGTTTGCGGGCGGGTTGCGCGATGCGTTTCTATTGCGTGTGAATGCGGCTGGGACGGCGGCGGAGTATCTCACGTATCTGGGTGGAAGCACGCGTGGCGCGGCTGATCCGGATGAGACGGTTGCTTCGCTGCAACTCGATTCGCATGGACATGTGTATGTGACAGGCGAGACGAGTTCGCCGGATTTTCCGGGGCGGCGTGTGGTGCAGGCGACGCATGGCGGAGCGCAGGACGCGTATGTGATGCGGCTGGATCTGGACAATCCGCAGATCATTTACTCGACGTTCTGGGGCGGGCAAAAGAAGGAAGGTGGGCTGGCGCTGGCGCTGGGTCCGGGAGAGAACGCGACGCTGGTGGGTGTGTCGTATTCGGAGGATTTGCCGGTGGCGAATGCGGTGCAGGCGAAGATCGCGAGTGGGAACGATGCGTTTGTGGCGCAGATTTGCGATCCGTGGCTGCGGGCTTCGGGGACGGCTTCGTTTGGGTATGTAGTTGGCGGGGATGTGCCTGTGGCGCAGACCGTGGAGGTGGGCTCGGGGTGTGTGCAGCCGTTCGCGGTGACGGAGATTGCGGTGAGTGAGGCTTGGGTGAAGGTGACCGCCGATGGGGGGAATGTGCCGTTGAAGTTGAAGGTGGAGGCGAATGTGGAGGGGATGGCGGTTGGGGAGTATACGGCGGTGGTGCGGGTTTCGATTGCGGAGGCGTTCTACCGGACGTTGGAGATTCCGGTGGTGGTGCGGGTGACGGAGTAGATCGGCATAATTGAACCATGCAGAATGACGTTCGCATTGGGACGGCGCAGTTTGAGGCGCGGGATGGAGATAAGGAATACAACCTGGGGCGGATTGAGGCACTGACTGCTGCGGCGGTGGCGCAGGGGGCACAGTTAGTGTGTTTTCATGAGTGCTCTGTTTCGGGATATACGTATCTGGAGACGTTGACTCGCGAGCAGTTGGAAGCTGTGGCGGAGACGGTGCCGGGCGGGATGAGTGTGGAGGCGCTGCGGCGGATTGCGGCGCAGTACGGCGTTATCGTGTCGGCCGGGTTGGTGGAGATTGATGAGGGGCGGCTGTATAACTGCCAGGTTGTGGTGAATGCCGATGGGTTGATGGCGAAGCATCGGAAGATTCATGAGTTCATCAGTGAGCATGTGGATTGCGGTGATAGCTACACGGTGTTTCCGGCGCTGGGGACGGTGTTTGGAGTGTTGACGTGCTACGACAACAACCTGCCTGAGAACGGGCGGATGACGGCGATGCTGGGGGCGGAAGTGATTTTGATGCCGCATGTGACAGGGTGTCTGCCGTCACCGATGCCTGGGCGCGGAGTGGTGGCTCGGGAAATTTGGGAGAACCGGAGACGCGATCCGGTACGGTGCCGGCAGGAGTTCGATGGTCCCAAGGGGCGCGGGTGGATCATGCGGTGGATGCCGGCGCGGGCTTGGGAGAACGGCGTGTATGGTGTCTACGCGAATCCGATTGGAGATGATGGGGGGACGATTAAGCCAGGGGGATCGATGATCCTCGATCCGTTCGGCGAAGTGTTGACAGAGTGCCGGTCGCTGGAGGATGAAGTGGTGGTGGCGACGTTGACTCCGGAGAAATTGCAGTTGGCTTCGGGTGGGTCGTATATACGGGCGCGGCGGCCGGAGTTGTATGGGAAGTTTGTGGAGCCGAATCCGCATTTGCGGCCGGGGAAGCGGCCGGAGGTGTATTGGAAGAAGGTGCGGGAGGAAGCGACCACTCCCTAACGGTCGTGGCTCAGTAGGACAACCAAGACCTGATGGTTTTCGATACGAGGGGGGCGGCATCCCAGTGGGACCAGTGGCCGGCGTTGGGGATCGTGACCAGGGTGAGTGGGGCGTCGATCCATTTCCAGGTGTCGTTGAGTGCGCCAGGGAGCAGGGCTGTGTCTTTGAGTCCGTGGAACATGAGGACCGGCATTTTGACGTTGGGCACGGGCGGGCCGTCGTTGGTGTAGGGCTCGCGCGGGTAGTTGCGCTTGTAGTAGTTCAGCATCGCTTCGAAGTCGGAACGTTTGTAGGCTTCGATGTAGGCGGGGCGTTCGGCTTCGGGGACTAATCCGGCGAGCATTTCGGGAGTGATCTTAAGGTGCGCGCCTTCCTGCTGGAAATTGCGAGCGTACTGGCTGTTTTTCTGCTGCTCGGGGTTGCCGGCGAGTTCGCGGCGGAGGCCGTTCATGTGGGGGAGATTGACGATGATGAGGCGCTCGACGGCTTGTGGGGCGAACATGGCGAGGGACCATGCAACGGCGCCGCCCCAATCGTGGCCGACGATGATCGCCTTGTCTTTGCCGAGTGCTTTGATGACCGCAAGCACGTCGCCGACGAGCAATTTCATGTCGTAGTTTTCCACGCCCTTGGGCTTGTCGGAGAGGTTGTAGCCGCGCTGGTCGATGGCTACCACTTGATACTTGTCCGAAAGCGCTTCCATCTGGTGGCGCCAGGAATACCAGAAGTCAGGGAAGCCGTGAATCATGACGATCAAGGGGCCGGAGCCGAGCGAGGCGTAGTGGATTTTGACGCCGTTGCTGTCGGCATAGGCGTGCTGCACTTTCTTGTCGAGTTCGGCGGCGGAAAGAGAGGCGGCGAGAGACATGAGGATCACCCAGAGTCGCATGAGGTTCTCTATGTTACTGGAGTTTTCCGCGGGCGGCTACGGGCCAGACGCATTCGACGGTGTCGCCGCGGACGCCGTATAGCTGCTCGTGGAGATTGACGGCGACGCAGATGTGATTGGGGATGACGCGGAGGCGGTCACCGACGGAGAACTCGCGGTTCACGTTGCGCACGTCGACGAAGCCATGTTCCTCGTTCATTTTGGTGAGGACGGCCTGGGGGGCGTCGGTGAAGTAGCCGAAGCTGACTTCGGAGGAGTTGGCGAGGCGATCGGATGAAAATGTCTTGGAGCCGCCGTCAATGATGATCTGGCCGGGGCGGGCGGTGGACACGATGGTGGTGAGGATGGTAGCGGCGCAGTCTTCCAGGCCGCAGGCTTGCATGTTCCAGGTGTTCTTGTCGTTGAAGATGTAAGTGCCGGGGCGGATCTCGGTCATGCCTTCGATGCGGTGGGATTGGAAGAGAAGCGGAGTGGAGCCGCCACTCACGATGTTGAGCGGGAGGCCGGCGCGCTTCCATTGGCTGATGATGCGAGGGAGAAGATCGGCGAGGGCTTCGATAGCGGGCTCAGCGGACTCGTCTGCGGCTTTGACGTGGCCGGGGTAGAAGGTGATGCCTTCGAGGCGCAGACGCGGCTGGTTGGCGATGGTTTTGCCGAGCGCGAGCAGGTCTTCGCCGGGGTTGACGCCGACGCGGTTGAGGCCGACATCGAATTCGGCTAGCACTCCGATTTCGACTTGCGCCTGACGCGCGGCATCGGAGAGCTGGCGGGCGGCGAACTGGCTATCGAGGCCGACGATGACCTTGGTCTGGCGCGCGACCTGCATGAGGCGGTCGAGCTTGCGCTGGCCGATGACGGGGTAGGCGACGTAGAGCTCCGGTGGATTGGCGGCGAGCATGACTTCGGCTTCGCCGACTTTGGCCACGGTGATGCCGACCGCGCCGAGGTCCATCTGCTTGCGGGCGAGAGCAGGGATCTTGTGGGTTTTTGTATGAGGGCGGAGCTTGAGGTCGTACTTGCGCGCGTAGTCGGCGACGCGCTGGAGGTTACGCTCCATGATGTCCAGATCGATGACGATGGCTGGAGTTTCGATTTCGGAAATACGCATAGTGGGGGTTATTGTTGGAATTCCATAATGATGCGCGAGGCACCGTTTCCGTAGGAGATGGCGAGGTCTTTGGCTTTGTGTTTGCCTTCGAGCGGGAAGTAGAGGAAGCCCTTCACGGTGTCCTTGGTTTCGCCTTCGGGGAGACCTTTTTGCTTGAGGAGGACGAGGAGGGGGTTGTCCTTTTCCTTCTTGCTGTCCTTTTCGACGGCTTCGGTGGAATCGGGGTCAGAAGCGGAATTACCGATGCCTGTGCCGTTACCGGGCAGGCGCTGCGGCATGCCACCACCGACGCCGCCCCAGACGGGGCCGTTGCCCTGGCTCATGAGTCCGCCGCCGCCGGCGGGGACTGAGGTGAGGGCGAGACCGCCTTTGCCTGCGATTTGGGAGGCTGCATAGGGGCTCGATTTCTGGCCGTCTTTGTAGCTGCGGAGGACGAAGTCGTCGGCGGCGATGGCGACCTGTTTACCGGACTTGGGGCGCACTTCGACGTAGACGGTGACTATGTCTTTGCCGAGTTCGGCGCCAAGGGCTGCTTTGATGTCGGGGGCTGTGATGTAGGCCGTGGCCATGATTTCCACGTCGCGATTGGCGCCACGAGTAGTGATGGGTTTCTTGTCGGCGGCCCACGCGGAGACAGCCAGAAGGACAACAAAGGCAGTTCGGTAGCGCATAGGGAATTCCCAGTTTGAGTATGACATGTTCAGCCTCTGTNNGGCCTGGAGGCCCGTCGCCACTAGATGACGGAGGTTTCGGTCCAGGAGCCGTAGACGTCGCGGAAGGCCTGGCAGATTTCTCCCACCGTCACGTAGGCCTTGACGGCATCAATGAGCAGGGGCATGGTGCTGCGATCTTCGCGGGCCGCGGAACGGAGGGCTTCGAGGCATTGAGCGACGCGGGCGGAGTCGCGCGAGGTGCGGAGGGCGGTGAGTTTCTCGCGCTGGCGGTTGGCGGAGGATTCATCGATCTGGAGCAGGTCGATGTGCTCTTCTTCGTCGCTTTGGAACCGGTTGACGCCGACGATGATGGCTTCTTCGTCTTCCACCTGCTTCTGGAATTGGAAGCTGGCTTCGGCGATTTCGCGTTGGGGGAAGTTTTGCTCGATAGCGGGGATCATGCCACCCATGGCGTCGATTTTGTGGATGTATTCCCAGGCCTGGCGCTCGACTTCATCGGTGAGCCATTCGAGGTAGTAGCTGCCGCCAAGGGGGTCGGGGGTGGCAGTGACTCCGCTTTCGTGCGCGATGACTTGCTGCGTGCGAAGGGCGAGGGTGACGGCGTGTTCGCTGGGGAGGGCATAGGCTTCGTCGAGTGAGTTGGTGTGGAGGGATTGCGTGCCGCCTAGCACCGCCGCCATGGCTTGGATAGCCGTGCGGATCACATTGTTGTAGGGCTGCTGCCAAGTGAGCGAACAGCCCGCGGTCTGCGTGTGGAAACGCATCTTCCAACTGCGTTCGTCTTTGGCGTGGTAACGATCGCGCATGATGGTGGCCCACNNGGCGATCTCTTCGAAGAAGTCGTTATGAGCGTTGAAGAAGAAACTGAGGCGGGGGGCGAAGTCATCGATAGCGAGGCCGCGGGCGAGGGCCCAATCGGCGTATTCGATGCCGTCGCGAAGGGTGAAGGCAAGTTCCTGGACGGCTGTGGAGCCGGCTTCGCGGATGTGATA
>JAFDVS010000024.1:0-96392 GCA_018268935.1 Acidobacteriota bacterium | reverse complement strand
ACTCCTTCTGGGCGATGTACTCCTTGAGCATGTCGTTCTGGAGTGTGCCGGAGATGCGCGTCCAATCAGCGCCCTGCTTTTCGGCAACGGCGAGGTACATGGCGAACAGGATGGGCGCCGGGGAGTTGATGGTCATGGACACGGTGACATCGGCGAGGGGAATGCCGTTGAAGAGGGTCTCCATGTCTTCGAGCGAACTGATAGCGACGCCGCATTTGCCGACTTCGCCTTCGGCGGTGGGGTGATCGGAATCGACACCCATGAGGGTGGGCAGGTCGAAGGCGACGGAGAGTCCGGTCTGTCCTTGCGAGAGGAGGTAGCGATAGCGGGCGTTGGTTTCTTCCGGAGTAGCGAAGCCGGAGAACTGGCGCATGGTCCAGAGGCGGCCCTGGTACATGGTTTTGTGGATGCCGCGGGTATAGGGGAACTCGCCGGGGGCGGGCAGAGGGTTGGAGACATCAGCCGCTGTGTAGCAGGATTTGACGGGGATGCCGCTTAAAGTGGCGGGTTGGCGCAGAGTTTTTGCATCCGCGGGGCGCTTCATGGCCATCATTGTACCGTTGTGGAGCGCGGAGTTATCATTGACTTCGCATTCCACACGCAGGAAGGGTTCATGAGCGCGAAAAAACATCAGCCGTTTGTGCCAGAGAACATGAAGATGACGGAGTTCACCGCGAGGGCGGTGATCATCGGAATCCTTCTGACGCTGATTCTGGGGGCGGCGAACGCCTACCTGGGGTTGCGGGCGGGGATTACGATTGCGGCGACGTATCCGGCCGCGGTAATTGGGATGGCGGCGCTGCGGCTGTTCCGGGGGTCGGTGCTGGAGGAGAATATCTGCCGCACGGCGGGGTCGATTGGGGAGTCGGTGGCGGCGGGAGCGATCTTCACGTTGCCGGCCTTCGTGATTTCGAAGGCGTGGCCGTCGTTCGGATTTCAGGATGCGTACTGGAAATCGACGGCATTGATGCTGGTGGGTTCGATTGTTGGCGTGTTGTTTGTGTCGCTGGTGCGGCGCGGCATGGTGGAAGATCCGGAGCTTCCGTTCCCGGAATCGGTGGCGGCGTCGGAGATTCACAAGGCCGGGCAGCGCGGAGCACAGGCAGTGAAGTTCCTCTTCTACAACATCCTCATCGGCGGGGTGGTGTACCTGCTAGGCAAGTTCAACGCGTTTGCGCTGGATCATCAGGTAAGCGGGATACCGATTGGCACGTTGGGACACAGCAAGGTACGGTTGGGCGCGGCGGCGGATTCGCCTTCCACCGCGGTGGGCGGATTCACCTCGTTTGCGGCTCCGGAAGTGAGCCCGGCGTATCTGGGGGTTGGGTACATCATTGGGCCGAAGCTGGCGGCTCTGCAGTTCTCGGGCAGCGTGATGGCTTGGGCGATCCTGGTGCCGCTGCTGGTGTACTTTCTGGGGCCGAGCCTGGCGCCGTCGTTCACCACGAATGGGGTTACGAATTGGGATGGAATGGCGGCGTCGCTGTGGCGGTTTATCGTGCGTCCGGTGGCGGTGGGTGGAATGCTGGTGGGGGCGGCGTACACATTGTTCCGAATGCGGAAGAGCCTTTCTACCGGCCTGGGGCGCGCCTTTGCAGAGTTGAAAGGCGGGACACCTGCGCCGGAGACGCTATCGCGGATGGAGCGCTACATGAGCTCGAAGGTAGTGCTGGCTCTGATTGGGGTGATGTTCCTGCTGATGATCGCGCTGTACTACTACTTCTCGCAGAGCATGGTGGCGGCTGTGGTGGCTGCATCGGTGATGATTGTGGTGGGATTCTTCTTTGCGACGGTGTCGGGGAGCCTGGTGGGCGTGATCGGGTCTTCGAATAATCCGATTTCGGGATTGACGTTATCGACCTTGTTGATTGCGGCGCTGCTGATGGTGGCTTTGGGATTCACGGGGGCAACCGGCGTTGCGGTGGTGCTGGGTGTAGCTGCGGTGGTTTGCGTCTCGTCGGCGGTGGCGGGCGAATTGTTGCAGGATTTCAAAGTGGGGTACATCCTGGGCGGGACTCCGCGCACGATTCAGATTGTGGAATTGATTGCCGTGGTGGTGGCGTGCCTGATCATGTATTTCCCGCTGTGGCTGTTGAATGAGGGCGATATCAAGCAGGGCGGCACGGGATTCGGTGGGGCGGCACTGCCAGCCCCGCAGGCGGGACTGATGGCGATGATGTCGGAAGGCATTGTGGGCGGGGAGATGGCTTGGCCGCTGGTGGTGACGGGCATGTTTCTCGGTGTGGTGATGATCATGTTGCAGGTGAAGAGCCCGATGTTGTTTTCGGTGGGAATGTATCTGCCGTTCGGAACGACGTTCGCGATTTTTGTGGGCGGCATGACTCGCGTGCTGGCGGATTTCCTGGCCAAGCGGCGCGGGTATAACGAAGCGCAACTGGCGCGGGTGGAAAATGCCGGCGTACTGACAGCGTCCGGATTAATTGCGGGCGAGGCGCTGGTGGGTTTGGTTTGGTCGGGAATGCAGTTCCTTCCGACGGAGATGATTCCGAACTTCGGCAATCACAGTTATTCGATCGGCCTGGTGGTGATTGGTGGATTGGCGCTGTTGATGATCCGGCTGCCGCTGTCGAATGCGGGATCGCCGGATGAGCCGGCTCCGCCGACGGCGATCATGTAAGGAGTTTTGTATGTCGTTGATGAAAGAGATCCGCCAGTATCCGGTGGAGAAAAACAGTGTGGCCATGTGGTGGCTGGGCCAGAGCGGGTACATTTTCAAGACGAGCGAAGGAACGCTGACAAGCGTGGACATGTACCTCACGGATAGCTGCGCCGCGCTGGTGCCGGGGATGAATTTCTCGCGTAAGGTGCCGGTGCTGATTCAGCCGGAAGAGCTGGACGTGGATATCTATACCTGTACGCACAATCATCAGGATCATACGGATCCGTTCACGGTGCGGGGATTACGGAACAAGGATACGGCTCATTTTGTGGGGCCGCATCCGAGTTGCGAGGTGTACCGGGCGGAGAACGTGGAATCGGGAAGAATTGTCCCGACGTGGCCGCAGCGCGAACTGGAGTTACGGGATGTAAAGATCACCGGGACGTTCGCGCTTCCGACGGATGATTCGGATTTGAATCATATGGGTTTTGTGTATCAGTTCGGTGGCGGACCGCGGATTTACGTAACCGGGGATACAGACTTCAGCGAGCTGCTGTTCAGTGTGGAGAAGCAGAAGCCGGATATTGTGATCACGGTAATCAATGGCGGGTTCAACAATCTGTCCCATTGGGAAGCAGCGGAAGTGTGTGGAAAGATTAAGCCGAAAGTGGCGATTCCCTGTCATTACGACATGTTTCCGGATAATTCGATTGATCCGAAACAATTCAAGGCTACGTTGGGGTTGCGGGCTCCGGATGTACCGTATCATGAGTTGCGGCATGGCGAGCCGTTTCTATTTAGGAAATAGGTACCAGTACGTAATGGGTGCACTTTATTGTTTACGGGGGTAAGTACTTAGTCCAAACTATAAGTTAGGTTCCTAATGTTTGTGGTTTCCGCCAGTCCTGCGGCAGAAGCACGCGATGGCGCGCTGGAGCGTATCGCCGCGCTGGCCACGCGCCTGATGGAGATGCCCGTTGCGGTGATCTACTCAGGCTCAGTTCGCGAACCAAGCCTGCGCGCGAGTGCGGGCCCGGCGGGACTGTGGGAACCCTATTTCCGTGAAGTGCTGGCGGAGCCACGATGCCAGCCGGCGGTGGGCAGGGTGCTGATTCTTACTGACACGCATAGAGATACGCGTCTGCGCGCTCAGGATTGGCCGGTGCGAACGATCATAGGGGTTTCCATTCCGGGATGGTCGGGGACTGAAGCGGGAGTGCTGCTGGTAGCGTCGGCGACGGTGCAGAAGTTAGACGAACACCAACTGCGTCATCTGGGAGACCTGGCAACTCTGGCGGGCAGCGAACTGGAATTGGAGCGGAGGCGAAGCAGCCAGCCGGGCACTTCCGTGGAGCGGCGAAAGACGCAGGAGCAGCTTCTGGAGAAGACGCTGGAACTGGCGAAGTTCAGCGAGGACCTGCGGCAGATTCACCGGCTGAGCACCAGCAACTACGAAACGATTGAGGAGTTATTCCAGGATTACCTGCAGACGGGCTGTTCGATTCTCGGGCTGGGCTGCGGAGTGGTGATGCAGACACGAGGCCGGTACGGCTCTGTGCGTGCCGCGCGATGTGATGTGAACTCGGTACGGCCAGGAGTGACATTTGAGCTGGGGCAGGTACATTGCGGGGTGGTGTGCGAGGAGAAGAAGACGGTTGCGGTGAGTTGGGTGAGCGAGGATGAGCGGCTGGCGTCCCGGCCGCATTACGGGACGGTGAAGCATGAGGCCTATCTGGGCACGCCGATTGTGATTGATGACGAACTGTACGGAGTATTGAGTTTTTCCTCGCCGCATGTACGGTGGACGCCGTTCAGCTCGCATGAGGTAGAGATTATTGAATTGATGGCGAAAAGCGTGGCGCGCTCGATCCATGAAGGGTGGATGGAGTCGGCGAGGGACCGTTCGAAGCGGCTGGAGCAGGACCGCAGCCACGCACTGGAGATGGTGGCGAAGGACGAGCCCTTACTGACAGTACTGACCCAGATTGCGCGGATGGTGGAGCGGCAGACGCCTTCGGTGGCGGTGGCGGTGCACCTGATTTCGGACGAACGTGTTTTCTGTTGCGCGGCGCCAAGCATGCCGGAGCCGTTCCGGAAGCGATTCCAGAGCATTCCGCTGCAGCATGGGAAGGCGTGCTGTTTTGCGGCGGCATACAGCCGGGTGACGGAGGTTTACGAGGCCTCGGCGCCACGTTGCGCGGCGCACGGGGGATCGTCGGTGCACGAGTTCTGCTGGCAGGTATCGGGAGCGAGCCCTATCCTGTCGGGGTCTGGCGAGGTGATGGGGTTACTGGTGGCCTACTCCAAGGTGGCGGTGCAGCCGAGATTCGTGGATGTGGAACTGCTGGAGATGGCGGGGTCGCTGGCGGCGATTGCGATTGAACACCGGCGGTTGACGGACCGGTTGGCGTTTCATGCGATGCATGATGTGCTGACAGCGCTTCCGAATCGCACGATGTTGTCGCGATCGCTGGAGGAGTTTATCGGGCGGGCCAAGGATCGCAATCTGCCGTTCGCGGTGGTGTTTGTGGATCTGGACCGATTCAAGCAGATCAACGATCATTTCGGGCACGCTGCCGGGGACACGGTGTTACGGGAAGTGGCAACGCGGATGCGCAGTATTCTACTGCCTGGGGAGGTAACGGCGCGGCTGGGTGGGGACGAGTTTGTCAGCATCTGGATGGAGAAGAATGCGGAGGCGGCGCATGCGCGGTCACTGCAGTTGCTTGAGTCGTTGCGGGCGCCGATCGTCTGCGGGAACCAGCGTATTTATGTTACAGCGAGTATCGGGATCAGCATTTTTCCGCAGTCGGGAGTCACAGCGGACGCGCTGTTGGCAAACGCCGACCAGGCGATGTACCGGGTAAAGAGCAGCGGACGAAACGATGCAAGTTGCTACGCTCCGGAACTGGAAGGCGGGCAACAGGCGCGCCTGCATCTGGGGCATGCGCTGCGGCGGGCGGTGGAGAACGAGGAGTTCGAGCTGAACTACCAGCCGATACTGGACATCCGGCGGAGCGGAACGCCGCAACTGGCGGGATTTGAAGCCCTGCTTTCCTGGAAGCACGCGGAAATGGGGCGGATTGCCCCTTCGCAGTTCATTCCGCTGGCGGAGGAATGCGGATTGATTGGAACGATCGGAGCGTGGGTGTTGCGCAAGGCATGCGAGGAATCTGCGCGCTGGCGAAGTTCGGGGTATGAGCCGGTGCCCATTTCGGTGAATGTGTCGGCGCTGCAGTTCAGCCGGGCAGACTTTGTCGACATGGTGGAAACGGTGTTACAGGAAACCGGGCTGGAAGGGCGCTTCATTGAGCTGGAGTTGACGGAGAGCGCGATCATGCAGGAGATTGCGGCGGCAACAGCGAAACTGAAGCGGCTGCGGGCGTTGGGGGTGCGGCTGGCTTTGGACGATTTCGGAACCGGATATTCGGCGCTGGGCTATTTGCGCTGGATTCCGGTGGATTGCCTGAAGATTGACCAGAGTTTTCTGGCGGAGTTGGAGACGTCGGAAGGGGCCTACACGCTGGTGCAGACGATTGTGGCGCTGGCGGACAATATGGGATTGTCGGTGGTTGCGGAAGGTGTGGAGACGGAGCGGCAACTGGAGATGTTGCGGGAAATCGGATGCGATAAGGCGCAGGGCCATTTGCTGGGGGCGGCGCTGCCGCGGCACGAAGTGGAGCAGTGGCTGGCGAACGATACTAAGCGACGCCGAATTTCTTAAACCAGGCGAGCATCCGGCGCCATGCGTCTTCGGCTTCGGCCTTGCGATAGCTTTCGCGGTAGTCGGCATGAAAGCCGTGCGGTGCGTTGGGGTAGACGATGATCTGAGATCCGCTGACGCCTTGCTTGAGGGCTTCGCGCATCTGCGCAACGGTGTCGATGGGGATGCCGGTGTCCTTTTCGCCATAGAGGCCGAGAACCGGGATTTTGAGGCTTGCCGCGATGTGGATGGGGTGTTGCGGCTGGAGCGGAGTGGGCTGCCGGACGAGGACACCATACCAGGCGGCGCCGGCTTTCACTTTGGGCTGGTGGGCGGCGTAGAGCCAGGTAATGCGTCCGCCCCAGCAGAATCCGGTGATGGCGGCTTTGCCTGTATCGGCGTGTTGTTGGGCGGCCCATTCGAGGGTGGCATCGAGGTCAGAGAGCACCTGCTCGTCGGGGACTTTGGAGATTACCTGCGAGATGATGTCCTGAATGTTGGTGAGGGATGAAGGGTCGCCCTGGCGGAGGAACAGGTCGGGGGCGATGGCCATGTAGCCAAGTTTGGCGAGGCGGCGGCAGACGTCCTTGATGTATTCGTGGACGCCGAAGATTTCTTCAATGACGAGGACGACGGGGTAGTTCTTCCCACGGGATGGGACGGCTCGATAGGCGGGCATGCGGCGCCCGTCTTTGGTGGGGATTTGCACTTCGCCGGCGGTCAGCAGACGGGTATCGGTGGTGATGGTGGTTTGGGCGGCGATGGGTTGGACGGCGAGGGCAAAGCCGGCGGGCAGGTGGGTGGTGAGGAATTCACGGCGGGGGTTCATTTTACGGCGATTGTAGCAATGGGGGCAGGCGTATAATGCAGAAGGAATGACCATGCTGAGACGTACCGCACTTGCCGCGGGCGCAGCGAGCCTGCTCTCTGCCGCCGATCGCGTTCGGGGAGGAATTATCGGGTCGGGGGGCCGTGGCCGGCTACTGACCGGGGAGTTCAAGGAGATTGGCGTGGAGATGGCCGCAGTGTGCGACGTCTACGAAACCAATCTGAACGCGGGCCTGAAGGTGGCTTCGACGGGCGCAAAGGCTTACGACAATTACAAGAAGCTGCTGGACGACAAGTCGATTGACGTGGTGGTGGTGGCTACGCCGGACCACTGGCACGCGCAGATGACGATTGACGCGGTGCAAGCAGGCAAGGATGTGTATGTGGAGAAGCCGCTCTGCCACACGGTGGAGGAAGGCTACCGGATGATTGACGCGGTGAAACGTACGAATCGTATTGTGCAGGTGGGGACACAGCGGCGGAGTATGCCGTTGTTTCTGGAAGCAAAGCAGATCATGGATTCGGGGACGCTGGGGACGGTGCGGCTGGTGAATAGCTGGTGGCTGAATCACACTTCGTCGTTCAGCAGCCGGAAAATTGAAGGGAAGCTCGATTGGAACCAGTGGCTGGGATCGACACCGAAGGTTCCGATGACTTCGGAGCGGATGTTCAATTGGTATTGGTACTGGGATTATTCGGGCGGGCTGCTGATCGGGCAGGCGGCGCACGTGGTGGATGCGATCAGCTGGTTCATGAATTCGAAGTTCCCGCTGGCGGTGACGGCGACGGGGATGAAGCCGAATATCGCCGGGGCGGAAGTGCCGGAGACGTGCACGATGACGATTGAGCATCCGGACCATTTCGCGATTTTCACGCTGGGCTATAAGGCGATGCGGTATCCGTTGACGAACGACCAGTTGAAGCAGTTTCACGGAGACAAGGCGCGGTTCGATGTGGGGCGCGAGTCGTATGCGCTGTTCAAGGAAAATCCGAAGGTGTTGGATCCGAAGCCGGACCAAGAATTGAAGCAGCCGGGGGCGTTTAATGCGGCGGTGCGGCATCACATCCGGAATTTCCTGGAGTGCGTGAAGACACGGCAGCAGCCGACGGCGACGGTGGAGAAGGTGCACTACTCGAACGTGGCGCTGTGCATGGCGATGGAGTCGCTGAAGTCCGGGCGCCGGATCAAGTTTAATGAGGCGGCGCGGCGTATGGAGCGGGCCTGAGAGTCCGCTATTTGCTACAAATCACGAATACTTCCATTGTTCTGTTAGTGCCGCTGGTGTTGCGGGCCATACATTGCCAGACGTTCAGCGTGTTGTCGGCTGGGGCGGATCTGAGGACGGAGATATTGTCGGCGCCCAGGGTAAATCCGCAACCGCCGGACACGAGGATTGGGTAGGTTACGGGGCAACTGAGGTTGCCCTGTTGCGCTGTGCCGTTGGCCACGGTGAAGGTACCGGAAAATGCGGCGATCAGGCCGGCGAGACTAGAGGGTCCAGTGGGACCGGTGGCTCCGGTGAGGCCCGTCAGGCCGCGAGCTCCAGTGGCGCCGGGAGCCCCTTGAGGACCAGCGAGGGTGATCTCAAGCCTGGCCTGCTTGCTGGTGGCGGTGTTTTCCTTGCTGTCGATGAGGACGCTGGCAGTGGCGGAGGATATGCCTATGCCGTTGTTGAGTGATGGAGTTGCGATCCAACTGCGGACATCGTTGGTGACGTCGAAAGAGACGAAGGAGTTGGATTGAGAAGCCAAGGCGACCGCGCTGACTGGAATTGCCGGCGCATTGCTGGCGGTGAGGGTCTGCTCGGTCCAGGACAAGTTCACAGCGCCTGCCGAGAGAGAGCCGGCGGTAACGACGCGATTGACGAAGACGGTGAGGGTGGCTTTGGCCACCTGAGATGGGAGAGTACCCGCGGGAAGAGCGGTAAGGTCAAAGGAAAAAAAGGAGTTCGATTCTCCTGGTGCAATCTGAAGTTGCGGTAACGAACCGCTGTTGAGGGCGGGCTGGCTGGCGCGGGTATGGGCGTCGGCGACGAGGGGAGCATCGATGGCCGGCAGCAGCACGGCACCGGCGAGAAAGGCGGCAAAAAGTGCTTTCATGAACAAGAAAGCGACAATGCCTGGTTGATCGCTTCATCATTATCGCAACCAAATATTCACTGGGTTGGAGGGCTGGCTTTCGAGGGTGAGTTGGACGGTAGCTATCCCCGCTCCAGCGAAGGTTTTCGGGATGAGCAGATTCACCTGGTCGAGGCCGGAGAAAGTGGGCTGGCGGCCGGCGTAAAGGACTTGGACGGAGAAGCCGTTGACGGTGGCTCGGACGGTGTCGAGGTTGGCGACGTTGCGGATGCCGGTGCCGTATAGGGAGAGCACGAATTGTTCGGCGGAGCTGCCCATGTCGAGTGGGACGGGGTTGCAGGCGCCTTCGACACAGGCGAAGGAAAGCTGCGGGGTCTGCGTGCCGTCGGGAGCGACACGGATACCGACGGCGGCGGCTACGCCCGTTCCCTGGCCGTTGGCGGTGAAGATGCCGGGTTGAACGCGGGTGACCTGGATGTTGCCGGCGGCGCGGGTGGTGTTGCCTGCGAGGATGGCGATGGAAGCGCTACCTTCGCGTGTGCCGGTGGGAAGCACGAGGTTGATCTGACGGGGGGAGACGTAGACGAGGGGGGCCAGGCGCGCAGTGTTGCCGGAATCGGTGATGCGCACCTGGATGCCACCCAGTGTGGTGGGGAGCGATGCTCCGGTGGGTTGCTCGGTGAAGGCAGTGACGTCGCCGCTGAAGATGGTGACGAGGGAATCTGTGGCGGCGGTGGGGCCTTGCAGGGTGGCAGAAGAAACGGCTTGCAGGGTGAGTTGAGGGATGCGGCAGACGTTGCCTTGATCGACGAAGGCGCCGGAGTTGACGACCATGGCCATTTCGGCGAAGACTTTGGCGGGCGAAGTGGGACTGTCGTAGGCAAGGGGAGGCAGCCAGTTGCTGCCAGTCGGCGGGCAGCCCCAGGCGTTGCATTTCAGATCAACAAGAAGGGCGGGAAAGTACATGGTCTGGATGAGCTCGTCGCCGGTGATGGGATCGAGTTCGTACAACGACATGAAGTTGTTGGTGCGGGAGTAATTGCGGACTTCGTTGCAGCCGCCGCGATCGAGTGTGGTGCTGCTGGGGGATGCGGAGGGACAGGCAACGCCGATGTCCACGGTTTGGGTACCGAGAACGTTGATGCCTGTGGTGGTGACCTGTTCGGTGCAATCCTTGGCGTTGTAGAGGGTGCAATTCGGGGCTTGAAAGCGGGGGTTGGTGGTGCAGCTATTCCATTCATACCAACCATCTCGGCAGACGTTGCGGCAGGAGCCGTCGTTTTCGCAGATGCGGATATCGTGGCACCAGCCATCGAACTGATGGCCGTTGAGTTTGCCGCCGAAGTTGGAGGTGACACCCCAATTGCCGAAAGGGGCGGTGTGCAGCGGATCGGGGCATTCGGCGGAAATGGCGCCCATGGCGCGGCGCTCGCGATTGAGGCCGGCGACGGAGAGGCGGCAGACCTGTGCGAAAGCCGGAGTGACGGCGATGAGAACTACGACGACCCGAAGCAACATCCTCTATAGAACGCCATAATAGCGCGCCATCCAGTAGGGGAGGATGTAGTCGATGCCTGCGCCTTCGATGTTGCCGATGCCGCCACCGTAGAGAAGGAACGGACTGCGTTGCCAGAGGAAGTCGGTGCGGACGCGCTGGGGTACCGGAATGGGATCGCAGGCGCGATCCTCTTCCCAGCAGGAAGGGTAAGTGCCGCGCCAATCGACGGCGTTGTCGCGGCGGGGGCGCTGGAGCCATTCGTCGAGCAAGCGGCGCGTTTCGGCATCGCGTTCGGCGTTGGCGCCCTGGATGGCACGGTCAATCATGTTGAAGTGGGCATTGCCGTGGCCATCGACGGTGCGGCGGAGCGTTTTGTAGGCGTCGGTGTACCAGCCTTTGTAGGTGCGATTCCCTTCGAAACGAATGAGGTGATAGAAGGTGAGGACGTCGAGGTTGAACTTGAAATAGCTGTTGTGTTGATCGGCGAGTTCGGCAACGATGGGTACGCCGGTGAGCCCGCCTTCGAGGAAGCGCTGCCAGCCATACTTGGAGTTATAGCGGGGGTTATTGAGCTTGGCGCCGATGGCGAGCAGATTGAGTTTCTGATCGGGGCGAAGCCAGAAGACGGTGCTGGTTTCCCCGTCGGGCGCCTTGATGGACCAATCGTCGTCGAGCAGCCGATCGAGAAGGCGCGTGACGAGATCGACGGCCATGGCGCGGATGCCAGGATCGTCGATGACCTCCCAGGTGACGGCGAGCCCGAAGAAGATGCCTACGTACTGATCGCGCGAGGTGTTGCCGATCCACCAGGCGGGGCGGCCGAACCAGCTTCCTTCACCGATCTTGTGGTGCGCCTCTTCCTGGAGAATGCCGGCGGCGAAGGGGGAATCCTTGGGCACGACGCAGCGGGCGAGCGTGTTGTTGCCGGTGACCTCCATGAGGGCACGAATGCCGGTGATTGCGTTCAGGGCGTTCTGGCGGGCTTCGGGGTGGCGCGTGACACCATAGCGGAAAGCCTCGGCAGCCAGATAATGCCCGGTCCAGATAGCGGAATCTCCACAGCGGGTGAAGCCGGTGACGTTGCCGTTGGCGTCGAGGAAGGGATCGAGGATGGTGGCGAAGGGCTGGTGGCGGGCCTGGATATTTGCCGAGATGGCAAGGGCTTCGGCTTCACCCGCGAAGGCCGGCCCTGCGAGCAAGAGAACGGATACTGCAAAACGATACACTACTTCTCAACTCCTCTAAGAGGGACGCGGCTACTTTCAACGTAGCATATACTGGTCTTCTTCCCATGAAACCACTCGCCATCGCACTGTTTCTGGTTTCCGCCTTGTACGGGCAGCGAGACCGTTCCCATGGACGTTCGACGGTGATCAGCCAAGGTGGCATTGTGGCCACAAGCCAAGTGTTGGCGTCGCAGGCAGGGGCGCAGATTCTGGCGCAAGGCGGATCGGCCGTGGATGCCGCGATTGCGGCGAATGCGGTATTGGGTGTTGTGGAGCCGGGGATGGATGGGATCGGCGGCGATTTGTTTGTGCTGTATCGCGAGGCGAAGACTGGGAAGTTGCATGGATTGAACGGAAGCGGATGGGCGCCGAAGGGACTGACGCGGGAATACCTGTTGCAGAAGGGGCATCGGACGATGCCGGGCGAAGGGATTGACAGCGTGTCGGTGCCGGGGTGTGTGGATGGCTGGGCGAAGATGCACGAGAAGTTCGGGAAGCTGCCCTGGAAGAATCTGTTCACGGCGGCGATTCATTACGCAGAGAACGGATTCCCGGTGCAGGAGATGGATTCCGGAAGCTGGGATTCGCCGCGAATGAAAGGCCGGCCGGAGAGCAAGGCGGTGTTTCAGCCAAAGGGGCGCGCACCGCAGATGGGGGAGATTTTCAAGAATCCGGGGTTGGCGAAGGCACTGAAGCTGATTGCGGCGAATGGGCCGCGTGAGTATTATCAGGGCGAGTTGTCGCTGTCGATTCTGAACACGGTGCGCAAGCACGGCGGCGTGATGAATGCCGAGGATCTGGCGCAGTTCAGTTCGGAATGGGTGACGCCGATTGCAACGGACTATCGCGGATGGCGCGTGTCGGAACTGCCGCCGAACGGGCAAGGCATCTCGGCGTTGATCATGCTGAACCTGATGGAGCGCTTCCAGCCTGGGCCGGTGACGATGCACGCCGACTGGCTGCACACGAAGATCGAGGCGATGAAGCTGGCGTACTCGGATTTGGGGGCTTATGTGGCGGATCCGAAGTTCGCCACGGTGCCGGTGGAACCGCTGCTGGCGAAGCCGTATGCGGCGGAGCGGGCGAAGCAGATCAAGGATCAGGCCAATTGCGATGCGAAGCCGGGGCAGCCGATTGCGAGCGATACGACGTACTTGTCGGTGGTGGACAAAGAGGGAAACATCGCCAGTTGGATTCAGAGTGTGTCGTCGTTGTGGGGATCGGGAATCGTGGTGGAAGGGATGGGGTTCCATCTTCACAACCGTGCGGCGGGATTCACCATGGACGCGAAGCATCCGAATGTGGTGGCGGGGCGGAAGCGGCCGTTCCACACGATTATTCCGGGGATGCTGGAGAAGGGCGATGTGCACATCGGGTTCGGAATCATGAGCGGGGCGAACCAGCCGCTGGCACACGCGCAGTTTGTTTCGAACTATGTGGACCACGGACTGAACCTGCAGGCTGCACTGGAAGCACCGAGGTTTACGAAGGGGAATGCAAAGGGGTGCAACGTCACCATCGAGTCTCGCGTAGGGATTGGCGCGATCCAGGGACTGTCGGCGAAAGGGCATGTTTTAGAGGTGCGGGGCGAGCATTCGGCGCGGATGGGACGCGGAAATGCGGTGCTGTTCGACGCGAAGAACAAGGTCATGATGGGGGCTTCAGACTCGCGCGCGGATGGGGCGGCGGTTCCCGAACCGCTGCGCTGACGGATACCCCACTTGCATTTTGCTCCCCGTTTGAGGCAAGCTAATGGGTTTTCCGCAGTTATCAGGGAGCTATGCGCGTAAGGGTCCTCTATCACGACCACTGTTTCGACGGCGCCGCCTCGGCAGCGTTCTTCAGCCGATTTTACCGGGACCGTTTTGTGCCCGGGGTGGAGTTCTGTTACACCGGCATGGCGCACAAGGCGTCGCAGCTGTTTGAAGACAGCCTGTTTGACGGCGATGAGAACGCAATCGTTGATTTCAAGTACTCTCCGCATCCGAACCTGACGTGGTGGTTCGACCATCATCAGAGCGCGTTTCTGAGCCAGGAAGATGCGGACCATTACCAACGGAACAAGTCGGATAAGAAGCTGTATGATCCGAGTTTCCGGTCATGCACGAACTTCATTGCCACGGTGGCCCGGGAAAAATGGGGATACCACGCGGAGGATCTGGACGATCTGGTGAAGTGGGCGGAAATCATCGATGGGGCACAGTATGCCAGTGCCGAGGAGGCGGTGGCGCTGGGGGCTCCGGCGATGAAACTGACGCTGGTGATTGAAGCGGCGAAGGGCAGCGATATCGTACAGAGAATCATCCGGTGGATGATGGCGGAGAAACTGCAGGCGATTATTGACAAGCCGGAGATTCAGGAATTGTACCGGCCGCTGCATGAGCGGCATTTGCGGTCAGTGGGCATTATCCAGCGCAAGTCCGTGAGTGAAGGCGGCGTGGTGTTCTTTGACCTGGTGGGAGAGGAACTGGACGGCTACAACAAGTTCATTCCGTATCACCTGTTCCCGGATTCGCTGTACACGGTATCGGTGAGCGTATCGACGTTCCGGACGAAGGTGTCGGTGGGATCGAACCCTTGGGCTCCGCGGCCGTTGAAGCATAATCTGGCGACGATCTGCGAGCGATATGGCGGCGGCGGGCACGCCAAGGTGGGGGCAATCAGCTTCGAGATCAACCAGGTGGAACAGGCACGGAAGGCAGCGGCGGAGATTACCGCCGAGTTGCAGACCTAAGCGGTTCGTGGACAGGCAGCAACACGTCGAACCAGCCAATCATCATCTCTTCCCAGCTCTGTTCTCCCCAGCGTACGCTTTCGGTGGCATCAGGATTGCGCGGATTGTTGGGGGAGTTGTCAAACCATGCGGTGCATTCCAGGCGTGAGCCGGCGGGGAGTTCGAGGGGTGTTTCGAGGTAGTAGTAAGGCTGCCAGTGGAAATCGTAGCGGGGCACCTTCAGCACAGATCGGGAGGAGCCGTTGGGGAATCGCGCCGTGACTTCGAATGCTTTGCCGCGAAGATGCATGTGAGGGCGGATGGCGGCCAGTTTCAGCGGCTCGCTGATTTGCGCAGCAGCTTCCACTTTGTGGCTGGGTGCACCAGGTGGGATGACAAACCAACTGTTGATGGCGCGCAAGGCGACGGCACGCTCGCGGGGTGGGTGCTTGGCGAAGACGAGGCCTACCTGGGTGCGGTCAGTCGCGGATTTGCCGGAAGCGGTGTAGTGCATCTGGAAGATGAGTTGCGCTCCCGCGGGGATGAGGCGGGCGACGCCGGGCTTCCAGATTTGCGGCGCGGCGCCGGGGGCATAGCCGGCAAGGAACTGGCCGCCGAAGAAGCCGGATTCGTCGCGCACGGAGACGATGGCGTGATGGACGACTTCGCGAGCGCTGGGACGGACTTCGGCCATCTCCACCCAGCGATCCTCCTTGAAGTTAGTGGGGACGGTGAAGTACTGATATTCGACGGTGCCTTTGGCGGGGACCGGGAATGATTCGGGGAGTGTGAAGATAGCATCGGGCTTGGAGATGCGCCAGCCATCGGTGAAGACTTTGGGCTTGGGGGCTTCGGCGGGGTTGCCTTCCGGTGCGCCTGCATCGACCCAAGCGAGGATGAGGGAGCGCTGCGCGGGTGTCAGCGAGAGGTCGTTGGAATAATGGGTGACCGTGTTGTCGGCATGCCAGGGCGGCATGCGGTTGGTGGCAACGGCTTCGCGGATGGCTTTGGCCCAGGGGCGGGTTTGGGTGTAGGTGAGGAACGACATCGGGGCGGCTTCGCCGGGGCGATGGCAGGTTTGGCATTTGGCGGCGAGGATGGGCGTGATGTCGCGGTGGAAGGTAGGCTGGGCGGCGGGGGCCGTCGCGGTGAAGACCATCAGCAGGATTGTGATGGGCACGCGAAAGCTAGTATCCCATGTTCTTCAGCTTGTCGAGGGTAAGGGTGGAGGGGCGTTCGATCCGTTGGAGGAGTTTGTCGACATACTTGGCGAGGATGTCGCATTCGAGGTTGACACGATCGCCGGGGCGGCGGGAGCCGAGCGTGGTATTGCGGAAGGTGTGGGGCACGATGGTGACGGAGAGCACGTCGCCTTCAATCGAAGCCACGGTGAGGCTGATGCCGTCGATGGCGATGCTGCCTTTGTAGACGAGGAGTTTTTCCACGTCGGGCGGAACGCGGATCTGAAGCCACCAGTTGTCGCTGCCGAGGGATTCGAGGGAAAGGAACTCGCCGGTGGCATCGACATGGCCTTGCACGATGTGGCCGCTGAGGCGCCCGCCGGCGGCGAGGGAACGCTCGAGGTTGACGGGCGAGCCGGCGCGCAGATCGCCGAGGTTGCTGCGCTTGAGGGTCTCAGGGGCGAGATCGGCGGAGAAGGAACCCGGGCGGAGATCGACGGCTGTGAGGCAGACACCGTTGGTGGAGATGCTGCAGCCTTCGGTGGCGTCTGCGAGCACGGTGCGGCATCCGACGATGAGGCGTGAGCCGGCGGCTTGCGGCACGATGGCCTGGACGGAGCCGAGTTCTTCAATGATTCCGGTGAACATGGGGTGCTACTTCACGAGGTAGGATTCCACGGCGAATTCGTCGGGGGGAATGGGGTGGAGGGTGACGTTGTGGAAGAGGATGGCATCGCTGCGGCGCTGGCGGCCCGGGCCTCCGGCGACGGGTAGCGACTTCAGACCTCCCAGGATTTTGGGGGCGTAATAGAGAAAGAGACGATCGACGATGCCGGATTCGAGGGCAGCCCAATTGACCATGCTGCCCGCTTCGATCATGAGCGATTGGTAGCCGCGCTGGCCGAGCCAGGCGACGAGATCCTTGAGGTTGGTGCGGCCTGCTGCGCCATCCAGGGTTACAACTTCGACACCGGCGGCCTGGAGCGCATGGCGGCGTTCGGCGTTGGCAGCCGAGGTGGTGACTACCAGCACGTCTTTGTCGCAGGTGGTGGCGAGTTTGGAAGTGACGGGCAGCCGGAGTTGCGAATCGAGCACGATGCGGAGAAGGGGGCGGCTGCGGGGAAGGCCGGATCGGTCCGTGAGGAGGCAATCGTCGGCGAGGGCAGTGCCGATGCCGGTGAGGATGGCGTCGGTGGCGTGGCGGAGCGTCTGGACGTGAGCGCGAGCCGTCTCGCTGGTGATCCAGCCGTCGTTATCGTATGGGGCGGCGATCTTGCCATCGAGGGTGACGGCGGACTTCAGCGTGACGAAGGGGAGCCCGGTCTTCATGAAATGAACGAAGGCTTCATTCAGTTTGAGGGCTTCGGCGGCGTGAGTCTGGTCGATGACGACTTCGATGCCCGCCTGCTGGAGTTTGCGAAAGCCTTGGCCGGAGACGGCCGGGTTGGGGTCTTCGATTGGGGCGACTACACGGGAGATGCCTGCCGCGATGACGGCGTCGGCGCAGGGGCCGGTGCGTCCCTGGTGGGAACAGGGCTCAAGAGTGACGTAGAGCGTGGCGCCACGCGCTTTGCCGCCAGCCTGTTCGAGTGCGACGATCTCGGCGTGTTTCTTGTCGGCGTAGACGTGGTAGCCTTCGCCGAGGACTTCGCCGCCGCGCTCAATGACGGCTCCCACGGTGGGGTTGGGGCTGGTTTGACCGACGCCCGTGCGGGCGAGTTCGAGTGCTCTGGCAAGAAAATCAGGCATGGGGATTACTTCGTGGCGAACAACGAATCGACGAAGGCTTCGGGGTCGAATGGGATGAGGTCATCAATCTTTTCGCCCACACCGATGTAGCGGATGGGCAGGTTGAGCTCGCGGGTGATGGCGACGACAACGCCGCCTTTGGCCGTGCCATCGAGCTTGGTGAGGACGATGCCGGTGACACCGCTGGTTTGGGTGAAGTTACGGGCCTGCTCGAGGCCGTTCTGTCCGGTGGTGGCATCGAGAACGAGCAACACCTCGTGGGGGGCGTCGGGGATGACGCGCTTGGCGGTGCGGCTCATTTTCTCGAGTTCGGCCATGAGGTTGGCTTTGTTGTGGAGGCGGCCGGCGGTGTCGACGATGACGTAGTCGGTCTTGCGGGCTTTGGCGGCGCTGAGCGCGTCGAAGAGAACGGCGCTCGGATCGGAGCCCTGCTGCTGGCGGATGACTTCGGTGGAGGTACGCTGGCCCCACACTTCGAGTTGTTCAATGGCGGCGGCGCGAAAAGTGTCGGCGGCGCAGAGCAGGACGGTGCGGCCTTCGGACTTGAAGCGCTGGGTGAGCTTGCCGATGGTAGTGGTTTTGCCCGCGCCGTTGACGCCCACGACGAGAAGAACGGCGGGAGGTGTGGTGACGGTTGGGATGGGGCGTTCAGCGCCTTCCAGCACTTCGAGGATGCGCTGGCGGATGAGGCCTTTCAGTTCACCGGCATCGTTGAGCAGTTTGCGATCGACGCGCTGGCGGATGCCATCGAGGATTTCGGTGGCCGTGCGCACGCCGATGTCGGCAGTGATGAGCGAGTATTCCAGTTCTTCGAGCAGATCGGCATCGATCTCCCGTTTGCCGTGAATCGTGTCGTCGATCATGGACACGAATCCGGCGCGGGTCTTTTCAATGCCTTGCTTCAGTCTCTCGAGGAGATTCGGTTCCTCGCCGGATGAGGAGCCAAATAGGGATTTAAACATGATATTTCGCGTGCGAACTTCGATTGTAGCAATGCGGGCCGCTGGTACAATTGAAGCGCCAATTACTGAAGATGCAGATCGGGCGATACAGGGTGATTCGGGAGATCGGGCGCGGCGCGATGGGCGTGGTGTATCTGGCCGAAGATCCTGCGATCGGGCGCACGGTGGCGATCAAGACAATCCGGCTCAGTGAGGCTGCCAGTGAAGAAGAGCGGAAGTTCCTGCGTGACCGGCTGTTTCGTGAGGCGCGGTCGGCGGGGATACTTTCGCACCCGGGCATTGTCACCATCTACGACATCTATGAAGAAGACAACGTTTGCTACGTCTTCATGGAATATGTGGATGGGCCGACGCTGGAGAAGATGATGCACGGCGACACGCCGCTGGACGGCAAGACCGTGCTGCATGTGCTGGAGGAGACAGCGGCGGCGTTGGATTACGCCCACGGCAAAGGGATTGTTCACCGCGATATCAAGCCAGCCAACATCATGGTGGCATCAGGCGGCGCAGTGAAGATCACGGATTTTGGCGTGGCCAAGTTCACCTCGCAGCAGGCCACCAGCACGGGGGTGTTGCTGGGGACTCCGAGCTACATGTCGCCGGAGCAGATTTCCGACCTGAAGATCAGCGGGCGATCGGACCAGTTTTCGCTGGCGGTGATTGCTTATCAATTACTGGCGGGGGAAAGGCCGTTCACGGGCGCGACGCTGCCAGGGTTGATGTTCAAGATCGTGAATGAAGAGCCGGCGCCTTTACAGCGGCTGAATGCTTCGTTGGGGGCAGCCGTGGATGTGGTGATCCGCAAGGCGCTGCACAAGGAGCCGGCGGAGCGATATGCGAACTGCCAGGCATTCGCCAAGGCGCTACGCGGGGCATGTGAGGCGAAGGCAAGTTGGAAGCCGATGGCGGCTGGGAAGTTTGAGAGCGAGGAGACTGTGGCGGAACCAGCCGCTGCCGCGCCTGTGGTGATGAAGCGGGCGAGCGCGCCGGTGGTGGAAGAGGAAGCGGAACCGCCGAGGGAACGGCGGTGGTGGCTGATTGTGCTGGTGGGGTGCATCGTAATCTTCGGGATCCTGGCACTGAGCCGGCAGATGCTGGAAACCTGGGTGCGGGAGCCGGAAGCGAAGCGGAAGGCAGCGATATTGGCGCAACCGCCGCCGAAAGTGGAGGACCGGCCCTCTGCGCTGGGACCGGCGCCTCCGCCGCAGCCTCCCGCACAACCTGAGCCGCAGGCGGCTGAGCCTGTCGCTCCGCCGGCGACGAAGCGCGAACCCGTGAAGGTGAAGGCCAGGCCAAAACCGGAGCCGGAGCGAATGACGGAAGCGGTGGTGCGTGTGGTGACGAATCCTCCGGGGGCGAAGGTTATTTTCGATGGGCAGCCGCGGCTGATGTGCACCACTCCTTGCGATATGACGTTGGCGGCGGGAAGGCACACACTGAGCACGATCCTGGATGGATACCGCAGCCAGAGCCGGATCCTGCTGGTGCCGGAAGAGACTTCCGCGGTGGTGGCGCTGGATCGGGCGCTGGGGACACTGACGATTCGAACGACACCGGCTGGGGCGACGATTGTGATCGACGGAGTGGAGCGGGCGGAGAAAACGCCGGCGAGTCTGACACTGCCGGTTGGGCGGCACAAGCTGGAAGTAATACGGCAGGGGCTTGCGAAACAGGAACAGGACGTACTGATTAAAGATCGAGTTACCACGGCGATTGATTTGTCGTGGGGAACCCCGTAGTTGCAATCGGATGCGAAGATCTGATAGAACAGCCTTCAGCTTCTGGAGGTCATTCTCAGTTGAAACTCGTCAAAGCCACGCTATTGCTGTCTCTCTCCGCGCTTCTCGCCCTGGGCCAGAGCGAACGCGGCACCATTAACGGAACGATTACCGACCCATCCGGCGCTGCAATCGCAGCTGCGGAGGTGAATGCCGTCAGCCGCGATACGAATGCGGTATCGAAGACTTTATCCTCGACCACGGGGGAATTTAATATTCCCAACCTGCCTCCCGGCGTGTACCGGCTGGAGGTAACGGCGACGGGCTTCAAACGCTTTTTGCAGCGCGAAGTGAACGTTTCTGCCTCGGGCAGCATCCGTGTCGATGCGCAGTTGCAATTGGGGCAAGTATCGGAAGCCGTGGAAGTGACCGCGGCTGTGTCGACGATTCAGACAGACAGCGCGAAGACATCGACGCAGGTGGAGAACAAGATGGTGGACGAACTGCCGCTAGTAGTGGCAGGATCGATGCGCAGCCCGTTCAACCTGGTTTCGGTGGCAGCGGAGGCTCGCGGATCCGGACAGCGGCTGGCGCTGGGCGGCGGGCAGGTGGCGGCATGGGATGCCACGCTCGATGGGCATAGCGTCGGCACGAACCGTTCCGGCGATACAGCGGAAGCGGCATTGAACACGCCGTCGGTGGAAGCGTTGACGGAGTTCAGTGTGGACACGAACGGGTTCAAGGCGGAGTTCGGGCAGGCAGGCGGCGGCGTGATGTCGTTCGCTTCAAAGTCGGGGACGAACAATTTCCATGGGTCGGCGTATGACTTCCTGCGCAATGACGCGCTGGACTCGCGCGGCTTCTTTGCGGCGAAGCGCTCGGTGTACCGGCAGAACGATTTCGGGTTTACGGTGGCCGGCCCGCTGTACGTGCCGAAGTTGTACGACGGCCGCAACAAGACATTTTTCTTCTTCTCTTATGAAGGATTCCGCAACCGTGTAGGCGCCAATGACACCATTCTCTCGGTGCCTACTCCGGAAATGTACCGCGGGGATTTCCGTAATTGGGTCGACCAGAACAACCGGGCGATCGCGGTGTACGATCCTTCGACGACGCGGGCAAATCCTGCTGGTACGGGTTCCGTTCGCGATGCATTCCCGGGCAACCAGATTCCGGTAAGCCGGTTTGCGACGACGGCTTCGGCGATTGCCGGATTCGGATCTTCGATTGCGCCGAATCGTGGATTTGGGGCAGGCACGAGCAATTACGTGCGCAACAACTACCTGGTGAGCGGCGGCACGATGGTCACGCCCACCGACAAGTACAGCTTGAAGGCGGACCAGGTCATTGGCAGCAAACAGCGCCTCGGGTTCCTGTGGAACATGACCACCTACCGCGGTACGCCGGGTCCGGCAGGCGCACCGGGATTGCCGCAGCCGCTATGGAACGGACAGATTCAGGCTTGGGATACGGATGCTTTCCGTGTGACGCACGACTATACGGTTTCGGCGAGCATGGTGAACCACTTCTCGCTGGCCTGGAACGGCTTCATCAAGAACAGCTATTCGGCCAATGTGGACAAGGACTGGAAGAGCAAGGTTTGCATCAAGAACGTGGTGGACTGCAACCAGAACTTCCCGACGATCAACTTCACGGAATACACCGGCTGGGGCTCGGCGAGCTACAACGGCACGGAACAGCCGGGTTGGGGATTGAAGGATGACCTGAGCTACGTAAAGGGCAAGCACACGTTCAAGTTCGGATTCCAGCATCAGAATCAGAATGCCGATGGATTCGGGCAGCAGGATATCGCGGGGCGCGGAGATTTCAGTTTTCTGAGCACGAGCGTTCCCGGATCGACTTCGTTCCCAGCTAGCGGCGGCAGTTCGTTCGCGTCGTTCCTTTTGGGCGATGCGGTTCTAGGCCGGACGGAAACCATTCGCGCGGTGACACAGAAGTATCGTTACTTCGGGTTCTACGCGCAGGACGATTGGCGCATTACGCGGAAGCTGACATTGAATTTCGGATTGCGGTATGACAACACGCTGCCGCCGACGAACAAAAAAGACGAGTATTCGGATTTCAATCCGGACCGTCCGAATCCGGGCGCGGATGGACGGCCGGGCGCGCTGTGGTTTGCAGGCTTCGGACCAGGGCGTGAGAACAAACGCTCGTTGGTGCCCGGCTGGCACATGGGCTTTGGGCCGCGTATCGGACTGGCATACACGCCGGACAACAAGACGACCTTCCGCACGGCGTTTGGGCGCTCCTTCTCGCGCGTGACGGCGGTGCAGGGCAGCGGGCACTTCGCCGGCTTTATCGGGCAGTATGTGTTCGAGAACACGACGCAGGGTTTGACACCGACGTTCAAGCTGGATGAAGGGCTGCCGGCCTACAAGCTGCCGCCTGCTATCGACCCGGCGTTCTCCAATGGGAACACGGTGGATTACTGGCAGGGGCAGGAAGCGACGAGGGCTCCGGAGAATTTGTTCTGGACGTTCACGATGCAGCGCCAGATGGCGAGCAACACGGTGTTGGAAGTTGGCTATAACGCCACGGTAGGCTCGCATTTGCAGACGGCGTTGCTGGTGCTGAACCAGGTTCCGACGGCTGTCTACCAGCAGGTGGTGAGCCGGCTGGGCGTGGCGCAGGCACAAACGGTGCTGCGTTCGGATATTAATTCGGCGACGGCTCGCGGCGCAGGCTTCGGGTTGCCCTATCCGAGCTTTGGGACGGCGCTGCTGCGCACGGTGAACCAATCGCTGCGGCCGTATCCGCAGTACAACGGCATCATCACCGGCGTGCAGAATGGTGACAAAAGCGGGCACTCCTCCTATCACGCGATGGTGATCAAAGCGGACCGCCGGTTCTCGAAGGATCTGACGTTCCAATGGAGCTATGTGTTGTCGAAGCTGATTACGGACTCGGACACCTACTTCGCCACCTCTCCGAACGGCGCCATGGATCACTACAACCGGGGCTTGGAGAAGTCCATCGGACAGTACGATTCGACGCACACCATCAAGTTCGCCAATTTGTGGAATCTGCCCTTTGGCAAGGGGCAGCGCTGGGCGAGCGGCGGGTTCCTGAATCAGTTGATCGGCGGGTGGCGCCTGTCGGCGATTCAGATTTACAACAGCGGCAATCCAATCGCGCTGGCGCGGAACAATCCGCTGAACATCTTCAACGCCGGCACCCGCCCGGTGGTGGACACTTACGATGGATGGCGCGCTCCCATCGCGGGCGCGAAGTTCGATCCCAACGTGGACCGCTTCCTGAAGCCGGCCAGCGCATTTCCTGTGCAGCCGGTGGATTTCGGCAATGCTACCCGGTACAACCCGAAGGTGCGCTCGTTCTGGGGATTGTCTGAGAACGTGAGCCTGGCGAAGACCTTCAACATCACGGAGTCGATCCGGCTGGATCTGCGCGGGGAGGGATTCAATATCTTCAACCGCACTATTTTCGGCACAGGCAGCACGAGCCTCAACGCAGGGAACTTCGGTATTGTGACGAATCAGGCGAACGATCCGCGGCAGATGCAGTTGGGCCTGAAGGTCTACTGGTAGACTTCAACGCACGAAGACGGTGACACCGGCTTGACTGGGAACGCCGCCCACGGTGAGAACGAGGGCGGCGGGTCCGGAGGCGGCTTGCTGTGGGACTCGCACGGTCACTTGCAGCACGCCGGGACTGGTGACGGCTGAACCGATGGCGGTGATCTCGGCGGGACGCCCGTCGATGGTAACGGCCAGCGGGGCGATGGGGGCGGGATACGGCGGATCAGCGAGTTTTCCTTCGATCAGGGCTGGCTCGGTGAGGCCATCGCCGGTGGCGTAGAAGGTCAGAAGCGCACCACGGGCAGCACGGTTGCCGGACTGGTTGACGGTGAGATCCTCATTCAGCGCGTTGGCCGGGCCTGCGCCGCTTCCGGCGGTGAAAATACCGGGCACATATGCTTTCACGGCAACGGTGATTTTGGCCCGTGTTTTTCCGGCGCGGAGCACTTCCACGTTGACCGTGGACGAACTGCCGATGGAATAAGGGGCCTGCACGTTGATGAGGTTTTCCTGGGCGTAGAGGATGGGAGCAGGTTTTCCATCGATGCGCACCTGCGTATCGCCGAGGGTGGCGGCAAGAGCTCCGTTGGCGGCAACGGTTCCGGACATGGGCGAAGGTGGGCCGATTCCCGTGCCCTGGAGGGTAAGGAGCATTCCGGGAGCAATCGCCGTGGCTTCGAGAATAGCGCCGTGCCAGAGGCGCATCTCGGCTTCCTCAACCACCGGCGGTGGCAGCGATGGGGGGGCAATTTGCACGGCGCTCACTTTGCGGATGCGGTGGTTGTTGCGGTCGGCGATGTAAAGGTTGCCCTGCTTGTCGATGGCGAGGCCGGAGGGACCGTCGAGTCTGGCATCTCTAGCTGCCTCTCCATCGCCCGAGAAGCCGCGTTCCCCTCTCCCGGCAATCAGGCGTGGTGTGGCGCCGTTTTCCGAGGCCAATACTGTGTTTGTGGCGGCATCGGAATAGACGAGGCTGCCCTGCGGATCGATCGCCAGCCCGGTGGGTAGACCAGCATTCGCCAAGACTGTCGACATCGTCCCCAAGGGGGAAATGCGGCGGATGCGCCGGTTGCCCTGATCGGCGATGAAGAGGTTTCCGCTGGTGTCGAACACCAGGCCGACCGGTGTGTCCAGGCGGGCGCTGAGGGCTGCTTCTCCGTCGCCGGAAAAGCCGCGCCCGGAAGTGCCGGCAATGGTGAGGAGATAGCCGCTCGCAGTAAGCCGGCGTATGCGGTGGTTGCCGGTATCGGCGATGTAAAGGACTCCATTCGCATCCACCGCGACAGCGCTGGGGGTGTGGAGCTGGGCTTCGGAGGCAAGTTGCGAATCGCCATTGAAGCCGGGGACGCCGGTGCCGGCGATAGTGGCAATCCTGCCGTTTGCCGAAATCCTGCGAACCCTATGGTTCTGCGTGTCTGCGATAAAGACGTTGCCTGCGGCATCGATGGCGATGCCTTGTGGGCGGAATAGCCGGGCGGTGGCGGCAGGCCCATTGTCACCGGAGAAACCGGCATCGCCGTCCCCGGCGATGGTGGTGATGATACCCGCGGAGATCTTTCGTATTCGATGGTTGGCGGTGTCGGCGATGTAGATGGCGCCGGATGCATCCGTCTTCACATCCATCGGGCTGTTGAGCAGAGCGGTAGTAGCAGAACTTCCTTCTCCCCGGAATCGAACAGCAGCGCCGGCGATGGTTAGGTTCTTGCCGTCGGAAGTAAGCCGGCGGGCAGAGTTAGGGGAGACGACGAAAGTATTGCCGGTGCCGTCGCAGGCGATGTCGCGGACTTCATGTGTCAGCACGCTGGGAACGCCGGAACGGTTCACCTGCACCACCTGGTCAAAGCCCGTACTGGCGATGTAGAGATTACCCGATGGGTCGAAACATACCCCCACCGGGAGGTGGACGAAGGCGGCACTATCCTGAATGGGGATACGCGTCATGATGCTTCCGGTGACCCTGCGAATAGCGTGGTTCCCGCTGTCTGCGACATAGACCTCGCCGGATGGGGTGATGTGTAGACCAGCGGGGTAAGACAGAGTACCGGCTGTGGCAATCACGGAATCGAGCGCCGCGCCGGGAGAACCAGTGCCGGCAAGGACGGAAACACGGGTGGAGAGGGCGACGCGCAAGACACGATGATCGAGAAAATCGGAGATAAACAGGCTGCCGGCGGAGTCGACGGCGACATTGCGGGGCGCTTTGAGAGCGACGGCGGTGGCCTCGAGGCCGGAGGTGACGGAGTTCGCGCCGCCGCCTGCGACGGTGACGATGCGGCCGGCGAGATCGACTTTGCGGACTCGGGCATTCTGCAGGTCGGCGATGTAAAGATTGCCCAGGCTATCGAGCGCAAGTCCATAGGGTTGATTGAGTTCAGCGGAGTCAGCGGGGCCGCCGTCACCGGAGAAGCCGGGTTTTCCGGTGCCTGCGACGACGCTCATCTCACCGGAGACGGCAATGCGGATGACGCGATGGCGGGCGGTATCGGAGAGGAAGACATTGCCCGAGGGATCGACGGCAATGCCGCGGGGGTCGTCGAAGGGAAGAGCGTTGGCGGTGGCGTCGCTGCCAGCCGCAGTTTCGATCAGGTAGGAAGTCTGAGCTGGCGAAAGCGCGGCGAAAAGCAGCAAAAACAAGGGCAATCGCCACATGTGGGTTCTCCCGGACGCGATCTTGCGTTCCGGAATATTAGTGGCGCATTTCTCACAGAATTCTCCAACTGACTCGATGAGTTTTGTGTAGACATGAAATTCCAAAGAGGATTTCGCCTCGTAACCCTGACCCTGGCGATGGGGTGGGGTGTGGCGAAGGCACAGCCTGGCCTATTCCTCAAAACCAAGGCAGGAGAGCAGCCGCGAGCGTCAGTGGCGGCGTCGAAAAGGGTGTCGGCGGACCGGTGGCATATGCTGCTGGTGTATCCCACAACACCCACAGCAGTAGAGCGGGGGCAATTGGAGGCACGATCCATCCGTGTGCTGCAGTTCCTACCCGAGCGTGGACTGGTGGCGTCGGTGCCGGAGACGGCGCCGCTTGAAGAGATTGGTCTCGAATGGGTGGGCCGGCTGCGTCCGGAGCAGAAACTGAGCCCAGTGCTAACCGATCGGGGAGTTTTTGATTCGGAAGAAAATGAATCGATATTAGTGGAATTTTATAGTGATGTTACCGGCTCGGATATTTTGACAATTGTAAGGGAAGAAGGATTGGATCTGGCGGAGAATCCGGATTTGTTGCCCACACAGCGCATCATCAGCGGACCGGGGCGGCGATTAGCGCGGCTGGCGAACTGGGATGAGACGGCTTATCTGTTTCCCGGTTCACCGGAGATTCTGGGGCACATGCCGGTGGAGGGATGTCCGGGGCCACTGACGGAGGCCGGAACGATCGGACAGATTGTGGCGAAGGTGGGAGAGGGGTGGGACGGCGCCGGGAAGGCCAGTGCGGAATTAGGGTACTACTTTTCGTCGTACACGGGGCGGATCTCACCGGAGCAGACGAGGAGTGAGATTCTGCGGGCGATGCAGGAGTGGGGGAATTACGTACAACTGAAATTCAAGCCGGCGGCGTCGGCGAAGGACATGCGCACGGTGAACATTTTGTTCGGCGCAAAGGAGCACGGGGACGGCTATCCGTTTGACGGGCCAGGGAAGACACTGGCCCATACATTTTTTCCGGCGCCACCCAACCCGGAGTCGATTGCGGGGGATTTGCATCTGGATGACGACGAGTCCTGGCAAGTGGGGGCGGGTATGGACCTGTTCAGCGTAGTGCTGCATGAACTGGGGCATGCACTGGGATTGGGGCACAGTGACAATCCGAACGCTGTGATGTATCCCTACTACAGGAAAGTGTCGCAATTGAATGCGGAGGACATTGCTGCGATTCGAGAATTGTATGCCACGGGGTCGGGGACAACGAGCGCAGCAGCCACGCTGCAACTGGCGGTAAACCCAGCGGCTTCGACGACCACGGCCGCGGCGGCGGATTTATCGGGCACAACAACTGGGGGCAACGGGACAATTCAGGTGACCTGGGCCAACAATCGTGGAGGCACGGGCACGGCGCAAGGCTACCGGCCCTGGACCATCAGCGGGATTGCCCTGCAGACGGGAGAGAACGTGATCACGATCACAGCGAGCGATGCGGCCCAAGCTAGAGTCACGCAGCAGGTACGGATCACCCGTGAGGTTGTCGCGGCGCAGCCGGCTCTATTTGTGCGCATTGCGGCGCCGACCACAGCGGCGGCTTACGTCTCGGACCGGGGGACGGTGGTGCTTTCCGGAACGGCCGGGCCGGATGGCACAGTGACCCGCATTGCCTGGTCGAATTCGCGGGGAAGCGGCGGGGCAATTGCCGGAACTCCGGCGTGGAGCACGAGTGCGATTGCTCTGGAATCGGGCACAAACCGCATTACGGTGACGGCGACCAATGCTTCGGGGCAGACAGCCAGTGCAATGCTGGACGTGCAGTACACAGCGCCCGCAGCCACGGCTGACCGAAGCGCGCCGACGCTGACCGTGGTTTCGCCGCTGCAATCGGCGGTGACAACGGCCAACGCGTCGATCAGCATTTCCGGGACGGCATCGGACAACGTGGGGGTGAAGGAAATACTGTATGTGGGTGACGGAAACCGGACGGGCAGGGCCGTAGGGACGACGGACTGGCGCGTCGACTATCCGCTGGTGGTAGGATTGAACACGATCTCGGTACAGGCGTTCGACGAGGCGGGGAACATGTCGTGGCGGACGCTATCGGTTACCAGGCGGTGAATCGCGTCATTTGGGGAAACCGGGGCGGCAGGAAACGCGTCCCACTCGTTGCTATACTTTAGTGATCAAGGTTTTAACGCACTAAATCTCCATGCGAGTCTTCGTAGGTTCCCTCCTGATAGCCGGATTGTGTTCAGCCGCTGATTTTTTCAGCGGGATGGCGGCACGTGCTGTAATCGGCCAGCGCACTTTCACAGCGCAACAGCCCGTCTCTGACGACGCGGTGATTGGCGCCGCCAGTGGTATCGCTTTTGCGAACGGGATGCTTGTGGTTGTCGATGACAACCGCGTTTCCGCGCTGCCGCGCAATAACCGTATTCTCATCTATCGCAACATCCGCAGTGTATTGCCCGATCCGACGCAGGAACTCCCCATTTCGGAAGTCCGCTGCCAGGTGTGTGTAGGCAAAGCGGATCTGGTCCTGGGACAAGCGGACTTCAGCAAGAACGAAGTGAACCTGAGCCAGCGGGGGATGCAGCACCCCACGGCAGTGGCGACGGATGGGCGGATTATCGCGGTAGCCGATACGGACAACAACCGCGTGCTGATCTGGCGCAGTATTCCCACGGTGAACAACCAGCCGGCGGATATTGTTCTGGGGCAGCCTGATTTTACGACAGGCAAGGCTAACGAGGGCGGGCAGTTGCCGACACAGCGAAGCCTGCGCGGTCCGCAGGGAATCTGGATTCAGGGGAACAAGCTGTTTGTCGCCGATACATCCAACGACCGGGTGCTGATCTGGCGCAATATTCCGACACAGAACTACCAGCCGGCGGATGTGGTGCTGGGACAGTCTTCGTTTACGGCGCACGCGCCGCAGGATCTGAGCGCGTCCAGCTTCCAGCCGAAGGCGGAGAAGATGTTGACGCCTGTGTCGGTATCGAGCGATGGAACGAAGCTTTTTGTGAGCGACCTGGGGTACAACCGGGTTCTGATTTGGAACAGCATTCCGGATTCCAATGGAGCGGCAGCCGACGTCGTAGTGGGCCAACCGAATATGGAGTCGGGCGACGCGAATAACGCCAAGGGGTTCTGCGCCGACCGTGGGACGACGAAAGATAACTTCACCACCTACCCTGCGGATTGTTACCAATCGACGATGGATTTTCCGCGCTATGCGCTGTCGGATGGGAAGCGCCTGTTTATCGCAGATGGCGGCAACGACCGCATCCTCGTTTACAACACGATTCCGACACGCAACGGCCAGAAGGCCGATGTGATTGTCGGCCAGATTGCGAGCAACCTGAATCAGGTTTCCGACAGTGCAAACCCGCTAGGCCGCGCCAGTTCCGATTCGGTGGCGGCCCCGATGGCTCTGGCCTGGGATGGTGAAAATCTTTACGTTTCCGATCCGTTCCGGCGGCGTATTCTGGTGTTCACACCGGGCGAAGTCAATGTGCCTTATACGGGCGTACGGAATATGTTCAGCAAGGATGTATTCGCGATTGGAACGATCACGTTCGGCGGCACGCTGAAGGAGAACGATGAAGTAACGCTGAAGATCGGCGATTCGGCGGCGACCGAGGACAACAAGAAAGAGCGCCAGTACAAATACAAAGTACTGAAGGACGATAGTTTCGAGAACATCGTGAACGCTCTGGTTCTGCAGATCAACTCATCGAATAGCGGCGCCGGTGACCCGCAAATCTTCGCAACGCCCAACCTGCTGTTCAATACACTGGTGCTGACGTCGCGGGTGTCGGGAGCGGAAGGCAACAGTATTGCATACAGCACGACACTTTCCGATGCCGCCACTTTGGTGGCGACGACGGGTGGCGCAACGCTGAGCGGCGGCCAGGATGCGGCGAAGATCGCTCCGGGCACGCTGGTGACGATCCTGGGTGACAACCTGTCGGATGAAACGGTATCGGCGCCGGAGGGGATCAACCCCTTGCCCAAGGAGTTAGGCGGCGTGCAGGTCTACTTCGATGGAATTCGCGCTCCGATTCTGATGGTTTCGCCCACAGAGATCCGCGCCCAGGTTCCGTGGGAAGTGAACGATGCCAATTCCATCAGCGCCTATGTCCGCATCAAGCGCAAGAGCGGTTTAGTGGTGAGCACGGCAGCGGTTGCGGTACCGATCATCCCGCAGAATCCAGGGATTCTGGCGGAAGACGGAACGGACCCCCGGCCTGGGATCGTGACCCACTTCAGTTCCAATGCAACGGCCACTGTATCGGTGGACGGAACGGCGAATCCTGGGGATGTGGCTGTGGTGGTAATTGAAGATCGCGAGTACAGCTACACGGTAAAAGAAAACGATACGCTGGAGAACATTCTCAACGGGCTGGTGGCTGCGATCAACGCTAACCCGGAAGAGAAGGTGGAAGCTTTCACCGCCGGCGTGTTCACCCGTCTGCGCCTGCGAGCGAAGGTGGCCGGCCCGGAAGGCAACGGGATCAAGGTTTCCACCAAGGTGGCCGAGTCGGCACAGGTGATTTTGACCGCTACCAATTCGGAAACCTGCTGCGCCAACAGCGGCGGTTCGCGCGTGACCATCGACAATCCGGCGCTGCCGGGGGAGACCATCGTGGTGTTGGCTACGGGCCTGGGATTGGTGAATCCGCAAGAAGCGGTGTTCCCGCTGGCGACCGGGTTTAAGTACACCTACGAGGGCATCAACCGGCCGAACGAGTTCGTTTCGTCACTAGCGGCCGCCAAGACCGCCAACGTGTTGTATTCGGGGCTTGCTCCGGGGTTGGTGGGCATTTACGAAGTGCATTTGGAATTGAACTCGGATATCCCCACAAACCCGGCAACGCAGTTGACCATCGCGCAGGATATCTACGTGAGCAATATCATCACGTTCCCGGTGTTCAATCCGCGCGAGGGCACGACCGTGACCGGCACGGTGCAAGGTCAATAGTCCCGGCGTCAGATCTTGATTTTGCGAACGGCCTGCTGATTCGCTTCCCAATAGGTTTTCTTGAGGGTAATGAAATCGTCGCTGGGCGCGGGCTGAACGCGGCCTTTGGCATCGGTGGCGCGGGCCGTGATGGTATGTTCGCCGGGCTTGGCATCTTTCCAGTCGATATCCCAGAAGGTCCAGCAGTAGGGCTGGTTGTTTTCCTTTGACAGGCGAGCCGTCTGCCAGGAGCCGTTATCGAATTGCACCTCGACGCTACGGATGGGCGTGCCGTCGCTCCAGGCTGCACCCATCACGCGATAGGATCCATCCTTGCGTTTGGTGACTCGGGCGGCAACCGACTTGAGGTTCATTTTGCCGACAGAGGTTTCGCGCCAGATGGTCTTGTCGCCCTGCTTTTCTCCGCGGATGGTAACGTAGTCGCGGCCCATGAACTTCGAAAGGAATGCGCGATCCATCACCTCAATGCGCGTAAGCCACTTGACCCAGGCGACGCCATACCAACCGGGCACCACCAGGCGCATGGGAGCGCCATGGTTCTTGTTCAGCGGCTCGCCGTTCATTTCCCAACAGAGCAGGACGTTATCCTTCAGTGCGTCCTTGGCGGAAAGGGACCGGGCGAAGTTCTGCGGATAATCCGCGCCACGGATTTTCTCGGTGGCGGCATCGGCGGCGTAGAAGACGACTTCGATGCCTTCGGGACGGATGCCAGCTTCTTTGAGGACGCCGGCGAGCGGAGTGCCCTTCCATTTCGTGTTGTAGATCAGGCCGCCATTGGCGCCGTTGCCGGAGCATTCCATGGTGATGGTGAGTTCACGCGCCTTTCGTTTGCGGATGTCGTCGAGGGAAAGCGTGAGCGGGCGATCGACCAGGCCTTTCACTTCCAGCTTCCAGTTGGAGGTGTCGACGTCGGGGAAGCCGTAATGACCGACGCGGAATCGCTGGTCGGCGGGGGTCATCCACGAGGTGAGTTCATCCCACTTCAGCGTGGGACGTTCCGGATTGAAGGGCCTGGTGTCGAGAAAAGGAATCATCTGCTCGCCGTCTTCGGCCATTGCCTGAGCAAAGCGCGTGAAGGCTGGGGATAGCGCCGAGAAGGCCAGGAACTCACGTCTACCACGTCGTTGCATGCGTAATATCTTAACAGTACAATTTGCGGAGATGAAAAAACTCATTCTTGTCCTTATTGGACTGCTCGTGCTTGCGCTGGGCGGCGGGTATTCCTACGTGCGGTTTGGTTTGCCGAACCGGGCAGAGCCTCGTGCCGGCAAGGTGGACGCTTCGCCCGCGCGTGTGGAGCGGGGAAAGTATCTGTTTGAGGTTGTGGCCGGATGCGGGGATTGCCACTCCGTAGTGGACGAGAAGCGATTTGCCATGCCCGTGGTTCCAGGCGGCTTCGCCAAAGGGAAGCAGTTTCCTCCTGCTGGAGAAGGAGTGCTGGTGGCGCCGAACCTCACGCCTGACCCGGAGACGGGCTCGGGGCGTTGGACGGACGGGCAGTTGATCCGGGCTATTCGCGAAGGAATTGGCCACGATGGCCGGCCGCTGTTTCCGGGGATGCCCTATACGGAGTACGCCAACATGAGCGATGAAGACGTGGAATCCGTAGTGGCTTACATCCGGACGATCCCGCCGGTGTCGAACAGATTACCGGGGTCGCAGATTACTTTTCCGATGAATCTGATCATGCGCATGGTGCCTGCTCCTGTGGCGAGCGTACCGGCGGTGAACAAGGCCGATCGCGTTGCCTATGGGGCGTACCTGACTAAGATCTCCGGGTGCCAGTTCTGCCATACCCCATTTGTCAAAGGACAAACGGTGAAGGAGAAGTTGTTCGGCGGGGGACACGAGTTTGAGATTGCCCCGGGCGCCCGGGCAGTGAGTATTAACCTTACGCCCGAGCCGAAGACCGGCATCGGGACCATGAGCGAGGCGCAATTCCTCGACAAGTTTTACCAGTACAAGGAGTATGCCGAGAAGGGATCGCCGGTGATCCGCCCGGAGTTGAATACGGTGATGCCGTGGCTCGGGCTGGCGCGGATGGAACCAGATGATTTGAAGGCGATCTATGCCTATTTGCGGACTATACCCGCGGTGGAGAATGCCGTAGTTAGCCATCCGGATGCACCGGAGAACAAGCGTTAGCGGCTACTTGTTGAGCATCTCCATGAGGTAGTCCGTGGCCTCTTTCGACTTCATGTGGGAGAGGGTTTCCACGAGGCTGCGCTTCATCTTGATGTCGGTTTCCGACTTGGTGATATCGACGAGTGCCTTGGCGCTATTGGTGTGGCGGAGGCCATCGATGATGGCGCGCTTCACGTTCATGTCTGATTCGGAGGAGTAAAGGGCTACCAACGCTTCTGGGACTTTTTCGGCCTTGGTGTAGCCCGCCTGGCGGACGAGTTCGCGGCGCAACTTCGCATCCTTCTCTGCCTTGGCGGCATCGAGCAACCGGTCGGCATTTTCTTTGCGTCCGGGGATGGCGTAGAGCATCTCCAGTTTCATTTCAGGGTTGGACTCAGCCTGATAGAGTTGCCACACCTCGTCGTTGGCGCCAACAGAGCCGAGGCCGCGAATGGCTTCCTTGCGCAGATCGGGCACCTGTTCGGATTTGGCGGCGGTAAGCAGACGATCCTTGTCGCGGCTGGCCACGAAGCCACGCAGCACGGCGCGCTTCAACTGCACATCGCTTGAGGAGGAGTAGATCTCCTGCAGCGTCTGGCGGGTTTCCGGAGTGCTCTGGTAGCCGAGATACTCCACTGCTTTGTATTGCAGATCGGGGTTGATGCCGCCCTTGGCGAGACGGACCAACACTTCGCGCGCACGCGGTGTGCGGCTTTGGGCCAGAACGAACACGGCGCGTTCGCGGAGCCGGGGCGAGGTACTTTTGGAAATCAGCTTTTCGAGCACGGGAATGGCGCGGTCCGGATCAGAGTGGATCATGCCGTTCACGGCGAGAATCTTCAGATCTTCGTCGGCTTCGCTTTCGAGCGGAACCGACTGGCCGGCGGACTGTTTGACTTCCACTTCGAGCGCGCGGGCATCATCGAGCCAGCGGCTCTGGGGATGGGTGCGCATCATTTCGGCGAGCGTGGAAAGGGCCTCGGTCCGGTGCCCCGCCCTGTTCTGCGCATACGCTTTCCAGTACATGGCGGCGTCGGCGCGAGATCCCTTCAATTCGATCACACGCTGGAAGTATTTGATGGCGTCGTCCCAGTCCCGATCTTCGAGCTGGTTTTTGCCGGAGCGATAAAGTCGTTCCTCGGAGGTACCGCCGCCTTGCATGTTGAAGACGAATGGCTTGGGCGGAATGGGGGGAGCGGGCGCAGGCGAAGGTGGGGCGGACAGTTTCTGTGCCATGGCCTGGAGTTCCTCGGCATCACGCTGCATCTTGGCGGCGTGCTTCACCATGCTTTCCTGATGAGACAGTTGCATCTCCAGTTCGAGCTTGTTCTGCACTTCCACTTGCACCTGAAGGGGCTTCATGGATTCGCGGAGACGCTGCAGATCCTGATCGAGTAACCGGTTCTGGTCAACGGAGCGGAGTGAGCCGGAGGCAGCGCGCAGGGAATCGGCCATGCCTTGCACCTGCTGCTCGACGGCGCGGATGCGCTCCTGAACCTGCTGGTCCTGCGCCTGGGCCAGGATGGCGAAAAAGGCGATGGTGCAGAGTGGCTTCAACATTTCTATTCTCCTACTTTCCACATCAGTATTCGTATTTTTCCCGTTCGCGGACCTGGGCTCCGGCAAGGCGCATTTTGAGGACGATGCCCTGATCCAGAATGCGGCGGCGAAGCTCCTCATTCGGTGTCTGGTGCGCAACCTCAATCAGCAGGCGCTCCAGTTCGTCGAGAGTCGCGGCGATTTCCAATTCTCCGGCTTGACCGGCGCTGGTGCGATAGAGGCGGTTGGCCTCGAGCAGGTCGCGCACTTCATCGAGCGGCGCGGAAGGCTCGTTGGCCAGTTCGGCCAGGATCATTTGCGACCGGTCGAAGTGATTGCCTACTGCCGAAAGCAGAATGCGGGAATCGAAGGCGGCAGTCTGCTGCGGCGCGAGTTCCCGCGGCTGTGAATGACGCCCGGCGTAGAAGGCGGCAATGAGCATGGCGGCCAGGGCGGTGGCGGCGGCCCACTGTTGCCATCGGAAGAAGTCGCGCAAGCGCGAGGTGGCGGAGCGCTTCGGCAGTTGCGATTGCAGACGCTGCCAGAGAGCGGCTTCGAAATTGGGTCCGGGGTCAGGAGCAGTGTAAGTATCGGCAGCGTTGAGCACACGCTGGAGGGCGCGGTATTGCGAGCGGCAGGCATCGCATCCACCGAGGTGGGTTTCCACTTCGACCTCACGAGCTTCCCCGTAATAATGCAAGATCAACTGTTCATCGGTAATGTGCTGTGTCATCGTGCGGCTCCCATCACGGGCTCCAAGGCGCGCCGGAGTTTCTGCACGGCGCGAAAGATACTGTTTTTGGTGGCGCTTTCGGCAATGCCCAAAGCGTCTCCAATCTGATCGATCGAGAGCCCCTCGTAGTGGCGGAGGACAAACGCGGTGCGTTCCTGCTCGCTGAGCTCATCCATAGCGTCGGCGAGCCGCTGGCGAACCTGGGTGGAATAGACGAGGCGGTCGGCGGCGGGATCGTCGGAGGGGACTGTGTCGACGATGGAAAGTTGATTTTCGTCTTTTTTTTGCTCCAATCGTTTTCTCCCTCGCAGCAGATCCAAGGCATAGTTCGATGCGATGCGATAGAGCCAGGTATGAAAGCTGGCCCGGCCGTCGTAGCGGTCCAGTTGCTTGTAGGCCCGCAGAAACGCTTCCTGGACTACGTCTTCCGCATCTTGCGCATTGCCTGTCAAACGGAAACCGAGGCGGAACACACTACGGCTGTGCTTGTCGACGAGCAGGCGAAACGCTTCGCCGTCGCCGGTGCGGGCTTTGGCGATAGCCGCCGCTTCCGTTTCCTGCATCCAGTGGGTTAGACTCCGGCTAAGAGTTCCGGTTAGTATAAAAAACTCTGGAGGGAAAGGCCTTGGCAATCGTTGCAGGAGTGGATTTCGGCACGTTGAGCGTCCGCGTGTCCTTGTTTGACAGTGAGAAGGGACGGCTTGGTTCGGCGACGGCCGAGTATCCGCTGGTGCGCAAGCACGAGGATCCGGATCATGCGACGCAATCGCATGCCGATCAGATGGCGGCCCTGGAAAAGGCGACCAAGGCGGCGCTGGAAGCGGCCGGTGTTGCCGGTGACCAGGTGGAGGCAATCGCACTCGATACCACCGGGTCAACCATCGTGCCCGTGGATTCGAATCTGGAGCCGCTGGACGATTACTATGTCTGGTGCGACCACAGGGCGAAAGCGGAAGCGGCGCAGATTACGGATACGGCTCGCGCCGAGAAACTGGAGGCGATCCAGTGGTGCGGCGGCACCTATTCGAGTGAGTGGGGTTGGGCGAAGTTGCTGCACTGGCTCCGCCACAATCCTGCGAAGCGCGAGCAGATGGCAACCGCGATTGAGCATTGCGATCTGGTGGCGGCCGTTCTGTGTGGAGTGCGCGATCCCGGCGCAGTGCCGCGAAGCATTTGTGCCGTGGGCCACAAGTGGATGTGGAATGCGGGCTTGGGGGGAATGCCTCCCGAGGCGTTTTGGACCAAGGTGGATCCGCTGCTGAACGGCGTGAGGGAAAAGATTGGCGGGCGTTACGCCGTGTCCGACCAGATTGCGGGGCATTTGAGTGAGGAATGGGCCGGGAAGCTGGGATTGAAGGCAGGGATCCCGATTCCGGTTGGCGCGTTCGATGCGCATTGGGACGCGATTGGAGCCGGCGTGCGCGAGGGCGATGTGGTGAATGTGGTGGGCACTTCCACTTGCATCATGGCGATCTCGAAGCAGCCGGTGTTGGTTCCCGGGTTGAGTGGGGTTGTGCCCGGCTCGATTCATCCGAAGTTCGCCGGATTTGAAGCGGGCTTGTCGGCTTGCGGCGATATTTTCGATGCCATTGCTCGGCGCGCCAATACGCCGTTAGCCGAGTTGAGCGCAGCGATTGAAAATTACCGCGCCGGGCAGACGGGACTGTTGCGTCTGACGTGGGATAACGGTGACCGCACGGTTCTGGTGAATCCGGAATTGGGCGGCATCACGATGGGCTGGACGCTGGTACATAAAGCTGCCGATGAACTGTTTGCGGCGATTGAAGGCACGGCGTTCCATACGCGCATCATTCTGGAGCGGATGGCGGAGTATGGCATTCCCATTCAGCGCGTAATCAACGGCGGCGGGATTCCGCAGAAGAATGAAACATTGAACCGGGTGTACGCGAATGTGCTGAACAAACCGGTGCTGGTGCCGGAGAGTGAAGTGACCAGCCTGGGCTCGGCGATCTTCGCATTCCTGGCGGCCGGCGCGTTCCCCAGCGTGGAAGCGGCGCAGGACAGGCTGTGTCCGAAATACAGGGTGATTGAACCGGATCCGAATGCGGTGAAGGTGTATGAGCAGTTGTTCGCAATTTACCGGAAGCTCTACTTCACGTTCGGCATGGGCGGGACGCTGGCAACGCTGCGAAGACTGGCGTCGCAGGGGTAGTACACAATAGAGAGCATGTTTGCTCTCACCCTGTTGTTGGCTCTTCCCGTGTTCGGGCAGTTGCGGCCGGGCTATGTCGACCCGAAGCCGGTGCTGGCGGCGGCGGAACGAGCGATTGGCGCGGACAAAGTGCGGTGTGTCACCGTGTCGGGCACGGCGTATGCAGGAGTCGTCGGGCAGCAGCGGGAATCGGCATGGAACGTCGATTGGCCGCGGATCGACGCACTGGAGAATTTTTCGCGCACGATGAATTGGGAAGCGGGCACGATGCTGGAACGCTTCGAGCGGGCGCCGGGGAAGAATCCGGCCTCGTGGAAGTACGGGCAGGGCTGGCGTGGGGGGACTCCGCTTCAACAGCAGCGCAAGCAAACCTTCGCCGTGAACGGCCGGTTCGGTTGGCATGTAGATGGCGAGGGCCCGCCCGTGGCGGCGCCGCCGGAGGACGCCGAACGCTGGCAGTTGGATCTGTGGCTCAATCCGCATGGTTTCCTGAAAGCAGCGAAGCTGCCGGGGGCAAATCCGAAAGCGGTGTGGCGTTGGGAACTGGGTGAAATGGGCCGCGATGGCCACACCACGGCGCCGGAAAAGATGACCGTGGTCTCCATCACCATGTTCGGGAAGTATCGCGTGGACGCTACTATCAATCCGCGCAATCTGCTGCAGCGGATTCATACGTGGGTACCGGACCCGGTGCTGGGCGACATGAATTACGAACATGAGTTCGCCGATGAAACCTACGTCGATGCGGGAAACGGAATTCGGTTCCCCACTGTATGGCATCACCACGACGGCTGGGATGATAACTTCGGGGCGCTGAATGTGAGCGCGGGGCATAACGGGTTTGGCGGGAAGTTGGACAAGGTGCAGGCGAATGTATGTCCGGATGCCGTGGCCGTGCCGGAAGCCGTGCGGCGGGCCGATCATGCGGTGAAAGTGGAAACGACACGGCTGGCCGAAGGCGTATACCTGCTGGGGGGCGGATCGCACAACAGCGTAGCCGTCGAGTTTGAGAAATACATCGCGGTGGTGGAAGCGCCGCTCGATGAAGCACGTAGCCTGGCCGTGATTGAGGAGGTGGTGAAACTCATTCCGAACAAGCCGATTCGCTACGTGGTGAATACGCACCAGCATTTCGATCACGCCGGCGGGCTGCGCACCTACATGCACATCGGGGCAACGATCATTACGCAATGGAAGAACTTCGAATTCTTCAACCGCGATTTCCTGAACTATGCGCCACGCACGCTGGCGCCGGATATGGTTTCGCTGTGGCCTCCGACGGAGTTGAGCGAGGGCTATCAATATGAGACGGTGCGGGAGAACTACGTGCTGGCCGATGAGAAGCGCTCGATGCACATTTCCTTCGTGCAACCGCTGCAGCACGTGGAGGGCATGCTGATGGTGTACCTGCCCAAGGAACGGATGGTGATTGAGGCGGACCTGTTCGATCCGCCGGGAACGGGCAAGGCGACGGCGGAGAACAAGGCGCTTTTCGACCACGTGCGCCGGCTGGGTGTGAAGGTGGACACTATTGTGCCAGTGCACGGCCGTCCGGTGGCCTGGAACAGCTTTGCGACAATGTTCTCACGGTGATACTGGTTCCGTGGTTGCTGCTGGCGGCGAGCCCGGTCCTCGCTCTGGACCCGGGCGTGGCCATCTCGCAGTATGCGAAGCGCCACTGGCAGGTGGAAGATGGACTGCCACAGAACTACATCACTTCGATCGCCCAGTCACCCGAGGGTTACCTGCTGATCGGAACAGCGGGCGGGGCCGCACGCTTCGATGGGCTGCGATTCACACCGCTGGTGCTGGACGCAAAGACAGGCGTAAGCCGTGAGTGGATTACGGCTGTGGCGGCTTCTCGCAACGGTGATGTGTGGGTGGCGTCGCGTGATGCGGGCGCTTATCATTTCCCGTCGCGGGCTGTAGTTTCGGCGCGGCATTTTGAGCTGCGATTCGATTCGCTGGATGGGGGCGCGGATGGGCCTGTAGGATTAGGGCCGAATGGACTCTGGAATTGGCGGAAAGACGGGGCACAGCGCGTGTGCGCCGATTTGCGCACGGGCAATCCGAGCTGGCAGGCTATCGCGGGAGAATACATCGCATCTGCTGAAGGGCTGTTCGGCCGTGACTGTGAAAGGGTGTTGCCGGCGCATGTGCGTCCGCTTGCGGTAGTAAAGGGACAGAAAGCTTTGCTATGGATCGGCACGGATGACGGGCTGTATCGCGCCGATGCGGCGATGCGTTTGACGCGTGTGGCGGGAGTCCCAGGACCGGTAACGTATGTTTTGGAGGATCGCGATGGGGTGGTGTGGGCCGCCACTTGGGGCAACGGATTGTATCGCCTAACCGCGAGGGGCGTCGACGCGTGGACATCCCGCCAAGGCTTGCCGGATGACTTCGTGCACAACCTGTTTGAAGACGGCGAGGGCAACCTGTGGATTGGGAGCAGGGCCGGTCTGAGCCGCTGGAAGAGCACACCAGTATCGCCGTTTGGGATTGCGGAAGGATTGGGCGGGCAGTTCATTTCCACCCTCTCGGGGGATCGCGAGGGGAATCTTTGGATTGGATCCTGGCGCAGCGGACTATACCGTTTTCATGCCGGCCAGATGGAACGCCTGCGATTGCCGCTGCCGGACCTGGATGTGTTGATTCGGGCCACGGCCGCATCGCCTGCCGGCGTGCTGTGGGTCAGCACATGGCAGGAATTGCTGGAGCGAACAGAAAACGGATGGCGGCGCTATCCGCGCCAGGCGTATTCGATGGCGTTTGACGCGAAGGGCGGCATGTGGATGGGGAGCAGCGTGGGGCTGCATTATTTTCCCGGCGGGCAGCCAGACACATCGCCACCGGTGCTGAAGGCAACAAACGTGAGTGCCCTGTTGATCGACGGCAAAGGTAAGGTGTGGGCCGGAGGTTTGGACGGATTGTGGCGCATGGATGGCGCTCCGATTCGAGTGGAAGGGCTGCCGCATGCGAGTGTCACTTCGTTGGGAGAAGATACGGCGGGGCGGATTTGGGCCACTACACGCGCCAACGGAATTACGCTGGTGAACTCGGGTGCGGTGAGGACGCTCGATCAGCGGCATGGGCTTCCGGCCCTGCCTGCTTACACGGTGTTGGACGATGGCCGGGGATGGTTGTGGCTCTCTTCGCCGGCGGGAATCTTCGCGGTGGCAACGGCGCACATCGAGGAGTTGCTGGCTGGGAAACGAAGCAAGCTGGAACCGCAGATGTACGGGCAGGACGATGGATTGCGGACCATCGAGTGTCAGAATGTGGGCTTCCCTTCGGGATGGAAGAATCATGACGGCATGCTATGGTTCCCGACTGTGCGCGGCGTGGTGCGGATTCAACCGGGAGGCCGCAAGGTGTTGCCGCCACCCACCGTCGTGATGGAATCGGATTCCAGGGAAGCGCGCGTTCACACAGTGCACTTCACCGCACCACGGCTTGGCTCCGCGGAGCGAATCGAATTTCGCTACCGGCTGGAGGGAGCGGATTGGATTGGCGCCGGGGCGGAGCGCACCCTGCGATTCAACAGCCTGCCGGCGGGGAAGCACACGCTATGGGTGGCGGCGAGGGAACCGGGCGGCGAGTGGGGGCCGGCTTCGCGCCTGGAACTCGATCAACCGCCGCGCTTCTACGAAACGTTGGCTTTCCGACTGCTCTTCGTGATTGCGCTGGCCGGGCTGTTCTATCTGTTCTATCAATGGCGGCTGTATCTGGTGAAGGGCCGCTACCGGGCCGTAATCGCCGAACGGAATCGCATATCGAGGGAATGGCACGATACGCTGCTGGCGGGGTTCTCGGCGATTTCCTGGCAATTGGATGCCGCGCTGCAGCGGCTGCGCGACAAGCCGGAGAACGCGGCAGCCGTAGTGGAAACCGCACGGAGCATGGTGCAGCACTATCGCGCCGAGGCACGCCGCGTGATCTGGGATTTGCGAAGCAATGAGCCGGAATTACCCGGATTGGAACTGGCGCTGCAGAACGCGGTGGCGGAGATGACTTCGAACACCAGTGTCACTTCGAAAGTGGAGGTGAGCGGGCAGCCGGTGCCGTTGCCAGGAGAACTGGCGCAGAATGTGCTTCGTATTTGCCAGGAGGCGGTGACCAACGCTTTGCAACATGGGGCTCCATCGCGGATACTGGTGCGCTTGCGTTTTGCCGAAGACCGGCTGGTGGCGCTGGTGGAGGACGATGGGAAGGGCTTCGATCCGGGCGCGGTGGCGCACGGGCATTTCGGCCTGGAAATCGTGCGCGAGCGGGCGCGGCGTTTCGGTGGGGACATCGAGATTGTGACCCGCATTGGGGGCGGCACTACGTTGACGGCATCCATTCCTTATCCGGCGGGCACGGCATGATTCGCATCCTGATTGTGGAGGATCAATACTTCGCGCGGCTGGCTCTGCGGACGGTGATTGACGGTCGCGAGGACATGACAATCGTGGCGGAGACGCAGAGCGGTTTCGAATCGGTCAGGTTGTACCGCCAGCACAAGCCGGATGTAGTGATCATGGATCTGCGGCTGCCGGGCATGTCGGGGTTCGACGCCATTCGTGCCATTCGCGATAGCGACGAGACTGCGCGCATTGTGGTGCTGTCGAACTATGAGGGCAGCGAGGACGTGCATCGGGCGTTGGAAGCAGGAGCAGTGGCGTATCTCACCAAGGACGCCTCGGCGGAGGAACTGGTGCAGGCGATCGAATCGGCAATGCGGGGGAAAAGGTATTTGCCTCCGGCGCTGGCGCGGTTGTTAGGGCAGAGGCATCCCGCGGATGAATTGACGGCGCGTGAACTGGAAGTGGTGGAATTGCTCGCGCAGGGGATGAGCAATCAGGATATCGGCACCACGCTGGGGATTGCGGAGAAGACGGTGCGCATCCACATGACCCACATTTTCGAAAAGTTGGGCGTGAACGATCGGACGCAGGCGGTGATTACTGCCGTGCAGCGCGGGCTGGTGCACTTGAAGTGAATCCGCGGGAATCCGGAATTTGGCGAACGCCAAGCATTTCATGGTAAGGTGTCCGAACGCATGTCTCATCCAACTCCGGCCCGCCTCCTTCAGGCCCTCAGCGGCTATCAACTGACTTCGGCGCTCAAAGGCGCCATTGATCTTGGATTGTTCACGGCGATTGCCGGCGGTCACACGACGGTGGAGTCGCTGAGCCAGCACTGCCATGCCTCTCCGAAAGGGATACGTGTACTCTGCGACTTTCTCACTGTGCATCAATTCCTGACAAAAGAGAACGGGCAGTACGGGTTGACGCTGGACAGCCGCCTGTTTCTGGACCGCCATTCACCGGCATACTTCGGCGGTGTTGCCGCACTGTTCGCGGGCAGCACGTTGAGACGAGCTTTCGATGATCTGCTGGGCGTGGTGAAGAAAGGCGGCACGCTGCTCAACGATGAGGGCGGAACGATGTCGCGAGAGAACCCGGTGTGGGAAGACTTCGCGCGTTCGATGATGGCGATGATGATGCCCGCTTCTGAGGCAATCGCCGGCTTCGTTGGCGCCGATGAAGGAAAGCCGATGAAGGTTCTGGATCTCGCCGCGGGTCACGGTTTGTTCGGAATCACCATTGCCCGGCGCAATCCCAACGCACAGATTTATGCGCTCGATTGGACACCGGTGCTGGACATTGCCCGTGAGCACGCCACCAGCGCCGGAGTGCTGGAACGCTGGCACACGATTGAAGGCAGCGCTTTCGAAGTGGAGTTTGGCAACGATTACGACGTGGTCCTGATCACCAACTTCCATCATCACTTCAACAAGAGTGTGGTGGAGGGGTTGATGCGCAAGGTGCATGGCGCGCTGAAGCCGGATGGAGTTGTGGCGACACTCGAGTTTGTACCGAATGATGACCGCATCACACCTCCCGATGCAGCCACGTTCAGTATGATCATGCTGGCGTCCACACCGGAAGGCGATGCGTATACCTTCGCCGAATACGATGAGATGTACACAAACTGCGGATTCTCACAGAACGAAATCCGGCGATTGGAGCAGTCGCCGGAAGCGGTGATTCTCTCGCGGCGATAGTTGGGACGCTCATGGAGAAGGCAATCGAGTCAAACCGAATTTTTCTGGACGCGTGGGATGTGCTCAACCGCGACAACCCAGGCTTCGAGTCGAAACGGGACGAACTGGTGGGTATTTCCTGGAGCGGCTTTCCGGCGTTTTTCTTCAACATCGCGGTGAGCACCGCACCGCCGGACTCGGTGGGGGATTTCCACGCGGCCCTGGAGGAGACACTCGATTGGGCGGCGATGCGAAGACTGCCCTGGATGTTTGTGCTCTGCCACGACCTGATGGGGCCGCTGCTGCCGGACATTCAGGATGTATTGAGTCAGGCTGGATTGGCGCCCGTGATGCCTCTCACCGGCATGGAAGCTACCCGCCTGGAACCGGGGCGCGCTAAGCCTGAGGGAGTATGGCTCACGGAATCCGCCGCCGGAATCGGTGATGCGGTGCTGCGGCTGAACGAGGCGGCTTACCAGATGCCGATCGCCGAGCCTGGGTCATTGACGATGGAGACAGACGGATGGTGGCGTGCGCCGGACCGGATGATTACGATGCTCCGCACTGAGGATACAGCGGCGAGTTGCAGCGCGGTTTTCAATGTGGATGGCATGCGCTATGTCGCCTTTGTGGCCACCCGCCCCAACACACAGCGGAAAGGCTATGCCGAGGCGACGATGCGCGATGTGCTGGAGCGGTCACGCGCGGCGGGGCTGGGAGAGCGGACTTATTTGCATGCCTCCGCCGCGGGGCGGCCCGTCTACACGCGGATGGGCTACACGGTGACCGCGGAGCACACGATCTACGCGCTGGGACACTGACTACGCCAGCGCCGCCTTGCAATAGGCAACGCACTTCTTCACTTCGGTCAACACGTCGGAACCTTCTGGCGTATTGTATTCGTACTCGATGCTGCCAGGGAATTTGAACTTCCGCTTCTTCATCACCTGGAGGATTTCCTTCAACGGAGTGCCGCCCTGACCCCAAGGCACGTTCGCGCCGCCGCCACCTTTCTTGCCTTCTCCTCCGCCGGTTCCGGGGGCTTTGCGATCTTTCAGGTGCAGGCTGGAGATGCGGTCGTGATATTTCTCGATGATCGGCACGGGGGATTCGCCGGTTACTCCGAAGTAGTGGCCGACATCGAGGTTCAGCGCCGTATAGGGCGATGCGCCAAGCGCCTTTTCGAAGCCGGACGATCCACCTTGGCCATGGGTGTGGAAGGCGATCCGCAGTTTGCGTTTGGCGGCGTACTCGGCTACGCGCTGCAGCAGAGCATCGTCGGTGGGCAATTCCATGGTGATGTGATTGGCGCCCAGCGTTTCGGCAACATTCCAGATGTATTCGTACTCGGCGTCGGACATGCCCATAGTGGGGGGCAATTTGAAAGCGTAGGTTTTGACGCCTGCGTCTTCGTACATACGGCGCAGAGCCTTGTATTTCGCCATCGGCACGGAGAGCCGCCACTGCTTTGTCTCTTCGGCGGCCTTCTGCATGGCGGCACGTTGTTCGGGAGTCATCTGTCCGCGCCCACCGGGACGTGCAGGGGACGCCGGGGCGCCGGCGTAGCCTTCCGCCACGGTGCTCATCATTTCAATGGCACTGATGCCACAATCCAGACAATACTTCAGCGTTTCCTCAGCGCTTCCAGGCAATGCGCGAAAGCTATACGTGATGGCGCCAATCTGCACGCCGCCGAAATTCGAATTCGGCTTCGCTGCCAGCAACCCCGTGGAGCCGGCGGCCAGCGCTAGTTTCCCAATCTCCCGTCTCGTGTAAAGCATGCAGTCTCCTTCTACAGCTTGATCTCCCAACCCTTGCGGAACGTGGGCTTCACCCACTTATTGACGTCTTTGCCGTTGCTGAACTCACCCTTGGCGTGGTCCCAAAGCAACTTGCCTTCGTGGTGCACGGCAGCCGCGCCAAGCACCAGCCATTCCGTGAATCTTCCGGCGATGCTGAAATTCGAGCACGCCGGCGCTCCGCCTTTGCAGGCACGAACCCAATCGCGGGCGTGGGCCGAATGATTCGATCCGGTGCTTGCTCCGGGCGAGCGCTGCAGGTACGGGTCGGGCAGTTTATATTCCGCCCAGCGTTTGCCGGGCAACAGGCCGACGCCTTCGCCTCTTCCGCTGGTGCCAAGGTATCCCTTCGATCCGACGAAGATGGAGTTGTACCCGCTGCTGATGGGTGACCGCCCGCTGCCGCCGCCACCACCACGACTGGGATTGGGTGGGCCAACCTGCGGCCCTTGACCGGGAATCTTCCGCGATTCTTCCACGGTCATGCCTTCCGGCTTGTAGGGATCACCGGGGCCACCATAGTGGTACCAGTAAACACTGACGGGCGGCATGCCGGGCCGCGGCCCGAAATCGAAGCGAAGGGTCAACTCATCGGGGAACGTAAAGGGCGGCAGTGAATTCTTCTTGATGCATTCGACGCTTTGGAGATACTGGGGATCGAGTTGCAGCCCCCAATTGGCGGGCCCGAGAATGTGAATGCCCCAGTCGCCGATGAGGCTGCTGCCGAAATCGTAGAACCCGCGCCAATTGAAAGGCAGGTAGAAACCAAACTCTCGTTGCCCGCCGCGGCCGTAGCGTTTGGAGCGCTCTTCGACGAAGGTGTTGTACTCGGCGTCGCCCGCACTGAACGGACGCGCCGCGGCGCCACCCAGCCAAAGATCCCAATCGAGAGTATCCGGCACTGGCGTTGGTGACGGCAGCTTCGGCATTTCCTGCGGCCAACTCGGGCGGCCGGTCCAGGCATGTACTTCCTTCACTTCGCCAATTTCACCGGACCAGAAAATCTCGCAAGCGACGCGAGTGGCGTCGTGCGAATAGCCCTGGTTGCCCATCTGCGTCGCGACTTTGTATTTCTCCGCAGCAGCGGTGAGCAGCCGCGCCTCCCAGGCAGTACGAGTGAGCGGCTTTTCCACATAGACATGCTTGCCGGCCTGCATGCAGGCGACGGCGCAGGTGGCATGCATATGATCGGGAGTGCCGATGACGACGGCATCGATATCGCGCCCCGCTTTGTCGAGCATCTGGCGAAAGTCTTTGAATTTCGCAGCCTTGGGAAAGCGGTCAAAAGATGGTTTCCCGCGAGCCCAATCGACATCGGCCAGAGCGACTACGTTCTCGACGCCGGCATGCGCGGCGCGCAAATCCGAGGCAGGCTGTCCGCCGGCGCCGATGGCGGCCAGATTGAGCTTCTCATTCGGCGATTTGTAGCCCAGCGTCTTCAGCGAAGCGCTGCTTCCGAATCCGGCCATAGGGATGGCACCCGCCAGCAGCGGCCCAAAGAAAAAATGACGTCGCGACATGCGCTCACGTGGCATTCGACTAACCTCGCTTCCGAAACCTCATTCTAACTTTCTTTGGAGCCTGCGCATCATTTGGCAACGGCGTCAATTGCATCCAGCACCACGCGGATTTCTTCATCGAGCAGCTCGGCGGGAACAAAATCCGCGAGTCGCCACAACCCTTCGCTTTCCGGTGGCGGCGCTGCACCCAAAGTTTCGAAGAACGCGCGGAGTGTGCCCGCCAGATCCAGGCTTTTCTCCAACGCCGCATCCATCGCTTCCATGGCCCGCTGCCTGCCGGTATCGGCAAACAGCGATCCAGCCGAAGCTTCGCCTGCTCCATAGTGTTCGGCAAAGGCACGCAGGGTCGCGGGATGACTGAGGTAGTCTTCTGCACGGCCGCGCTCCCAGTGATGCGCTCGCCAGTTGGCAGATTCACTGGCGCGGCCAGGATGGAAGGTCAGCAGTAATCCACGCAGTTCCGGCTTTGCCTCCTGCAGCGCGGCGAAGTGTTCGCAGGCCGCGTCGACATCCCCACTAGTCGGCACGTGGAAGGGCCGCTGCAGTGCCCTTGCGGCAGGGTGCTTCAGCCGTGTTGCGAAGACTCGCAGCATGTCCAGATCAAAGCTGGAATCCGAATACAGCACCCAACCTTTCTGTTCCGCGAGGAAGTACTGATCGAAACGGACTTCCTCCAGCGCACGGCGGAGCCTCGCAGCACGGCGGCGCGGGAGCACGTGCGGCTTGCCCAGAAACGCCACGATCTTGCAGTCCGGCTGGCGAGCCGCTTCGTTGAGGATCGCTTCTGAGTGAGTGGCCACGATCAACTGGCTATCCTGTTCCACCGCAGCCTCACGCAAGAGACGGAAGAGTTCCTGCTGGCGCAGGATCTCCAGGTGGGAATCGGGCTCATCGAGCAGCAATACACTGCGCGGATGCGCCTCCAGATAGGCCAACTGGAGCAGCGTTTGTTGCATGCCGCGGCCGGAGCAGGAAATGTCCAAGACGCTACCGCTCGCGTCACGGTAGGCCATCTGGATCTCGTCGCGCTCGGCGATGTATTCCGGTTCCTGAAGATCCATGTGGTAGAGATCCTGCATCCAGCGCTTCAATTTGGCCCAACCGGCGGGGTTTTCATGGACCTGGTAGCAGAGGTTGCGCAACACTTCCGCGGTGCGGCCCTCGCCCAAGCGGTATGTGATGCCACCGGGATTCAACCGTGATTCGCTGGCAACCAGCCCGGACATAGGGGGCAGAAACGCCATGCGCACGGCGTGCGCCTGCTCCGGCACCGTCATGCGGCGCGGGCTTCTGGCGCCATCGACGCGCACCGGGCGGCAATACATCGACTCATCGTTGGCGAAATCAAACTCCAGCCCGCATTGCCACTGCTTGCCCAACGCATCCACGCCGGTCACGATGATGTCGATGCGCACGTTCTGCGTTTCGGGCTTGCCGCTGGAGCGCTGCACGTTGCGCGTCTTCAGACTACGCCACAGCAAGTTCGCCGAGGGCACGGGAACACTCTGCAGGTCTTTGCGATTGATGGTCACTCCGGGCCGTTTCTCCGGAGTGCCTTCGCTCCGTTTCTCGCGCCAGCGGCGCAAGCCGATTTCCCACAGTGTCAAGGCCTGCAGCGCCGTAGTCTTCCCGGAATTGTTCGGCCCGGCGAGGAGCACGGGGTTCCCAAGCTCGATCTCCACATCGTCGAAGCGCTTGAAGTTCCGGATGCGCAGCTTGGTCAGCATGTTTACTGTGCTACCACAGAATGGATGGACCTCGTGATCAATGGCGAAAGCCACAACGCGCCCGATGCCTGCTCGATGCTGGATCTGCTCGCATCCTTACATATCGATCCGAGCCGCGTGGCGATCGAGTACAACGGATTGATTCTCAGGAAAGACGCTTGGGCCGGCACCGCCCTGCAACCGGGCGACAAAGTGGAGATCGTGCATTTTGTGGGTGGGGGTTGCCGCTGATTACTGGTACCAGTAGGCGACGCTCCAGTATTTACTATCGCGGCGGTGATTGTTATGGCCGCGCTCAATCGACATCTTAAAGGATTTGCGGAAGGGGATGGGATCCTTCTCGTGAAAGCGGTAGACCGTGTACAAGCCGGCCTGCCAATCCGGGCGCGACGGCACTTTCTTGAGGAAGGTCACGCCGTGATAGGGCATGTTGTACTCGGCGCGAAATCCCCAGGCGCTGCCGAAGTAATCTTCGGTGCCCGTGCCGTTGATGGAGGGCGAGGATTCTCCGTCGATCCACATCATCTCGTCACCCTCCCACCAACCGGCGCCGGAGGCATCAATGCTGAGAGCGACACCGAGAAAGTGCCCGGCGCCGGTGGTCTCCACGATGAGGTGATTGTCTTCGGGCTTCGTATTGCGTGAGGTGGCCCGGCCGGGTTCGTTGCCGCGGAAAGGCTCGGCCGCTGTCTCGCGGAAATGAGCGTGAAACCGCAGCGTGCTCGGCGCTTTAGGCCAGGCCTGGTAGTCGATCTGATAGTAGAGCGATGTCAAAGGCTCCTTCGAACCGTTCTCAATCACGACTCTCGCAGCGGTGGAGTAGGGCATGGGGAAGTAGCTGTTGAATCCGGCAACGTTCGGATTGCGCAGGTTGTGGTTCAACTCCGGCCGGGCTCTAACCGTGACGTAGGCGGAATTCACTTGGCGAACCTGACCGTGACCCAGCAGGTGAAAATCGCCGAAGGGGACATCGACGGCGGGCGTTGTGGAGCCATCCCAATAGATCTTGATGCGCGTGGTCCGCAGGTAATTCTCTTCGGCGGTCGCGATGGTGAACCACATGTGTACGAGACGGCCCGCGCCTTTGATGTCCGCCACGGTGTAGCTGCTTTGTGGCTCCACGCGCACGGCGTCGGCATTGCCGCCGTCGGTGCGATAGCTGGAAGAGCGCATCGCCCGGTAAGGTTGGGGAAGATCGACAGGCTGTGCCTGAAGTGCGGTCAACGCCGCAAGAAAGAAACACACGTGCATGCCCATGACTATATCCTGGCCGGGCAAGCCGGCGGCGCGCTCATCGTACACTGGAGAATTCGCATCCCATGAACTCTTCTCCACTTCGCATTGGCATCGCCGGCGCCGGATTCGCCGGCAAGTTTCATCACAAGAATCTGCGGGGACTTCCCGCCGTCACCGCCGGGGTCACTTCTTCGCGGAAGGAAAGCAGGGAAGCCTTCGCTCGTGAATTCGAGACCGCGGCCTATGAGAGCGTCGAGGAAATGCTGCCGCATATCGATGTGCTGGACATCTGCACACCGCCGTCGTCGCATGCCGCCTACATCCGGAGCGCGGCCAAGGCCGGCAAGCACATCATTGTGGAGAAGCCTTTCCACGGATTCTTCGGCTCTCCGGAACAGTATTCGAAGGAAGAGATGCTGGCTTCGGTGACGGAAGAGCTTCGCGGGATCAGGCAAACCGTCGATGAAGCCGGCGTCATCCTCGGCTATGCGGAAAACTACATTTACGCTCCTTCCATCCAGCGCGAGCGGGAGATCATTGAGACCACCAAGGCACAGATTCTCCGCATGACGGCGGAGGAGTCGCATTCCGGCTCGCATTCGCCCGTGTATGGCATCTGGAGTGAGCAAGGTGGTGGCTCGCTGATCGGCAAAGGCTGTCATCCGCTGGGCGGAGTGTTGTATCTGAAGCGCAAGGAAGGGATCGCGCGGCGAGGGTCACCGATCCGGCCGGTGGCCGTTTCCTGCCGCACGCATGCCATCACCAAGCGCCCCGATTTCGAGGACCGCGGCTATTTGCGGACCACTTACAAAGATACGGAAGACTATGCGTTTCTTCACGTCATTTTCGACGATGGAATGATCGCGGATGTGATGACCAGCGAACTCGTGCTCGGTGGTGTGTATGACTTCGTCGAGGTGTACGCCAACAATCATCGCACCCGTTGCCATATTCAACCGGTGAAGGTAGTGGATCTGTACAGCCCCAGCCGCAAGGAGTTCGAAGGAATGGATCTGATGGAGAAGATCAGTTCCAACGAAGGCTGGATCCCGGCGTACCCGGAATTCGGCTGGTCGAACGGACAGATGTATGAGATGCACGATTTCGTCCGGTGCATGCGGGAAGGAAAGCATCCGGAATGCGATCTGGAGCTGGCCATCGATATCACTCTCGCCATCTATGCGGGCTATGTTTCTGCGGATCGCAAAGGTGCGGAAGTGGAAGTCCCGCGAATCTAGGCGCCGAACTGCTGCAGGTGGTGATCGAGGTGACGCCAGGTAAGGTGCCCCCAATCCTTTTCGGATAGGGCACCGAAGGCGGCATGTTCGCGAAAGGGCTTACCGCGATAAGCTGCAAAGCGCTCCAGTGCGTCGGCTAGCAATTGGCGGTTGCGCTGGAGATCCTCCGTTCCGGTGTGAATGAACTCCGGAGCAGTGGGTGCTCCTTTGGGCCAAGGCAAGACGTAGATCACCAGATAGCGAAACAGCCCGATGCGAAAAGGGGTCCACTTTTCGGTAACGCTCATCTCGCCCATGGCAGCGCGTAGCGGATCAGCGCAGTGAGCCACCATCTGGCCGGCATTCATCCTGCCCCAACGCGGTTTCTGCTCCGGCTTTATACTAGCGAAGCGGTCCAGCAATTCCCGGCGAACAGCGTCATCCCAAACGGTTTTCATTGGGCATATCCTAGCGCACTGAACTTTCCCCTTGTGATGACGCCCTCAACCTTGCGGGTATTGCGGATATCATCGAGGGGATTAGCGGAGAGCAAGACGAAATCGGCGGGCGGGAGCGGCTGATTCATCATCGCCGCTGCGTTCACCGTTGCCGATTGCAGTGCTTCCAACGGAGTCATTCCCGCTTCGACCAGCAGTTCAAGTTCCTGATGCAAGCCGAGGCCCGGCGTGGTGAACGTATCGCCGCCGTCTGTTCCGGCAACGAAGCGGATGCCCGCTTGATGCATGAGACGAACAACCGCCATCCCCTTGGCGAAGTACTCCTTCATCATCGCCGCGGTTTCCGGGCGGCGGCGCGAAGAAGGCGCCAGCAGATAGGCTTTCTCCCAAACCAGTGTCGGCAGTTGGAACGACGATTTCCATTGCCGGAACAATTCCAGGGCCTTTTGTTCGGAGAAGGAATCGAGGGTGATTCGGCCAGCTTCGCCGAGCGGCCCGAAGTCGACACCGGCTACGCCCCTCGCGATGAGTTCCCGCAGTTCGGCTTCGCGCGAGGAACAGGCGATCAGCACCCCGGTCAAATGTTCGATGCTGCGCTGGCCTGCTTGGGCGGCTTCCGTCACGGTGAGGGCATCGGGGGTATGGCCCATTATCGCGAGACCCTTGGCTTTCGCTGTAGCGGCGACCGCGCGATAGCTTTCCGCCGAGAGGTTCTGCTGTACTTTGAGGAAATCCACTTTAAGCGCAGCGAGACGGTGCGCCTCCGCGGAAGCCTCTTGCGCATTGGCAACGATGTGCATGGTGGGATCGGGTTTCGAAGGCGGCCCGTCGAGCATCGCACCGGCGACAATCAATCGCGGCCCCTGCGCTTTCCCCGCGGCAATCGCGTCCCGGAGGGCGACGATGCGGTCCGGTATGCTGCCCATGTCGCGGACCGTGGTGACGCCATGCTTCAGTAACTTGTCGAGCACCGGCTGCGGATCGGACTCGCCGCGGATGAGATGGAAGTGCGAATCCCACAGCCCGGGGAGTAGATACTTCCCTTCCCCATCCACCAGCACTGCGTCTTTCGGAGGTTGCACACGCGCACCTTCGGCGCGCACGCGGTTGCCTGAGATCCAGAGGCTGGTTCGATACGGCTTCTTTGCACCAGTCACATCAATGCGAGTGACATTGCGTACGTAAAGATCGGCCGCGGGCAGAAGCCCGGCCACACACACCAGCAGAAGAACGCGCATTCCCTTGAGACTAGCGGTTAAGAACAAGTTGCCGCATCCGCCACGCACGTTACAGATTGCCACTCCTCAGGCAGCGGGGCGTAGAAATGCAAAGGCATGCTTTCCTCCAGGCATTGCCATTCGGAGGCGTGCAGTAACTGGCGTTCGAAGCGCAGCAGTTTGGCCAGGCTGGGTGTCCAGCCAGTTTCCAAAAACTCGAGGAACAGGCGCTCGTCGGGGCCGTAGATCTTATCGCCAGCTACGGGATGCCCAATGGATGCGGCATGCACGCGGATCTGGTGCAAGCGCCCGGTGTGGGGTTCCACGCGCGCTAGTGTGTACTCGCCATCGGAGGATAAGGGGAAGAACTCCGTCTGGGCCGGCTGCCCGTCCTCGCAAACAGCCTGCTTCATCCAAACCACGGAAGCAGTATCTTTGCCGATGGCGCCGCTTACACCGGCAGGCTCGCGGAGTTGGCCCACCAACACCGCGTGATAAACCTTACGCACTTTTCGATGCTGCATCGCGCGCTGCAACAGCGAGCCTGTTTTCGCATCCTTGGCGAAGACCACCACACCACTGGTTTCCCGATCGAGCCGCGAGGGCATGTGCAGCCGGTCCACACCAAGGAGTTCACGGCATGCGCCAATCAGACTCGACCATGGCCCGTGTTTGGAGGGATGGCAAACCACCAAGCCGGGTTTGTTCACCACCAACAGACGATCATCTTCGAACAGTATCCAGGAGCGCAGTTCCTCAGGCGTGATTTCCCATCCCCAGCCGGTGCGGGGCATTTAGGTTTGCGGCTTGGTGCTGAGCGCGGGATCGGCGGTTTCGAACTTCGGCCCGTTCTCATCCCAATCGGCGGCGTTAAACATGCGCCCTTCACCAAATTGTCCGTCGAGCTCCTTCACTGTGAACGTGACTTCACCGCCCTTCACGCGGCCCCAGACGTGGTGATAGAAGCAGCCATTGCGGAATCCATCGCCGCGAATCAGGCTGCCTTTCATGCCGCCACCGGAACTCCCCACTTCCATATAGGTGATCCCATCGCGCACCATGCGCACAAAGCGGTGTCCGTGACCGCTGATCACGTGGTGCACACCGTACTGCTTGGCCAGTTTGTGCAGGTGCATCTCGGCGCCGCCTTCCTGAAATGCGGTGATCCAGAACGGCCGGTGGAAGACGACAAACTTGGGATTGCGGTTGGCGTTCGCTTTGAGATCTTCTTCGAGAAACTGAAGCTGTTCCGCGCTTAGGTCACGCGTGCGGCTGTTGTCCAGGATGGTGAAGTGCGCATCCTGGTAGTGGAAGCTGTAATAAGGCTTGTTTCCGGTCTCCTTGATGTACAGTTCTTCGGAGGCCTTTGACCAGATGTCGTGGTTGCCGGGTGTGAAGTAGACGGGATAACGGTTATACCGCTTCCACAGCGGCCGCAGTTCGGCCCATTCGCCTTCCATCTTGTCTTCCTTGCCGCCCTGAATTGTGTCGCCCACGGTGACAACGAAATCGGGACGCAGCATGTCCACTTCGCGCCAGACGCGGCCGAAGATTTGCGGCTGCGCGTCTCCGGTGCGATCGCCAATCAGTGAGAAGTGGAAATCGTTTTGCGGATTGCCCTGCTGATAGCTGGACAGGGCTCGAAGGCAGAAGATGCCGGCAAACAGCGCCGCCACCAACCATTTGGTCAGCGAATGCCGAGGGGAATACATGTAGTCATGGTACGTCAGAAACGGCCGGCGAGCCTACGCTCCAGGTCCGCCACAATCGTGGGTTGCTGCGCGCTCAGGTCGCGTTGCTCGGCGGGGTCCTGCTCCAGGTCGAAGAGCCACTTCTCTGCGCCTACCTTCAGCAGCTTCCACTTTCCCTGTCGTAGGGCGAAGCTGAGCGGCGTTTTCACCGCGCTGTCCTCGAAACGCCAGTAGAATTCGCGAGCCGCGCTTTGTGAGCCACGCAGCAAGTTCTTGATATCGATGCCGTCCTGCGTTCTTTTGCCGGTGAGTGTGGCGTACCAATCAGGGAACCAGCAGGGCGTGTTGACCGTGCTGGCGGGCTTCGTCACGCCCGGCCAGCGAACGATGCATGGGACGCGAATGCCACCCTCGTAGAGTTCGTACTTGCCGCCGCGCAAAGGACCGTTGCTCCCCGCGCCGGCAGGGGCACGCTTCTTTACCCAGCCATGGTCGGAGAGAAAAATCAACACGGTGCGATCCCACTGCCGGGTTCGTTCCAGTGCTGCTCGCAACTCCCCGATGTTGTTGTCGAGTGATCGCAACATGCCACGGTATTCGGCATTGGGCTCGGGCTTCTTCCAGCGCTCCGCGGCTTGCAGCGGCGTATGCGGCAAGGCCAGAGGCAGGTAGAGGAACCACTTGCGGGACGCGTGCGCTTCCACGAATTGCACCGCCTTGGCCGTTGCCAGGTCCGGGAAGTATCCCTTCAGTTCCACGGGCTGCTCATTCTCATAGGTGGTGCGCTGCCCCGTGGCGCCACCACCTTTCGAGAGATGAGTGAAGTAGTCGATGGTCCCGTTGAGAAAGCCCCAGAAGTAATCGAAGCCGCGCTTGCGGGGGAGATAGGCGCCCTTCATCCCGAGGTGCCACTTGCCGATCAAGGCGGTGGTGTAGCCCTTATCGCGAAGTGCATTGGCTATGGTGGGGAGACGCAGGTCCAGCCCTGTATCATCGTCTTCATCCCGAAGCACTCCGGTCACACCAGTGCGATCCGGAATGAGCCCGGTCATCAGGCTGGCGCGAGCGGGGGAACACACCGGTGATCCCGTGTAGTGGTTCGTCAATCGCGCCCCATCCTGCGCCAGGCGGTCCAGATTGGGCGTAACGCTGTCCACGGCGCCGTAACACCCCAAATCGCCGTAACCCAGATCGTCAGCGAGAATGAGCACGACGTTTGGATCGCGCCCGGCAAGTGCCAGTGCGGCAAGAAACTCGCGCCGCGAACGCGTCACTTTGCCGAGTCTCCATTGCGGTGGCGCTGTGGGCCCCGGGCCATGCGTCCGGCTCCGGATCCGGTCAATTGAGCCAACTTCTCAATGACCTCATCCTTGCGATAGCGAACATGGACGCGCATCGCTTCGGCCGCCTCGCGAGGGCTGCCATCGGCGAGTTTCCGGGCAAGCATACTGTGCCAGCCTTCGGGCAAAACGCCGAACTCCGCGGACATGGTGAACAACCAGTTGAAGAGCAACACGCGGCTGCGCTCGATGGCGGAGGCCAGTTCCGCGCAGCGGCCCGCTTCGGCAATCAACATATGAAAACGCATGTGCTGGCGCTCCGCCAATGCATGCCGCACGGCGGAATAGGATTTGCGCTCCATGCGGGCGAAAATCGCATCCAGTTTCTCCGCCGTGGCCAGCAAACGCTTGCGGTCCGATTCCGTGGCCCGCTCCGCGAAGAGGCGCGCCGAATGTGTTTCCAGGGCTTCGCGCAACTCGTAGTTGCCTTGAATCTCGCTGGCGGTGGGGATGCGCACGCGGCTGCCGGCGCGCGGCCGGCTTTCCACCAGGCCTTCGGCCTCCAAACGCAGCAGCGCCTCGCCAACCGGCACGGTACTCATACCGAACTCCGCAGCCAACACACGGCGGGAGAGAGGGGTTCCGGGGGTCAATCGCCCGTCGAGGATCGCATCGCACAGGCGGCGATAGGCAGAATCCGCAAAATCGGCGTTCTGCCGCTTTGAAACTGGCACTTCAGTTTTCATCCTATCCATTGACAGTCTAACGCAAAGCACATAGACTAACCAGTACAAACTGTCGTATCAGTTTTCTGGGAGGTACCATGCTTCGTCGCTTGCTGCTTTCGATGTTTGCGCTGGCAGCGCAGGGCGTTCACGCACAAAATATCACCGGCGCTATCCTGGGCGCGGTCACCGATCCGACCGGAGCAGCCATCTCCGGGGCGAATGTCGAGGTGGTACACCTCGAAACCAATCAGATGTCCCGCATCACCACGGACGCCACCGGCTTCTATCAGGCGAACTATCTCCGGCCGGGCACCTACCGGGTGGCGATCTCCAATAAGGGGTTCAAGACATCCGTTCGCGAGAAGCTGAACCTGCCGGTGGAAGGCCGCCTGCGCATTGACTTCCAGTTGGAAGTGGGCGACACGGCTACCAGCCTCACGGTGAGCGAAGAGACTCCGCTGATTGAATCGGAATCCGCCTCCCTCGGCCAGGTGGTGAACACGCGTTCCATTGAAGAGATCCCCATCCGCGGGCGCAACATCTTCGATCTGGTGGGTCTGAGCGCCGGGGTGCAGATCAATCCGAGGGCGATCGGCAGCACGGCTTCCACGGGAGATATTGGCGCTCCGCTGTTCGTTCTCTCCGATATCTCCATCAACGGCGGACGCTTCCGCACCAATGACTATCTGGTGGACGGCGTCTCCATCATGCTGCCGGAGAACAACAACTTCGCCATTTCTCCGACACCCGACGGGACACAGGAGTTCAAGGTTCTCACCAACAGTTTCGGCCCGCAGTTCGGACGCAGTGGCGGCGGCGCCATCAACGTCATTACGAAGGGCGGAACGAATGAACTGCACGGCTCGGCCTTCTGGTTCTTCCGCAATGACCGCATGCGGGCGAATAACTTCTTCTCCAACGCGCGGCGGCAGGCGAGGCCGGTGTTTCACTTCAATATGTTCGGCGGATCGGCCGGCGGCGCCATCGTAAAGAACAAGACGTTCTTCTTTGGGGAGTATCAAGGCCACAGGGAAGACATCGGCGGCGGCGCAGGCATTCTGACGGTTCCGACGCCCGCGGAAGTACGTGGCGATTTCTCCCAGCGGTTGAACGCACAGGGAGCGCTCGTCGTGGTCTACAATCCATTCACCACGCGCGCCAATCCGGCAGGAGGCTTTCTGCGCGATCCCTATCCGGGCAATATCATTCCGCAGGCGCAACAGAGCCGCGTCGGACGCCGGTTACTGGAGTTCATGCCTGCTCCGAACCAGGCAGGTACCGGCCCTGCCCTGATCAACAATTTCTCCTGGAATCCGGCCAGCTTCGTCGATTCCGATCAATGGTCGTTCCGGCTCGACCACCGCCTTTCCGAGAAGCACAGTCTCTTCGGCCGCATCAGCCGCAACGTTGGCGATACGGGGCAAACCGGGCCATTCAACAATATTGCCGACACAGTGGTGGGGACCACCCTCAGCCATGCGCTGACGGGCGTGGTCAACATGACCTCGACGCTGTCCGCAACGCGCATTCTCAACTTGCGCCTGGGAGCGGTAAGGCGCTTTGAGGGGCGCACTCCTCGCTCGGCCGGGCAGGTCAACCTCACCGACATCGGCTTCTCGTCGAACGTGGCGGCGGCGGTGCAGGAGCAGGTGTACCCGACCATCGCCATCTCCAATTTCACGGGACTAGGCGCACCCAGCGGAGATCGCATCCTGCGCGGGAACGACATCTATACGTTGGTGGCGGAGCAGACGGAATATCACGGCAAGCACACGTTGACCTACGGAGCGGATATCCGACTCTACAACCAGACTCCGTTTCAAGGCGGTGCGCCTTCGGGCAGCTACAGTTTCGGACAGGGGCAGACACAAGGCCCCGATCCTCTGCGCGCCGCGCTCAACGCCGGCAGCGGCATCGCTTCCATGCTCACCGGATTCGGCACCGGCTCCATTGGCAGCGTGCCCGCGGCGGCGATCCGCAACATGTACTACTCGTTTTTCTTCAATGACGATATTCGCCTCGGCAAGCTCACCATCAACGCCGGATTGCGCTGGGAATACGAGCAACCGCGCACGGAGCGCTACAACCGTTTCGGCACTTTCGACTTCAACGCGCCATTCCCCATCCGCATTCCAGCGCTACCGAATCTCGCCGGCGTTCTTCGCTATCCCGGCCAGGATGGCCAGCCTCGCGGCCAGTTCGACAGCACCTACCGCAACTTTGGCCCGCGCATCGGGCTGGCGTATCGCCTGAATGAACGGACGGTCATTCGCACCGGCTACGGCATCTTCCACACGCCGCGTTTCGGAACCACAGGGGCACAGAACTTTGGCATGCCGGGCGCGCAGGTGACCACGCCATGGGTATCGAGCCTCGATGGCGTGACCCCGCTCAACACCATCGACAATCCATATCCCGACGGGCTGCTACAGACTCCCAATACTCCGCAGTACCGGACCCAACTCGGCCAAGGCTTGTTGATCATGGACCGCGGCAACAAGTCAAACACTTATAACCAGCAGTGGAACTTCACCGTGCAGCGGCAGTTGCCCCGGCAATTGCTGCTGGAAGCGGGCTATGCAGCCAACAAAGGCACGCGTATTCCTGTCTCGGGGAATTGGAACCAGTTGCATCCGCGTTATCAGGCTTTGGGCGCCGCATTGAACCAGCAGGTAACGAATCCATTCTTCGGTATCGCCGACGTGGGCACACACGCCCAACGCACCATCGCGCAGTCCCAATTGCTACGCCCGTATCCGCAGTACACCTCGGTCACCACGAACTCGCCGGCGGTGGCGCAGAACATGGGGTCGTCCACCTATCATTCGCTAGTGATGCGCACAGAGAAGCGCTTTGCCCGCGGCTATTCCATCCTGGTGACCTATACGAACTCGAAGCTCATCGACAACGGCAGCGGCCGCGTATTCGGTGAAACAGCGTTCGTTCCGCCGGTGCAGGACATCTACAATCTCGCCGCCGAGCGCAGCCTTTCGGAGGGCGACGTTTCGCAACGCCTGGTGATCAGCCACACGCTCGATCTGCCGTTTGGCAAGGGCAAAGCGTTTCTGAACTCCGCATCCGCACCGGTGCAGTGGATCGCCGGCGGCTGGTCGATCACAGGCGCCTATTCCTGGAACAAGGGTTTTCCGATTGCGCTTACTTCCACAGGCAATAGCGGCGTCGGCGGCGGTGTGCTTCGCCCCAACAGCACGGGGCAATCGGCTGAGCTTTCCGGTTCTCCGCAGTCCCGGTTGAACCGCTGGTTCGATGGGACACGATACACCGTTCCCGACCCCTTCACGTTCGGCAATGTGAGCCGCACGGTTTCCGACGTGCGCGGCCCCAGCCGGGTGAACTACGACTTTGCGGTGCAGAAGAATTTCCCCATCCGGGAGCGGGTCTCGCTGCTCTTCCGCACTGAGGCGTTCAATCTGTCCAACACGCCCTACTTCTTCACTCCTGGCGAGAATCTGGGGGCGAATGACTTCGGCGTGATCAGTTCGGCGACAGGCGAGCGCCAGGTACAGTTCTCCCTGAAACTATTATTCTGAAAAAGCCCATGCGTTTCTTTCTCACTTTGTTCGCAGCCGCGGTTCTGCAGGCACAGATGCCGGATCCGCGCAATATTGTTGCCGGTTCGGTCATCCCGGATGAAGGGTATTCTGATCAGCCCTACGTCGTCAAGACCAATGATGGGGCGTGGCTGTGCGTCGTCACTACCGGCCCGGGACAGGAAGGCGCGGGAGGCCAGCATATCGTCACGCGGCGCAGCACGGATCGTGGCAAGACATGGTCTGAGGCGGTGGATGTCGAGCCTTCCAATGGTCCCGAAGCGTCCTATGCCGTGATGCTCAAGATCCCCTCCGGCCGCGTATATGTCTTTTACAACCACAATACCGACAACATCCGCCAGGTCATCGGCGATAAGCCGACCTATCGTGACGGCTGGGTGAAGCGTGTGGACTCGCTCGGGCATTTTGTTTTCAAGTACAGCGATGACCACGGAAGAAGCTGGTCTGCCCAGCGGTATGACATCCCGCAAAAAGACTTCGAGATCGACAAACGGAATCCATATCAGGGCAAGATCAAGTTTTTCTGGACGGTGGGAAAGGCGTTTCTGCACAAGAACGCCGGATATGTGCCGCTGCATAAAGTGGGCGGCTTCGGCGAGGGCTTCTTCACTTCGAGTGAAGGCGTGTTGCTGCGAAGTGACAACATTCTCACTGAGCGTGACGCGAGCAAGCTGCGCTGGGCCACACTGCCCGAGGGAGACAAAGGCATCCGTGCGCCCGCCGGTGGCGGTCCGATTGCCGAGGAGCATAGTTTCTCGACGCTCAGTGACGGGTCATTGTTCGTGGTGTTCCGCACCATCGATGGCCATTCCGCCTATTCCTACTCCCGCGATGACGGGCGGACTTGGGAGCCCTCGGAGTACATGCGCTATGCCGATGGCCGGTTGATGAAGCACCCGCGTGCAGCCAATTTTGCCTGGCGCTGCGAGAACGGGAAATATGTGTACTGGTTCCACAACCACGGTGGACGCTTCATCCTGGAGCACCCGCGGCGGCGCACCATCGCTTACGAAGAGCGCAATCCGGTGTGGCTGGTGGGCGGAGTGGAGGCCGATTCACCGAAGGGCAAAATCATTCGCTGGTCACAGCCGGAGATCGCGCTCTATGATGACGACCCGATTATTCGAATGAGCTATCCGGACCTGGTGGAAGAAGGTGGCAAATACTATCTGACGGAAACCCAGAAGGAGATCGCGCGGGTTCACGAGATCGACACGGCGCTGCTCGAAGGCATGTGGAACCAGTTGGAGAACCGGACGGTGGCTACGAGCGGGCTTATTCTCAATCTGCCCGAATCCGGCGCCATGCCGGCAACCGTCGCTATGCCTGAGCTTCCCGCTTTTGTGGAGCGGAGCCGTGGCGGCCACGGCACCCGCGACATGCGTGCCGGAGTCGCCATCGACCTCTCTGTTCGCTTCGAAACTCTGGCGCCGGGCCAGGTTCTGCTGGACAATCGGACTCCAGATGGCAAGGGGTTCCTGTTGCAAACGGGCGGAAACGGGTCAGTCGAGTTGGTTCTGAATGACGGACGAACGGAAAACCGCTGGTCTTCGGACCAGAATGCGCTCTCCGCCGGCGCGAGTCACCATATTACGGTGACCGTGGACGGGGGTCCGAAAATCATCACGTTCGTTATGGACGGCAAGTTGCACGATGGAGGGGGGCAGCGGCAGTTTGGGTGGGGCAGGTTCAGCCGCGATCTACGCGGATTGAATGGGGGGACTCAACTTCGCATCGGCAAAGTGGAGCGGCTTCGCATCTATAATCGAGCGATACGGACATCGGAAGCCGTGGGCAACTTCCGCGCCGGCGGCCGTTAGTTGGGCATGCCCATCTCTATGGGAGTGGGTGGGCGAACCTTGGGCGGCTTCGCCGTAAGCCTGCGTGGATCAAATAAGTGCTGTGGTTTAAATGCTTTTCTCGACCAACCAGCCCCTTCCTGAAACTGTAAGCCAATGAAATACCCGATCTCACGGTAAACGCAATAGCGTACAATCCCAACCATCTGCCCTTTCGGATAGCTGATTCGTAGCTTCGTGTTCAATGGTATTGCATGGTCCAATTGCAAACACGCCCCCGATAACGAAATGTCTTCTAGATTGGCAATGGTCCGGTGCGTGCGCCCGGACTCATCGGTCCATTGGATGTTTACCAGGTCCGCGCACAACATGCGAGGTTGGAAACGCCTGTCCTGCATACCCCTATAATCGTCGCAGATGCGGTGGAGGTGTAGTTTCCCGGGACGTGATTTTTTACTTAAGTAGCCAATTAGTGAGGTCCTTAGAACGAAAGATTACAGGGAACTTCGATAGTCTCAAGTACCAGCAGCTTCCTGCCGATAGGTACAGAAGTGGTAGTTCTTGTTTTATTGCTCGCCACGTTTAACCTTGCCGCAGAGACCCCTCCCGCCACGCAAAATTCGCGCAGTGCCCAGCTTTCCGCCGTAGAACAACAGAAAGCTTCCGTGCGACGGCAAGTCCTCGGCGCCGTCCCCCAAGCCTCCCTCACCGAACCAGCATCCTGGTTCACTATTCCGTGGACCTCTGAGCCTGTTGCCAACCCGTCGATGCCGGCGCCGGTAACCATGCCCGCAGCGGACTGCGACCCGATTCCGATGGACCAGATTGGGCCGCTGATAAAGGATGCGGCCGCCAAGGTAAAGCTGAAAGAGGAACTGGTCCGCTCCGTCATCGAACGGGAGAGCGCGTTTCGTCCCTGCGCCGTCTCGCCCAAGGGCGCGCAAGGCCTGATGCAACTGATGCCGGCTACCGCCGCCGAGCTCGGAGTGAAAGACCCCTTCGATCCCAAACAGAATATCGATGGAGGGGCGAGGTATCTCAAGCAGATGCTCGATAAATACCAGGGGAATCTGGAGTTGGCCTTGGCCGCTTACAATGCCGGCCCGGGACGGGTGGATCGCGCCGGAGGTGTACCGCCGATCGACGAGACGCGCACCTATATCCTGAACATCCTCGGTAAGTTCGCGTTCTAAGCCGAAATCACGTTCCGAATCACCGTTCCGCCGATGTCGGTGAGCTTCTTGTAGCGACCGGCGTGCAGGTAGGTCAAACGGTTCTGATCCAGGCCCAGCAGTTCCAGCAGTGTCGCGTGAACATCCCGCAACGGGATGGGCGAACTTGCCGCCCGTACGGAGAAATCGTCGGTTTCACCATAGGTGGCCCCGGCTTTCACGTTCCCGCCTGCCATCCAGATCACCAACCCGTACTGATTGTGATCGCGGCCCGGCTTATCCGTCACCAGATTGTTGTCAAACGGAGTGCGGCCCATTTCGGAAGCCCAGACCACCAGCGTCTCATCCAGCAAACCGCGCGATTTGAGGTCGGCTAGCAGGCCGGCAACGGGCTTATCTACTTCCTTGCAATGCTTCGGTATACGAGTCTTCACGTCGCCATGGTCGTCCCAACGGTCACCGCCCGCCCCGTGGAGGCAAAGCACATAGCGCACACCGCGCTCCACCATCCGCCGAGCCATCAGGCATTGGCGTCCGAATGGCTCCGAAATCGGATCGTCCAACCCGTATAACTTCTGAGTCGCGGCACACTCCTGACCCAGATCAACAAGTTCAGGAGCCTTCGTCTGCATCCGGAACGCCAGTTCGTAGGAAGCAATGCGCGCATCCAACTCACTGGAATTCGAGCGTTGGTCCCGATGCTTCTGGTTCATCCACTGCAGCAGGTCGAGTTCCTTGCGCTGTTCCGCAGCCGAAAGATGCGATGGCCGGTGCAGATCCACAATCGGCGCCGAGCCATTGCGGAACAGAGTCCCTTGATAGGCTGCGGGAAGGAAGCCATTGCCCCAGACCCCGGCCCCGCCGATGGTTGCTCCGCGCTTGTCTCCAAGCACAATGAAGCCCGGCAGATCCTGATTCTCCGAACCGAGCCCGTAGGTCACCCAAGCCCCAATCGAGGCGCTGCCGGGAAACTGATTGCCGGTGAGGGAATGATAAACCGCCGGGCCATGGTTGTTGTTATCGACTTTGACCCCGTGAATGAAGGCAAGATCATCGACAACGCCGGCAAGGGCGGGCATCAAATCGGTCACATAGCGTCCGGATTGCCCGTGTGGGCGCAGTGGCGCAACAGGGGGGATGATGCGATTCGGCGCCGCGGAAAAGGTCGCGATCTCGCCCGTGGTACCCGACGCCTGAGGCATGCGTTGTCCGGCGCGCTTCACCAGTTCCGGCTTGTGCTCGAACAGATCCATCTGGCTCACGCCGCCTTCCATGAACAGGAAGATGCAGCGTTTCGCCTTCACCGGCTTATGGGATGCGCGGGGCAGAAGGGGGTTATCCGTCATGCCGGCAAGGGCCAAGCCGCCGAGGCCCAGATAGGACCCGAATAACATTTGCCGTCTTGACGGAAGGAGATTGCGGTTCATCGATTGCCTGCCCACTGACAACATATCACGAATCCCGTGAGGCTTTAATCGAGATTCTTCAAACTCACAGGAGGCCGATTCTGGCAGGCGATGCTATCCCCCACACCGGAAGCGATGAGCGCGCAGGCATTCTGAATCGCGGCCGATTTGGCCCTCTCGGGAGTCTCGCCCGAGGCCGTCCGGCAATTCGTCCGTCCATTGAACTCCATGCAAACCTCGACCCGGTGTTTGCGCAGCCCCAGAGTCGAAAAGACGACGATCCCGATGAACACGATCGCCCCGATGGCGATGTACAGCCCGGTCTTCTTCACCCGCCTACCTCCGCGAAGAAGCTTCCCATCTTGCGAAACTTGTCATACCGGTCGTCGATCAGTTGCTGCGGCGTGAGCCTTCCCAGTTCCGCCAGGGCGGTTCGAATCGTGGTGCGCAGCGACTCCGCCGCGGCTGTTGGATTCTCATGGGCGCCGCCAGGTGGCTCCGGAATAATGTCGTCGATCAGACCGAGGCGCTTCAAGTCAGGTGCAGTGAGCTTCAGCGCATTGGCAGCCATCTCCGCTTTGCCTGCGTCGCGATAGATGATGGCCGCACAGCTTTCCGGCGAAATGACGCTGTAGATGGCGTTTTCCAGCATATACACGCGGTTACCGACGCCCAGCGCCAATGCGCCACCGCTGCCGCCTTCGCCAATCACGATCACGATGACGGGCACACCCAAACGCGACATTTCCCTCAGGTTGAGTGCAATCGCCTGCGCTTGGCCGCGCTCTTCGGCATCGATGCCAGGATAAGCGCCAGGCGTATCGAGCAGAGTCACAATCGGCCGGCCAAACTTCGCCGCCAGATTCATCGCCCGCATTGCCTTGCGATAGCCTTCGGGCTTCGGCATTCCGAAGTTGCGAATCAGCTTCTGCTTCGTGTCGCGGCCCTTCTGCTGGCCAACAATCATCACTGGCTTTTCGTCGAACAGGCCCATTCCGCAGACGATGGCCGCATCGTCGCCAAAGGCCCGGTCTCCGTGAATCTCCTGGAAATCGGTAATCAGGCTCGCAATGTAGTCGAGGGTATGAGGCCGCTTCGGATGGCGGGCCAACTGCACCCGCTGCCAAACCGGGCCGGGAGTGTTCGCCGGATTCGCTTGTGAGGATTCCACTTCTGTCTATTCTAGCTGGCCAGCACCTCAATCGCTTCGGACCCGCAAATCTTCTCCACCTCGGCGAAGAACTCCTTGTCGGGTTTCACCTTCACTGTGAGGTCCAGCACAACGTAGAAATCGCGCGGCTGATCGAGCCGCAGCCGCACGCCGGTGTCGCCGGGTTTGCGTCCGATCAACGTCTGCAGCGCTTCAGCGCGATCGGGGCGGCCCAGTCCCACGCGAATCGAAATGAGCGAAGGATAGTTCACCCGCGCCAGTTCCAGTGGAATGATCTCCTGCACATTGAGCCGTGGCGAAGAATTCTCTTCGGGAAGCACCGAGGCCCGCACCATCACCGCCTTGTCTTCCACCAGGTACGGCTGCAGCGCGTCGAACTGCGAGTTGAAGACCATCGCCTCCAGCGTGCCGTTCCAGTCTTCCAGTTGCATGACCGCGAACAGCTTGCCTTCCTTGTTGCGCTTGCGCTGGATTCCGGTGAGGATGCCGCAGATTTTCACTTCGGTTCCGCGGGCGAGACTCTCCAGTCCTTCGGTGGAGTAGGGAGTCAATTCCTTAACCTTGTCGGCGAAGGGATCGAGCGGATGCCCCGTCACGTAGATGCCGAGCATCTCTTTCTCGCCGGTGAGCATCTCCGCCGGTGTCCAATCGGGCACGCGCGGCAACTCGGGATCGGCCTGCTCTTCCGCGCTCATCATCATGCCGAACAGGTCGGCCTGTCCGCTGAGCCGGTCACGGGAAGCGCGCAATCCAGCCTCGATGGCGCCTTCCACGGCGGCAAACAGGCGGCTGCGGGAAGCGCCCATCGTATCCATTGCACCGGCCCGGATGAGGCTTTCGATCATGCGGCGATTGATCGCCGTCATGTCCACTTCCTCGCAGAATTGATACAAGGAACGGAACTTGCCCACCGTCTGCCGCGTTGCAACTACCGCTTCCACCGCGGAGGCGCCGACGTTTTTCACCGCGCCCAGGCCGAAGCGGATGGCGTCGCCGTCGGGAGTGAAGTTGAGGTCGCTGTGGTTGATATCGGGAGGCAGCACACGAATGCCCATTTCGCGGCATTCATTGATGTACTTCACGATCTTCGATGTGTTACCCGTTTCCGAGGTGAGCAGCGCGCTCATGAACTCGCGCGGATAGTGCGCCTTCAAATACGCAGTCACGTAGGCCAGGTAAGCGTAGGCCGCAGAGTGTGACTTATTGAAGCCGTAGCCCGCAAACTGCTCCATCAGGTCGAAGATCTTTTCCACCTTCTTCTGTGGATAGTTGCGTTCCAGCGCGCCCTTGATGAAGCGCTCGCGCTGCTTGGTCATCTCTTCGAGCTTTTTCTTACCCATCGCGCGGCGCAGCAGGTCAGCGTCGCCGAGCGAATAGCCGGCAATGAGGTTCGAGACCTGCATTACCTGCTCCTGGTAGACAATGACGCCGTAGGTCTCTTCCAGCACTGTCTTGAGCGGGGGCAGATCGTAGGAGACTTCCTTGCGGCCGTGCTTGCGATCGATGAAGTCATCGATCATGCCGCCCTGAATCGGCCCTGGGCGATAGAGCGCGTTCAGCGCGCAAAGATCTTCGAGACGCGTTGGTTCGTAGCGACGCAGGATGTCCTTCATCCCCTGCGATTCAAACTGGAACACGCCGCTGGTGAAGCCTTTCGAGAAGATCTCGTAGGTCTTCGCATCGTCCAGCGGAATGTCTTCCATCACCACATCGACACCGCGATGCTTCTTGATCAGGGCCATCGCTTCATGGCAAATGGTGAGCGTGGTGAGTCCCAGGAAGTCCATCTTCAGCAGGGCCAGTTTTTCCAGCCCCACCATGTCGAACTGGGTCACAACTTCTTCCCGGTTCGTGCGGTACAGCGGAACCAGTTCCTTCAGCGGCACGGGCGAGATCACCACACCCGCGGCGTGCACACCGGCGTTGCGGGCCAGGCCTTCCAGCCTCTGGGCGACGTTCAGCACTTCGCGCACACGCTCGTCCTTACGGGACAGATCCTGCAGCCCTGGTTCCTGCTCGATGGCTTCCTTCAGTTTGATATTGAGCGTCGGGGGAATCAGCTTGGTGAGCTTTTCCACGTCCGCGAACGTCATATCGAGAGCCCGGCCGACGTCCTTGATCGCGGCCTTTGCGCCCAGCGTTCCGAACGTGATGATCTGCGCCACTTGCTCGCGTCCGTACTTCTCTGTCACGTACTGGATCACTTCTCCGCGGCGGTGTGTACAGAAGTCGATGTCGATATCGGGCATGCTGACGCGTTCCGGATTGAGGAAGCGCTCAAACAGCAAGCCATACTGGAGCGGATCGACGTCGGTAATTTCCATCGTGTAACTGACCAGGCTGCCGGCGGCCGATCCACGGCCCGGACCCACCGGAATCCCAGACGACTTCGCGAACCGGATGAAATCCCACACAATGAGGAAATAGCCTGAAAACTGCATTTTCTGGATCATGCGGATTTCCATGTCCAGGCGTTCCACATAGGCTCCCAGTTCGTTGCGGAGATGCCCTTTGGCGCGCATCGCTTCGAGACGAGGGCGGCGTTTCTCAAAGCCCTGCCGCGCCACGTATTCGAAGTAGGTGTCGGTGGAGTGGCCTTCGGGGATCTCGAATCGCGGGAACGGATCCTTCACCTTTTCCAGCTTCACGTTGCACATCTCGGCAATGTCGAACGTGCGATCGAGCGCTGCCTGATGGCCGGGAAACAGCTTCTCCATCTCCGCGCGCGTCTTGAGGTAGAACTCTTCCGTAGTGAAGCGCATCCGGTTCGGGTCGGACATCGTCTTACCCGTCTGGATGCACATCAGGATTTCGTGCGAGCGCGAATCTTCTTTCTTGAGATAGTGCGCATCATTGGTGATGACCAGCGGAATATCCGTATCCCGAGCCAGTTTCTCCACCAGCGGAATCACCTTGCGGTCTTCTTCCAGACCATGGTCCTGCAGTTCCAGGAAGAAGTTGCCCTTGCCCAGCATGTCCTCGTAGGTGTGCGCCATGCGGCGGGCCTCGGCATACTGGTCGGCGAGCAGCGTTTCGTTGATATCGCCTTGCAGGCAGGCAGAGAGCCCGATCAATCCCTTGGAATACTGCGCCAGCAGATCCTTATCAATGCGCGGCTTGTAATAGAACCCTTCCAGAAAACCAGTGGAGACCAGTTTGATCAGGTTACGGTAGCCATCCTGATTCTGGGCCAGCAGCACCAGGTGGTTGTAGCGCGTGTCCGACTTCTCTTTGTGGTCCTTCTTGGCGACGTACACTTCGCAGCCGATCACCGGGCGCACGTCGTACTCCTTGGCCTTGTTGTAGAACTCCACCGCGCCGAACAGGTTGCCGTGATCGGTCATGGCGATCGCCGGCATCTTCTGTTCCTTGGCGATCTTCATCATCTGGCCGATTTCACACGCGCCGTCGAGCAGCGAGTAATCGGTGTGGTTATGCAGATGGACGAATGGCCTGTCGGACATGGGCTTCCTCGGATGCAGTCGCTTGGGGGGAGGGCGCTCGTTCCTATTATCGCCTAACCCCGCCCCGTCATAATGGAGAGGAGTGCCCGATACGATTCACATCCTAGGCGGAGGTCTGGCCGGCGCCGAGGCTGCCTTCCAGGTAGCAGGCGCGGGATTACGCGCCGTGCTCTATGAAATGCGCCCCCAGACCACAACACCCGCACACAAGACAGACCGCATGGCGGAGTTGGTCTGCAGCAACTCCTTGAAGAGCGAATCGCTCCACACCGCACCCTGGCTGCTGAAAGAGGAACTGCGCCGGATGGGATCGCAGTTGCTGGTGGCCGCGGGAAAGACGCGTGTTCCGGGCGGCCAGGCGCTTACTGTCGATCGCGATCTGTTTTCCGCGGAGGTTTCTGCCGCGTTGGAGGCGATCGAAGGCATCGAGATCCGCCGGGAAGAGATCAAGACCATCCCGCCGGACGGCATTGTCGTGGTGGCAACCGGTCCGCTCACTTCCGATGCACTGGCCTTGGAAATCGCCAGGCTGACCGGATCGGAGCGACTTTATTTCTACGACAGCATCAGCCCGATTGTCGACGCGGAAACCATCGACTATTCCATCGCGTTCCGCGCCTCGCGCTACGGCAAATCCATCGATGCTTCCGACGACTACCTGAACTGCCCCTTCAACAAAGAGCAGTACGAGGCGTTCCTCGACGCGTTGCTCGAAGCACAGAAACACACGCCCCACATCCCGGAGGACGTGCCCTACTTCGAAGCCTGCCTCCCAGTGGAAGAGATCGCCAGGCGTGGGCGCGACACGCTGCGTTTTGGCCCGATGAAGCCGGTTGGCCTTACCGACCCTCGCACGGGACGCTGGCCCTACGCCGCCGTGCAACTGCGCCAGGAAACACTGCGCGCCTCCAGTTACAACCTGGTCGGATTCCAGAACTACCTGAAGTATCCCGACCAGAAGCGTGTGTTCCGCATGATTCCGGGCCTGGAAAACGCCGAGTTCCTGCGTTACGGGCAGATCCATCGCAACACCTACATCAATGCCCCCTCTCTGCTCGATCCGACGCTGCAGTTGCGCAGTGATCCGCGCATCCTGTTCGCCGGCCAGATCTCGGGAGTGGAAGGATACGTCGAATCCATTGCTACCGGGCTGATTGCAGGCCGCAATGCGGCAGCGCTCGCCCGCGGCGAAACGGCCCGCGTGCTGCCACGCGAAACAGCCCTCGGCTCACTCTGCCATTACATCGCGCACGCCGATCCGAAGCACTACCAACCGGCAAACATCACCTTCGATCTGCTGCCGAAACTTGACGAGGAATCCCTGAAGCGGTTCAAACGCGACAAAAAGACGCGCCATGCCGAGGTCTGCCGTAGAGCGCTCATAAAACTGGAGGAGTTCACCAGTGTTGCTGTCTGACGCCATCGACGCATTCCTTGACGAGTTGCGTCTGGCTAACGCCTCGCCGCACACCATCAAGAACTACGCTTCCGATCTGGAGCAATTCTTCAACTACTTCCAGAAAGCGGGTGAACCGGAAGTGGCGGCGATGGATGCGCTGATGATCCGTGAATACCTCGGCCATCTCTATCATCAGCAACTGGCCGCGGTCAGCATGCGCCGCAAGCTGGCGGCTGTACGGTCTTTGTTCAAACATCTCCACCGCCACGGGCTGGTGCGGATGAACCCGGCCCGCCTGATCCGGACCCCCAAGGCTCCCAAAACATTACCCAAGGTTCCCAGCGAGGAGCAGACCAACACCCTCATCAATCAAGTGGCTTCCGATGAACTGGACAAGCCACAGGTGAAGCGTGACCTGGCGATCTTTGAGCTTCTCTACGGCTGTGGCCTGCGTGTCAGTGAACTGGTGGGCCTGAATATGGCGGATCTCGACATGACCGACCGCTGGCTGCGAGTGCGTGGCAAAGGCCGTAAGGAGCGGCAAGTGCCCTTTGGAGCCAAGGCATCAGAGGCACTCCTGGCCTATCTGGCCGAGCGCGAACCAGGCGGCGAGGCAGTTTTTCGCGGCCCGCGCGGCAAACGCCTCAATGACAGAATTGTCCGCCTGATTATCAAGCAGTATGCCATCGCCTTAACCGGCGATTCTTCACTCCACCCGCACACTTTACGGCATGCCTACGCCACGCATCTGCTTCGCGCCGGAGCGGATCTCCGCGCCATCCAGGAATTGTTGGGGCACGCCCAATTGTCTACGACTCAGAAGTACACCCAGGTCTCGCTTCAGGACCTGATGGCGGTTTACGATAAGGCGCATCCCAAGGCCTAGTGCTCCTGGTATTCCCCAAAGGCAGCGCGCAGACAGTCCGAAATTTCCCCTACAGTCGCCAGCGATTCGGCACAAGCCACGATGTGCGGCATCAGGTTTCCTGTGGACCGCGCCGCCGCTTCGAGTGCCGCCAGCCGCGAAGAGTGTTCCGACTCACTCCTCGACGCTCGCACGTCCCGCACCCGCTTCACTTGTTCCTGCTCCACGGCCGGGTTGAGACGGAAGGTTGGAATGGACGTTGATTCCGCCGCTGTGAACCGATTGACCCCGGCCACGATGGTCTTTCCCGACTCAATGTCCCTCTGGTAAAGGTACGCGGCGTTCTGGATTTCCGTCTGAATGAACCCGGATTCAATGGCCGCTAAAGTCCCGCCCATCGCGTCGATGCGCTCCAGGTAGGCTCGCGCCTCTTTCTCAATGCGGTCCGTCATCTCTTCGATCGCGAAACTGCCGCCAAGCGGATCGGCAACCGCGGGGACACCGGTTTCGTGAGCGATGATCTGCTGCGTGCGCAGCGCCAACCGCACCGACTCCTCGGTGGGCAGGGATAACGCTTCATCCCGCGAATTTGTGTGGAGCGACTGGGCGCCTCCAAGCACGGCAGCCATCGCTTGCAGGGACACACGCACCAGATTCACATCCGGCTGTTGCGCCGTCAGCGTGGATCCGGCCGTCTGCGCATGGAAACGGAGCAGCATCGACTTGGAACTGCGCGCTCCGAATCGCTCCCGCATCAAAGTGGCATAAAGCCGGCGGGCAGCCCGGAACTTGGCAATCTCTTCCAGAAAGTTGTTGTGAACATTGAAGAAAAACGAGAGGCGCGGGGCAAAATCGTCGATCGCTAACCCCGCTTGTAGCGCTGCCTCAATGTATGCAATCGCGTTCGCCAGCGTGAAAGCGACTTCCTGGACGCAGGTGGATCCGGCTTCCCGGATGTGATAGCCGCTGATAGATATCGTATTCCACTCCGGCACAGTCGATCCGGCCCAGGCGAACAGATCGGTGATGATACGCATCGCCGGCCGCGGCGGATAGATGTAAGTGCCACGCGCGACATACTCCTTCAGGATGTCATTCTGGATGGTCCCGTTGAGCTTTCGCGCTTCCACCCCTTGCCGCTTCGCCGTCAAAACGTACAGCGCGAGCAGAATCGCCGCTGTCGAATTGATGGTCATTGAGGTGGAAACCTTCTCCAGTTCGATCCCCGCGAACAGCCGCTCCATGTCGGGTAACGAGCAGATGGCGACGCCCACGCGGCCCACTTCCCCGGCCGCCAGCGGATGGTCGGAATCCATGCCCATTTGAGTGGGGAGATCAAAAGCTACCGATAACCCCGTGATTCCTTGCGAAAGCAGGTAGCGGTAGCGCTGATTGCTCTCCTCGGCGGTGCCGAAGCCTGCGTATTGGCGCATGGTCCACAGCCGCCCCCGGTACATATCCCGATACACCCCGCGGGTGTAGGGATAATCACCCGGAAGCTCGTGCGGGTCTGCCATATCCTTCAGTTCCGGTTGATTTTCCGCGCCCGAAGGAATGAAGTTATCCCAAAATACAACATGATCAGGGAAAAGGATCCCGTCAGCAGCATTCGGAAGCCGTCGTTGTCGCTATAGGCGCGCCAGGCCGACGGGATGGGGATGATCCCCAGGCAAAGGAAAACGAATCCGATCATCTCGTTCCACAAGACGCGAATCGGCTTCACTACGCCAGGGACCACGTGGTCGAGAAACTGTTTCACTTTGCCGGCCATGGTCGTTTTTGTCCCTACAATGGTACCAAGCTGGCCCCCAGTTTCGGACGGTGTTATTGTCTCACGGGCTTTTGCCGATAGAAGAGATAGGATCCGAAAGGTGGTATCCTGGGAGCGTCCCGAAAGGGGATTGAACTTGGACGAGAGACTTCGAGATTTGATGCAGGAGCTTGGTAACGCGATCAACGAGTCGTTGTCTGACTCGGATCGCATCGCTGAGGCCATTGGCGAAATCAAACGCTCCGGCTACGATGTGTTCCTTGTCTTAGAGGCAACCATCGGTTTCAACAAGCGCGAAGACGAAGAAGAAGCTTCCGTGATGGAGGCCAGCTTCGATACATCCACCAAGATCAAGTGGACCAATCAGGATCACAAATTCTTGAAGGCGTTGAAGATTTCAACCGACGAAGAACGCTAGCGGCCCCTCGAAAACGCTTTACCGGTCAGTTCCTGATACACCTGCCACGTCTTCTGTGCCGCCATCCCCCAACTGTTCTCCTTGGCTCGCTCCAGTCCCTTTTGACGCAGTTGCTGCCTCAGGTCTGCATTCCGGGCCAGTTCCTGCATCCCATCTCGAATCTGTTGTGTCTTGCTTGGATCCACCAGCAAGGCTGCACCTTCCGCCACTTCACGCAGTGCCGACCCGTTGGAAGTAAGGATAGGCAACCCGTACGCCATCGCCTCCAGCAGCGGAATCCCAAACCCTTCATCCAGGGACGGAAAAGCCAGCATCCGCGATGTCCGGTACAGATCCTCCAGCCTTTCATCGTCGATGTAGCCGGTCAGTTCAATCCGCTGCCGGGCGGGGCTGTCGGCGATACGGTGGCGGATTGCCTCCGCGCCAAATCCTTCCGAACCCGCCAGCACCAGCCTCCAGGGAGAAGGCATGGATTCGAAGGCCTCCACCAGGCGAATAATGTTCTTACGGGATTGAATCGCCCCAACGTGGAGAATCACCGGCCTCCGCTGCATGTCGCCGGGAATCGAATCGACCGGAAGATGCACACCATGCCAGACTACCCGAAGCTTGTTCTCCGGAACCTGCAACAGGTTGCGCACCTGCGATGCCGTGAACGCAGATACACAAATAATGCGATCGGCGCGTTCAGCGGCGTCCCGCGCCTGTTGGGAGAAACGCATGCGGAACTCCGGCGTGGAGTATTCCCCTGTCAGTACGAACAAGTCGTGAAAGGTGACCACCATACGCGGATGCCGGCTTCTCGGCAAACGCTGGTTCAGCCCGTGAAACAACCCACATCGCGGCACATGGCTTTCAAACATCAACCGACGCCGGCAATTGGGCGGAAATGATTCACGCCACGCTCGTAGGTAGCGTTGCGTGCGGTAGCACCACAGGAATCGTTGCCCGGGGTGCAACGCCGCCATGGCGTGAATGAGTTCCCGGCTGTACACTCCGACGCCGCTGAGGTTCGCGCCCAGGCTATACGTCGCGTCGATGGCTATGTGCGTATTCGGGGAGATGGCAGTCCTTACAACCCGTATCCTGTAGAATGATCCCCATATTCTCGCACAAGCCTTTGTCTGCCGCCTGAAGGATGACACTGAGGTCACATCCTGGGCCCCCATCCCACCGGGACACCCCCAACCGCAGTCCCAGGCAGCTTCGAGTCGCGTTCGAAGCATATTGTTGAAATCGCCGGCGCAGAGTGGAGAGCAACAAATTCACTTCGTTTCCGTCCACGCCGGGCAGTCCGATCGCAAACTTCGTGGCGTCCACGCGCCCCAGACTGCCGGCCTCACTAACGCAGGTTCGCAGGATGTCGGCAACCTCAATCAAAGCCAGTTCGGGTTCGTCCTTCCCGTAGTATTGCGAAAGCTGGCGCAAGCCGGTCAATTCCACCATCAGGCACGCCATTGGCTGGCGTAACCGGCGGGCCGTTGCCAGGTCTCTGGCGGCGAGTGTTTCAAAACCGCTTCGATTGGCAAGGCCCGTCAGTTCGTCTCTCCACGCAGCCGTCCGTAATTGGCGGACGGTCTTGTTGCGCTCCACAGCCAACCGTAGGGCCCGCGCCAGGGGCACACTGTCCAACTCGTTCTTTGCCAGAAAATCCTGCGCCCCTGCACGCACCATGCTCATCGCCAGATCCTGGTCGTCCAGTTCGGCCAGAATCAGGATGGGTACGGCAGGGGCGCATGTCTGCAATCGCAGGAGGGAATGAAGCCCCACGCTATCGGGTAAATCCGGGTTCAACAGTATGGCGTCAAATTGATAAGATCCGGAATCAGCCAGCAGCGTAATCGCATCCGACAGGCGGTCAATGGGAAAAATCTCCACCCCGTGCATCCACCCGCCGCCGTACCGGTTGTCACCGAAATCCGCCAGCAGTTCCCGCACCCAATGCGAATCCTCTGTCTTTCCATCAATCAACAGTACTTGGAGATTCCGGTCCGGCATTATCTTTGAGGCACCCTTCGCTAATTGGTGCGCCGGACAACGGCAAAATCTCAGGCGAAATCAGCTTGCCATCTGATATTCCTTGAGTTTGCGGTAAAGCGTCGTTCTCCCGATGCCAAGCAGCGTGGCGGCCACGCCGCGATCCCCGCGTGTGTACTCCAAAGCCTGGCGAATGGCCCGCTTTTCCAACTCCACCAGCGGCAGCACCGGCGAATCCGTATACGCCATGTTGGTGCTCACCGGCTGAATTTTCTCCGGCATGGGAGGAGCCATGGGGGGAAGGGCGTGAAAGGAACCCACAACCGCGGCGGCGGATTGATACCGCTTGCTCAGCAGGTGATTCTGGATGCTGGAGGGCAGATCGCCCACCGTCAACAGCGGGCCTGTATGCACCGCCACCATGTTCTGAATGCAATTCTCCAGTTCCCGGACATTCCCCGGCCAGTCGTAGGAAACCAGTGCATCGAGGGCTTCCTGCGTCAACCGGTGCGTGCCCCCGTACATCCGCATGAAGTGGTCCACCAGGGCCTGAATGTCCTCCCGGCGCTCGCGCAGAGGGGCGATCTTGAGGTTCACAACGTTCAACCGGTAATACAGGTCGCGCCGGAACGTCCCCCGGTCCACTTCCTTGGCCAGATCGCGGTTGGTGGCTGCAATGATGCGGAAATCAGAGCGCTTAGCGGCGAGCGATCCCACCGGACGGAACTCCTTCTCCTGCAATACACGCAGTAGTTTGGCCTGCATATCCAGGGGTAGCTCGCCAATCTCGTCAAAGAACGCCGTACCGCCGTTAGCCGCTTCAATCAAACCCGTTTTCATCCCAACCGCGCCCGTGAATGCACCCTTCACATGTCCGAACAGCTCACTTTCCATGATCGTGCCGACCAGAGCGGAGCAATCGATTGTCACAAATGGGCCTTGAGGATTGGTATGGTGGATCGTCCTTGCAACCACTTCTTTTCCGGTTCCCGTTTCCCCTAATACCAGCACTGGCCAGCGGCTGGAACCCATCTTGTCAATCAGCCGCATCAATTGGCGCGTCCGGGCGGATTCGCCGACCAGTACGGTCTGTCTGTCTGCTCTCGAGAACATGTGAAAGATCCTTCCCACCAAGTAAGCTGCGCACCTCGGCCGGTGACGCAATAATCGAAACGACAGCTGGCTATTCGAAAAATTGCTGCTGTTCTTGTATGTAGTGCTGCAACCGAAGAATTAATCTAACGCGGAGTGCATAGTACGGCAATACCACTTGGTGCCTCCTCTCAAGACTCTTATGCGGTGATGGGGGATACCCCCATTGGAGGGAGTGCCTTGCTGTGAGTCCTACACGACAAACAAGTCTATTAAATACAATGATTTAGAATGCAGAGTCCGGCGACATCCCGCCCCCCCGCAAACATCAGAGATTGGAAATTTTGTTCTCGATCGCGTACCGGATCAACTCCCCGGTGGTGTGCAGGTCCAGTTTGCCCAACAGCCGGGTACGATACGTGCTTACGGTCTTGATGCTCAGATTCAGGCGGGAGGCAATCACGGAAGGAGTCAGCCCGCTTCCCAGCATCTGGAGAATCTGTAGCTCGCGGTCGCTGAGGCTTTCATGCGGCAAAGCCGAGGTGGGGTTGAGAACCATGTTCGCCATCCGTTGGGCCAACGCCTCACTGATGTAGCGCTTGCCTTCCGAGACACGCACGATGGCTTTCAACAGATCTTCCACCGGGCGGTCCTTGGTGACGTAGCCATCCGCGCCGGCGCGAAGCGCCCGCAGGCCAAACTCCTCGTCCGGATGGACGGTGTAGACCAGAATCGCCGTAGCCGGGCTCAGGTCCTTCACATGCTTCATCACGTCCAGCCCACCTCGGCCCGGCAGACTAAGATCCAGTACCAGAAGATCAAACACTTCCTCTGCGATGAATTGATGGACCTGTGCCGGATCCTCGGCTACGCGGCACTGCGCCTGCGGGTATTCGTGGCTGAGAATTCGCAGCAGGCCTTCGCGCACGGCCACATGATCGTCGGCAATGAGTATCTTTCGAATCAGAACGATACATTATATCGAAACCAGTACCGCTCCGAACTTGTCATGCGGGTACGGATCGGCTCTCGGCTGCGATCGGCATACGGACGCTCACTAACACACCATTGCCAACCTGACTGTGAATCTCCGTGGAGCCGCCGGCAGCCTCCGCCCGGTCGCGCATCCCGAACAATCCGATGGAGTGCGGATCATTGAGTTTTTCCGGGCCGAATCCGACACCATCATCCCTTATGGTCAACACAAACCAGGATGTGTCCACGGTGCCGCGGATCGTGACTCGCGACGCCTGCGCGTGGCGGGCGATATTGGTCAGCGCCTCCTGGGCAATTCGAAATACGACAATATCCCCTTTATCTCCTAAAGACACTCCGGGGCTGCATTGAAAGTCCACCACAATCGCCATGCGCTGTCCGAATTCCTGCATCATCCATTCCAGTGGCGGCTCAAGCCCCATCTGGTCCAGTATTCCCGGCCGGAGCTCCGTTGATACCCGCCGCACGTCCCGCACCGCCGAATCGAGCGACTCCATAGCCCTACGGATTTGCCGGTTCACCCCCGCGGGGTTCGACTCCGCGATGCGCAGCGCCATTGCCAAATCAATCTTGGCTGCCGTTAACGATTGCCCTAACTCGTCGTGCACGCGCCTCGCCAGCCTCGCTTTCTCCTCCTCACGGTTATCCTGGACCCGGTTCGCCAGCAACTGGTAGCGCTGTTCCGCCAATTGCACATCCGCCAGAAGTTTGCGTGATTGCCCCAGACTGGCGTTCAATTGAAAGAATGCCAGCGACAGCAGCAAAGCGGAGACAACAGCCCCCAATATGAGCAGGAATCCTCTCCGTTCCAACGCGCTTACCAATGAGCCGGATATGGCGTTGTCCATCTCACGCAGATTGGCGTTGGCCGTGCGATGGCACAACCGGAAACGGCCCATGTATTGCGTCGGCGGACTGCGTAGAACAAGCTGCCTGTCGGACGCTGGGCCAAGTTGATGGTATTCCTCAATTCTGCGATCCAATTCCGCCACTCGCTTCCGTACCGCGCGGAACAGGTTTGCCATAACCAGATCGCCCGGCAGCAACTCCTCGGCGATAGCCATCTCCGCTTTCAGGCTTTTGAGAGTGGCATCCATGCTGCGACGATATTCGGACAAGTACTCCGGACTTCTCGTCAGAATGTAGCTCGAATTGAACCGCTCGCTGGCGTTCAACTGCTGGTAAAGATCGAAAATCCCATCGCGAAGGCGGCTGCAAAGCTGCAGTCTCTTCTGCCCGGTTTTCGTTTCCGCATAGCTAACACTCAACTCGCTCAATACAAAGGCACACACCACCAGCGCTCCCAAAAGCGGAAGCATGTAGGCGAAGCGTCCGAGGCGGGCCATGCCCAAATCCTACCGCAGTTTGCCTCAATCCAAATACAGAAACTCATTGGAGGAGATCAGCACGTGGCAAAGGCTTCCCCAAGCCTGCCGCCGCGCTTCGTTGCCTCCCAGTCTCTCCGCCAGTTTCGTCAAATAGGTGAGCGTGGCGTCGGCTTCCTCCGGAGCAGGCATCCGGGAGAACGCCATGCGATATGCAATGCGCACTCGCTCTGATTCGGAAAGGCCCGGCGTCGCCAGCACACGGTCCGCGAATCTCACAGAGCGTTCCACGGCGAACTTGCTGTTGCGCAGAAACAGTGCCTGTGGCGCAACGTTGGTCCGGCCCCGGCCCTCGCTCGATGTCGTCGCGTCCCCGTAATCGAAGGTCGCCAGCAGCGCCGGAATGCTGCCGCGGCGCACCGGCACATACAAAGTTCTCCGCGTCATCTCTTCCGGATCCATCTTCGGACGCTTCCCTTTCCCCGTAGGCAACATCGATCCGCCGATGGCAAGATCAATCTCTCCACTCAAGAACAGAATGCTGTCGCGCAGTTGCTCCACCGACATCCGAGTGCGCGGGAATCGGGAGAACAGCCGGTTCGATGGATCCGCTTCCTTCACCGGCGGGCCCGCCATCGCGCTCATCCGGTAGGCATTCGACAACACGATCAGCCGGTGCATGGCCTTCACTGACCAGCCCGATTGTACAAACTGGTGTGCCAGGTAATCGAGCAACTCCGGATGCGCCGGTTTCTCGCCGGTTGTTCCCCAGTTATTTGGAGTACGCACCAAAGCCTCTCCGAAATGCCACTGCCAGATACGATTCACCATTACGCGCGCGGTCAGTGGATGGTCGCGCCGGGTCAGCCACTGGGCCAGTTCCAGCCGGCCGCTCCCCGCTACCTTTGGCTGATCCCCACCAGACAAGACGCTGAGAAAATGTTTCGCTACCGGCTCGCCGGGGTTCAGATGATCGCCGCGCACGAACAGCCGCTGATCCACAATTGGTCCGTCCGCCACAGCGCTCGCCATGGCCGGCTCCGGAGGCAACGTGCGCTGCAATTCGTCATACTCCGCACGCAGTTGCGCCACGCGCGGGCTGTCGGCCAACTCCATCGGCCCCTTCTCAAAGGTCGCCGCCGCAAAGAAAGGATTCGATTTCGCATCGAACTTCGGCCGCTCCGGAACATCGCGATCGGATGCCACTTCGGTCGCCATTCTTCGCCGCCAGTTGGCAAGCTGCGTATCCCAGGAAGTACCGCTCTTAGCATAGGCATCCTGATATTCCGCTGCCACCTTTGCGATGCTCTCCGGCGTGGCCTTATTCCAGGCTTCCAGGTAGGGCTGCGAACCCAGCCACTTGGTCCAGCGGTCCAACTGCCGCGTATCCAGCTCACCGGTTACCGCACGCCCATTCTTCCTGTTCCAGGCAGCAACAAGATATTCCGCAATCCGCGGCCGCAACAGTGCGTTCTCCCGCGTGGCATCTTCCGCCATCGCATCTTCCAGTTCAATGCGCTTCCCAAACAGGCGCCAGCGATGCGCCTGATAAATGCCGTACGCCCCTGCATCGAGCGGAGCGTAATATACATACGACACTGAGCCTGGGCGGCCCAGATTGCGGAAACTCGTGGTGCTGGCGAAGATCCCCGCCAACCCGTAGTAATCCTTCGTGGGAATGGGATCGAACTTGTGATCGTGGCATCGCGCGCAAGAGACGGTCAGCCCCATCAGCGATTTGGATACCGTGTCGATCTGTTCATCCACCACGTCGTAAATCATCTTCACTCGGTCCTGTTGCGCCAGCGGTTTCGGCCCCAGCGCCAGGAATCCCGTGGCCACAATGCGCTCCTGCCGCCGTTCCGGCCCTTTCATCAGATCCCCGGCAATTTGCTCCCGCAGAAATACATCGTAGGGCAGATCGTCCTGAAAGGCCTTTACTACGTAATCGCGATAGCGCCACGCGTGAGGGTAGATGTGGTCTTCGTCCATGCCTGTGGAGTCCGCATAACGGGCCACATCCAGCCAATGCCTTCCCCAGCGCTCTCCATAGCGCGGCGATGCCAGCAACCGGTCCACAACTTTCGCCAACGCATCGGGCGAAGAGTCCGCCAGAAATGCATCCAGCTCTTCCACCGTTGGAGGAAGGCCCGTCAAATCGAAGGTTACCCGCCGCAACAACGTGGACTTTTCCGCCGGCGGAGCAGGCACGATCCCTTTGGCTTCGAGCGAAGCCAGAACGAACCGGTCCACCGCATTGAGAACCCAACCTTCATTGCGCACCGCAGGCGCCACGGCAGGGCGCACCGGCTGAAACGCCCAATGCTGCGACGCAGATTTTTTCTCCAGACCTGCCGTCGCCACCGCGGGACGCTTCGCTCCTTGCTCAATCCATTCGCGCAGCAGCGCAATCTCTTCCGCCGCCAGCTTCCCCGCTGGAGGCATCTTCGCCTTGTCCTTATAAGTGACGGCGGCGTACAGGCGGCTGCTCTCGGCATCACCGGACTTCACAAAGCCGTCTAAACCCGCGCCAGTCGCCAGGTTCAATCCCGCCATCACCGTTTTGCCGCTATGGCAGGCGTAGCACTTGGCCACAAACAGGGGGCGGATCTTCTTCTCAAAGAACTCATGCTCCGGGGACTGCGCCCAAAGCGGCGACACCAGCAGAATCAACAGCCCTCTCATGCCAGGATCCCCTTATGCACGGCTCCGGCAATGTCCGTCAGCCGGAAATCGCGCCCCGCCAGGCGGTAAGTCAGCTTCTCGTGGTCCAGCCCCATCATGTGCAGCACGGTGGCGTGCAGATCGTGAAGGTGCATGCGATTTTCGACGGCGTGATAGCCGAACTCGTCCGTGGCCCCATAGGCGAATCCTGTTTTCACACCACCTCCTGCCATCCACATCGTGTAGCCGTACGGATTGTGATCGCGCCCGTCGTTGCCTTGCGCCCAGGGAGTCCGCCCGAATTCCCCGCCCCAGATCACCAGGGTGTCTTTCAACAACCCGCGCGCCTTCATGTCCTTCAGCAATCCTGCGATCGGCTTGTCCACCTCCGCCGCATTGGCCGTGTGCAGCTTCTTCAGCTCGCTGTGCTGATCCCACTTGTAGCTGTGTGAGCACTGCACGAAACGGACACCTCGCTCCGAGAGCCGCCGGGCGAGCAAACACTGCCATCCGAAATCGCGCGTGGTGGCATCGTCCATTCCATAGAGCTTCTTCGTAGCTTCCGATTCCTTCTCCACTTCAAACGCTTCGGGGGCGCGCACCTGCATGCGGAAGGCAAGCTCCAGCGCCTCGATCCGCGCCTCCAGGTCGGGGTCATGCTGGTTGCGCTCGGCGTGCCGCTGATTCATGCTCTGCAGCATGTCCAGTTCAAAGCGCTGATGCTCGGCGGGAAGCCCCTTCGAGTGGAGATAGGGCACCGGCTCCGGCGCAATCTCCTCTACCTTCATCCCGGAGTTCCCAATCGCTGTCCCTTGAAACTGCCCGGGAAGGAAGCTCGAGCTCCAGTTGTTTTGTCCGCCATGGCCCAGCGAAGGTTTGATGGTCACGAATCCTGGCAGATTCTGATTTTCTGTGCCAAGCCCATACAGAACCCAACTCCCCATACTCGGCCGCTTGAACGAAAACACGCCGGTATGCAGTTGCAGCAGTGCCGCGCCGTGATCCACTCCATCGCCCACCATCGACCGTACAACACAGAGATCGTCGACACACGTCCGCACATGCGGAAAGAGATCGCTCACCGGCAATCCGCTCTGGCCATACTTCTGGAACGGCCACTGCGCTTTCATCAATCCGCGCACCGCGTCTTCACCGAACGTCAGCCCGCGCTTGAATGGCACCGGCTTCCCGTTGTCCCGCTCCAGCCGCTCCTTCGGATCGAACGTGTCGATGCTCGAAGGCCCTCCATGCATGAACAGGAAGATCACCCGCTTGGCGCGCGGAGCAAAATGCGGCACGCGGGGAGCAAGAGGCGAATCGGCCGGTGCGGCAAGCAACGAGCGTAGGCCAAGCAGCCCGAATCCGCACGCGGATTGGCGCAACAGGGCACGGCGCGAAAAGAACATGGCCCCATTCTACAATGGGGATCTCCAATGTCCGGATGCATGAACCATGAACTTCCGCCGCCGCACACTCTTTGAATCCCTGCTCGCCTGGCTCACACCGGCGTCTGCATCGCAGGCACAGCCCGCCGGCAGGCGCCCCGGCGCCCTCGGTGGCTACATTCTGACGAACAAAGAACACACGCACCGTGCGGAGTTCGACGTGGTGGTAGCGGGCGGCGGTATCGCCGGAACCTGCGCCGCCATCGCCGCTGCTCGCGCCGGAGCTAAGGTTGCCCTCGTCCACGAACGCTCCATGCTCGGCGGCAACTCCTCCAGCGAGGTGCGGCTCTACCCCGAAGTCAGCACCAATCACAACGTGTGGTCAAAGGAAATGGGAATCCTCGAGGAATTCCACACTGAAGAACGCAAGTTCAATCACGAGCCCTACATTGAGGGCCTGATGAATTCGCAATGGGACCTGGTGCTCTATGACCGCTGCGTCCGCGAGTCCAATCTGACCCTCTTCCTCAACACCACCGTGCGTGAGGTGGAGATGAAGGACCCATCGACGATTCTCGCCCTGCACGGCGTGCAACTGGGTTCAGAGCGCAAGTATCTCTTCACCGCCCCGCTGTTCATCGACGCTACCGGCGATGGGGCCATCGGCTTTCGCGCCGGCGCCGATTTTCACTGGGGCATGGAGTCCCGCTCGCAATACAACGAACCGGAGGCGCCGGAATCTCCCGCGCCGCAACCGCAGATGGGCAGCACACTCTTTTTCCGCGCTCGCGATGCAGGCACACCGCTCGAATTCCGGCGCCCCGAATGGGCAGCCTCATTCCCCACGGAAGCAGATCTGGCCGGCCGCAACCACTCCCGTTTCGATGGGGGCTATTGGTGGATCGAAGTGGGATTACCGCACCATCAAATCGACGCGAACGAGCAGATCAAGCATGAGGCCCTGCGGCAACTGCTGGGCGTGTGGGATCACATCAAAAACCACTGCCCGAACAAAGCACGCGCCGCCAACTACGGCCTCGACTTCGTCAGCTTCTGGCTCTACAAGCGCGAGGCCCGCCGGCTGCTCGGCGATTACATCCTTACTCAGCACGATCTACAGGATCCGAAGGTCCACGCCGACAGCATTGCCTTCGGTTGCTGGTACATTGACGTGCACAAACCAGGCGGCATCATGGCGCGCTCCAAGCCCAACACCAAGCCGTCCTGGGAAGCGTCCGGAACCATCCCGTACGGGATTCCGCTCCGTGCCTGCTACTCCCGGAACATCGGTAACCTCCTCATGGCAGGCCGTCCCATCAGCGCCAGCTACGTTGCATTCTCCTCCACAAGGGTGCTGCGCACAGGCGCCATCGTTGGCCAAGGTGTGGGAGTGGCCGCGGCCCTCTGCCGCCGCTTCGATTGCTCGCCCCGTGAACTCGCGGCCCGGCATGCATCCGAACTCCGCCGCACCCTCCTGCGCGAGGATTGCTTCCTCCCCGGCTGGACCAACGAAGATCCGGCGGACCTGGCGCGCCCGGCCACGGTCAACGCCAGCAGCGAAGCCGCCCTACAATTTCAGGAGAGTAGCGAATTTCTCAAGCTCGATCTACCCACCGCTCAACTCTTTCCCGTCTCTACAGCCATGCTTCAGACCGTGGAGCTGCTATTGCGCTCCACCTTGGACCGCGCTGTGCCAGTCACTCTCGGGCTTCGTGCCGCGGACTTCGTTTACGATTTTCGTAGCACCGCGGACCTCGCCACGGCAACCGCGACGGTGCCCCCGCAATCCACCGGCTACATCCGCTTCGAGTTCGGCATTACTCTCGATCCGCAGCGGTTCTACTACGTGCATGTCCCCGCCATCCCAGGGCTCGAATGGGCTCACCACATGGACAAGCCCGACCAGCCGGCTGTCTCCCCAACCGGCTGCACCGCGGCCCGCCTCACTGGCGCCACGCGTTGGGAACCGCTGCGAAACAGCCAACACTTCTGCCTCCGGCTCACTCCCACGCAGCGTCCGTACGCCGCGGAGAACCTGGTGCAGGGGACTTCCCGGCCCGACCGTTGGACCAATCTGTACGTCTCCGAAACGCTGCCCGCTACGATCGATCTCACGCTTCCACAGTCACAGACCATGGATACCGTGCAATTGATCTTCGATACCGATGTCAACCGGCACTCCCGCCAACCGCTATTCGTGTACCCGGATTGCGTCAAGACCTACGAGATCCAGGCTCGAGTCAACGGCATCTGGCAACGCGTTGCCGGAGAAACCGGTAACTATCTTCGCCGCCGGGTCCTCAAGTTCGCTCCTATCCGTACGGATGCGATTCGCCTTACGATTCAAGAAACGAACGGCGCCAAACAGGCTCGCATTTACGAGGTCCGGCTCTACAACAGTGCATCCGCTTGAGCTATCGATGCTAGCCTAAGAGGATGCGTGGATTTTTGCTGGTCATCCCTTTTCTGTTGCATGCGCAGACCCCGGCGCCGAAAGCGGCCGCGGCTCCCAAGCCTGCGGTTTCCGCTCCGAAGCCTGCCGCCGCCCCTGCCGCGAAGCCGAAGCCGCCCGTAGCCGGTATGGCAAAACCTGCTGCCGCCCCCAAGCCTGCGGCCCCCAAGCCCAAACCAGCGGCAGCAGTTGCTGCTCCGGTTCTCACCACCGATGACCAGAAAGCCATCTACGCCATCGGCCTCTCCATCCACAAATCCCTGGCCCAATTCGAACTGACCCCCGACGAACTGGCGATTGTGTCCAAGGCCCTCGCAGATTCCGCCGCCGGAAAGCCGGCCCTCGACATTAATGAATGGGGACCGAAGATCGAACCACTGGCCCGCTCCCGCGCCGACCGCGGAGTGGTTCGCGAGAAAGCCGCCTCCCAAGCCTATTTCGATAAGTCCATGGCAATCCCGGGTACGTTGAAAACCGAATCCGGTATCCTTTACCGCGAACTCACCGCGGGCAACGGCCCGCAGCCGAAAGCCAGTGACAACGTGAAAGTCCACTACCGCGGCACGCTCATCAACGGGACGGAGTTCGATTCTTCTTACAAGCGCAACGAACCGGCTCAGTTCCCGCTCACGGGGGTCATCAAGTGCTGGACCGAAGGGGTACAGAAGATGAAAGTGGGCGGCAAGTCCATGCTCATCTGTCCTGCCGACATGGCCTACGGAGACCGTGGCCGTCCCGGCATTCCCGGTGGCGCGGCGCTCATCTTCGAAATCGAACTGCTCGAAATCGCGCCTGTTGCGCAGTAGCCTCAGCGCCGCAGCAGCAGCGCCCACAGGGCGTAACCGCTAGCTGCCGCGAACGGCCCGAAAAAGATCAACCCCGGCATGCGCCGCGTGGAAAGTATCCCCAGTGCGGAGATCAGCAGCGTCACTCCAGAAATGAGCATCGCCACTACGCGCGCCCAGACGGCGTTATCCTGAAGCCCACGTCCGGTGAAGAAGCACAGTACCGCGAAAAGCAGCACCAGCAGCGCCACACAGGCGATGATGGTGAAAATGGTCTGCCCGACCGCGCCCAGAAATCCGAAGATTTTCCCCAAAATGCGCGCCCCATCTACCAGGTAATTCACCAGCGATGGGCCCGCGTGTCCACCCAGCGGCGTATCCGGTGGCATCATCATTTTCAGCGCGATCGCCGACCCGCCAAAAAACAGCACAGCAAGCAGCGAGGGGATCCCCAGAACCCACCCCGCCGTCTGAAATCCACTCGCAACCTGCCGCAGCACCTCTACAGACTAACATCCCTTCGCCCGCGCTACAATTCTTCGCATGCATGGCATTCTCCTGCTTGCCGCCGCCGTGTTGGGCGACGGCTATACCGGTATCTGGTACTTTAATCAGCCTTCGAACGACGCATACGTGTACAAATACAGCGGCGGGTTCGCTACCTATCCCCAGCAGCAATCCCCCATTGCCATCTATGTTCCCACGCAACGCAAGACCTTCTTCTGCTATGGCGGCACTGTGGAAGGAAAACAGGAACTTCTTCACATGGTCTCCTACTTCGATCACAAAACAGGCATGGTTCCCCGCCCCACCGTGCTGATGAACAAGAAGACCGAGGATGCGCACGACAATCCGGTAATGTCCATCGACGCCGCGGGCCACATCTGGATCTTTTCAAACGCCCACGGCACGGGGCGTCCCGCCTACATTCACCGCAGCCGCAACCCCTACGACATCCGCGATTTCGAACTGGTGGAGACCACGAATTTCTCCTACGGCCACCCCTGGTACCATCCCGGAAAAGGCTTCCTCTTCCTCCACACCATCTACGAAAACAAAGGACGCAGCTTATACTTCAACACCAGCCCAGATGGCCATACATGGACCAAGCCGCAACTGATGGCCCACGCCGAACTCGGCCACTACCAGATCACGGCGCACCAGGGAGACCGCACAGCCACCGCCTTCAATCTCCACCCCGAGCCCGTTGGCCTCAATGCACGCACGAATCTCTACTACATGGAAACTGCCGACATGGGAAAGACATGGAAGGCCGCCGATGGAACGCCTCTCCCCATCCCTGTGCGCGATGCCGGGCATCCTGCCCTCGTGCACGACTACAAACGCGAAGGGCTCCTCGTCTATCTCAAGGAAGTGGCGTTCGACCGCGATGGCCGCCCCGTCATCCTGTATCTCACCAGCAAAGGCTACAACTCAGGCCCGTCGAGTGATCCGCACATCTGGCACACCGCACGCTGGGATGGCAGGCAATGGATCATTCGCGACTTCACCCGCTCCGATCACAACTACGATTTCGGCGCCTTGTGGATCGAGAGCGATGGTGCCTGGCGCATCATTGCTCCGACGGAACCAGGCCCGCAGCCCTACACCACGGGCGGTGACATGGTGATGTGGTCGAGCAAAGACCAAGGTGCGTCGTGGAAGAAAATACGCAGGCTCACTGCCTCGAAGGAATTCAATCACACTTACGCCCGCAAGCCCGTGAACGCTCACCCCGATTTCTACGCCTTTTGGGCAGACGGGGACACGAAGAAGCCCTCGGTGTCACACCTCTATTTCACAAACAAAGAAGGAACAGGAGTGTGGCGCCTGCCGGCTAAGATGACATCGGATTTCGCCAAGCCGGAGCCAATCGCGCTCCCGCGGTAGCTACGGCAGCACGACGCCGCGCTCTTCCAGCAACTCGCCCGTGCGCTGCATCAGTTGCAGAATCGCTCGCCGGTAGTTCACGCTCTCCGTCACCAACCGCGATTCCGCCTGCGTCAATGCGTTCTGAGAATCGAGCAGGAAGAAGATCGTAATCGTGCCCAGGTCGTAACGCTTCTGATCCGCATCCACGCGGTTTTGAGCCAAGTCGCGAGCGATCTGCGCCAGTCGCACGGCAGCGCGGCTGTTCTCCACCTGGTTGATGCCGTTCAGCACTTCCAGGCGTGCCGTTTGCTGGTCGTTCCGCAAGGTCAGCATTTCCCGCTTGCGTCCAACTGCAGCATCCGCCAGATCCGCCGCCGCACGCCGGTCGCGTAATGGCAGCGTCAACGTCAGGCTGAAGTTGTACGTGGGGAAGCCAAAGCCAAACATCTGATCGAACGCATCACCAATGCCACCGGGAATCGGTTGAATCGGGCCCGTGGCCAACACGTTGGTTCTGGGGAAGAATACGCCGCCACGGCCGGTTGTCGTGTAACCACCACCCAACACCAGGTTGGGCAGCAGCGCATTCTTGGCCTGCTTCAGTTGCAGATCCGCCACATCCAGGCTCTGCATGTCCGACCGCAGATTCGGCCGCATCAGCATCGCCTTTTGCACCAGCCCTTCTTTGTCGTATTCCGTCTTATCATCCGGAACCGCCACCGCTTCAGTCAGCACGAGTGGCAGCTTCCGGATATCCGGATCCAGATCGGCGCCCATCTGCCGCCGTAATTGGTCTTCCGTCTGGGCCAGACGATAGCGAGCCTGCGTGACGAAGATTTCCGCGTTCGCATAAACGGCTTTCGGCTGGAAAATTTCCAACTCGGAGATTGCGCCCAGGTCCAACTCGCGTTGTGCGCGCTTCAACGACACGTCGGCGAGTTGCAGTGCCTTTTCCTGCACCTTCAGATTCTCGCGAGCCTCAATCACGTTCCAATATGCCGTCTCAGCCGCGGCCAGCAGACGCAGCACGTTGTCGGCAAAATCAAGCTGGCTCACCTTCAACCGGCTCCGCGCCGAGGTGATCGGCAGCATCGTCATTTCCTTCCCGCGTCCACGCAACAAGGGCTGGTTGAAGTTGAAAAGCAGGTTGCTCGTGTACGCGGGATTGAATGTCTGGAATTGGCTGTTCGTGGAGCTCTTGCTGCCCGTGAATCCGGCGGTGATCTGAGCGCCGGTGGAAAGAGTCTGCTGGTAATTGGCGGACCAGGGCTGATTCAACTGGCTCAGCGAGGCCGCGCCGGCCAGCACGTCCGTGGTCGCCGAATTGGCCCGCGTCGCCGCGAAGCGCGTGATCAGCAGCGGGTCAAACACCGACGCTGCACGCGTGATGGCGTTCTTCGGCTGCTCCACGTTCAAACGGCTCAACTCGATATCCGTATTGTTGGCCAGCACCAGTTCAATGTAGTGCTTCAGCGAAAGCTCCAGCTTTCCGTCCGCGACATAATCGGGAAGGCGCACCGGAGGACGCAATTCCACACGCGGCACTTCCGGCTTGAAATGCCTCCGCATCCAAGCCTTGCTTGGGAACGAGGGGACTTCCAGATCGTCGGAAAGAGTGTACGTTTCGCGGAAGCCCATCTTCGGAGCCGGCCCGGCAACACTGCCGGCCGTCTCCTGTGCCTGGACGATGCCTGCGATTCCAGCTACGGCGCAGAAAAGGAACAAACGCATTCTAGAAAAACCTCAAAGGAGAGAAACCTGATAATTATTCGTAGCGGATGGCTTCGATCGGATCCAGCTTCGCCGCCTGCACGGCAGGGTAGATTCCGAACAGCAATCCGATTCCCACTGATACGCCGAAAGCGACTGCGATCGAGGACGTGGTGACTACCGTCGACCATCCGGCCGCCGCCGCAATGACTTTCGAAAGCGTGAACCCGAAAGCAATCCCAATCAATCCGCCAAGGATCGAGATGAGTACGGCTTCCGTCAGGAACTGACGCACGATGTCGGCTTGCCGTGCACCAATCGCGCGGCGAATCCCGATCTCACGGGTGCGCTCCAGCACCGTAGCCAACATGATGTTCATGATCCCGATGCCGCCCACCAGCAACGAGATGCCGGCGATACAAATCATGACAATCGAAAAGATAGCTTGTGTGCGCCGCCGCTGTTCCAGCAGCCCGGCCGGCACCGTTACCGTGAAGTCGCCAGCGTCTTTGTGCGTGTTGGCCAGGATCGCGCTCACCACGTTCGCCGTATCCACCGAATCCACATCCGACTTCACCTTGATGTAGATCCCGTCGATCTCGTCTTTCAAATAGCTGTTGTTGTCCTCAAAGCGGCGCATCACCGTGTTCAGTGGCGCGATCACCAGGTTGTTCCGGTTCACCACTTCCAGGCCTTCCACGTCGGAGTCCGCCGTCGCCTGCTGCGCCAGCACCCCGATCACTTGCAGCCACACGTCGTTCACCTTCACGTGCTTGCCAACGGCTGGTTCATAGCCGAGCAGGTTCACCTTCGCCGATTCACCCAGCACGCAAACTGTGGACGACTTCGCGTTGTCGTCTTCGCTGAAGAACCGGCCTTCCACCACCTTCAGGCTGTTGATCTGCAGATAATTGGGATCTACGCCAATCAGCAGTGGCGGCTCCTGCGCCGTCTTGGGAAGGATCTTTGTCGGCTTGAAACGCTTGCGCGGAGTCATTGCCTCGATCCCCTGCACGTTCTCCGAAATAGCGCGGAAGTCGCGGAACGTCATGCCCGGCGACACCTGGCGGCGCGCCTGAAGCTCGTTTCTGTCCACCGCTTCTTTCGCTTCAATGATGATGTTGTTCACGCCCAACAGGTCGATGTAGCTGATCATTTCCTTCTCGACGCCCGCAGTGATGGCCAACATCGCCACCACCGCGCCTACGCCGAAAATCATGCCCAACATCGTCAGCAGGCTGCGCAATTTGTGGACTAGCAGGCTCGCCAGTCCCATGTAAATTTCAGGAAGGTATGCCGAAAGCATGTACTACTTGCCACCTCCACCAGCGGGAAGCGCTCCCAGCGCTCCGCCTTTGGAATCCGATTTCGATTTCTTGCTGCCGGGCTTGGCGTTCGGGTCGGCCATCGCGACGATGTCGCCGGCTTTCACACCAGAGCTCAGCACCACGGTTGATTCCGTGCGCCGCCCGATCACAATAGGACGCTCTTCCCAACCCTTTGTCCCGCGGATATAGACGAACGGCTTGTTGTCCCGTTCGAAAATCGCCTGGGTGGGAACGTTGATCGCATTCGGAATCTTCTCCACGATAATTTCCACGTCCGCCAGCATGCCCGGGCGCAATAACACGTCCAACTGGTCGTCATCTTCCGGAGCTGGGGGCAGCTTCGCCGCGTCCAGATCCTTCTGCGAGAACCCGCCGGGCGCCGTCGCCGGAGGAAGCGTCATTTCGCCTCCGCGGCCGCCCCGTCCACCCTGACCACCGCCCTGACGGCCACGGCCGCTGGCCATCATCTGCACCACCTGATCCGGCAGCGTGATCTTGGCCTTCTTAAACTCATCCTGCAGCTTCTTGGCGAATTCGGCGCGCGCTTTGTCGTCCATCTCGGCAAGGTTTTTGCCTTCGGAAAGCTTCTTCACGATGTCGCGTGCCTTGGTGAACATTTCGGGATTCATGCCGCCCGGTCCACCCGGGCCGCCCGGTCCGCCAGGACCGCCGGCAAAACCAAAACGCCGTGGCCCGGCTTCTCCGCCGCCTCCGCCCTGGCCGCCTTGCATGCCGCCCATTCCACCGCCACCCGGCATTCCTCCACCGGGCGCGCCGCCGCCACCACCCATCATCGCCATCATTCCGCCGCCCATCGCCATCGGATTGGCCGCGACGCCTTTCTTCCGGTTCGCTTCCGCGGTGGCCAGGATCTTGTCGATCTGCTGCTGCGATGCGCCCAGCGCCGAAAGCAACTGCTTCATGTCTACAGAAAGAATGACGTCAAACTTCTTCGCCGGATCGTTCGAGAACACACTCGAAGTCGCCGTGCCGCTCATCGACTTGATCTTCCCGTGCAACTCCGTCTCCGGAATCGCATCCAGCCGCATCACGACATCCTGACCTTCGCGCAGGTTGGCGCGATCCAGTTCGCCGACGCGGCTGATCACTTCCAACTCGGAAAGATCCAGAACGTCCGCCACTGGCATACCCGGTTGCACCTGATCGCCTTCGCGGATGTCCGGAATCGTCATGCCCGGTACAAAGAATCCGGATGCGCGATTCTGCCGCACTGCCACCAATCCGGTGATCGGAGCCAGCAGCTTTACCTGCATCAGGCGGTTCTTTTCCCGCTGCAGCTCCAACACCGACTTCTGCCGGCGCTCGTTCAACACGGCCATTTCCGCCTCGGCCTGTTCGATACGAGACTTGATGTCCACTTCCAACTGCTTCAGCCGCCGCCGCGATTCCTCCAGCGTCAGCAGGTTCTTCTTCTGGTCAATCGCCGAGAGCAGTTCGTTGCGCTTCACTTCCAGTTCCGCGCGCCGTACCGAATACTTCGTCCGCAGCAATTCCACCTGGTCCTGATTGTTGCGGATGTTCAGGTCCGCCCGCGCTTTCTTGATCTGCTCATCGATCTGGTCCAATTCCAGTTGCTTCTCTTCAATACGCGAGAGCAATTCGGAATCGTCGAACTCCACCACCAGGTCTTTCTCTCGGGAAAGCGCGCCGAGCGCGGCCAACTTCGTCACCTGGACCGTACCGAAAAGGTTGGGAGCGGTCAGCGTAACGCTTCGTACGGCTCGTAATTCGCCGCGGGAGTAGGTGCGAACCACCACATCCCCTTGACGCACTTTGGTCGATGGAAGTTGTTCGGTACGGCTTGGCATCGAGTTCACGTAAACGTACCCGCGCCACGCGCCGAAACCGACAATTCCGAGAAGGACCAGACGGAAAAGAATCTTCTTCATTGGCTACCCCGGCTATAACTTCTTGGCCCGCTTGGCGGCTTCGGCGGGACTTTCCAGTGCCACCACTTCGCCGGCCTTCAAGCCGCTCACCACAACCATGTCCGAATCGTTGCGCTTACCCACAACGATGGGACGAATCTCGAAACCCAGACCCTTTTGTACGTACACGGCAGGTTTGCCGTTGTGCATGAAGCTCGCCCGGATCGGGATCAAAAGCGTGTTTTCCTGGCTCTCAATCACCACCTCGGCCGAGGCGCTCATGCCCGGACGCAGGCGCGGATCCAGTTTCTTCAACGTCGCACGGGCCGGAAAGCTTTTTTCCGACATACCCATACCGCGATAGATCACAGAGGCGATCGGGCTGATCCAATCCAGTTCGGCTGAGAATTCCTGATCCGGAATCGCATCCACGTTGATACGCAGTTTCTGTCCGATTTGCAGCCGTCCGCGATCCACTTCATCCAGCTTCAGTTCGATGCGCATTTCCGACAGGTCGGGAATCTCTGCGATCGCGGCCCCGGTCCATGCCCGGTCGCCTTCCTTGAATGGCGGCGGTGTCGAACCGAACGAGCCCTGGCTGCGGAAGTTCGGAAGCACGTTGACAATACCGTCGTTGGGCGCGCGCAGAATCATCTTCGAAAGGTAACCGCGAGTGCGTTCCATATCGCGAACCGCTTTGTCCTTCTTCTGATTGATTCGCTCCAGATCGGCATTCTGCGACACGTCGTGCGCTTTCAGCGTTGTCAGGACCTGGCCCAGTTCGCCTTCGGAGATGCCCACTTCAATGCGGTTCTTCGCACCTTCGATTTCGCTCACCACCTCGGCCTTACTCGCTTCCAGCTTGGAGCGCTCCAGGTTGTACTCCGCGGTCATCTTGTTCATGGCGTCCGATTCGTCCACCATGCGATGCGAAGCCTTGGTCTGCACTTCCTCGCTGTCCACGGTACGCAGGCTGGTCTGCCGCTCCAGCAATTGCTGTTCCTGGCTGGCGGCGTCGAATTCCACAACCACTTCGCCGCGCTTCACCGGGCGCCCCGACTCCGACAACTTCACGATGCGCACATCGGGAACCTGCGGCGCGGCCAGAATCTCCGAACGCACGCTCTTGATTTCGCCACGCGTCTTCACGGCGATCACAAACTCGCCGCTACGCACGCGCTGTACCGGCACTTCCACCTTCGTCGTATTCTGCTGGTACTTGTTGTAGGCCGCGTATCCGCCGCCCGCTCCGGCTGCCAGAAGAACCGTCCAAATGATGGCCTTCTTCTTGCGCGAGCCCACCTGACCCAGTCGTTGCTTTGGCTTTACATCTTTCGACATATCAGTACAAGTTCTCCGGACAGAAAAGATTCATTACGACACGAACGTGAGCCGCCGGCGCAGGAGTGCCGCAGGCGCTTGATGCAGGCTGGCAGCCTTCGCCGGTTCGCCCTGCTGCCCCGCTGGAACCGCGGGACGTTCCTCAGCGACGGTCTCTCCCGCCTTCAAACCACTCTTGATGGTGGCGGAAATGTTGTTCGTCAGACCCAGTTCCACGGGCCGCTTCTCCCAGCCATTGGCCGCGCGCACGTAAACATACGGCTTGGCTGACGGTTCGTCCTGGAAGATGGCGCCGAGCGGAGCGATCGCCGCCGCTTCCTCTTCCGCCGTCACCACGTCCACACTGGCCGACAAATCCGGAATCACGCGCGGATCCATCTTCTCAATCTTGATACGCACCGGAATTTCTTTGAGGTAGTTGCCGCGGGCGCTGAACGAACTCTTGGGCATCGCCGCCACGCTGAATACACGGCCAGGCAGGGCAAGATCGGGGAACGCATCGAAACGAATGGTTGCCTTCGCTCCCACCCGGATTCGCTCCACATCAGTCTGATTGACCACCGCTTCCACCACCATCGAGGACGGATCGACTATCTTCATGAACGGCATTCCGGCCATCACCGGATCGCCTTCCTGTACCTGGCCGAAATCGCCGCCGCGGAAAATGTTCAGCATGACTACCATTCCGGCAATCGGCGAGCGCATCACCATCCGATCCGCGTTCTGCTCCGATCTGCGCAGTTCCAGCTTCGATTGCTGCAGGTCCATCTTGGAGATGTTCAACTGCGCTTCTTCGCCGGCGCGCACGAACGGTACTTCTTTGAGCAACTGCTGATACCGTGCTTCGGCCTCTTCCAAAGCAAGCTTGAAACGCTCCGAATCGATCGCCGAACGCACAGGCACAGTCTTCAGATCCAGCTTCGCCTTGTCTACTTCGCCCTTGGCAATGAGAATCGATTGCTCGTGAGCCTTTCGCGTAACATCCAGATCAGCAACCATCTTCTGCATGTTCAGTTCCTGCTGATCGACGCCGGCCTTATAGTCGTCAACGCGCTGCAACATGTATTGGCGGTCAAACTCCGCGATCTTCGCGTTTTTTTCGATCCTGCTGCCGGGTTTTGCCAGATCCTGCAGCACCGATCCGAAATCCCCTGAGGAACTTCCACCGCCGGGAGAGCCTCCACCACTGGGCCCGAAGGAGCCCGAAGTGGAACCAAGTCCTTCGCCACCCATGGTGGCGCCGGCTGATGCAGCCGATGAACTTCTGCCGCTGCCGGAAGATCGGGAGACGCCGGAGGAACTACGGGTCGTCGCCGCGCGCATCGCGCTCGAAGAACTACGTACGCCTCCGACGGAGGCGCCACTGCTACCGCCGGAACCCATGCTCGCCGAGGAACTGCCTGAGGAGGAGGAAGATGAGGAGGAACCGCCGCCACCAGCGTTGGACGTGACCGAGCCGGCCAGGGAACTTGGAGTACTTCCGCCACTGCTGCTGCTCGATCCGCCGCTGGAGGAACCACTGGAGGAAGATCCGCCGCCACCGCTGCTCGATCCGCCGCCACCGCTGCCCCGGCTGCGTCCCATAAAGGCGCCTCCGCCGCCGCC
>JAFDVS010000023.1 GCA_018268935.1 Acidobacteriota bacterium | reverse complement strand
GCGCGCGGCTCTGTAGAATCAGTAACTTGCAGAGACGAACGCGGATGGATTAGTGTTCTTCGAATTGGGCCAGGGTTTTTCCTTCTGCGTCGAGGCGGAGGGTGAGGTAGGTTTTGCCTTTGCGGTAGCGGCGGATAGTTTTGACGGCGGGGTTGAGGTTGAAGTGGTAGGGGGTTAGTTTTTCTTCTCCCAGGTAGTCCGATTGGGATTGGATGGTCTCAATGGAGGCTCCGGGGAGGTAGTGGCCGGCGATCCATTTGCTGAGTTCGTCGACGGCTTTGGCTCCGTCTTCGAGGTTGGCGAGGACGATGACGGTGAGGCCTTCGTCGTAGCGGCGGATGACGGCGGAATAGCCGGCTACGGTGCTGCCCCAGTGGGCTCCGAAGCGGTGGCCGTTGAAGGTGTCGGTGAACCAGGCGAGTCCGTGGCTGACGGTTTGGCCGTTGTTGAGGCGGGTGAGGGCTTTCATTTCACGGATGCTTTCGGGTTTGAGGAGCTTGCCTTGGGTGAGGGCGATGTCCCATTTGGCGAAGTCGATGGCATTCATAAGGAGACCGCCGTTGGGGGCGATGATGGCGGGGCGGAGCGGCTCGCCGTGGCGGTGGACGCCGTCTTTGTAGATGTAGCCGGCGGCGCGGTGGGGGACGATTTCGGTGGGGGATTTGATGCGGGCGGAGGTGAGGCCGAGTGGGGTGAAGATGCGTTTGTGGAGGAATTCGGGGTAGGGCATTTGGGCGGCGCGCTCGATGACGGGGCCGAGGAGGGGGAAGGAGTTCGCGTAGTTCCAGCGGTCGCCGGGCGGGAAGGCGAGGGGCTTGGCGGCGAGGAGGGCGATGAATTCGGCGGGGGTGTAATCGCGGCGGTAGGAGAAGCCGATGTTGCCGGTGTCGAAGTCGGGGAGGCCGGCGGTGTGATTGAGGATGTGGCGGAGGGTGATGGGGGCCCAGGCGGCGGGGGGTTGCGGGATGTATTTGGAGATGGGGTCGTCGAGGGAGAGCTTGCCATCCTCTTGTAAGAGGAGGATGGCGAGGGCGGTGAAGTGCTTGCTGATGGAGCCGATTTCGTAGACGGTGCGGTCGGTGGCGGGGACGCCGAGTTCGAGGTTGGCGATGCCGTAGCCGGCGGATTTGACGATTTGGCCGTGGCGGACGATGGCGAGGGAGACGGCGGGGAGGTGGCGGGGGGAGAGCTGGGCGCGGATGTAGTCATCGACTGGATCGGCGGCGAGGAGGGGGAGGAAAAGGGCGAGAGGGGCGAACATTCTTTTATCCTACACGGCAGGCGTGATACACTGTTGTCTTGCAACTTAGTTGCGTTAAGGAGTGAGTCGATGCAAGCGAGCGATTTGGTCCGCGCGATGGGAATGATGCTGGGATCCCTTTGTTTATTGGGTACTCAGGCGATTTCGGGGCAGGAATCGCGTATCGTGATGGAGGGAAGGGTACTGGATCAGAGCCGTTCACCGATTGCAGGTGCGCGGATCGTGGCGGCGGGCCCCGGGGGGCGAGTGATGGTGGTTGCGGCGGGAATGGAGGGGGAATTTGCCATTCCGGTGGCGGCGGGCTCTTATGCGGTGACGGTATCGGCAACTGGGTTTCAGGAAGTGAAGCGCGTGGTGGAGGCGGCGGGGCGGATGGGGACGCTCGAGTTTGTGCTGCCGGTGGTTTCGCAGCGGACTTCGGTGACGGTGACGGAGAGCGCGGGGTATCAGGTGGCGATGTCGAGCACGGCGACGAAGACGGCGACTGCGCTGATTGACATACCGCAGTCGATTACGGTGGTAAGCCGGGAACTGATACGGGATCAAATGATGATGAGCATGGCGGATGTAGTGCGGTATGTGCCGGGGATCACGATGGCGACGGGGGAGGGGCATCGCGACGCTCCGGTGATCAGGGGGAATTCGACGACGTCGGATTTTTATGTCAATGGGGTGCGGGACGATGTGCAGTATTTCCGGGACCTTTATAATCTGGAGCGGGTGGAGGCGGTGAAGGGTCCGAACGCGATGATTTTCGGGCGTGGGGGTGGCGGCGGGGTGATCAACCGGGTGACGAAGGAAGCGGGGTTCAGCCCGTTGCGGGAGATAACGCTGCAGGGGGGCTCGTTTGGGAACAAGCGGGCGGCGGCGGATTTCGGGCAGCCGTTGGGGCGGAAGGCGGCGTTCCGGCTGAATGGGATGTATGAGAATTCGGAGAGTTTCCGGAATTATTTTCATTTGGAGCGGTACGGGATTGCTCCGACGGTGACGGTGGCGTTCAACGACCGGACGCGGGTGCGGGTGAGCTACGAATATTTTCATGATGGGCGGCTGACGGACCGGGGGATCCCGTCGTATCAGGGGCGGCCTGCGCCGGCGCACCGGTCGACGTTTTTCGGGAATCCGGAGGAGAGCCCGACGCACGCGGATGTGCATTTGGGATCGGCGGTGGTGGAGCGGCAATTCGGGGCGCGGCTGTCGCTGCGGAATAGTACGCTTTTCGGGGCTTACGATAAGTTTTATCAGAACGTATTTCCGGGGGCGGTGACGGCCGATTTGCGGCAGGTGAGTTTGTCGGGATACAACACGGCGACGCAGCGGGGGAATGTGTTCAACCAGACGGATGCCAATTATGTGGCGGATACGTGGTTGGGGCGGCACACGCTGCTGGTGGGGGCGGAAGTGGGGCGGCAGGCGACGGACAATTTCCGGCAGACGGCGTATTTCCGGGGGACGGCGACGTCGATCAACGTGCCGTTTGCGAATCCGGTGGATTTTACGCCGGTGGTTTGGCGGCAGGCGGCGACGGATGCCGATAACCGGCCGGTGAACACGGTGGCGGCGGGGTATGTGCAGGACCAGGTGAACGTGACTCGCTTTGTGCAACTGATTGGCGGGTTGCGGTTCGACCGGTTCGATCTTCATTTTCGTAACAACCGGACGCAGGAGGAGCGGCGGAGGAAGGATCATCTGCTGTCGCCGCGGGCGGGGGTGGTGATTAAGCCTGTGGCTCCGTTGTCGTTGTATTACAACTACAGCGTGGCGTACCTGCCGAGTTCGGGGGATCAATTCGGGTCGTTGGACGCGACGACGCAGACGTTGAAGCCGGAGAAGTTTTTGAATCACGAAGCGGGGGTGAAGATGGATGTGCGGCGGTATTTGTCGGTGACGGCGGGCGTGTACCGGCTGAACCGGACGAATACGCGGGCGGTGGATCCGAACAATCCGGCGGTGATTGTGCAGACGGGGAGCCAGCGGACGAACGGGGTGGAGATGGGGATCAATGGGAATGTGACGGGGAAGTGGACGGTGGCGGGCGGGTATGGGTATCAGGACGCCTATATCAGTTCGGCGACGGCGGCGGCTCGGTTGGGGGCGCTGGTGGCGATGGTGCCGCGGCACACGTTTTCGATGTGGAACAACTACCGGATCCTGCCGCGGTTGAGCGGCGGAGTGGGATTGATTCACCAGGCGGAGATGTGGGCGGGGATTGACAATACGGTGCTGATTCCGAATTTCACGCGGGGGGATGCGGCGGTGTATTACTCGCTGACGGAGAAGATGCGGCTGCAGGCGAATGTGGAGAATGTGACGGACCGGCGGTATGTGGGGAGCGCGCATAGTAATAATAATCTGGCTCCGGGGAATGCGCGGACGGTGCGGGTGGGGATGACGGTGCGGTTTTAGGGGCGTGTAACTTCAGTCACGGAGCCGTTGGGCTGTTCCGGGCTAGGATACGGCTATGGAACAGCCGGACTGGAATGAGAAGCCGTTGCGGGAACTGATGCGGCATATCGTGCGGCGGCATCACGGGTATTTGCGGGTGGCGCTGCCGGAGGTACACGGGCGGATGCAGCGGGTTTTTGCGGCGGGTGGGGGGCAGGCGGCGGAGCGTCCGCTGGGACGGGTGTTCGCGGAGATGTGGGATGAAATGGATTTGCATCTGGAAAAAGAAGAAACGATCCTGTTTCCCTATATCGAACGGTTGGAGGCGGCGCGGGAGGCGGGGTTGGGGATTCCGGCGGCGCGGAGCGAGTGGGGAGAGAATCCGTTGGGGCTGATGGAAGACGAACATGCATCGGCGATTGCGGCGATGGAAACGATGCGGCGGCTGGCCGGGGGGTATGAGGGCTGCGCGCATCATGGGGAACTGATGGCGGGGTTGGAGGATTTGCGGCTGGATTTGCGAGTGCATATCCACCTGGAGAACAACATCCTGTTTCCGCGCGTGCGGCGGATGATGTAACCTGCGATGGAACAGGACACGTCCGGTAAACTGGAATTATGCTGGGTGGAACCTTGTTGCTGTTCCTGCTGTGGCAGGTGGATCACGCCGCCGAAGGGCGCAAAGCCCTGGAGGCGAATCAGTTCGCCCAGGCAGCCGAACACTATCAAAAAGCGGTGGAGGCCGATGGGAAGGACTGGACTGCGCGTTTCCATCTGGGCCTGGCGCTGAGCCTTTTTAATAAAGACGCGGAGGCGATTGTGGCGTACCGGAAAGTGCTGGAGGATCAGCCGGGGTTGTATGAAGCGCAGTTGAATTTGGGTGTGCTGCTGTTGCGGCAGAAGTCGGCGGATGAGGCGGAGAAGTTGCTGGCGGCGGCGGTGGAGAAGAAGCCGAAGGAATACCGGCCGCAATATTATTTAGGGGAGGCGAGGTCGGCGTTGGGGAATGGGGAAGGGGCGGAGACGGCGTATCGGGCGGCGCTGGAGGCGCAGCCGAAGTCGGCGGAAGCGGCGCTGGGATTGGGGAGAGTGTTGGTGAAAGCGGCGAAGTGGGAGGATGCGGAGCGGTATTACCGGCTGGCGGCGGAAGATGCGGAGTACAAGCGTGCGCTGCTCGAATTGGCGGCGGGCTATGAGCGGGCGAAGATGCAGGAGAAGGCGGTAGCGCTGTACCGGCTGTTTCCGGAAGACGCGGGGGCAAGGGAGCGCGCGGGGGAATTGTTGTTGGAAGGGGGCAAGGCGGGGGACGCGGTGCCGGATCTGGAAAAGGCGTACCAGCAATCGCCGACGAACGCGAACCGGCTGGCCCTGGCGACGGCGTATTTGCGGACGAAGCAGGCGGGGAAGGCGCTGCCTTTGTTGCAACAGGCGACGGTGGAGGAGCCGAACCACTTGGAGCTAAGGTTGTACTATGGGCGGGCCTTGCGGGATCAACGGGATTTTCCCAATGCGGCGCGGGAATTTTTCCGGGCGACGCAGATCAAGCCGGATTCAAAGGAAGCGTGGAACGAGTTGTCGGCGATGCTGATCTCGCTGGAGAACTATCCGCAGGCGCTGGCGGCGCTTGATAAGGCGCAGGCGCTGGGTGGGGCGGAGAATGCGGGGTATTATTATTTCCGGGCGATTGTGTTGGACCGGATGAGGGAGTATAAGCTGGCGTTGCCGAACTACCAGAAGTTTTTATCGATGAGCCAGGGGAACCCGGAAGAGGAGTTCAAGTCGCGGGAGCGGATTAAAGTAATCCAGAAGATACTGAGCAAGCGATGACGGCAATATTTCATATATGGATAATCGCGTATGTCCTGTTTGGGCAGACGGGAGGGGATGTGTTGGGGCCGGTGCGAGCCGAAAGGGAGCCGGAGAAGCGGTACTGGAAGGCGTTGGAGGTAGCGGTAGGGCAGGTGGGAGTGGCGAGGGAGAAATACGAAAAAGGACTGTTGGAAGAATTCCGGGCTTCGCTTATATTAATAGAGCAATCGGTACGTTTGTCCGATGAGACATTGAGGAGCACGGGCAAAGACCCGGCGAAGAACCCGAAGCATTTCAAGCGGGCGGAGCAAAAGATACGGGACATCGTAAAGAAATTGTCGGGGTTGGAGGAGTCGGTCGGGATCGACGACCGGGGTGTGGTGAAGAAGACGAGGGAAGTGTTGCAGAAGGTACAAGAAGACATGGTGATGGACATCGTGGGACGCCGCCGGTAGGGCTGGAGGGGATTGGATGAGAGCAGGGGCGGCGGTGCTGCTGTTGCCTGTTGTGGTGGCAGGGCAAAGCGGGCTGGTAGCAGTCCGGGTGGGATCGAACGAGCAGGCGCCATTGGCGTATCGGGTAGCTGGGGAGAAGGTGGATGGCTTCTTCGTGGCGGCGATGCGGGAGGCGGGGTTGCGGGCGGGCTTTGATGTGCAGTGGGTGTTGCGGCAGGACACGGTGACGCAGGCGTTGGCGTCCGGGGCGATAGACGTGTGGTCGGCGGCGGTGCGGATGCCGGAGCGGCGGAAGATCCTGCACATGACGGAGCCGTGGTGGAGCGATGAATATCATTTGCTGGTGCTGGAGGGAGCGGCGGCGCAGAAGCAGGAGGAGTTGAAGGGGAAGACGGTGGTGGTGCATCGGGGGCCGCCGCTGGCTAGGCCGGCGGAAGAGGCATTTCCGGGATCGAAGGTGCGCACCATTGCGTACACGCATGACGCGATGACGGCGCTGTGCAAAGGGGAAGCGGACGCGCTGGTGATGGTGGGGTTTCACGCGCGGGAGCTATTGCTGACGCGGCCGGCAGGGTGTGAAGGGGCAGCGATGCGGGAGCTGCCGCACAATCTTGGGGGGCTGGATCTGGCGATTGCGACTTCGCCGGCGAATGCGAAGATCGCGGACGAGTTGCGGCGGCGGCTGGGGGAGATGCTGCGGGATGGGACGCTGGCGCGAATTGCCGATGGATATCCGGGGGTAGCGGGATCGGTGCCGCGCCCGGTGGACTTTGGCGGGAGTTCTCCTTATTGGCTTTGGGTGGCGGTGGCGAGTGTGGGGATGGCGTTACTGGCGGGCTGGTGCGTGTACGCGGAGCGGCAGAGGGGGCGGAAGATTCTGGAAGGGGCGGAGCGCGCGGGGCAAGCGAAGGATGAGTTTCTGGCGACGGTGAGCCACGAGATCCGGACGCCGATGAATGCGGTATTGGGGTATTTGGATTTACTGGAAGACACGCCGCTGAGCGCGGAGCAGAAGAGCCTGGCGGGGGATATCAACCGGGCCACGGCGTCGTTGTTGACGTTGTTGTCGAACATTCTGGATTTCGCGAAAATCCGGTCGGCGGATGTGACGCTGCGGAAAGACCGTGTCGATATAGTGGCGCTGTTGCAGGACGTGGCGTCGTCGACGGTATTGATGGCGGAGGCGAAGGACATTGAATTCGCGGTGTATGTGGATCCGGCCGCGCCGCGGTATCTGGTGGGGGATGGCTCGCGGCTGCGGCAATTGTTGTTGAACCTGGCGGCAAACGCGGTGAAGTTCACCTCGGCGGGGTATGTGAAGCTGGATGCGGGGTATCGCGATGATCTGCTGACGCTGGTGGTGCGGGACACGGGGGTGGGGATCCCGTTGGAGAAGCAGCAATCCATATTTGAGCCGTTTTCGCAGGTGGACTCGTCGAACACGCGGCGGCACGGAGGGGTGGGGTTGGGATTGGCGATTGTGCGGGGCGTAGTGCGATTGATGAACGGGACTGTGGAGGTGGACAGCCGGGTAGGGATCGGGTCGAAGTTCACGCTGCGGCTGCCGTTGGCCGTGGAGTCGGAGACTGGCTGGCTGGCGGAAGCGGCGGTGACGTCGAATCCGTGTGCGATGCTGCTGGTGCGGGAATCGGCGAACGTGGCGATCCTGCGGGAGTATTTGCGGGCGGCGGGGGTGGAGACGCACGAATTCCGGGAAGAGGGCGAAGCGCTGGGGTGGGTGGTGAAGAGCAGGGGGAATGGAGAGAGGGGGCTGCTGGTATTTGCGGATCCGAGGCTGCTGGCGGCTCCGGAGCTGTTTGCGGAGGGTGTGCGAGAGGCGGGCTGGCAGGCGCCGCGGTTGTTCCTGGTAGGGCCGATCTCGTCGCTGCGGCTTTTGGGGCAGCGGGCGAAGGAGCCATTCCATGGTTTGTTGGAATGGCCGGTATCGGTGGCGGCGTTGCTGGAGATTCTGGCGCCGAAGAAGGTGAGTGAGATGGGGCGGACGGTGGAGGCGGTGGCAGGGGGCGGACAGGTATTGGTGGTGGACGATAATCCGATTAACCGGAAAGTGGCGAGCGCGCTGTTGCGGAAGCTGGGGTGCGATGTGGAACTGGCCGAGGACGGGCAGATTGCGGCGGAGATGTGCCAGCGGACGCGCTACCGGCTGATCCTGATGGATTGCCAGATGCCGGTGATGGATGGGTATGCATCGGCGAATCTGATCCGGAGCCAGGAGCCGGCGGCGGTGCGGGCGCGGATTATCGGGGTGAGTGCGAGCACGGAGCCGGAAATTGTGTCACGGTGTCTGGCAGCGGGAATGGACGGATATGTGCCGAAGCCGATTACGCTGCAGACTTTGAAGGGGTTATTTCGGGAGAGAGAAGCGGGCTGAGGGGCGGTGTTACGGGGGCTGCCTGCGCTTCTGGGGGTGGTGAGCCGGGGGGCGGGGTGCTTGGTTTTCAGATAGGGTGCCGGGGTAAGGGACTGCGGCGGATGTGGGTGATGTGCGCGCTGAGTTCGGCAGTCTTCAGGGGGCACCGATGAACTAGCCGGGGCTGCCGTCTTGTTTGACGACGTAACGTTTGACGGCGGTGGCGCGGCCGGTGTCGGGTTCGACGTCGACGATGACGGAATGGAGTTGGGGGTTGTCTTTGGCGGTGTCGAAGCGGACGGGGAGCGAGGTGAGGAATTTGCGGAGGACGGGGTCTTTGTCGACGCCGATGACGGAGTCGTAGGGGCCGGTCATGCCGCAATCGGTTTGGTAGGCGGTGCCTCGGGGGAGGATGCGGGTGTCGGCGGTGGGGACGTGGGTGTGGGTGCCGACCATGGCGGAGACGCGGCCGTCGAGGTGCCAGCCCATGGCCATTTTTTCGCTGGTGAGTTCGGCGTGGAAATCGACGAAGCGGACTTTGACCGAGGGGTCGAGGGTGGTGAGGAGTTCGTCGGCTTTACGGAACGGGCAGTCGGTGGCGGGCATGTAGGTGCGGCCCTGGAGGTTGATTACGGCGCACTGGACACCGTTGTTGGCGGTGACGGTGACGATGCCCTGGCCGGGGAGATCGGGGGCGTAGTTGGCGGGGCGGAGGAGGCGCGGCTGGCGATTGAGGTGGTCGTAGATTTCGCGTTTGTCCCAGATGTGATTGCCGGAGGTGAGGACGTGGATGCCGAGGGCGAGGAGGTCTTCGGCGATTTGTGGGGTGACGCCGAAGCCGCCGGCGGAGTTTTCGGCGTTGGCGATGGCGAGGTCGATGCGTTCATTGTCGAGGATGAACGGGAGATGTTCGGCGACGAGTTTGCGGCCGACGGAGGCGAAGATATCGCCGATGAAGAGGATTCGCATTTGGGAGGGGATTGGAGCGCCCCATCAAACCGTCCCCACCCCTGTCATTGACCCCTGAGTTAACGAGGGGGGAATCCTCCGGGCGCCTTTAGGCTTCTCTGACGCGGGTTGCCCCGCCGAGCTTGCTCACCGGCGCGTCAATCCATAGGAACGAGAGAGATTCCATGACATTGGTATAGGATCAATTTTTAAGAGGCAGACACGTATCCAACAGAAACGCTCCAGGTTGTAGGATAGCATGGGTGGGTTTGGGGGCTGCTGGGAGTAAGGTGAATTTGGTGGGGGAGGCGAGGGGAATCGTGGGGTTTGGGTTGGAGTTTGCCGGACAGAGGCGGCGTTCGCAAATCGGGTTGGAGGGAGCGGTAGTTGGCGCCTCCAAGCTCAGGATCGACCTGAGCGCCTTACACATCCCTTACCGAACCCTTACCGAACACAGATCTGGATTTTCCCCCGAGTTGCACGTTCCCCAATGAGGCGGCTGCATCAAGCCTGCCTGATACCAGCACTAAGGACGAACATGCGACTCAACAACACTGGCAAACAGAATCTGGCGGTTCTGGCTCTGCTTGCATTCTCATCGGTACCCGGCCAGGGAGACATTGGCGCCCCGGTCGGCCTGAGCCTCTCCAGCGTTGACGAACTCCGGGCCGGGCAGCCGGTAACCGTAATCGTAGTCCTCGAACCAGGGGAGAACATTCCCTACGCGACCTTCGAAGTAGATCACCCGGCATATTGGCAAGTGCTCGATGGTAGCAGCCGCTGGTCGGGGGCGCTGGAAAACGGAAAGATGATCGAACTCCGCTTCCGCGCCGTGCCGCTCAGCGAGGATCCACGGCTATTGATGGCCTCCTTGAAAGTGGATGGCTACCCCGTCGTCCGTGCCGGCCTCGACCCCCGCCGCATGGGCCGCCGTTTTCCGGAGCAGGTCCGGCTGGAGCCAGAACAGGCTGGCAAAGCTGCACCGCGAGAAGCTGCGGAGTCCTACTATCCTCAGTTTGAACCGGATGTTCTCCTGCCCGAGCCTGCCGAAGCCACCCTGCCGCGAGTCCCGGGAGAGGGATCTCCCAGGCTGCAGACAGAGGAAGCCCATGCCACCAAGTCGGGCGCCCGCAGCGCTGTCGCCGTCTCCGCCACGGGGCGTTGGACGTTTCTCGATGCGGCCGGAGTGCGCCGCGGAGTGCGCAATGCGACCGTTGAGCTGCGGAACGACAACGGGAACTTTCTTGTAGATTTGGTTTGCGGGCGGTCCACTACGGATGGGAATGGCAATTTCGCCATCACGGGAGCCTGTTTTGGCATTGCGGATCCCACCGCGGATCTATATGTCCGGCTGGTCCTCAACAACAGCGTCGTGGAGGTCAAGCCCGACAACACTTCCGCCGGAACCTACACGTTCCGCTCGCCGGTGGTCAACAACACGGCGGGGCCCGTAACGTTCGGAACGCTGACCGTGCCAGCGAGCACGGCTGGGGCCGCCGCCGCGCACAACCTGGTGATGCGCGCCCAGCAGTTTATGGCAACGGCCGGGGAGTCGATGACAAAGGTTACCGTTCTTTGGCCGAGCACATCGGACAAGCCGGTCTCGTTTTATACGAAGTCGGATGCGTCGTTGCACATCAAAGAATCGGAGCCATTCAAGAGCCAGTGGACGATTTTCCACGAATACGGGCACCACGTGCTGTTCACGAAAGCCGAGAGCCCCGCGCCGGACTACGACAATGGCATCTGCGACACGCCGGGACACCCTGGCCATTGCGTCGATTTACCGGAAAAAGGCGTCGTGGCTTGGACTGAGGGTTTCCCTGATTTTCTGGGCAGCTTCCTGCACGGGCAATTCGCGGCGATCGACGGATTTCCCAAGCCTCCGTTCGATATCGAAAACCTTGTGCCCGCCGCCGGATCTGAGGCTTTGGCGGAACAAATCGAGGGCGTGACAGCCGCGATTCTCCTCGACTTGGCGGATACTACGAACGAGCCAGGCGATTCACTTAGTCTTACCTTCTCCACCATTTGGGACATCGTCAAGAACTTCGATCCCTCCAGCGCCACGACGCACAACCACCCCACCTCGATTCTGGAGTTCTATGACGGAATGCGCCAGCGGCAGATCGGGTTGATCAACCGCGTCGCCGAGACATACATTCATAACCGGATTCAGCGCCCACTCCCCGACCTGGTGATCAGTTCGGCTGCAAATCCGCCCTCATTGGCCGCTCCTGGCGGCAGTTTCACCCATACTAGCGTTGTGCGGAATGCAGGCACGGAGCGCGCTAATAGTGCCTTCACGCTCCGCTACTTCCTGGCAACCGGGACAAGTACCACGATGGTTGCCGTTCCGTTCGCTTCCCACGACATGGGCGCGAACATGCTGGCCGGCACAGGATTCAACGCGGTAGAGACGCTCACGATCCCCGCCAGCATCGCACCCGGTTCCTACAAGCTCATGGTTTGTGCCGACTTTGACAACAGGGTTCCCGAATTGAGCGACGTGAACAACTGCAAGACATCGGCAACAACGCTTGTCGTGGCGCTTGCTGACGCAGTCACAGGATTACCGTCCCGTTAGGATAACCTCGATTGTGCGGCCCACCTCTAAGGAACACGCGCAAAACGGCGCCCGCCCGTGCCTTGATGCAGGCGCGTGTTCCTTCGGTGTTGGCGGCGCGGATCACAACCCCGAACATGATGAGCAGAGAAAAGTTTGCCGATCCAACGGGGGTGGGTTTTGTAGCGCCATTCCTGCTGAAAGAGCCCATTGGGTTGCGGGAGTATTTTGCTTCAGGGAAGCTTCGGTTCGATAACGGGAGTACAAGCGTCTCGGGCATCCTTGGCAGAACAGGTGCACTGGTACTTTGTGGTTTTTCCCCAGCCTTTGAAGGAGACCGTGTAGTATCCTTCGGCTGGATCAACGACAACGGACAGCCTCTCGATGGCAAGCTGTTTGCGAACCTGCTCGGCAAAGGGTGCGAGGTCGGCGGCAATGCTATCCCAACTCCCAAATTTTCCCGTTCTCGCCAGAAACGCGCATTCCGCTTTGTTCACCACGGTCAATACATAGCTTTCGATTTTCCCTCGCGGCGGCCGGTCGATGATGATACAGGAATTGATCAACAGTGCGGACATGGCAATCATGACGAACGTTGTCCCTGATGGCCTACTCATCGTTGCTCCTGAAGCGACGAATGCCGGTGGCGCACAACGTGGATTTCGAATTGCTCTCATATCCAGTGCTGATCCGGAGCTGATCCGTGAGTGTGATTGAGAAGGCGGGCCAGCGCGCTTCGATGTTCCCGGTTATGGTCACGGGTCCGGATTCGATGTGCTGCCGGACCGATCTTCGGGGTTGAGCGCTGCAGTTGTGGCGAGACGACGTGTCCAGTAATCCGAAGCCGTGGGGCATGCCTCCTGAGAGGAGACCATTAATACGAACCTTGTGACCAGTGAACAGTGACTGATTAACAACGTCACGAACCGTCTGGGAACTTCGGTGCCC
>JAFDVS010000022.1 GCA_018268935.1 Acidobacteriota bacterium | reverse complement strand
GCGCTGCCCGATGTGCGCGACGGTTTGAAGCCGGTGCACCGTCGCATCCTCTTTGGGTTGAGCGAAATGGGGTTGGTGCATAATCGGCCGACCCGCAAGTGCGCCAAGATCGTCGGCGAAGTACTGGGTAAATTTCACCCGCACGGCGATGCGCCGGTGTACGATTCGTTGGTTCGCATGGCGCAGCCGTTTTCCATGCGTTACATGCTGGTGGACGGGCAGGGCAATTTTGGCTCAGTGGACGGTGACCCGCCGGCGGCAATGCGGTACACGGAAGCGCGGTTGTCGCGCATCGCGTCGGCGCTGCTGGAAGATATCGACAAGGAAACGGTCGATTTCAAGCCCAACTACGACGAAAGTGAAGTGGAGCCGGAAGTGCTGCCCACGCGCGTTCCGAACCTGCTGATCAACGGTTCCTCGGGAATCGCGGTGGGCATGGCGACGAACATCCCGCCGCACAATCTCACCGAGATGATCAATGCGGCGATTCTGCTGATTCAGAATCCCCAGGCGACGGTGCAGCAGATTCTGGAAGTGGCGCCCGGACCGGACTTCCCCACCGCCGGGTTTATTCTGGGACGGAACGGGATCTACGATTACTACACCAAGGGCCGCGGGAGCCTGAAAATGCGCGCCCGCGCGGCGACGGAGAAGTTCGGGAAAGACCGTGATGCCATTGTGGTCACGGAAATCCCTTACCAGGTGAACAAGGCGAAACTGGTGGCGGATATCGCCGCCCTGGTGAACGATAAGAAGCTGGAAGGCATCTCCGATGTGCGCGATGAAAGCGACCGTCAGGGGATGCGCATCGTGATTGAGTTGAAGCGCGGCGAGCAGGCCGAGGTGATTCTGAACAACCTCTACAAGCACACCCAGATGCAAACCAACATGGGTGTGATCATGCTGGCCATCGTGAACGGACAGCCGCGCGAGTTGGGCATCATCGATGTCCTGAAACGCTTCATCGACCATCGCGCCGAAGTGGTGCGGAGGCGCACGGACTACCTGTTGCGCAAGGCGCGCGACCGGGAACACATCCTGCTCGGGTTCCAGAAAGCTCTGGATCTGCTGGATGCGATCATTGCGCTGATCCGTGCGGCCGGGAATCCGCGCGAGGCCCGTGAAGGATTGATGACGCGGTTCGATTTCAGTGAACGGCAGGCTCAGGCGATCATCGAATTGCAGTTGCAGCGCCTGACCGGCATGGAGCGGCAGAAGATTCTGGATGAACTGGCTGAACTGCAGCGCCGCATCGCCGAGTATGTGGAGATTCTGGGATCCGATCGCGTGTTGCGCAACCTGATCATCAAGGAACTGAAGGAAGTCCAGAAGGATTTCGGCGATGAGCGGCGCACGCAGATTGTCGAAGACGTCGGCGAGATCAAGCTAGAAGACCTGGTGCAGATGGAAGACGTCGCGGTGACTGTCACGCGCGGCGGCTACCTGAAGCGCACGGCGGTGGATACGTATCGACGGCAGTCACGTGGTGGGAAGGGCCGCATCGGCATGACCACTCGGGCTGAGGATGTGGTGGAACACCTGATCGTGGCATCCACGCACAGCTACCTGTTGATCTTCACGACGAAGGGCAGGGTGTACTGGCTGAAGATCTACGAGGTGCCGGACGCAGGCACCGCCAGTAAAGGCAAGCACATCTCGAATCTGATCAACCTACAGCCGGATGAAATGCCGAAGGCATTCCTCAGTGTGAAGGAATTTTCGCCGGATCAGTTTATCGTGATGGTGACCAAACAGGCCGTGATCAAGAAAACGGCACTGGACGAATTCGACAATCCGATGTCGCGCGGGATCATTGCGCTATCGCTGGATGAAGGCGATGAACTGATTTCGGCTCGCCTCAGCAACGGGCAGAACTTCATCTTCATCGGCACGCACGAAGGCAAGGCGATCCGCTTCCAGGAGGAACAGGTACGCGCAATGGGCCGTCCGGCACGCGGCGTGCGTGCCATGGACCTGACCGATGGAGATTACATCGTCGGCGCCGAAGTGGTGGACGAAAACGGCTTGATGCTGTCGATTTCCGAATCGGGCTACGGCAAGCGCACGAAGCTGTCGGAGTACCGGTTGACGGCGCGCGGCGGCAAGGGCGTGATCAACATGAAGGTCACTCCTCGCATCGGGCGAGTGGTCGCCATTCTCTCCGTGAAGGAGGAGACGGAGGTGATCATCATGACGAAGGAAGGGAAGATCATCCGTATTGAGTCGAATGATATCCGCCAAGCCGGCCGTTCCACGCAGGGCGTGCGACTGGTGCGGATGGAGGAGATCGACCGGGTGGCCGCGGCCAGCGTCATTCCGGAAACGGAAGAGGTGGTTGGCCAGGAAGATCTGCCGTTACAGTAAAGCTCTCGCGATATCATGAGAGCATGGCCACCAAGGCTGTGCTCTCCGAAGGCGAATATCTCCGGACTAGCTTCCCTGGCGTTGTCCAAGTGTCCATTCATCGCCATCGAGATACTCTCGCCGGACGATCGCTGGCGGAGGTGCGCAACAAGCTCCAGGAATATGCCGACTGGGGTGTGGCTCACGTGTGGCTGATCGACCCGCATATGAAGCGGTTGTATCTCTGCAGGGATGGGTTGCACGAGGTCCCTTCTTACCAACTGCCGGAGATCAAACTGTCGGTTACACCGGCTGATTTGTTCGACTGATGTCACCCGCGCCGCCAGAAGCCGAATTGACGGCAGGCCTTGGGGAGTCCAAGAGCCTGTGGGATGCCATCATTGCCGAGTTTTCCACGGCACAGGAATGGAAGCGTTATTCGCAGAAGGATCCGTGGTCTCTGCGTGTGTTTCGGGGCAAACGCACGATTGTATGGCTCAGTCCGCGCGAGGGCTGGTTCCAGGCGGGGATCATCCTTGGGGACAAGGCAATCCAGGCGGCCAGGGAGGGGAAACCTTCGCTGCGATTGCGGAAATTGATCGATGAGGCGCCGCGCTACGCGGAGGGAACCGGGTTGCGCATTGAAGTGAAGAATGCGCGCGATCTGGTTTTGGTGCGCAAGCTGGTTGAGATCAAGATTGCGCACTGACCATTTCGCGAATGTCGTCTGAGGCGTCGAACGCACACTCGGCACGCAGGTTTTCGGGCAGTGCGGATAGTTTCATCAGCCGGTCAACCACCGATTCCCGGCAAGAGCAACACGGTCCCCTTTCATAGCACTCCAACAGCATCTGGACCTCCGTCTCTGGCTGGGGATGCAACTCCCAAAGTTGCCTCATGTCGCGCAGCAAGTGGTGCCGTAGTTCTCGATCGCGCTCCTGCCTGCACCAATTCAGCACCAGTTCATGATCACCGGGCTGGTAGTCCGTCATCAGCATTTCCACGGCGAAGCTCCGCTCGGGCAGCGCTTGCTGAACTGCGTTGATGGCGAACTCGCGTGCTTGCGGACCTGTGATTCGCGGCATCGCATCCGCGGCCTTGCCCACGACGGGGCTTTTCGCGGGACTTTGCTGCTCCGACTTCTTGCGGAAGGCGTCGACGGTCCACCGCTTCTTCACCAAGGTCACGTTTCGCGCTCCAGAGGAATATGCCTTCGTTGAAGACTTCCTGCCCGCGCAATGCCAACTCACCCAGCATCTCCGCGGCGCAGAGCATTCCTTTGATGCCGCGCAACTGGGGGAGGCTCAAACACATCTGTGCGCCTAGTTTGGGGCCGATGTGGAAGCTGTCAAAGACGGAAGATGCGGAATCGTTGGACGCAGTGCCAATCGTCACCTGAGTCCCGTCGCGAATCGAGCACCTGCCGGCGAAACCAGGCATAGTCGGGCGTGAGGCGAATCAGGTCGTACATATTGGAGGCCCTGGTTCCTTCGAGATTTTCCCCGCCCCAACCCTGCTTGGATTGCTTCGCGAAAATGATTGACTAAATCGATACGCGCCCTGCCCAGAATTGCTGATTTTACAGGAACCATCGGCGCACAACTCCGTATAAAGCGGGTATGAGCAATCTCCTTCCGGACTTGCGCTTCGCCTTGCGGGGCATCCGCCGCAACCCGCTGTTCGCCGCAGTGGCGATTCTCTCGCTCGCGCTCGGCATCGGAGCCAACACGGCGATCTTCACTATCATGGATCAACTGATGCTGCGGCAACTGCCCGTGAAGGACCCGGAACAACTGGTGATGCTGTTCCAACGCGGGGCGCATAACGGCAGCAACATGGGCGACCGGATGCATTCCTATCCGATCTACCAGGACTATCAGCAGAAAGCGGCACCGCTCGCCGAGGTGATCTGCCGGCGGCTGGTGCCAACTTCGATTAGCGTCGATAACACCACGGAGCGCGTGGATGCGGAGATGGTTTCTGGGAACTACTTCACGATGCTAGGAGTGAAGCCGGCGGCGGGGCGTGTGTTCAGTTCGAAGGAAGATGATCGAACGTTTATGGGCCATCCTGTGGTGGTACTCAGCTACGACTACTGGGTGACGCGGTTCGGCCGCGATCCCAAGGTGATCGGCAAGAAGATACTCGTGAACAACTATCCCATGACCATCGTGGGTGTATCGGCGCAAGGGTTCGCCGGGCTCGATCCGGCACGTTCGCCGCATGTTCGAGTGCCTGTGCTGATGGTGAAGGCAATGGTTCCGGAGTGGACATGGTTCAGCCCGGATGACCGGCGGAGCCGCTGGGTGCAGGTGTTTGCGCGGCTGAAACCGGGATACACGGCGGAGTCCGCGGGGGCGCCGATGCAAGGGCTCTTCACCCAGATTCGCCGCTATGAGATGACGCTGCCGGCGGCAGCGCGATGGTCCAACTACCAACGCGACCGCTTTATGCAAGGCACACTGCATGTCGACAAAGCGATGACCGGCTACTCGAGGTTGCGGAACAGCTTCTCCACGGCACTGATCGTGTTGATGTGCATGGTGGGCCTGGTGCTGCTGATTGCCTGCGCCAATGTCGCGAATCTGCTCATTGCCCGTGCGTTCGCACGGCAGAAGGAGATCGCAGTTCGGCTCTCGATTGGTGCATCTCGGGCTCAACTGGTACGCCAGCTATTGGTGGAAAGCCTGGTGCTGTCGGTGGGCGGAGGCATAGCGGGGATTGGACTGGCGATGGCGATGACACGCGCGCTGCTGGCGGTGGTGCCGTCGGAAGGCAATCCACTGCTGATTGACCCGCATCCCGATGTCCGCATCCTGGCATTCACCTTCGTGCTGACGGTCCTGACCGGAGTGGTCTTCGGGTTATTGCCGGCGCTGCGTGCCAGTAGGCCGGATCCCTGGACGACATTGAAAGATGCGGTTGGCTCCATTGCCGGACAAGGCGGGTCGCTATTCCTGCGCAAAGGCCTGGTTTCGGCGCAGGTGGCGCTGAGTTTTCTGCTGCTGTTCGGCGCGGGCTTGTTTGTGCGCAGCCTGCAGAATCTGAAGTCGACGGATACGGGATTCGACGAGATGGAGAATCTCATCACGTTCCAACTGTCACCGGCCTTGAACGGGTACGATACCCCTCGGGCGGTGAGTTTTTACCGCCAATTACTGGAGAACGTGCGGGCCGTGCCCGGTGTTAAAACGGCGGGGCATGCTTCCGTCGCGCTGCTCAGCGGTGATGAGTGGGACAGCGGTACACAAGTGGAAGGCTATCAGGCGAAAGATGGCGAGGACATGCAGGCGTTCATGAATTCGCTATCGCCGGGCTACTTCGACACCATGGGGATCAAGATTCTGGAAGGGCGCGATTTCGACGTGCGCGACTTCCGCGAGGATGCCAAAGTGGCCATCGTCAATCGTAAATTCGCGGAGCATTTCTTCAAAGGCCGGAGTGCTGTCGGCCGGCATTTGGGCAGAGGCGGGCCACAGGGCAAGCTGGAAACGGAGATCATTGGCGTGGTGGAAGACTCTCTGTATGAAGGGCCAAGGGAAGGCGTTCGCCGGCAGGTATTCGTGCCGCACTACGGGGCTTTCGGTGTCGCGTTCTATGTGCGTTCATCGATGGGCAGCTCGCAGATGTACGCGGCACTGCGCAACGAGGTGCGAAAGCTGGATGCAGCAATGCCGGTGTATTCAATGAAAACGCTATCTGACCAGTTGGACCAGACCCTGCTATCGGAGCGGCTGATTGCGATGCTGTCGGCGGGTTTCGGTGCACTGGCTACGCTGCTGGCAGCCATTGGGCTCTATGGCGTGATGGCCTTTGTGGTGGCGCGCAGAACGAAGGAAATGGGTTTACGAATGGCGCTGGGCGCACCACGAGGCACTGTGCTGTGGCTGGTGATGAAGGAAGTACTGATGTTGCTCACCATCGGACTGGTAGTTGGCATTCCAGCGGCGATGGGACTGGCGCAGTACGTATCGTCGCAACTGTTCGGGATTCAGCCACGCGATCCGATGCTGGCGGGAAGCACGGTGCTGTTGCTGGTTACGATCTCGGCCGCAGCGGGGCTGATTCCCGCGCATCGGGCGAGCCGCATTGATCCAATCCTGGCGTTGCGTTACGAATAGAGCGCTGCTTACCGGCGCGCCAGAGTGTGCGGATCGTGGCAGGTGGCGCAGATCAGCTTGCCCGCTGCCTCGCCTTCTTTCTTGCAGGCAGCAGGCAACGCAGCATGACAACGCTCGCATTGCCGGAGCATAGCCACCGCATTGCGGGCACTGTGGACCCCATGGCAAGTGCCACAACTCGCCGCTCGGGTGCGGCTCTTCGCAAGAACCAATTGTCCATGCTTGCTGGATTCGAAGGGCTTGCGTTGCGCCGGGTGACAGGCGCCACAGAGCGCGGGCTGTTGATCGGGAGCGGCAACTTTGTCAGGCGGCGTGGCGCCCACCGCATTGCGATGCTGCTCACTGGCGCCATGGCAGGTTTCACAACTGATCGACTTGGCGAAATGCTTGTGCTTCTGGAGTTCTTCGAAAGGATCGGAGTGGCAGGCGGCACAGACCTTGGCGCCTTCCTGCGCCTGGAGAATCAGGCCGGCAGCCAGAAGCAACCACGTCATCCGATGCGCCTCACGGTCTTACGGTTCAGCGCGGCGAGGCCGGCAGCGCCACAAAGAGCCATGTCGAGTTTCAGTTCAGCACCCAGCATCCACAGCACGCGCTCCACACCGGGTTGACCGAAGCAGGCGAGCCCCCAAAGCGGAGCACGCCCCACCAACACGGCCTTCGCGCCGAGAGCGAGGGCTTTCACGATGTCGCTGCCGCGGCGAATTCCTCCGTCCATCAGCACGGGAATCTTGCCGCCTGCCGCCTGGACCACATCGGGCAGCGCGTCGATGGTGGCGATGACGCCGTCCTGCTGGCGGCCGCCGTGGTTGGAGACGATGATGCCGTGCGCGCCGCGCTGCACGGCTAGTTCGGCGTCTTCGGGATGGAGCACGCCCTTGATGATCACAGGCAGGTTGGTCGCGCCGCGCACCCAGTCGATGTAGTCCCAGGTGAGGTTCGGAGTGTGCGGCTGCCACATGGCGGCTTGCGCCGGATTGCGCGGCTTGCGTTTCTCATCTTCCGCGAGGACGCCGGTGGACATGTAGCCGTAGTCGAAACGATTGCGGTTGTTGCGGTCGCGATTCGATTGATACTGATTGTCGACAGTGACGGTGATCGCCTTGGCGCCGCGTTCTTCGATGCGCCGCGCATAGCTCTGGGCCGTATCCTTGGTGGGTTGCCCGGTGGTATTACTCCACCAGTGAATGGCGGTACCGTCTTCCACGGCGCGCTCAGCTCCGCTGCCTGTGCAGAACAAAGTTGTGGTCTTCGCGCAGGCGCGGGCAACGACGGTTTCTGCGTCGGGGAGTACGAGATTTTTGCCACCCGTGGGCGCGACGAGGATCGGAGCGGGCACTTTCACACCAAAGATCTCGGTGGAAGTGTCCACTTTGCTTACGTCGGTCATGACACGCGGCACGAGATACCAATGCTTGTAGGCATCGCGGTTGGCGCGCAGTGTGAGTTCGTCCTCCACGCCACCAGCAATGAAGTCGTAGGCGAGTTTGTGCAGCTTGCGTTTGGCAAGGGCTTCGAACTCATGGACGTTGACGGGGCCCAGCAGATCCTGATTCTGGGCGAAGAGCGGCGAGGCCGACACAAAGCTCATTAATGAGCGAAACGCATCCCGGCGATTCATAGGCGTTTTCCATCATACTGTAAAGAATCTCTATGAAGCCGATCCTTTTGCTGACCCTGTTCGTCTACGCGCTGGCCGCACAACATGCCTCACCGGAATGGAAGCCGGAGGAGGTGAAGAAGGGCACAGCCTATTCCGCCAAGGGAGGAGATTTCGTATTCCAGGTGGAGGCGACCAGCGAGCCGAAACTGGTGATTGACGATCAACCCGGGCCACGGATGACGAAGGTCAAAGGCGCGGCGAACCAGTGGTCGGTAAAGGCGAAGCTCGCAACCAGCCGCACACATAACTTCCACTACCTTGTGGAGGGCAAACCGTTCGGCGGGCGCACGGACGTGATGGCCTACAGCGAGTATCACTACCTGAAGCCGGGAGTACCACAAGGAAAGCTCACGGAGAAGCTGAGCCACACATCGAGGATTTACGAAGGCATGGTGGCGGATTACTGGGTGTACGTGCCAGCGCAGTATCAGCCGGGCACCCCCGCCGCCGTGATGTTCTGGACAGACGGTGAGGTGCACATCAATCGCGACAGCGGATCGCGGGCGTTGAACGTCTGGGACAACCTGACGCATGAGAAAAAGATCCCGGTGATCATTCAGGTTCTGGTGTCGCCGGGGTTAAAGGACGGGCGGCGGTGGCGTAGCATTCAATACGACTCGGTGGATGACCGCTTTGCTCGCTATGTGCTGGAGGAGATTTTGCCGGAGGTGGGCAAGACGTACAACCTGCGCAAGGATGGCTACAGCCGTGCGATTGCCGGAGATTCGTCGGGCGCGATCTGTGCGTTAAACGCGGCCTGGTGGCGGACTGGAGATTTTGCTCGTGTGCTGTTGCGTATCGGGAGCTTCACCAGCATCCAGTGGAAGCAGCGTAGTTCCGACGGCCTGACGGAGAAGGATGGCGGCCACATCTTTCCTTACCTCATCCGCAAGTCGCCGAAGAAGAATATCAGGGTGTATATGCAGGATGGCTTCGGAGATCTGGAGAATGAGCATGGATCATGGCCGGCAACGAATCTGGCGTTGGTAAACAGCCTGAAGTTGAAGGGCTACGACTTCAAGATGGTGTGGGGGAACGGATCGCATTCTCGTAGCGGCGGCAATGTGGAAATGGCGGAAGAGATGACCTGGTTGTGGCGGGATTATGACGCCGCGAAGACGAGCCAGGAGTTTGTGCAGGATCCGGCGGAGAAGGACAAGCCGTTCTTCCGCATCAAGGCGTTGAATCGGGTGGAGTAGCGTGAGCCAATCCAGCTTCGTCCAGCGGTTATATGCCGCGTTCGATGCGCAGATAGAACGCCCGACGGTGTTTCGCAACCTTGGTTGCTGTGTTTCAAGAAGCCTGGAACGGGATCTGCTCTCCACACCCCGCCATGAATTGACCGCGGGACTACTGGCGCCGGCATTGTGGCATTATCCCGGTTGTTTCGGCACATTTTCTCAAATCGCACACTTCGTTCCGCGGATCGTTGAGTTGATGGCGGAGAACGAACGTGGACAAGCGTTCCCAATGGATGTCTTCGGTATGCTGCGCGCTGACCGTGGGCGTTATGAGGAAGACGGGCTGTGGAACCCGCTTCTTAGTGCCATGCGGTCGTTGCTCCAACATCGAACGTCCACTTTTTCTCTGACGCATTATGACGCGGCGCAATGCCGTGCGAAGGGTTGGGGATTGACTTATGCAGACATTTCGAACGGAGAGGGAGTGCGCGCGTTGCTGACGGACTGGTTTGCGCCCGAACTGCGCGATCAGCCCGATTCCTGGGAAAGTTTCTGGACCCAATGGGCAGACGATGTCGACTCGCATCGGACCTGCCATTTGTTGGATGCGGTAAAACACCAGCTCACCGGTGAGAATGAAATGGGAATTCTGCCCAACAGCTTCATGCAGCGCTTGGCCGATGCGGGATTTGTGGAATCTCTGCTGGTGCGAGCGAGGCCGCTTGCCGGCCCGCGATCCCCTACCTGGGAAGAGGATGTCCGGCACGCCTGTGCACGCCGGCAATAATTTCTCTTGACATACTAACAGACTCATACTAAAAAATTAGTATGAGGCAGCGAACGACGACTCTCACCGAGCAGGAACTGGAGATCATGAAGATCGTCTGGGCGCGTGAGGAAGCCACCGTACGGGATGTTTACGAGACACTTCTCGAACACCGCAAAGTGGCGTACACCACCGTCATGACGATGATGAAGATTCTGGAACAGAAGGGCCACCTGAAGAAGCGGTCCGACGATAAGGCGCACGTGTACAAACCCACGAAGCCGAAATCGGCAGTGATCCGGAACATGGTACGCGATTTCGTGGAGCGTGTGTTCAATGGTTCCGCGGAACCGCTGGTGATGCACCTGGTGGAAGAACGCCACCTTTCCGACATGGAAATCGCCGAAATTGAGCGCATGTTAAAGGAACGGAGGCGGCCATGACGTTCTACATGCAAAACCTGCTTCTGTACTCCGCGCAGTTTGGTGTGGTGGTTATGGCGGCATCGTTGGTGGCGCTGTTCCTCAAGAAGACCGATCCGCGCGCTCGCCTGTTGCACTGGCAATTGACACTGCTTTTGGCTTTAATTTTGCCGTTTTTCGGGCGTTGGGAAACTCCGGAAGAGGATCCGGTGTCTATTACGGTAGGAATGGCTCGAGCGTGGAACACGCCCACGGCTCCGGTGGCAAGGCCGGTGCCGTGGGTGGAAGTCCTCGCCGGGATTCTGGCGGCGGGAACCGCATTGTTCCTGGGGCGGCTGGCATTAGGGGTCGTGCGAATCGCACTGTACCGGCGGCGTTCGCAGCCGATGCAGGGTTCCTGGCACGAAGCAGAGTTCCGCGTTTGTGGGGAATTGGCCACTCCGGTGACATTCGGCTGGCTGCGTCCGGTCGTTTTGCTGCCGGAAGATTTTCCTCACATGAGTGACGCGGAGCGGCAATCTGTGATTGCTCATGAACTGGCGCATGTGCGGCGCAATGACTGGTTGTACGCGGTGAGCGAAGAGGTGTTGCGAGCTGTGCTGTGGTTTCATCCGGCGGTGTGGTTCCTACTGCATCGCATCGAGCTGGAGCGGGAGCAAGTGGTGGACATGGAAGCCATCCGGGAAACGGGGAACAGGGAAGCTTATCTGCAGACATTGCTGGCTGCGGCAGGATTGAAGCCATCGGCTGACTTCGTGCCCGCGCCATTGTTTCTGCGCAAACGTCAACTGGCCCAACGCGTGGCCACAATCCTGAAAGAGGTGAATCCAATGAATGCGAAGCGAATGGCCATGACACTGACAGCGAGCGCAGCAGTGCTGGGGCTGGCGGGAGTGATGGTGTCGACAATACTCCCGATGAAGGCACGCGCTCAGGAGAGCCGTGGGGCCAGCAGCGAAGGAACGCCGAAGAGCGGGCCAAAGGTGCTGCACAAAGTGCGAGCCGAGTATCCGCCGATCGCCAAAGTGAAGGGGATCGAGGGCGTGGTCTCGATGGAAGTGAACATCGATGCGCGCGGCGTGGTTTCCGATGCGAAAGTGCTGAGCGGGCCAGAGGAGTTGCGGCGTGCAGCGATGCAGTCGGTACTACAGTGGCAGTTTGAAGCGGGAGGCTATCCTACCCGTTCGGAAGTGGATATGACGTTCAGCCTGGTGAAGGACTCCGGAGAGCGGCTGGCGCTAGGTGCTCTGCGACGCGTGGAGTTCGACAAGGTGCCGGCGGAAGTGCAGGCAAGAATGCTGCCGCGGCTGCCGGTGAAGGAGGGTGAAACGCTCTACGCCGATACGGTGAAGGAGATCCAGCGGGCCGTGACGGAAGTCGCATCTGGGTACAGCGTCTCATTCACTGAAGATCAGGTGCTACGCATCTCCACAACGCCGCAGACCATTCGAATCGGCGGTAATGTGCAATCGGCAAAGCTGGTGAAGAAGGGCAAGGTAGTCTACCCACCAGAGGCAAAGGCAGCGCGAATCCAAGGCACGGTGCGCTTCAGTGTCACCATCGCCCCGGACGGCAAGGTGTCCAATATCGAACTGGTTTCGGGGCACCCCATGCTGGTGCAGGCCGCTTTGGATGGAGTACGGCAATGGGAGTACCAGCCAACGCTGCTGAATGGCAATCCTGTATCGGTGTTGACGATGGTGGATATCAACTTCACTCTGTCGGATGGAGCGCCGCCTCCGCCACCTCCCCCGGCTGTGTAGAACGGCGGTGACGGCCAGGGAACCGCTATAATGAGCCGCGATGGCATTTCGAGAGGGAACCCCGGTAGACGTTCTGCACCTGCACACGTACTTCCTGTTCCCTTTCTCCATTGATAAGCGGGCGGTTCAGACCAATCACAGTGGGGCGTGGTCATCAACAACACATTGGATCGATGGCCTGGATGATTGGATCGCCGCACATCACAATGCAGCGGATTCACCTCTGGTAGCGAATATTGGCGGATGGAAGAGGGCAGCCTATACGCGGTTCGATATGGACTCGCCCGCGTATCAGGACATGGTCTTCTTCCATCCGTTTGTGCGCAGAGTGTTCTTCGACAGCGCGGGAACACCGGAGTCGGGTGAGTCGCTGTTGCGGTGTTATCACATCCCTCTGGATGAGAAACGGCTGTTTTTGGAAGCGCAGGACAACAAGGGGCGTTCAGCGCGTGTTCAGATCACCGACTTGCGGTTGTTTCTATTTGCCAACGGAATCGGCATTCTCACACTGGGAGTAGAAGCGTACAAACTGCCGGTGGCGCAGGCGCTCTGGATCAACGAGACGATGCGCAAGGTGTACCCGTCTTCGAGCAGGCAGATTCGTGAGGGCCGCTTCCCTTCCCGCTTTGCGATCCTGCAGGATCGCGATGGCAAGGATCATGTTCTGGCCGAGGAGCATTTTGCGGATTGCACCGGGATGCAGGGGTTTCTGCCGCCTTTGTCGAAGACGATCACCTCTCTGCTTTACTTCGCCGATTACGACAAAGATGAATTTGAGCCGGTGCTGGATGAGCGGATGATCGTGTTTACGTATGCCGCGCTCGATCCCTCCACGCTTCCGGAAAACTACGTCGCCAGCGAGGAATACCGGATCCTGCTCAGCCGCTTTCTGTTTGTCGATCGCGATGGCGACGACTACCGCTATGACAAATATTTCGTACGTCAGCAGATGATGCGCCAGTTGTACACGCGGTGGGCGCATCAGGGGACTTACTACGGCGCCACCAGCTATTCCAACATCACGGTGTGCATCGGCAACTTCGATTGCGACGAGCACGAGCTGCGCGAAGGTTTCTTGATACACCGCATGTTCGACGGACGGTACTATTTGATGGCCATGGTTGCGTTGTTCTACCGGGCAACGCTGCTGCATTTTGCCGAGATCAGCGCACAGGTGTCGAAGATCCTGTACCTCGATCAGCAGGATGGGAAGCTCTCACTCGAGAACATTCAATTGGCGAATGACCTGCGAGCAGACTTTCTTCATTTCGCGAACTACTGGTATTTCGACGAACTGGCGAACAAGGAGGAAGAAATCGATCACTTCCTGCTGCAGTGCCGTGAATACCGCACCCAAGTGATGAAGGAAGAGATCGAGGAAGAGGTGGAGAAGCTCAACGCTTCCATGCACACCTATTTCCAGTTCCGAAACACGGATGCGGTGAACCGCTTGGCGATGTTGAGCCTGATCTTCGGCGCCGGGGCGATCCTCACGGGCTTCTTTGGAATGAACTTCGGGCGGGAGTTCGCCAAGATATTCTTCGATGCGGATCCGCGAGCTCCATGGGTACACTACGCTTCCGTCACGGGCGTGGTGCTGCTGGCGTTCGGCGCCCTGGCGTTCGGGGCCTATGTGGTGGTATCAAACTGGAGCGACTATAAGACAATTCTCCTGCCGCGTAAGAGCGGAAGGCCGAACTTCTGATCAAAGCCAGGCGATGGCGTGATCGGACGTTGCCTGCATGCGCGCCCGTAGTTTCTTGCGCAGATCATCGCGAACAGATTGCAGTTTGCTGTCCGCGATCAAATCGTTGGTTTCCCCGGGATCGGCCACGCAATCGAAGAGGCTTTGCTTTTTTGATGCAAAGACCACCAGTTTGTGGCGCTTCGTGCGGATGAGGCGATAAGGCTCAATGGCCACCTTTGCGGACAACCCTTCGGCACGCGGATCATCCCACGAACTGAACGCGGCATCCAGTTTGCCCTTGCCAGTTTCGAGATAACTGCGCAGGCTGCGTCCAGCCAATGCGTGGGCCGGTTTGATGCCGGCGACATCGAGCCACGTAGCCACCGCATCCACACTGGCCACAGGGTCGTCCACCTTGCCACGTCCTTTCACCGCGCCGCCGGAGACGAAGTAAGGAACGCGCACCGACTCATCCCACTGATAGACCTTTCCTTTCCAATTGCGGGTGCCGGCCATGTAGCCGTTATCCCCGATGAAGAACAGGACCGTGTTCTCCCATTGACCTTGAGCCTTTAGGGCAGCAACCAAGCGCCCAACGGCTTCATCCAGGTGAGTGATGACAGAGTAGTAGGTGATCCAATCGAACCTGCTGCCTCCGGGAGGATGAAGCGGCGGAGCGATCTGCTGGCTGTCTTTCCCTTCATAGTGACGGCGGTATTTTTCCGTAGCGTACAAAGGTGTGTGTGGCGCATTATAGGTTAGCCAGAGAAAGAACGGCTGCTTTGCTTCCTTCGTAGCGGCGATGGCGGCATCGGTGAACAGGTCAGTAATATGGCCGGGCACGGTTTCGTCTTTCCCCTGCTGGCCGCGGCGCAGTTTGGGATCGCGATAGACGCTGCCTCCGCCGCGCAGCCAGAGGGGGGATCGAGCGAATCCGCACTCGCCGGGTTCCGGGCCAATGTGCCACTTCCCGACGTGAATGGTGTCGTAGCCAGCTTGCGCCAGTTGCGCAATGGCGGTTGGATTCACGTTGTGCTGGAACCGGATCTGGCCGTTACTGATGAGGCCGGTTTGATAGATCTCGCGGCCCGTGAGCATGATGCCGCGGCTGGGAGCGCACTGCGATGTGCTGATGATGCCGTTGGTGAAGAAAACGCCATCCTTCGCCAGCCGGTCGAGATTGGGCGTGTGAATGTGCGGATTCCCCGCTGCGCCCAGGCACTGAAAATGGTGATCGTCGCTGAAGACGAAAACGATGTTCGGCTTCGAGGCCGCGCGAAGTGGTGCAACGGTTAATGAGGCGAGGAGAAGTTCACGGCGAGTCAGCATGTTTTCCTTTCAGCGGCGAACAATGGAGCCGGAGTTGATGGCGGCGATTCGCGGCGTCCCGGCGGCGCGCAGAATGAGGTCGAGTTCCTGGGTGAGGATCTCAATGACGCGTTCCACGCCCGGCTGGCCGAATGCGCTCAAACCCCACAGATACGGGCGTCCGATGCAAATGGCGCGAGCGCCCAGCGCTAGGGCTTTGTAAATATCCGTGCCCCGGCGGATGCCTCCATCCATCAGCACGGGGATGCGCCCGCCAACAGCGGCAACCACTTCAGGGAGCGCGTCGATGGAACCGCGCCCTGCGTCGCTGTCACGGCCGCCGTGATTGGAGACGATGAGCCCATCCACGCCGGCCTTCACTGCGAGCGATGCGTCCTCGGCTGCCTCGATTCCCTTGAGGATGAACTTCATCTTCGTGATGTCTCGCAGGCGCTGCACAAACTGCCAATTCATTCCCGGATTTGTGTGCTTTTGATTCACCATGTCCATGCCGGCAAACATGGGCTTGCGATCGTAGAAGCGTCCCGTCGGGTGACAACTCAGGCAATTGCGCGAGTCAAGCTTCTTGAAGCGGTATTCGGTCTCCGAGTTACGCGGGCCTGGGCGATCTACGGTAAGTGCCAGCACAGGGCAGCCGGCGGCCTCGGCGCGGACCACCAACTTCTTCGTCTTCTCCCAATCGGGAGGCGCGTAGAGTTGGAACCAGACCGGCTCGCCGCGAGCCTTGTTCACCTCTTCGACGGGACACGTGGTGACGGTGGAGAGGATCTGCAGAGTTTTACGTTTTGCCGCGGCCCGGGCAACAGCGATCTCCCCGTCGGCATGAAATGCATTCAGGCTGCCGGCCGGCGCCAGGATGATCGGCGTATCCCAGGTGCGGCCGAATAGTTCGACGCCCATGTCCACTTTGGAAACATCCATCAATCGGCGGCTGCGAATCTGCAGGCGTTCAAAGCCCAGGCGATTGGCGCGGAGCGTAACGTCATCATCCACACCTCCGGCCAGGTATCCGTAATGGGCCGGTGGGAGCGCTTTGCGCGCGGCAGCTTCGAAGTCCAGAACATTGAGTGCATCTGCGGGCGTAGCGGCCACAGGCGGGGCAGCTTGCTGCGCGAGCGCAGGGCTGGCGGCAAGGTAGTTGAGAAAACGGCGGCGCGAATGCTGCATGTTGCTCCTGAAGAGGAATCTATAGAATATTATCCGAACGTGCATGATGAGAAGAAGAACGTTTCTAATGAGCACCGCGACCGCGAGTCTTTCGGCTGCGGATCGGATCCGGGTGGGTTGCCAGAGCCGGTCTTATGCCGCACCGACTCGCGATGTGCAGCAGTTCCTTGCGTATCTCGACGACATGGCGGAGGCGGGATACGCAGGCTTTGAGACGAACTACATCAGTCTGGAGGCGGGCTTTGCCAATCCTGCACCGCTGCGGGCGGAGATTGCCAGGCGAAAACTCGAATTGATCGGACTGCACGCAGGCGCGCCGCTGCACACGCCAGAGCAGGTAACGAAGGCGGAAGCACTCTTTGCGCACGTGGCCGCGGGCGTGATGGCTCTGGGCGGGCACTACGCGATGCTGAGCCCCAACGCGGGGAAGGATCCGGCGCTGTGGCAATCGAAGGCGGCGGCTATCGAGCGTCTTGCCGGCGTTTGCAGAAAGGCTGGCGTGGAATTGCTGGTACACAACCACGTGGAAGAGGCTCGGAACAATTTTGAGGAGTTCCGTTTTCTTCTGCGCAACTGCCCGGTGCGTCTTCTGGTGGACGTGGGACACGCCGCGCGGGCTGGAGTCAATGCAGCGCCATTCTGCGTCGAGCATCACAAGCGGATTGCTGCCGTGCACGTGAAGGATTGGAAGGGCGACGCCAATACACAAGTGACGATCGGCACTGGCGATGTCGATGTAAAGAGCGCACTGGCGGCACTGCGGAAAGCGAAATGGCAAGGCTGGGTGATTGCCGAACTCGAAGGCAACCCGGTGCCTGGGGTGTCGCGTGAGCAGAATGTGCGGAACGCGCGCGAGTACCTGAAAACACTATTGGGTTAAGAGCGAAACCAAGCCACGGCCGGGTCAGCGGTTTCTTTCATGCGGCTGCGCAGCCGCGCCTGCATCGACTTGAGTGCGCCTGCGTGCTGTGTGTCGTTCGCCAGATCCTTCTCCTCGAAGGGGTCGTTGTCGAGTTGATAGAGCGCCTGTTTGCCCGATTCCCACAGAATGTACTTGAGCTTCTGCGTGCGAACGGCACGGTACGGCTCAACGGACTGGTTGGCAAACAGCGCTTCCACGCGGCCATCGTTCCAGGAGGAAAAGGATGCATCGCGGGCGAAGGCGCCGCCGTTGAGCGCAGGGCGGAGGCTGAGCCCGGACAGCTTGTGCGCGGGGCGGACTCCGGCGTAATCCAGCAAGGTGGCCGGCACATCCACGGAAGCCACCATCGCCGAACTTTTCCGGCCACCCTTCACCAAGCCGCCGGAGGCGAGGAATGGGATGCGAATCGATGCTTCCCAGGGCTGCACCTTCCCTTGCAGACCTTTGCTTCCACAGAGGAAGCCGTTGTCACCCAGAAACAGAATGAGTGTGTTGTCCCATTGGCCCGCGGCCTGCAATGCGTCGATCACCTTTCCGATGTTGGCGTCGAGTTCAGAAAGCACCGCATAGTAGGTTTCCCAATCGTAGACGCCATCGGAGCGAACCATGGCTGGCCCGCCCCCCTTCTTCTTGAGGGCCTTCTGCAGCGGCGCGGTGCGTGCATTGGGTTGCGGCTTGGGGTGATCGGGCGGAGCGAGAGACGCGTTCTTGCCCTCATATAGCTTGCGGAATGGTTCGCTTGCGGTCCATGGAGTGTGTGGGGCGTTGTAGGTCAGCCAGAGCAGATAGGGCTGTTTGGCTTGACGGATGACATTCACCGCCTCGCGAGTGAATACTTCCGTGGTGAGACCGGTTTCCGGAGCATCTTCGGAGGCATCCAAACCATGGCGCAGCGGCGGATTCACATAAGGCATGGCCGCGGGCTGCATCCACACGGGCGCCTTTGTAAATCCGCACGCCTTCGGACTTGGTGTGATGTGCCATTTGCCGACGAGACTGGTCTCGTAACCGGCACGGCGCAACTGCTCGACAACCGTGGCCCCGCGAAAGCTGCGAAATTCGGTGTGCCCGTTGCTGTCGAGGCCATTCTGATAGCTCTCCTGCCCGGAGAGGAGAATCCCTCTGCTTGGCGCGCATTGCGAAGTGGAGATGACGGCGTCGGTGAACAGGACGCCGCGCGCCGCCAACCTATCCAGATTCGGCGTCTGGATGTTCGGATTGCCTGCCGCACCCAGGCATTGCCAGTGATGATCATCGGAAACGATGAGAACAAGATTCGGTTTGCGAGCCTGGGCCCATAGGGGAATGGAGGCCGCGGCCAGAAACTGCCGGCGAGACAACATGCAGTCATGCTAATACAGATCGCTCAAAATAGGAATTTGACTCCCAGTGTGATCTGCCGCTGGCCATGGCCTTTTTCCGCCGTGATGGTGCCGAATGCCGCGTTCACCGGAGTTGTGTTCGGCCGGTCGAACTGGACGTGGTTCAACGCGTTGAAGTTCTCCAGCCGGAACTGAGCGGTGTACTTTTCTTTGATCTTGACGTTCTTGAATAGGGACAGGTCAAAGTTGTTGATGCCATCGGCGCGAATGCCGGTGAACCGGCTGCTCAACCCCTGCAGATTGAATTGCAGCACCTGCGCCGAATTGCGATTGAAGCCGGCGTCGGTATTGAACCAACGTTCATTGCGGCGTTGGGAAACGGGCAGTTCGATGTCGTGGAGATTGCCGTTGAAGATCGCGTTGCCGAAACCGAGGGCATCGCCAGACTGACCTTCAAACCAGCCCTGCAATTGCCAGCCGCCAACGACGAGATCGGCCAGGAACGGCATCTTCGCGGCGAATCGGCGCCCGCGTCCGACGGGCAGTTCATAAATGGTGCTCAACACGAAGCGATGGGTGAAGTCCTGATCGGAGATCACTTTCTCCGGCAAGGTGTCGACGTCGTTGCGATAGGCAATGGCCTCCATGAACTTCGAATAGGTCCAACTGAGCTGGAAGCTGAGGCCCCCGCTCATGCGCTTCTCAGCGCCTAGTTGAAGCGAGTGATAGTAAGAGAAGCCGGCGGGAAAACGAGCCTGAACACTGGTGAAGTGAGGATAAGGGCGCACCAGTTGCGATACCGCAACGTTGCGGTTCGCAAGGCCGGTCCCATTGAATTGAGGGATTCCGAAGAACGGATTCGAAACCTGCCGCGTGAGCAGGTCGATGACAGGCTGATCGCGCGAGGCCAAGGTGGAAAGATATTGCTGCGGAATTGCGTTCAACTCGCGCGTGACGGCGAGTTTTGTTCCGCGATTGCCGACGTAGGCCGCTTCCAGCACGATGCTTTGCGGCAACTGGCGCTGCAGCGAGAATGACCAGCGCTGGTTGTAGGGATTGACGGGCTTTTCGGCAAAGAACGTAACGGCGCGGCCGAGGAATGTATTCAACCCGCCGGAGGCGCCCGTCGCGTCATCGATCCCGTTGGGAAAAGGATTGCGCAGGGTAGCCGTGAAGGTCTGGCCATTGTCGATGGTGGGAATGAGATTGGTGGGTTGGTTGAAGCCGCCCTGGTTGACATCGTTGCGGTCCACACCCAGCACATCGTAGAAGATGCCGTATCCGGTGCGAACGACGGTCTTCGGATTCAGCGAGTAAGCGAGTCCGATGCGAGGGGCAAAGTTATTCCGGTCGGCATTCCACAAACCTCGCGGCTGTCCTCCGACACCGGCGAACTGCAAACCACCAATAGTGGTGAACGCAGTGACGGGCACCTGAGGAATCGGGCTGTTGGCGTAGTTGGCGCGCGCCTGCTGCGAAACGGGATTGGCCGTGGCGAAGTCGTACGCGCGGATTGTGCGGTTGTACCGTTCCGTAACGGGTGATTCGTATTCGTAACGCACACCGAGATTCACCGTGAGTTTCGATGTCACCCGCCAATCGTTCTGGACGAAGAATCCCCAATAGCTGCTCTGCTGGGCCGAAGAAGCATTGTTGTTGATAGTGCCGCCGCTGGCAATGCCGAACATCATGGAGGCCATTCCTTGGCCAATCGGTGCGGCGGCCGCGTTGTCGAGCGGGCCGTTTGTGTAGACCGGATTGAACACGAGCTGCGGAGCGGCGAAGCCGTAGTTGAAGGCGGTTTCACGCATCAGGCGGTACTCAGCGCCAATGCGCGTGCTGTGGGCGCCGGTGATCTTCGTCAATGTGGCGGACGCGGTGCTGTAGTTGGTGGATGCCGTATCGCCGCCGTTGCGGCTGAGTGCAGTGAAGCTGTTGTTGTCCACCTGCACGTTCGGAAAAGCAATCCCGTCCGGACCCAGCTTGTTTACGATGTTGGTCACCAGACTGGAAGGAAAGCCGAGCGAAGTGAGATCGAAGCCCTGGCTACCACCGCTGTTTGTGTTGTTCTCGAAATTGATTCCGTAGCGAACGTTGAGCAGTAAGCCGGGATTGAACACGTGGACATCGTCCACCACCGCGCCCCAAGCCGTGCGATCGAGTATCTCAATGTTCGTGATGTTTCCGAGGCGATTGGCGTAGTTGTCGTGCTGCTGGTTGAACCAGCGGGTGAAGAACCGGTTTTTCGAGGAGAACGTGTGGTCCACACGCGAGGTGTAGAGGTAGTTCTCGCGGTTGATCTGCTGGGTAATGAAAAAATTGTTGCGCTCCTCGGCGTTGAGGCCGGATTGATTCGGCGCCGGGAAGTAGCTGGCAATCTTCGCGCCCACAGGATCCACGCGGCTAGCCGGTATGATGTTGCCCGCAAGCGGAGTGCGGCTGAAGCGTCCATTGGCGGCAGCTACCGTAGTGAAGGGATCGTAGACTTGATACCGCGCTCCCAGTTTCAGCAGTTCCGAGAAATCGCCGCGCCGTTGCGCTTCGGTCGGCACGGTGCCTGTGAAGGAGAGATTGCGCTGGATGAGCAGATCCTCAAACCCGAATGTCCAGAAAGTTTTATTGCGTCCATCATAAACTTTGGGGATCCAGACAGGTCCCGTCATCGTCGTGCCCCAGCGGCGATGGAGCCATGTGGGGATCTGTTTGGAGCGATCTTCGGGAGCGATGTTATTGCGTGGGTTGTAGAGGAAGTTGTTCGTGTGCCAGGGAACGGCGCGCAAGTCTGACCGGTCGAGGAAACCGGTGCCATGCAGCACGTTCGTCCCGGATTTCATGCTGACGTTCGTCATCGCACCGGCAGCGTGACCGATGGAGGCATCGTAGGTGGCGGTGTTCACCTTGAATTCCTGCACCAGATCCTGCGGCGGCGAGAACGAGGCATTGCGATTCGTCATGACGGGGGACCCATCGACGGTAGCCTCGCTCGAATTGCTGCGCGTGCCGTTGACGATGATGCCCGTTGCGCCGCCGTTGTCCATGGCGTTGCCGGCGCTGCGCCCACCATTGGAGAGCACGCCGGCGGTGAGCCGTGTCAGGTAGAAGGGGTTGCCACCGACAACAGGAAGCTCCTGCACGCGGCGCTGCTCCATCACCAGCCCCATATCAGCCGAGGCTGCCGTGAGCACGGGCGTTTCCGCGGTGACCATGACAGAATCGGCAACGTCACCCAAGGTGAGTGGAATGTCGAGCGTGATGCGGTCCCCGATGCGCAATTGAACGGCTTCGCGCACATACTTCTTGAAGCCCGCCATCTCCACGGTGACGTTGTACACGCCGGAGATGAGGTAAGGAATGTCATAGCTCCCGCTCTCGTTGGTCTGGGTGTTGACCGCGGTGTTGGTGGCGGTGTTCGTAGCACGAACCGTGGCGCCAACAACGGCAGCCCCGGTGGGATCGCTGACACGCCCCACGATGGATGCACGGGACTCCTGGGCGAGGGAGAAGTTGGCTGTCGCCAGCAGGGCAAACACAACAGACAGGGTGTAACGCATAAAGACCTTTGGAGGAGTATATATCAAATGTCCCCTGGCGGCTTTGGGTACACTGGACTCGGACATGAACCCCATTGCCACGCCTTTGACCCGCCGCGGCTTCCTTGGTTGCACCGCCGCCACGTTCCCCGCGTTGAGCCAGAATCGTGCGAAACCCAACGTTATCGTTCTGATGACGGACGACCAGGGCTACGGCGATCTCTCCTGTCACGGAAATCCGGTATTGAAGACACCGGCCATGGATCGGTTGCATGCGGAGAGCGTACGCTTCACAGACTTTCATTCGGCCCCGATGTGCACTCCGACGCGCGGGCAGTTACTGACGGGCTGGGATGCCTTGCATAACGGCGCAACCTCAGTAACGGCAGGAAGGGCGATCGTGCGCCGGGGAATTCCCATGATGCCGGAACTCTTCCGGGCAAGCGGCTATGCCACTGGCGTGTTCGGAAAGTGGCATGTCGGGGACACCTATCCGTACCGGCCAATGGATCGCGGCTTCGATGTTGCCAAGTATCATCACGGATTCGGAATCAGTTCCGCGGTCGAGTTAGGGAACGACTACGCCAACGGTCGTTACCAGGACAACGGTGTACCGAAGAAATTCGAAGGCTACTGTACCGATTTCTGGTTTGACGAAGCGATGCGCTTCATGGGCGATTGCGCGAGCCGCAAGAAGCCGTTCTTCTGCTACCTGCCTACAAACACACCCCATGGGCCGGCGTGGGTGGACCCAAAGTACTCAAAGCCTTATGCGGGAGCACGCCAAGCCGCCAATTTCTTCGGCATGATTTCCAATCTGAACGAAAATATGGCGAAGCTGGAAACATTCCTGGAGCAACATGGTTTAAAGGAAAACACGATCTACGTGTTCCTGACAGACAACGGGGGCACAGGGGGAGTGAATGTCTTCAACGCCGGCATGCGTGGAAGAAAGACGCAGTTGTACCATGGCGGACACCGCGTGCCCTGTTTCGTTCGCTGGCCTGCGGGGAAGTTGAAAGCGCCTTCCGACTCATCTGTTCCGGCGCAGATGCAAGATCTGCTGCCGACTCTGATAGACCTCTGTGGGTTGAAGACACCGGCAGGCGCGCGGTTTGATGGCGCAAGTCTGGCGAAAGTGTTGCGGGGCGAAGCGGAACAGTTGGACGACAGGATGCTGGTGGTGCAGTACGGGCAGATCATCAAGAAGTGGGAATCCTGCGTCATCTGGGGCAAGTGGCGGCTGGTAAATGGAACAGAGTTGTACAATCTCCAGGAGGATCCGGCTGAGAAACAGGATGTCGCCGCGCAAAACGAAGGGGTCGTGCAAAAGATGCGAGCGCACTACGAAGCTTGGTGGAGCCGCGTGGAACCGGCATTGCGCGAGTATGTACCGGTCGTTGTCGGTGCACCCCATCAGAACCCTGTTCATCTGTGCAGCGCAGACTGGCAGGACATCTATTGCGACAATCCGAATGCGGTGCTCAGTGGAGCCGCGGGTCCGCAGGGCGGACCCTGGAACATACTAGTGGATCGCGATGGAGAATATGAAATCGCGCTGGCGAGATGGCCGTTTCATGATCCGCTGCCATTGCACGCCTCGCGGCCCCCGCAGAAGCTGACGTACGGTGCACTTCCGGAAGGAAAAGCGTTCCCAATTGCGGGGGCAAAGTTGACCGTTGCCGGGCAGGACCTGACGGCGAAAGCCAAGTTGGGGGATGCCAGTGTGGTGTTTCGTGTCCGGCTCAAAGCGGGAACACGAACCCAGATGCATGGATGGTTTCAGGACGAGACCGGCACAGATCTTTGCGGCGCCTACTATGCACGGGTACGAAGGGTCTGAGAAGAAACGCGCCCAAGGCTCGGAGTACACATGGGCGCGTTTGCCGCTCGTTGTGGTGCACCGTTAGCGCATTACCTTGGCGGCAACGACAACACGGACGGGGATCTGGGCAACCACGCGGGAGGTGACCAGTTCACGCTCCTGTTTCGATTTCGGCAGTTGGCGTGCGATGTTCGGGTGCCAAATCTGCGAGAGGAAGTAACGATCGCCGTATTTGTTGAAGACCAGCTTTGCCTCATTCGGCGATTGTTTGTGGAGAGCAACGGAGAACGTCACTCCAATAGCCGACTCTTTCGAGTCCTCCAAGGACTTGATGGTGAACCAGGACCGATCCTCGGAAAAGTCAATCCTGTAGTCGCCCGCGGGCAGCGTGGCGCCGCGCATCTCAAATACAAATGGAATTTCCGCGCGCAGTGCCGGAACGGTGGTTTGGGCGTTGGCGAATGTGGCGGCAAGCAGAGCCAAGATGGCCGTTTTTACAGCTCGCATGACCATCTCCTTTCACATATACAGACGTTTGCCACGCCGCCGCAGTTCGCTTCAAACCGCGTTAAAAGTGTCAATTCTCCGTCGATGCAAATTGGCAATTGCCGCGGCAGACGCGATATCCTCTAGCGCATGCCACGGTTGCGATGGAGCGCGATTGGTCCGGCGATTCTCCTCACCGCCACCAGTGTGGGAGCAGGCGACATACTGACGGGAAGTTTGGCGGGCGCGGAAGGTGGGACGGCCGTGCTGTGGGCCGTGCCCGCTGGAGTGTTGTTGAAATGGACACTGACCGAAGGTATCGCGAGATGGCAGATGGCCACCGGCGCCACTTTGCTGGAAGGCTGGGTCACGCGTCTGGGCCGCTGGATCCAGTGGGTCTTCTTTCCTTACCTGTTGCTGTTCGCGCTGGTGACCGGCGGCATGCTGGCTAGCGCCTGCGGGGTAGCGGCAACAGGAATCTTCCCACTGGGCGATGCGCAATCCTCGCGCATGATTTGGGCCGCGATTCATTCCGTAAGTGGCGTGCTGATGATCTGGTTCGGGGGCTACGAAGCACTGAAGCGAGTGCTGGCGGTATGCGTCGGCGCAATGTTTTTTACAATCGTCACCACCGCGTTCCTGCTCGCGCCGGATTGGGGTGCGGTACTAGCTGGCATGGCGCCGTCATTGCCGGCCGGCGGCAGCCGCTGGGTTGTGGGTTTGATTGGAGCCATCGGCGGAACCATGGCATTGGTGAGCTATGGATACTGGATTCGGGAAGAGGGCCGCAGCGGCGAAGAGGGGCTGCGTGAATGCCGCTTGGATCTGCTGCTGTCCTACGCCGTGATCGGCGTATTCGGGTTGGCCGTGGTGACCATCGGCTCGCGCGTGCAGGTGCACGGACAAGGCACGGAGTTGGCGTTGTTGCTCGCCGCGCAGTTGGCGCGTAGTCTGGGTCCGGCCGGGCAATGGATCTTCCTCGTTGGATTCTGGGCGGCAGTGTTTTCCGCGTTGCTGGGAGTCTGGCAGAGCCTGCCTTATCTCTACGCGGACTTTCATCGCTTGCGGCAATCTACGCCAGGCCCTCTGGACGGGCTGGAAGGTTCAAAACATTACCGTGTCTTTCTGATTTGTCTGGGGACAATCCCGCTGATGCTGGTGCGGTGGCCCGTGAAGCAGTTGCAACTCGCATTCGGATTGACCGGCGCCATGCTGTTGCCTTTGCTTGCGCTCACACTGCTGATCATGAACAACCGTGTGGAGTGGGTGGGCCCCCGGTTTCGTGCATCGCTATGGCTGAACTCCGTGCTGGTGGCAGCTTTGGCCTTCTTCGCTTATGTGGGTGTACGCGAGATCCGGCAACTACTGGGAATGTAGACTAAGGAGTCTATGCTCTCACTTGTCATTCCGGACGACTTTCCAGCCGTCATGGCCGCCAGCAAAGCTTATCGCGATCTCACCGCAGCGCACACAGTGGCCTATTACGACTCCCTGCCGGGTTCCGAAGAAACGCTCATCGAACGTATCCGCGATTTCGAAGGTGTCATCAACATCCGCTCCTCTTCGAAGTTCACGGAGCGGGTATTTGCCTCGTGTCCGAAGTTGAAAGTGCTTTCGTTGTGGGGTACCGGGACTGACAATGTCGACCTGCCGGCGGCCACGCGCCACGGCGTGACCGTGACCAACACTCCTGGCGTAGCCGCGGTATCGATCGCCGAGCACTGCCTGATGTTGACACTGGCTGTCGCGCGGAAGATCATCGCGCTGCACAACCGCACGGTGGCGGGCGAATGGGCGAAGGGGCAATCCATCCAGCTCAATGGAAAAACACTCGGCATAATCGGACTGGGTGCCATCGGCCGGCAGTTTGCACGGCTTGGCCAAGGAATCGGAATGAAAGTGATTGCCTGGACGATGAATCCCAATCCAGCGCTCGGTTTTGAGTTGGTAGAGTTGGAAACGCTGCTGCGCGACAGCGATGTCGTCAGCGTGCACCTGCGCCAATCGCCACGGACGATGGGCTTCCTCGGGCGCGAGCAACTGGCGATGATGAAGCCAGGTTCCATTCTGATCAACACGGCGCGAGGACCAATCGTGGATGAACCGGCGCTGATCGACGCTCTCCGCTCCGGGCACTTGGCGGGTGCCGGGTTGGACGTGTTTGATGTGGAACCGTTGCCCCCGGCACATCCGCTCACCCGGTGTGAGAATGCGGTGCTGACGCCACACTGTGCAGGAATCACTCCGGAGGTGCTGGAAGCGGGCCTCGCACTCTCCATCGAAAATGTGTTCTCCTATTTGCGCGGCGACGCGCAAAACGTGGTGAACCGGTGAGACGGCGCGGATTCTTTACAATCTGTTCCGGTGCTGCGTTAGCAATGGGCCAGTCATTGGCTCAGAAGCTGAAGGTGAGGTTGGGTCCGGAGCAAGCCATCGCGCCCGGGGTCCCCTGGCCGTATCTCACCCAGTTGCGCGACGGAACGTCCATCATCTTTGGGCATCGCGGCTGGCCGCCGGGAGGGAAATATCCGATTCACTACACCGGCGTATCGCATGATGGCCGCAAGACCTGGCAGGAATGGAAGCAGGAGCCGAAGCATGGCAAAGGTCCCATCACGGAGGGTACGGCAGTTGAATTGCGCGATGGCCGCCTGCTGGTCTTCGACGTCCACGCGGAGCATGTGGGCAACAAACGTTTCGTGCACAACTACTGGATCACCCGCAATGGATTCCGCACAGTGGACGGGCCGCATGCTTACAGCGTGACGCTACCTGATGCGGAGGTGAATGGATTCGACGATCGCGGAGAACCGATCTCGCGCTTTTACATCCGCCGGTCCATGATCGAGTTGCCCGGCGGAGATTTGATTGCCTCTGCCTACGGCCGTTTCGAAGCGGACAAGCTACCGGTGGAATACCTGGAGAAGATGAGCAAGATGCGCTCCGTCCTGATCCGCTCGCGCGACCAGGGAAAGAACTGGGCCTACGTTTCCACGATCGCCTCCGATCCGGTGGAGCAGGAAGGCCCGGGTGAGCCAGTGCTTGTGATGCTCACGAAGGGCCGGCACAAGGGAAGGCTGATCTGCCTTCTGCGGACGGGCCGAGAGAATCCGATGTACGGTTGCCACTCCGATGACGAAGGAGCCACCTGGAGCCGCATCCAGCCGCTGCGCTTCCGCTACTCGCGCTTTGGCCGTGAGCGCGACATTATCGGTGTCGATCCGGACATCATCGAAATGAGTGACGGCACTCTGGCGATGTCCTATGGTCACAAACCGGACTACCACGACCATGGCAACTTCATCGCCTTCAGTACCGATCAGGGCGAGAGTTGGAGCGACATCGTGCGCATCAGTTCCAGCGTGACGCAGGCCTATACAGGAGTAAGGGAAGTAAAGCCCGGCGAGTTGTTCGTGGTTTATACAACCTCTGCGCTCGTTCAGGCACACGAGTACCGCAACGCGCTGTTCACTACCATGGGCCGCTCCGTGTTCGTGGAACGTTTGGGCTAAGGAACGATGTTCTGATTCAAGCGGAAGACGTTGTTGGGATCATATTGCCGCTTCACCGCGACAAGCCGCTGATACTTTTCTTCACCGAAGGCTGACACCAATGCCCCGGCGTCGGCATTGGCTTCGTAGTTTGGATAGAAGCCCGCTGAGGCGAACGGCTGCATCTTGGCGGCGAACTCGCGAACCCATGCCGTGACCTTGGCATCATCCGCCGGATCTTCCCACATGCCGATGCCGATCACCGCATGCCGCGAACGGCGGTAGGAAACGGCGGTATCCGAGTCGGGCACCGCGGCTACGCGTCCACCCAGCGAATACACCACGATGTGCGTCAACGGCGCAGGCACTTTCGCATAGTGCTCTGTCAAGGTGGCAATGGCATCATCGGTGAGTTCGTTCACGTAGACCATCTTCCAGTAATTACGCATTCCCCGCGGATTGAAGTGCTCCACAATACTCTGCACTGCGGTATAGGGCATAGGCTGAATCTGGTCCGCGATCGGTGCGCAACGCGTGCGAATGGGGCGCAAGACCTCTTCGCCCTGGTCGAGCGGGCCGCAGTAGCAGGCGAGATGCACTACCGCCTTCGTCCCGTCTGGAAGTGTGGCAAGCGCGGCAACAACGCCCAATTCGTCCGGTGCGCTCACGGAGAAGCTGTCGTAGAACTTCAACTGGGCATGTGCTTCGGCAAATGGAATCAGCAGCACGCCACCGAGGACAGGTCCCACCTGGTGCAGTTGATAGTGAAAGGAAGTGACGATGCCGAAGTTTCCACCGCCTCCACGCAGCGCCCAAAACAATTCAGAGTTTTCCGTGGCGCTGGCTTTCACCATGCGCCCCGACGCGGTAAGCACATCCGCGGAAACGAGATTGTCGCAAGCAAGCCCATAGCGGCGCATGAGGAAGCCATGGCCGCCGGCCAGGGTAAGACCGCCGATTCCGGTGGAACGCACCAAGCCTCCGGTGGTGGCGAGGCCAAAGGCCTGCGTCTCGTGATCGAACTGGCCCCAATTGGCGCCGCCCTGCGCCCGCGCCGTACGAGTTACGGGATCCACGTAGACGTGGTTCATCTTTTCCAGGTCAATCATGACGCCGCCATCGCAAACGCCGTAGCCGGGCAGGCTGTGCCCGCCGCAGCGAACAGACAACGGCAGAGAGCGAGTGACCGCGAACTCCAAGGACCGCATCACGTCGGCCACTCCGGAACACTGCGCGATCACCGCGGGACGGCGGTCAATCATGCCGTTAAAAATCTCCCTGCCGGCATCGTATCCGGCATCGCCGGGAAGCAGCGCGGCGCCGCGCATCGCTGCTCTCAGTTGTTCGATTCCTTGCATGATTTTCCTTTCGAAATGTACCAATCTACCGGTGCGATACCTGCTGATGAACCCATTCCCATTTCGCCTGGGCGGATTGCCGCATGGCGGGGACATCCTCGGCAAGCAGCAATCCCTGTTGCAGGAGCGATTGCGCCTGTTCCTCCCAACGTGTGAGGTAACCGTGCAGGCTGATGTAGCGCCGGTCCACTTGCTGCCGCGAGAACGGGATAAACGAGCCCGCATTGCCGATGAGTGCACCGCCGTGGCCGATCTGCGCCGCGCGAAGATTCCAACCTGTGTACACTGCCAGTGGAACCGCCAGATCCGGCGTGCGAACCCCACCCAGATCGTTGCCCATCTCATCCACTTGCGGCACCAGTGCGATTCCCGGCTTGCCTACCGGTTGTAACGCCGCGTTGGGGAAATCAATGCCACTGGCGCGATTCAACTTCGCGGGGCTGACCAGAGTGCCGTCCGCAATGCGCGGATATCGCGAAGTCGGCGGTTGTTTACCGTCCACCAGCCACTCACGCAGCCGATCCAGAAGTGCCCGCACTACGGGCCGATAGTCGTTGGGATTCTGCAGGTGAACCGCTCGTCCGCGCGATGGCGGGAAACCCGACGGCCCGTGCTGCCCGCCGGAAAGCATGAAGATTCGGATGTTCTCTGGAAGCAGGATATCCTGCTTTCCATCCGGTGTCGTGTGCAGTAGGGAGGCCGTCGCACCCCAGTATTCATAAGCGGAGTTGCTGAATAGAATCTTCGGTGCGAACGGTGCAGCAACCTGCTCCAGCGTGTGGCCTTCTGTGCCGTAGCCGACGGCGCGCAGAGGAGCAGCAGTCCGCGAAGGCTGTGCGAAACGGGGATAAACGATTCTCCGGCCACCTGCCGTGTGCGCCAGGATTCCATCGAACACGCGCTTGCCGTCCATTCCTTCGTTGAATCCGTGATGGAGGAATGCGCGCAGCAGCATGGCGCTTTGCGAAACGCCAAACCCGATGGTTTGCTCGATTCTGTTTTCTGCGCGCAGGTGCGTGACGAAATCCCGGATCGCGGCGAGTCCAATCATGGCGACCTCCGGATCGCGCGATGAATAGGTAACTTCGTAGATCCTCCCTGGAACAGCGTCCGCATTGAGCACGATGGCATCGGAGTCGATGCGGTATGCATCCGGCGCGAGGCGGCGCGGCGGGTCCTGCACCTTGTCGCGTTCGGTGACCACTACGGAGTTGTGATCGGCAACGGCGTAAGCTGTATGGCCGGAGTCGCCCAAAGAAATCCGCCTGAGGGGTTGATCGGGTATCAACTGGGCTCGCACTTCGCCGGAGACCCCAAGCGCCTTCGGCGCATGCAGACACAGAGCGTAGTCACCTTTGGCAATGTCGTGCTGCCATCCAACCCAAGCAAGGGTGTAGCCTTGGCGAAGCAATCGCTCATCACCAAAATCACGAGGCCGGCGCGGATCCATGGAAGAGGATGCTCCGTTGAACATGCTCAACATGCCCTTCCCACCTCGATTGCTCGCCTCGAATAGCAATGTGCGATTCCCACCCTGTTTGGGTCGCAGAATGTAAAAGTCAGCGGAGTATTCCACCAGACCGCCGGCATCTTGCGGCGCGTGTGCGATGTCAGTGATGCCGCGATTCAGACGGTGCTGCGGATCCAGACGAAACCACGCAGTGCCCACCAGGCGCTCATAGGGGACACCGGCTTCCACATCCGAGCGTTCCCGAATCTCCAGCCGCACACGTGCTTGCGGTCCGCTTTCTCGCACTCGCAGAATCCGGTGATTGTAGGAATCGGCAACATAGATTTCGCCTGACCGGTTGACGAAGACACCGTGTGGCCGGTTGAGTTCGGTACGCAGCGGATCGTCCGCATGGATCGAAGCGCCCTTCGTTCCCGTGCCGGCGATTGTCGTGGTGGCGCCTGACTGCGGGTCGAAGCGGCGGATGAGATGATTCTCCGCATCGGCGATCACCACGCGGTCCTGGCGATCGATGCAGAGGTGTTTGGGGCCCTTCATATTGGGCGTCACCGTACCGGGAGCGATGAGGGTTCGAATGGTCCCGTCGCGTTCGATGACTCGCAACGCGTTGCCGTTGCGCTCCAGGATATAGACACGATGCTTGGAATCGACGGCCACTGCCCGCGGGTCCTGCAGCGGGCCGTCCTTGGCCGCGGCGCCATCGCTCGGAACGCCGGCCTCTCCGTTTCCGGCAACGCTGGTGACAATCCCCGTTCGCAGGTCGACTTTGCGTACGCGCTTGTTTCCGAGATCCGCAATATAGAGAGCACGATCGTCAGGTGATAGGGCAATCCCGAACGTGCCTCGGAAGGTGGCTTGCGCCGCAGGTCCCCCATCGCCGGAAAAACCTTCCTGCCCGGTGCCGGCAATGGTGGTGATGATGCCCGTCTTGCGGTCGATGCGGCGGACGGTGTGATTGCGAGTGTCGGCAACGTACATCCAGGCGCTATCCCGCGTGATGGCAATTCCGTGCGGATCAAAGAAGCGAGCCTTGGCCGCGGGGCCGCTATCCCCCGCATTCCCCACTTCACCGGTTCCTGCATACACCGTGGTGGCAAGACCCTTGGCACGGATGCGCAAGATCACTTCGCCCTTATGCTCTACCACGTACCAGTTGCCATCGCCGTCGAAGTCGACACCGAAGGGTTCGTTCATCGCCCGTTGTTCCGGCCCGAGCACAAGTTCCACTCTGGCCGCCTGCAGATACAACGGGAGTAGGAGGAGTGCGGTGATGCCCAGCATGTTAGGGGATAGAATATCATTCCATGAAACTCGCCAAGTATTGGGTATGGGACTCGGTGACGGCGAACGGCGTCCAGGTTCGATGCCGTGGCTGGTCGGATGAGAATGAGGCAGCGGCACATCGGAAGGCAAAGCAGATTGGGGAGACGATGGCCCGGCGCATCGCCACCGGCGATTTGGACACAGCCGACACGGGCTATCTGTATGGCGACCGGCCTTTACCGGAACCCGTACTGGAGACACTTCCCGGTGGTCTGATCACGCGCAACGGCTACGGCGCGGCCGTCATGAATACTTCGGCGCTGATGTTCCTCGATGTGGATCGGGAAGACGAGGCGCAAGCACCAGCCGCACTCGATTTGTTCTCGGGATTGCGCTCCCTGTTTGGTAAGGCGCCCGAGCCTTCTGCGCCCAGGCCGTCGGAAGTGGCGACGGAAATGGAAACGGTGGCGCGGCGTCACAACCTGGGATTGCGCGTCTATCGGACCGCAGCAGGGTTTCGCGGCATTGTCACCAACCAGCGCTTCACACCGGGGTCGAAAGAGGCGCAGCAACTCCTCACAGAGTTCCGCTGCGATCCTCTGTACATTCGTCTCTGCGAGGCGCAGGAATCTTTCCGTGCGCGGCTCACTCCCAAACCTTGGCGCTGTGGCCTTTACCCGCTGCCGGTGAAGTATCCCATCGAAGGACAAGCCGCGGAAGGAATTCTGCAGGATTGGCTGCGGCGCTACCAGGCCAACTCCGCGCGCAACGCTACCTGCCGTTTGGTGCATACGATAGGGCCCGAAGCTACCGACCCTGAACTCGCAGCCTTGATTGCGCGGCATGACCGCGACACCAAGGCAAACACCCAGATGCCGCTGGCGTAATCAGAAGATCAATTTCAAGCCCACGAAGATCCGCCGCTCTTCCTGTCCCGTCTGGGTCGCGGTCACCCGCCCGAACAGTGTGGACGCTGGATTGAAGTTGGGCGGACTGTAATTGGGATGGTTCATTGCCCCTTCCGCTTCTCCTCGCAGTTGCGCCGTGAACCACTCTCTCACCCGGAAATTTTTGTGCACGGAAAGATCCCACGCGTTGATGCCATCGCTTCGCACGGCGGAGAGGCGTGTGGGAAAGGTTCGGATGTTGTTGGCGAGCTGCTTTTGTGGATCGCGCTCAAACAAATCGGTATTGAACCAGCGCTGCAGGGAGCGATTACTCAGCCCCAGTTGATCCCACGTCCCGTTGTAGATGACGTTGCCGAAGGCGAGCCCAGGGCCGCTCTGCATCTGAAACACGGCTTGAAATTGCCAGCCGCCGATGGCGTGATTGAGCACCGGGTTCATCCCGTTGAGAAAGCGCTTCCCACGCCCGACGGGAATCTCGTACATCGTGGAGAAGGTCAAGCGGTGTGGGCGGTCGAGATCGGAGAGCACGTGTTCAGGCGCCGGGTCTGTATCCTCGCGGTAGGCAACAGCCTCCATCGTGCGCGACCATGTGTAGCTCGCCAATACGAGGAAACCATGATGGAAGCGACGTTCGAAGCGCGCGGTGAAGGCGTGATACCACGAGGAACCCGCGGGTAAGCCGGTGCTGAGATCGCCGAAATGCGGCAACGGACGGATCAATTGCGACCGGTTGGTGAACGCACCGGCGTAGAAGGCGGTTCCCTCGAATCCGGGTAGGCCGACGAACGGATTCGAGGTTCGGGCCGAGAGGAAGTCGATGGTTGCCTGGTCGCGTACCGGCGAGGTGCTCAGATACTGCCTGGGAATCGCATTGAGGTTCGCCGGCACACGGAGCCGCGTTGCGCGGGATCCGATGTAGCCCACTTCCAGCACAGAGCGCTTCATCGGCTCGAACTGCATGCTGTAGCTCCAGCGCTGCGAATAGGGCCGCCGCCCGTCTTCGGCGAAGAAGCCCGGGCTACGGCCCAGGAACGTGAGTAGGCCTCGTGAGGATCCGGCGGGCTTTTCCAACCCGGAGGGAAACGGATTGGTGATGGAGGCCACATACGTCTGGCCGTTGTCGAGCGAGGAAACAATATTGGTCCGCTGATTGAAGCCCGGTTGCGAGACATCGCTGAAGTCGGCACCCAGCAGAGAATAGAAGAGCCCGTATCCGCCGCGAACCACCATCTTCGGATGCGCCTGCCAGGCAAAGCCCAGACGCGGCATCAATCCCCCATAGAATGGATTGCGGATCGACACAGGAACACCGTTGAGTCCGGCGAAGGTCAAGCCACCCACAGTCCGGAATTGCGATGCCGTTACTTCGGGAATGGGCGCGCGGGCATAGGCGGCCTGTGCTTGCTGCTGGATGGGATTCGCGGTGGCGAAATCGAAATCGCGGGACGTGCGATTGAATCGCTCGCGGATCGGCCCCTCGTATTCATAGCGGAGACCGAGGTTGATCGTCAGGTTGCGGCGAACACGCCAGTCGTCCTGAAGGAAGCCCGAATAGAATCCGCTGCGCTCGGCCCGCGAGTCATTGAGATCAATCCCTCCACCGGTGGGAATGCCGAAGAGAAATCCAGCCAGCGCCTGCCCGTTGGGCGCCACCGGCGAGTTGTCGAGCGGTCCGCGTGTGTAGGTTTCGGCGAAGTTCAGGGCAGGGCTCACATTGCCGTAGGTCAGATTGTTTTCCAACATCAGCCGTCCATCGAAGCCGAACTTCACACTGTGACTGCCACGTGTCCAGTTGATGGTGGTCAGCAGCGAGTGCGAGTAGTTGTTGCGCTGGAAGCCGCCGTTGTTCCCAAGCGGAAGCAGCCCCGTGATGGAGAGTGCGGGAAAGCTGATGCCGCGTGGGTCGAGTTGGGACAGTAACGAGTCAGGGAGACCGAACTCCTTCAGGTTCCAGTTCATGTTATCGAAGGATTCGTATTCACGGAACCAGGTGAACCCGTAGCGCACATCCAGAACCATCGCCGGTGTGAGGGTCGCGACATCGTCGATGGCAATTCCACGGTGCGGGCGCATGCGGCGGCGTCCGCGAGCGTTGCTCCCGGAAATCAGTTCGTCGAAATGGCCGTAGAAATCGGAATGAGAATAGCGCGCGAACATGCGGTTCCTGTCGCTGAAGGTGTGATCGATACGGGCGATGGGTTGATAGAGATCCTGCGAATCGGCCCGCGTGCGCGAGTAGTTGTTCGTTCCGTCCACGGTGCCAGTGTTGTTGGGTTCCGGGAAGTATTTCAGATAGCCGCGCGCACCGGCGTCGATGCGGTTGGCCGGAATCACGTTGCGGGGCACAGGCTGGCGCTGGAAACGGGAAGCTCCGCTTGGCGCCGTGGTGAACGGATCGTAGAGTTGATAACGGCTGCCCAACGCAAGCAGGCTGGAGAAATCGCCACTCCGCTGTGCCGCAGTGGGCACGGTGTGCTGCGTGGCTACCGGACGGCTCCGGTTATGGCTCTGGTATCCGAACATCCAGAAGGTCTTGTTGCGGCCGTTGTACAGCTTGGGAATGTACACAGGACCTCCCACCGCCGCGCTGTAGCGAAGCCAGCGTGTGGACGGAGTGTTCGCTTTGATCTTGTCGTCTGTGATGGGGCCAGTAGCGGGATCGAAGATGAACGCATTGGTGAATGTATTGCGCGTGAGCATCGGTCCGCTGGAGACAAACGCCCCCAGCGTGCCGTGCAGATCGTTCGTCCCCTGCTTCAGGCTGACGTTGATGGAAGAGCCGGCGGTATGGCCGATGGAGGCATCGTAGCTGGTTGTGTCGATTCGCACCTCCTGCACCATGTCGGGAGGCGGAACGAAGGCCGTCTGGCCATCGTAGGAATTGTTGCTCACACCATCGATATTGAAATCGATGCCAGCCCTGGTTCCTGCCATGGCGACATTCGACGCCTGGGCAATGTTCCAGGGGCCGTCGTAAGGCAGTGCCGTCAAAACGGTCGCCGGGGCCATTGCGTAGAGCCAGGCAATGGAGCCGCTGCGGATCGGCATGTTGGCGAACACTTTGTTGTCGAGCACTTGTCCGATGGAACCCGTGGTGCTTTCGAGTACCGGCGACTCGGCGGTCACCTCGATGCTTTCCGCCACATTGCCTAGCTCCATTACGATGTCCAGTTGCAGCCGGTCGGCAATGCGTACATCGATCGACGGGCGCGACCATGTCTTGAAGCCTGTCAACTCGGCTGTCACGCGGTAGCGGCCGACAGGGAGAAACAGCGCCTGATAACGGCCTTGCTCGTTGGAATGGACGACCTGCGTGACGTTGGTATCCAGGTTGGCGACGGACACAGACACTTTGGGAATCAGCGCACCGGTACTGTCCGTGATCTGCCCTGTGATGTTTCCGCGCGGATCCTGTCCCCACATCACGGACGCAATGATGGCGGCAAAGCCGAATAAGAGCCTCATAGGTATGAATAGCTATATCACCTTTGCGGGGAGGCTGCGTTGGTGCGGGCAGTAGCTGCGCGCCGGGATTGCGATAGACTCAACTTCAATGCGCGCACTCCTACTGCTCTGCTGCGCCCTTCCGCTGGGGGCACAGCAGCCCGTCGAGTTTTTCGAATCGGCCATCCGGCCGCTGCTGGCCAAGCATTGCTATTCCTGTCACAGCGCAAAGGGAAAGATGAGCTTCGCCGGACTGCGGCTGGATTCCGCTGCCGGCATTCGCAAAGGAAGCGACTCGGGCCCTGTGATCGTGGCCGGTGATGCGGCACAGAGCAAGTTGATGAAAGCAGTGCGAGGCGAATTGCCACAGCGCATGCCTCCTGCAGGCCGGCTGAGCGATGGGGAACTGGCGGCCTTGTCCAGGTGGATTGAGATTGGCGCCCCGTTACCCAAGGAAACGAGCCCTGTGGATGCCTCGGCGTTTTCGGTGGAGAAGCGCAGAGAACAACACTGGGCCTGGCAACCTGTGCGCAAACCAACTCCTCCATCGATTCCGGATGATTCCTGGACCCTGGGTGCAGTAGACCGCTTTCTGCTCGCGGGAATGAAAGCGAAGGGAATGACACCCGCTTCGCCTGCAAGCAGACTGGCGCTGCTGCGAAGAGTGACTTATGATCTAACGGGTTTGCCGCCGACGGAAGCGGAAATCGCGTCATTTCTGGCCGACACCTCGCCAGGCGCTCACGAACGGCTGGTCGACCGCCTGCTCGCGTCGCCGCGGTTCGGAGAACGGATGGCGCGCCGCTTCATGGACATTATTCGCTTCAGTGAGTCGCACGGATCGGAAGGTGATCCGGATGTGCCGCAAGCCTGGCGCTATCGCGACTACGTGATTCGTGCCTTCAATGACGATGTGCCTTACGACCAGTTGATCCGGGAGCACCTCGCCGGCGACTTGCTGCCAAACCCGAGACTACGGGAAGGGCGTAACGAATCGTTGTTGGCCACAGCCCATTACCGCATGGTGGAGCATGGCTTTCAGCCTGTGGACCCGTGGGAAGACCGGGTGAAGTGGACCGACAATCAGATTGATGTGATCGCCAAGGCATTCCAGGGCCTCACCATCACCTGCGCGCGTTGTCACGATCACAAGTTCGATGCCATCAGCCAGAAGGATTACTACGCGTTGTTTGGAATCGTTGCTGGGCCGCGACCCACGCAACGCGCCATTGACGCTCCGGAGGTACTGGCGCGAAATCGGGAAGAATTGCGAGCTGCCAAACCGGCCATACAGCGAAAGCTGATCGAGGCATGGCGGCGTGACGTGGATATGCTGGCACAGAAACTCGCCGCGATGCCTGCGCCCAAGGTATCCAAGGAGAGCCCGTTGTACCCGTTGTCACAGAAGACTTTCGACACCACGGTGTGGAGCGTTGAACTCCGCAAGGATCTGGCTGAGCGCCGAGAGTTCAATGCGAAGAATTTCAGGAATGCATGGGATCTGCGCGATGACGCGGCTTACGGCAAATGGGTGCGGCAAGGCACGGGAGCGCCGCAGCATGCTTCCGCGGCAGGTGAGTTTTCCATTCTGCCCGAAGGCAAGCGTGCCATCGGCGCGATCTATCCACGTGGCGTATATTCCCATCTGCTCTCCAACAAACATGGAGCGGTGATCTCGTCGCCGCGATTCAAGGTGGAATCAGACGCCATCAGCGTACGCTTCCTTGGTGGTAATTTTTCCTTCGCGCAACTCATCGTGGAGAACTACGCGGTTCCGCGCGGCGGTATCTATCACCTGCGCTCCAGCGCCAAGCGCGACGCGATGGGATGGTTCCATTGGGACGCCACGTTCTGGAAGGGATTCACGGCGTATATAGAATTTTCCACTCTGGACGAGACGACTCTGTTTCTGCATGATGACCAGGACAACAAGATCAAGCCCAAGCCACAGCCCGTTCACAATGGGCGCAGTTGGTTCGGGGCGCAGCAGGTGGTTTTCCACAACAATCAGCTCACTCCCAAAGAGGAGATCGTCCCGGGTCTGCTGTTATTGGATACTCCGGCAGGCGAAACACAGCAACAGTATGGGCAGCGCCTGGCCGCGGTTGTGGGCAAGGCTCTTGATTCCTGGCAGGCGGGTACGCTTTCCGACGAGCAGGCAGCGTTGCTCGATCATTTGCTGCAGCAGGGCCTGCTATCGAACGATGCGGCGGCGATTGCGGAAATCGCCATGTATCGACGGCTGGAGAATGAGATCCAGGTGCCCACGCGCGCTCCGGGCATTCTGGAGGAAGCGCCGGGCGATCACCCGTTGTTGATTCGAGGCGATCATCGCAAGCCGGGCGAAGCAGTACCCAGACGCTACCTCTCTGCCCTGGACAGCAAGCCTTATCCGGATGCACGCACGATGCGCCTGTCACTGGCCGAGGAAATCGCATCGCCGCACAATCCGCTCACGGCGCGTGTCATCGTCAACCGGCTGTGGCAAATCCTCTTCCGGCGCGGGATCGTGCGCACCGTGGACAACTTCGGAAAACTGGGCGAAGCGCCCACCCATCCCGAATTGCTCGATTGGCTGGCCACACGCTTCGTGGAAGATGGCTGGTCCGTGAAGCGCATGTTGCGGCTGCTGGCAACTTCACAGGCGTACCGAATGGGTGATACGGTGAACCCCGCTGATCCGAATAACGACACGTTTCATCACATCCCGCTGCGCCGGCTGGAGGCGGAGGAGATTCGCGACTCCATCCTGCTTGCGGCCGGATCGCTGGACGAGAAGATGACCGGTCCTTCGGTCCCCGTCTTTTACGCGCACGACACGGGAGCCACGAAGGGTGACCGGCCCAAGGGCCCACTCGATGGCAACGGCCGCCGCAGCGTCTACCTGGAAATCCGGCGCAACGCGACGCATCCGTTTCTGGAAGTGTTCGATGTCTACAAACCAACCTCCACGCGTGGCCAGCGCGATGTGACCACCGTGCCCGCGCAATCCCTGGCTCTGCTGAATAGTCCGTTCGTCATTGAGCAGGCAGGCAAGTGGGCGCAGAAGGAACCAGATGTCGACAGCATGTTTCTCCGTGTCTTCGGGCGCAGGCCGAGCGGCGCGGAGCGGGACAGTGCCCTCACCTTTCAGAATGCCGAGGGTCGCGCGAATTTGATTCACGCACTGTGGAACCTGAAGGAGTTTCTCTATGTCCGCTAGAACGCGCATCCTCTCGCGGCGCGAGTGGTTGAATCGCGCCTCCAACGGTTTCGGCATGCTCGCCCTGGCTGGATTGCTGGCCGAGCAAAGCAGGAGTGCGACGCATTTCCCGGCGCGCGCCAAGAACGTGATCTTCTGTTACATGTCCGGCGGCGTGTCGCACATCGACTCCTTCGACCCCAAGCCGCGCCTCGCCAAGGAGGCGGGCCAGCCGATGCCTGTGCCTCTGGACCGCACCATGTTCAACGACAACGGCAACATCATGCCGTGCCCATGGACTTTCAAGAACTACGGTCAGAGCGGCATTCCTGTGAGTGAGATATTCGCCACCATGGGTGAGATCGTGGACGATATCAGCGTCATTCGGTCCATGACCGTGAAGTTCATGGAGCATGCCCAGGCCAACAATTACTTCCACAGCGGCAACCCGCTCACCGGCTATCCGAGCCTGGGCGCCTGGACCAGCTACGGACTGGGAACGGAGAACCGCAATCTGCCGGGGTTCGTGGTGCTGGGAAGCGGCGAAATTCCGCTTGGCGGCATCAATGTCTTCGGGAGTGGGTTCCTGCCGGCGATCCATCAAGGCTCGTTTCTCTACCCTGAACGCAAGGAACCGTTGCAGGACATCTCGCCGAAAGAGGCCGATGCGAGCCAACGGCAGAAGTTGGCGTTTATTGCCGGCGGAGACAAAGCGTACCTGCAGCAAGTAAGCAATCACCAGATGGTGGAATCCGCCATTCGCAACTACGAAACCGCTTACCGCATGCAATCGGCGGTGCCGGAACTGGTAGATCTGCGCGGCGAATCGGAAGCGACGAAGAAACTGTACGGTGTCGATTCCGACAATCCGGCGAAGGCTGCGTATGCACGGCAATGCCTGCTGGCGCGCCGCATGGTGGAGCGCGGAGTGCGGTTCATCGAACTGAGCATGGTTGCGCCAAAGGGACTGGGCGGTGGCAACACATGGGATCAGCACAACAAGCTGCAGGAGCATCATGCCGCCAATGCTTTTGTCGTGGATCAGCCGATCGCAGCGCTGGTGAAGGATCTGAAGGCGCGCGGGTTGCTCAAGGACACGCTCGTGATCTGGAGTGGCGAATTCGGCCGAACGCCATTTTCGCAAGGCAAGGACGGGCGCGATCACAATCCATCCGGATTCTCGCTATGGATGGCCGGAGGTGGGGTGAAAGGCGGCATGATCTACGGCCAGACCGATGAATACGGTTACCGCGCCATTGAGAATATCCTCACGATTCACGACTTCCATGCGACAGTGCTGCACTTGCTCGGGATCAACCATGAGCGTCTCACGTTCCGTTTTGGCGGGCGGGACTTCCGGCTCACCGATGTGCACGGGCACGTGATCAAGCCGATTCTGGCGTAGTGGGGGATTGACAGGGAACCGGAGGGGGCGTACTCTGGATACAGACCGGTTTGCGGTACAGACTGGTCTGTGAGGTACTGCCGATGTCCGACCCTATCCAAGTTGCCCAGCGCCGCCTCCAACGCGCATGGTCCGCCGACGGCCTCTCCGAACTCGCTGCCGGCATCATGCTCTTTCTTCCCGCACTCTTCGAATGGGCGAAGCGCACAGTCGCAGCCCATTCCCCGGAGTGGCAGACCCTCAACACGATTCAGATGCTGGTCATCGTTCCCGGTGTGTGGATTGTGACCTGGGGCTTGCCCCGCCTTCGCAACCGCGTCTTCGGTGACCGCGAAGGTTTCATGATTCCACGCATGGCGCCGGAAGGCTGGTCGAAGGCGATTGCCGTATTGCTCATGGCAGGCATGACTGCATTGGTGGCTGCCCTGGCCATGAAGAAGACCAGTTTCACGGTGGTGACCATCGTCCTCGGCTTTGCCGTCGCGGCGCTACTGTTCCGAACGGGGCTTGCCACAGGCATCCGCCGCTATCCCGCGATGGGGATCGCCGTGGCGGCCGTATCTATCCTCATCGCCTTCCGAGCTTCCGATTTCGAGACTGCTTTCATCTGGCAAATGGGATTCATGGGAGCCCTGTGCATCGTCACCGGCTCCATCACTCTGCTGTTCTATCTGAGGCAACGGGCATGAGCACCCCGCTCAAGGCGCTGGGCGATGTGGATCGCACGATCCACGAGCCAGCGCGGCTGATGATCGTTTCGTTGCTGTATCTGGTGCGCGAGGCTGATTTCAACTGGCTGCTGCACCAGACGGAATTGACGAAGGGGAATCTCTCGGCCCACATGGCAAAGCTGGAACAGGCCGCCTACATCGACGTGGAGAAACGCTTTCAAGGGAAGATGCCGCAGACCCTCTACCGCCTCAACAAAGCCGGGCGCAAAGTGCTGGAGCAATACCGCGCCGCCATGCGCAAAGCACTGGACTATTCGTAACGAAGCGCGTCGATTGGATCGATCTCCGCGGCCTTCACCGCCGGATAGATGCCGAACAAAACCCCGACGGCCATGGAAACTGTAAACGCCACAATGATGGACCCGGTGGTCACGATCGTCTTCCAATCCGCCGCGTTGGCGATGAGCCAGGAGAGCAGCACACCAAAGGCAACACCGAGAATCCCGCCGGCGCCGGAAATTAACACAGACTCCGTCAGGAACTGACGCACAATGTCCCCTCGCCGTGCGCCCACAGCCCGCCGGATGCCGATCTCGCGAGTCCGTTCCATCACCGTCGCCAGCACAATGTTCATGATGCCGATGCCCCCCACCAGCAGCGAAATCGCGGCGATCGCCACCATGACGTAAGTGAAGATGGTTTGCGTTCGCTTCTGTTGCGCCAGCAGTGCGGCCGGGATAGTGACGGAAAAGTCCTCCGTGTTGCGATGGGTGGAGTTGAGGATCGCATTCACTACCTTCGCCGACTCGATGCTGTCGGCCCCATCTTTCAACCGGATGTCGACCCCGTCCAGTTCGTCCTTCAGGAAACGGCTGGCTTCCCAGAAGCGGTACTGAAACGTGTTGAAGGGGATGAACACGGTGTTGTTGCGGTCGGCGGACTTCCCTGCCCCGCCGTTCTCCACCAATTGCTCGCGCAGCACGCCCACTACCTTCAGCCATGTGTCATTGATCTTGATGTAGCGCCCGGCGACGGACCCATATCCCAACAAACTAACCTTCGCCGTCTGCCCGAGCACGCAAACCGCGGCACTCGATGCCTCTTCTGACTCGCTGAAGTAGCGCCCCTCCTGCACCTGCAGGTTGTGAATGGCGGCATAGGATGGGCGAACTCCGAACATCGCCGGCACGCTGCCGGAAGGCTTCGGCAGCACCTTCGCCGGATGCAAGGTACGCTTCGGAGAAAGCACTTCCAGTCCTTCCAGATTCGCTTCCAGAATGCGCACATCGCGTTCGGTCAAGCCGGGTGAAGCTCGCCGCCGCTGCTGCAATTCCTCGGCGGACATCGCCGGCCGCGACTCGATAAGGATGTTGCGCACACCAAGCTGCTCAATAAACTGCAGCGATTGTTCGCGCGCGCCGGCGCCGATTGCCAGCATCCCGATCACGGAGCCTACGCCAAACACGATGCCGAGCGCGGTCAAGAGAGAGCGTGTCTTCTGCGCCCGCAGATTGTTTGCGGCCTCCAACAAATCCCAACCGAGTTGCCGGATCATAGATTATTTTGTCAGCGCGCCCGCGGCGCCTTTGGGTGTATCCTTCGTTTCACTGCGTTCAGACGGGTTGGAGAGGGCCACCAGTGTGCCGGCCTCCACGCCTTTCAACACCACCTGGCTCTCGCTGCGTCTCACCAATTCCACGTCTTTCTCTGTGAACCCGCCGTTCGCACCACGCACATAGACGAACTTACGCGCGCCGCTCTCAAACAGCGCCTGAGCGGGAATCCAAAGAGCGTCGGGGATGCTTTGCGTGCGTACAACAACACGGGCGCTCATGCCCGGCCGCAATTCCGCGGATGGATCATCCAGGCTCAGCCTGCATTCGAAGCGGCGATTCCAAGGCGGCCCTGTGGTTCCGCCGAGGTTCTTCACCGTGCCCTTGTATTTGCGATCCGGAACAGCGGCGACGCGCACGTCGGCGAATTGTTGCAGCGCCAGGTGGCCGCGGTCCTGCTCATCGATTTGGGCGGTGATTTCCCAGCTCTTCAGGTCGGGGATCTGCACTACGCCCATTCCGGCGCGCACAATGTCACCCACCTGCAGCAGGGGAAACTGCATTCCAGGAAAGAAGAAATTGCTGTTGGTATTGCGTTCCACACTGACGTAGCCGCCCATGGGCGCCTTCAACGTCATCATTGCGATGTTGCGCGCCGCGGTATCGGCCAGCATTCTCGCCTTGCCGCGAGCCGCTTCCTGAATGGCAATCGATGCCTTGGCCGCTCGCTTCCGCTCTTCGAAGTCGCGTTCCAATTTCTGCAGCCGGTCTCGCGCAGCTTCCAGATCAAGATCGTTCTGCTTGGCTGCGATAGCGGCAATCAACGGATTGCGGCGGCACTCCAGTTCCGCCAGGCGCACAGTGCTGCGCGCCTGCACCAACTCGTTAGTCAACTCCTCTTCGCGCGCCAGCACTTCGTTCTTCGATTGCTCCAATTGCTGTTCGGCCTCTTCCAGGTCCGCCTGCGCTTCGCGCTGTTTGAAGGATTCCTCTGTCGTGTCGAACTGGGCCACGACGTCGCCTTCCTGCACCAGGTCTCCGGATTTACTCAGTTGTGTAATCACCAACTGGCTGTTCCCAGTCATCGGCGCGGTCATCACTTTGGTATTGCCGCCCTGAAGTGCTCCGCGAGCTGTAATGGTGAACACTACTTCGCCGCGTTTCACAGCGGTAGTGGGAATGCGCGACACGCTCTGGGGCTTGAGACTCTCATAGGCACGCATCGCGGCGAAGGCAGCCAGGGCCAATGCGGCCAGCATAACGGCGACCACAATCAGCCGCATGCGATTCATTTCTTTGCTCCCGGCGCCGCTGGTTTCTGATCGTCCACCAGCGCCACGGTGACGCCCGCTTTGATCCCCTTGATGGCCACTTCGTCGGGATTGCGAGCCAGCACCTCGACGTATTCCGGTTGCAAACCCTCCGGTGTCACTACCAACACAGCCGGCTTTCCCATGCGCACGACCACGGCCTTCGCCGGCACGCTGATCGCGTCCGCGATGCGGTCCACGACGACATCGAGGCGGCCGTTCATGCCGGGCCGCAAGCGCGTGTCGATTTGCTCGAAAGCGCCGAAAGCGCGAAAGTTCCGCGATGGCGGCCATTCGAAGTTCTGTTCCGTTAGGGCGGAGATGGCGGCCAGTGCTCCCGGGAAGATCTTTTCCGGAAACGGATCAATCACGATCTTCGCCGGCTGCCCCATGCGAATTCTGCCGCGATCGATCTCTTCCACCTTGGCTTTGATCTGGAGGCTGTTTAAGTTTGGAATTTCGGCGACCGAACTTCCCGGCCAAACCTGGTCTCCGACACGGAAGGGCTTGGCATTCATCCACCCTTGTGAGTAATTCATGAGATAGCTGACGACACCGGAGGAAGGAGCCTTCACCTCCATGCGGGCGATGCGCCGCTTATAGAGGTCAACTTCCGCCTGTGTCTTGTCGCGCTGGCTTTTGAGCGATGCGATCTTCGATTCACCCGATGCCTTGTTGTGCTCCAGCGTGGCCTGCTGCACTTTCAGCTTCTCCTGGGCGAGATTCAGATCGATGGTGCTCTCCTCGGCCTGCAGTTTGCTCACGATCTCGGCTTTCGAAACTTCCAGCCGCGCGCGTTCCACCGTGTGCCGCTGCTGTGCCAGTTCCAGTTTGTCCTGCTCTTCGGTAATGCGCGTCTGCGCAACGGCCTGATCGAGCGCCGCCTGCGCCTGTGCCAGAGCGGCTTCCTTTTCTTTTAGCGTTCGAGTGGCGCTGGAAGGATCGAAGCGGAGCATCGTTTCGCCTTCCTGAATGATGGAATCCGGTGTCGCCTGCCACAGAATGCGTAGATCAGGAACGTTGGGCGCCACGATCTGCGTGGAATCGTGAGCCACCAATTCACCACGGCAACTGACGATGACCAGAAACTCGCCTTGCTTTGAGCTGGCCGTCGGCTGTGTGTAGCGCGTGGACGCGCGGCCATAGCGGGAATAGCTGAGGATCAATGCGGCCGCCCCCGCCAGCGTCGCCAAGGCGCCCAGCAGGATTCGAAATTTTCCCTTACGTTTTGGTTTGCTCATGGTTTGGGGAGGGCAATTTCGAGCGATGCGGAAAGATCGGGAAGCAGGCGCGGATCCTGCTGCTCCACACGAAACCTCGCCGCAAACACACGTACCGGCGAATCGAGGCCGGAACTCGCCACGGGGCTCGCCGATTCCAAGCGCGCGCTGAACGTGGCGTCGGGATAGGCGTCCAAATAGACTTTTGCCGTTGTCTGTTGTGACAACACCGCGAAATCCGGCTCGTTCACGGCGGCATCCACCACCATTTGCAGCGGGTCAAAAATGCGCAGGACAGGTTGGCCGGCGAAGAGCTGATCTCCCTCCTGCGGCGGACCTTGGGATCCGTTTCGCCAAACGTTCTCGAGCGCCACCATGCCATCCTGCGGCGCTTTGATCATCAGCTTCTCCTTGTTGCTGCGAACTCGTTCCAGAGTCACCTGCTGCCGCTGTTGCTTCAATTCCAGAACCCGGATAGCAGCCTTCTCCTCCGCTTCGTGGAACTGGTGCGACTTGGAGAGGCTGTCGAACTTCGCCCTCGCCGCCACCGCCTTCTCTTCGTTCTTCAGCCGGTCAATCTGATTCAGGATTGGCCCCTTCTTCAATTGAATTTGGGCGCGGCTCAACTCGGCACGAGCTTCCTCCATCTGCGAGATCCGTTTGGCGGCGTCGCTTCGAGCCTTGGCCACTCGTTCCTCCACCTGGTGAGTGAAATCCTGAATCTTCGCCACGGTCTCCCGCTCTTCATCTTCGAGCGCAGTCAGATCGAACTCCGCCAGCAGATCTCCCTTGGCAACTTTGCTGCCATTCGGAATGAGATGGACCAGGGTGACACGAGACGACTGTCCGGAGATCTGTGGCACACGAACCGATAGTGCTTTCAAAGCCTGCGTCGTACCAGTCGCACGTACGATGCGGGCGCTATCGCTCGCAGCCGGTTCCATTGCATGCACAACGGACGGTGCTTTCGCCGCAGGCTGTTGCGAACAGCCTAACAGTGTGGCCCAAAGGGCACACCATGCCGTAGTCCGATTCGCCAATCCCATGTTGCAGGATTAGACGCCGCAAACAGGAAAAGTGTTGTCAGAAAAATTAAGAAATATTTGTCAATAAACCATTCGTGCCGTTTTACCACTCCACGGCGACCCCGGCGGAGGGCACGATAGGGAACATCTGTTCGAATCCGAGACGAATGAGACGGGTTCGCGTATCGATTCCGCGCACGTCGTCAAAACGGGCATTGTCGCGGTTGTAGAGATTGATCACCTCCACAAACAGCATGATGTGCCAGCCCTTCTTGACGAAGGTCTTATTAGCCCGCACATCCAACCGGTGATATTCGGGAAGCCGAAGTTGGTTGCGCTGCACGGAGAGGTAGAACGGGTTCGAGCCTTCGGCAAAGGCACGCACGGGAAACCCGCTGCCGTACGTCCAACGACCGCTCAGATTCACAGTTGGACGAAGCCGGTAGCTGAGGAAGAGGTTCACCAGATGACGCTGATCGAAGTCCGCCGGATATCGAAGGCCCGTAACGCCGTCCCGCATGCGAGTCGCATTGTACGTATAGGACGCCCAGCCCGTGAGCCCGTTCGTGGAGCGCCGCTGCACCAGAAACTGCAACCCGCGCGCGTATCCTCGCAGCGAGTTTTCATAGGGCGCCAGCACGTTGCCCGCATAGACACGCCCGTTCAGCATGCGCGCATCCTGCAAAGGGCGGGCGATCAAATCCCGGTCGGCGCGGTCATACGCGGTCACCCGTAGCCGCGTCCGGTCGCCTAACCGCTGCTCCAGCGACAATTGCGTCTGCACCGCGCGTTCGGCCAAAAGCTGGATGCGGCCGAAACGCGAGTAGCTTTGGTTCAGCTCCGGATACTGCACATAGGTCCCCCAATTGGCATTCAGTTGCGTGGATGGTGTGACATAGGCGGAGACAGAGGCTTGGGGAGACAGTGCGCTGACTTCATTCACCGAGTGCCGGTCGAAACGTCCACCTGCGCGTAGCGTGAGCTTGCCCCTTAGCGTGTGCCACTGCTGCACGGCATGGATCCCACCGCGCAGGCCAGTGCCACGGTATTGATCGATGCGCTGCACCAACGGAGGCACGGTCGATCGCCGGTCGAGGAAGCCTTCGTCACGCATGCGGCGCAGATTGGCGCCAAACGAAAAGTTGGCACTCTCATTCCATTGCCAGTTATTGTCCGAGTTACCTACCCATTCGTTGTAATGCCCACCAGCAAGCGGGTCGCGCGCGCGGTTGATGTTCTCAAAACGTTCGCGAATCCAGGCTGCATTCGATTGCATCAGCAACCGCCCCGGAGTCCATCGCGATCCAACCTTGACCAAGGAGAAGGTGTAGCCGCTTTGAAAGAAGGTATTGATGCCGATGGCCGATTCGGCGCCGCTGCGATCGAGCCCTGACCGCCCGGTGATACCTGTCAGAGAAACCATGTGACGCTTGGTGAGGTCGTAGCTGGCGCGGCCCTGCACGTCGGAGAATCCAAAAGCGATGGATGGTTCATCGCTAGTGGTGTTGATGATGTACTGCAGGTAGCTTTTGCGCGCACTGATCAGCCAGGCCCCGCGTCCGGCGCCGAGCGGGCCTTCGAGCAGCAACGATGCGTTGGATGCGCTGGCCGCGGCACGCCCAGTGAACTTCTTGCGGTCGCCTTCGCGAAGCCACAGATCCACGGCCCCGGCGGTACGGTCCGCAAACTGCGCGGGAGGCGAGGAAGCGTGCAATTCTGCTCGCTCCAGCAGGTCGCTGCTGATGACGGTGAGCGAGGCCGAAGTCGGATCCGCCTGCAAGGTGTGAAACGGCGTGTGTAGCAGGACGCCATCCAGGTACACACCGACGCGATGCGGCGCTGCTCCGCGTAAGGTGATCTGGCTCTGAAAGTCGTCGTTGGGGTTAACACCCGGCAGCCCCTGCACCGCTCGCAGCGGATCGTCGGCCAGTACGCTCGCCAGATTGCGGAGTTCCATCCCCGCCAGACTGAGCGCGTTCTGCGCCTCTACCGCATAGGGGCCTGCCGACACGGTCACCTGCTCGGATTGCCGCAGAGTGTCCGGAGTGAGCAGAATCTCCAACTCGCCGCCGCCGCGGAAAGTCATCTTGAACGGACGGTATCCGGAGCACGATGCCTGCAACTGCGCCGGCGCCACCGGCACGTCCAAAGCGAATCGCCCCTTGGTGTCCGAGACCGTCTGCGTACCCGCGGTGAGGTTCTGAATCAGCGCCTTACCCACAGGCTCCCGTGTCGACGCGTCGAGGACGACACCAGTGATGTCCGCGGCATTCGCCGCCAAGCACGCCAACCCGAGCCACAAGCGCATTTTCTTTCAGTGTGCATCTTATGAGGAACACGCGCAAAACGGAGCCCGCCCGCGCTTTGATGCAGCCGCGTGTTCCTTTAGTATCGGCGGCGCGGAGCGTGCCCTTTGCGCTTTTGTGGACCGCGTTGGCGTGCAGGGCATCGAAATCAGAACGAGAATCGGAGCATCAATTCAATGCGCCGGTTCGCCGCCGCACCGCCGCCGCCACCCGGCCCGAATCCACCGGCCAGTTGCGTCGACTGTCCGAACAACGGTGAACTCAGATTGCCATTGGGCGCCGCCAGGTTCACATTGTTCAGCAGATTGCGCGCCTGGATGGACAAGGTCATGTTGTAGCGCTTGCCGCTGCTTGAGCCAAAGAACCCGCCGGGACCACCGCCACCGGGGCCGCCGCGTCCACCGCCGCCCATCATCGGAGGCCCGCCACCGCCGGGTCCACCGGGACCTCCGGGTCCGCCGAAGCCACGTCCGCCTCCCTCACGAGGCCCGCGATCGGCCGGACCGGCTTCGCCCTTGCTTCCAAAGCTCCACGTCTTGCCGACGCGCATGTTCAACGTGAACGATCCGGGCCCGCGTCCATAGTTGCGGGGGATGATCGTGTCGTTCGGTCCCGGATTGAGCAGGAATGCACCCCATGGAGTCTGCACCACGCCCGGCGCACTCAAGTCCGTGGCGAATGCCGGGCGGTCGTTGAACATCGTATCGCCATTGTTGTCGCGCCCCGTGATGATATTGAACGGAGCCCCACTCGAGGCCATCACGAACGGGTTGAAGCTGATTCCATACTTCGCGTTCAGCGCGCCGCCGAGAACAAAGCGGTGCCGGATGTCGAACGCCGATGGCCCGTACTCGTTGGTCAAGTCGTACGTATTGGCGGGGAAGCTGCCCACACCATCTGTATCGCTCTTGGAGTGGCCGTATACATAGAATCCGAACAGGCTCACTTTTGACGAGAACCGTGTGCTGAAGTTCGTCATCAACTGATTCTGGCGGCTGAACCCCGTCGACTCGTATTGATACAGGTTGCCCACGCTACCGTAGGGATAGGTGCCATCGGCAAACGGAGTATTGATATTGCGCGCCCGCAACTGGTGCACTCCGCGGCTAAAAACATAATTGAAGCCAATTGTTGTATTCCGCGGGAGTTGCCGGTCGACGCCCACCGATGTCTGCAGCAGATACGGCGTGCGCAGTGATTGGTCCATCGTCCGCACGGTGCTCACGCCCTGATACAACGCCAGCGTGCTCAGGTCGGGAATCGCGGGGAAGAAGTCGGGATTCGGCACCACGTAGTTCACCTGGTTCAATCCGTTGAAGCGTAACGCCTGCAGCGTCAGGTTGTCCGATACGCGGTCGTAGAACATACCGGCTCCCAGCCGCAGTACGGTCTTCGCCTGACGGCCGGCTCCGCCGTCGATTGCCCAAGCCAGGCCCAGACGAGGTGCGAAGTTGTTGTGGTTCGAGATGTTGTTCTGATCTTCCCAACGCACACCCGCACTCAGGGTCAATGTCGGCTTCACGCGCCAATCTTCGGTCAGGAACAGCCCAACGTCGGTCTGCCGCACATCGGCAAGCGGATTCCCACCGTTGATGGTGAACTGCGTGGCGCCGCCGCCCAACGCGCGAATCTGGGCCGCCGTGTAGCCGAGTTGCTGGAACAGCAACGTCCGCCGGTAACGTTCCAGTGACGTGATGGCTCCCATCTCCCCGGTAGAAGTCAATCCATCCAACACCGGCGCCAAACCACCAGCGAAAGTGAACGTGCCGCCGAAATTGTTGGGGGACTCATCGTTCAGAAAAGACGAACGCAGGCGTACGCCGAACTTCACGCTGTGCCGCCCTTGCAGGAACGTTGTCAGATTCTGCAGTTCCAACCGTGTCTGCTGCTGATCGGTCAAGCCCACTTGCGCGCCACCGCCGCTGAAGGCATCCAGTACATTGATCGCCGCCAGTGAGTTGTCACCGTATTGCCGCATGCTGGAGCGCTGCATCTGGAACCGCGTTTCGTTCACCGCCTTCGCGCTGAGGACCGCCGTTTCCGTCAACTGCAGAGTGTGTTCGGTATCCCGTGCATCATAAGCTCGCGACAAGAGAGAGAATTCGCCCACGCCGCGGTTGTCGTTGCGAATCGGCGAATAGTGATAGCGCGCCACCAGAGTGTTCTTGTCGTTCAACTGATAGTCAAAGCGCGGCGAAATATTCAGCCGCAGTTGCGGTGTCACCACCGATTCGCGAAAGGCCTGAGGCTGCAGATTGGTATCGAGGATGGTGGCGTTGATGATCGCGTTCTCATCCACGCTACGTCCCTCCACATCGAGTCCGAACGACGATTTCTTCGTCACCGGTCCACTGATTCTCCCACCGAACATCCGCGATTGGAACGGCGCGCGGTTCGGCGAGAAGGGATTACGCGAGTTGAGCGATTCATCGCTGAAGCCGAAGAACGCATCCCCGCGGAACTTGTCTGTCCCCGGCTTGGTGAGGATCTCGATACGTCCGAAACCGATGCGGTCGAACTCAGCGGAATAGGGATTCTGGTTGATGCGCACTTCGCGAATCGAGGACTTCGGAGGCAATCGTCCACCGGTGAATCCATCAATGTAGATCTGCCCGCCGTTGGGCCCGGCGCCTGGCCCGGCCAGGGCCTGCAACTCCGAAGCGAGTTGATCGGGATCGTCGGAGAGGCTCTTCAGATCTTCTTCGCGCAGAACCAACGCGCCTGCATTCTGATCGGGATCGGTGCCCACGGAATGCTTGTCGTCTTCGACGGTCACCGTCTGTGCCTGCTCGGCGATGGTCAATTGCAGATCAAGCACCCGCGTACCGCGCACTTCCACTTGAGAAGCCGTGTAGACGGCAAAACCGCGCTTGGCCACGCGCACCGAATAGACGCCGGCGGGCACGCCCGTGATCTCGTACAAACCTTGCTCATCTGTGGTGGCACGGCGTTCTTTGCCATCGGCTGCCTTCACCACCACCGTGGCTCCGGGCACCGAAGCGTCCGATGGATCGGTTACCCGTCCTTTCAATCCCGGCGTGCCGGTTTGCGCCGCGGCCATCGCCGTCAGCATGGCCACTGCCAGCGTCCAGACACACCAATCGTACATTCTCCGCATAAAATGTTTTCCTCGTCAGTTCTTAGAAAAGAGCTACTGCATGCCTGGCATGCCCATCATGGAATCGAGCCCGCCGAGGCCTCCCGTCATCCCCATGCTCTGCCCAGCCCCTGGGCCGCGCTGCGTATTCTCCGCCGCACTTGCCAGGCGCGCCAGCAGTCCGCCGGCGTTACCGAGTATGAGGAACGCTGTCAAATCTCCCGGCTGTTCTCCAACGGCCGCGGAGGCAATGATCGTTTCACCCACTTTCAGATCCTTGAGTTGCGAAGCTGGCATGCGCTCCAGCAGGGCGTTGATGTCCGGAGCGCCGCCACCTGGGCGCATCATCCCAGCACCGCCCGGACCACCAGGACCACCCTGACCACGAAATCCACCAGGGCCAGGGCCGCCAGCCCCCATCTCCGGCATGCGCTTGATTTGCGATTCCGGCTTAGTCTTGACGACGACTTGTTTGCCGGTCACTTGATCCTTCAGCGCCATCGTTCCCTTGTCCTCATCGAGCGATGTAATGGCGCCGGCCACGGAACGGAATGTGCCGAATAGAACTTTCTCCGCCTTCAGACGCGATGAGTCCGCGGCACGATCGCCCAGGGCGCGCAATTGATCGCCTTTCTTGACATCGGCAATCACGCTCGCCCGGGCATCCGCGAATCGAACGGAATCGCGGGCATAACGAAGGAAGGTTGCGCCCGAGGCATCCACGGTGATTGGTTTCATCCCCTGCTCGCCGCGCACCAGCACCGTGATCTCGCCGTTCGGATTGACCTTGTCCACCAGCCCCGCCACGCCGCGCGACATCCACTCACGCCGCAAGTCATCGTTACGCTTGGCAATCTCACGGGCGCTCATCAGCACCACGGATTCCGCCAGCACGATGTCCTTGAGTCGATACCCGCGCACCAGCACCCGGTCTCCCGCCGCCAGATCTGTCCACTGCACATCCTGCGCCTGCGCCATGTCACGGGCCCCCGGCGCAACCTTCCGCACCTGTGCTTTGCCTTCATTGCCAACGGCGATGATCTGCTTCTGATCAGTAACCAGGGACAATCCGTCGGAGGCAACAGCCTGAATCGTTCCCAGCAAGCGCACCGCTTCCGGCGACTGCGCCATCAGCGCGAGTGAAATCCAACACCACAAAATTGAAAGCCGGACGGGCATTCGTTGCTCCTGCCCGTGAAGACGCAGAAAAAGAACCCAAGGTACCGCGAAATGGGGAAAGCTTTACCTTCTTAATGAAACCTTGGCAGGAGCTTAACGCTTGCCGGTGTACGATAATCACATGGCATTCGATGAGCGAGTGGCGGAGAGGCTTCGCGGATTGTTTGACACCGTCCCTGTCATGGAGAAGCGCATGTTCGGTGGGGTCGCCTTCATGGTGCGAGGAAATATGTGCGCCGGCGTCACGGGTAGCAATCTCATGCTGCGCGTCGGCCCTCAAGCCTACGAGGAATGCCTCCGTTTACCACATGCCAAGCCGATGGATTTCACGGGCAAGCCGATGAAGGGCTACCTTTACATAGAAGAGACGGAGAAGCTCTCCGATGCCCAGTTGCGCACCTGGCTGGAGCTCGGATTACGCTTTGTTGCTACGCTGCCCGCCAAGTAACTCCACACCCGCGTACACCGTCGCTGCTTTCTCTGAGAAAGCTCGGTCGGCCGTGATGAATCGAGCCCCCAGCCGCACCGCCATCGCAAGGTAAAGGCAATCGTGGATGGCATGCCGCAAATCCACTGATAATCGCCCCGCCTCCGCCAGATCATCCAACCCCGAGTACACCTGCACCGCGCCCTTCTTCAGCACATCGGCCCAGAGCGCGACGATTTCCTTCGCCTCCTTCGCGGTTAGTTCCCCACGCCGGTAGCGCTTCGTAATCGCAGCAGCCACCTCAACACGAATGAGATCCGGCGCCACCAGGATGTCTTTGACTTGCAGAATCTCCCCAGCCGCCTCAGAGAGTGGCTCGGGGAGAAACCACTTCACCGCCACGTTGGCGTCAACCAGGATCACCCGCGATCCTCGCGGTCTTCCCGGATCAATTCCGTGCTATCGCTGAATGTCCCGTACTTCGCCTTCAAGCTTGCGGTCAGCTCCGCCGCCTTGGCGGCGAACTCGAGCTTTGGTTTCAAGGCCGCTTCCGTCAGCACGACTCTCAATTCTTCTTCCAAGCTGACACCCTCCTGCTCAGCCCGAGCCCGGTGTGCATCCAGGACCCAGTCTGGCAATTTTCTGATCTTAACGGCTTCCGCTGCACTCACATTTCCATCCTAACTCAAATGAAAAATGCCGTCAAGACCCCATGGGGTCACTATCGCACTTTCTTCACTTCCTCAATCAGTGCCGGCACCACTTCAAACAGATCCCCCACCACCCCAATATCCGCCACTTCAAAGATCGGCGCATTGGCGTCTTTGTTCACAGCGACAATGCACTTCGCCCCCTTCATTCCCACCAGATGCTGGATCGCCCCGGATATCCCTATTGCCATGTATAGCTTAGGAGCAACCGTCTGACCTGAGCTCCCCACCTGGCGCTCCATCGGAAGCCACCCGTTGTCGCAGATCGGCCGGGAGGCGGCCAATTCGGCCCCTAGCGCCTTGGCCAAATCCTCAACCAGCGGGATGTTCTCCTTCTCCTTGATCCCGCGACCGACTGAAACAATCAGTTCCGCAGCAGTAAGATCCACGGCTCGAGACG
>JAFDVS010000021.1 GCA_018268935.1 Acidobacteriota bacterium | reverse complement strand
GCCACCCAGAACCCCATCGAAATGGAAGGCACCTATCCCCTCCCCGAGGCCCAGCTCGACCGCTTCCTCATGAAGATCGTCGTCAGCTACCCCAATCGCGACGAACTCTCCCTCATCCTCGACCGCACCATTACCCGCGAAGAAATCGAAGTCTCCCAAGTCGTCGACCGCGCCGAAATCCTCTCCCTCCGTTCCGTCTGCCGCAGTGTCTTAATTGCCGCCCACGTCCAGAACTTCGCCGTCGATCTCGTCATGGCCACCCAGCCCGACCAGCCGCAAGGCCACGAAATGGCCAAAAAGTACATCCGCTACGGCAGTTCCCCCCGCGGCGCCCAGGCCCTCCTCGAATGCGGCCGCGTCCTCGCCCTCATGAACGGCCGCTACCACCTCAGCGTCGACGACGTCCGCCACGTCGCCACCTCCGTTCTCCGTCACCGCATCATCCTCAACTTCGACGCTCACGCCGACGGCCAGAACCCCGACACCGTCCTCTCCAAAATCATCGCCAGCGTAGCCGCCCCCAAACCAAAATAAATCGGCGTTCATCGGCGTTCATCTGCGGCACAAAAAGCGCCGCCGCGAACCCTCACTCCTCTATCACTCCTGCCATAATAAAGGCGGAGGAATTTCCCCACAATGATCGCCGAGGCCGATACCGCTCTGCAGCGGGAATTCAATCCCTGGCTCGCAGCCGAAGCCCGATTCAATGAAGCAGCAGAAAAATTGGGGCTGGACGAAGGCATGCGCAAAGTGCTCAAATCGCCTGCACGGGAGATCTGTGTCCACATCCCCGTCATGCTTGATGATGGGCGTCTCGAAGTGTTCACCGGCTATCGCGTGCAACACTCCATCGCGCGCGGTCCCGCCAAGGGAGGCATTCGCTTTGCCCCCGATGTCACGCTCGACGAAGTTCGAGCCCTTTCTTCCTGGATGACCTGGAAATGCGCCGTCGCCAATCTTCCTTTTGGCGGCGGAAAGGGGGGAGTCATTTGTGATCCCACCGTCTTGAGCCAGGCCGAACTCGAACGCATCACCCGCCGCTATACCGCCGAAATTATCGAATTCATCGGGCCCGAAATCGATGTCCCCGCGCCCGACATGAATACCAACGAACAAACCATGGCCTGGATCATGGACACCTACTCCATGCATCGCCGCCAAACCGTCACCGCTGTCGTCACCGGCAAGCCCATCAACCTCGGTGGCTCCCGTGGACGCGCCGAGGCCACCGGCCGCGGCTGCCTCATCGTCGCCCTCGAAGCGCTCAAACGCTTCGGCATCGCCCCCTCCGACGCCCGCGTCGTCATTCAAGGCTTCGGCAACGTCGGTGGCATGGCCGCCAAGCTCATGCAGCGCACCGGCTTCAAAATCATCTCCATCATCGAATACGACGGCGCCGTCTATAACCCCAACGGCATCGACGTCCTCGCCTTGATGGAACACCGCAAAGAAACCGGCTCCATCGTCGATTTTCCCGGCGCCGAAAACATCGACCGCAAAGAGGCCATGTTCCTCGAATGCGAAGTCCTCGTCCCCGCCGCCAAGGAAAACGTCATCCATTCGCAGAACGCCCACAGGATCCGCGCCAAGATCCTCTGCGAAGGCGCCAACGGTCCCACCACCGCCGAAGCAGACCACATCCTCGCCGAAAACAATGTCTTCGTCATTCCTGATATCCTAGCCAACGCGGGCGGTGTCACCGTCTCTTACTTTGAGTGGGTGCAGGACCGCCAGGGCTATTTCTGGAACGAGGATCTGGTCAACACCCGCCTCGAGGAGATCATGGTGAACGGCTTCGCCGACGTCACCGGCTATGGTGAAAAACACAACGTCCACAACCGCACAGCAGCTTACATGCTGGCTCTCGATCGAGTCGCGTTCGCCATCAAATTGCGCGGCATCTACGCCTGACATCGGTCGGCCCTCTCTGATCATCCGCGTCTTCAACGGAGTTCCGATGGCCCCATGTGGGGCAGACTTCAGTCTGCCAAGCCGACTGGAACAGTCGGCCGTTCCTCAGGCCGCCCAACGCGATGAAGACGCGGTTTCCAGCACCTCTAATTTCACCAGCTTACGCCGCGACCTTCTGAGCCGCGACCGTGAGGGAGCGGTCCCCGCATGAGCGCCGAACCATCCACGCCGCTCATGCGGCAATACCATTCCCTAAAACAGCAGGCCCCCAACGCCCTGCTCATGTTCCGCCTCGGTGACTTCTACGAGCTCTTCTTCGAAGACGCCGTCACCGCCGCCCGCGAACTCGAAATCACCCTCACCTCCCGCAATAAGGAAAAAGGTGAGCCCATCCCCATGTGCGGAGTCCCTCACCACTCCGCCGAATCCTACCTCGCCCGCCTCATCCAAAAAGGCTATCGCGTCGCCATCTGCGAACAGACCGAAGACCCGCGCTTCGCCAAAAAACTCGTCAAACGCGAGATCATGCGTGTCGTCACCCCCGGCACCACCACCGAACAGGGCGTCCTCAAAACCAAAGAGAATAACTACCTCGCCGCCGTCTTCGTCAAAGCCGACCTCGCCGGCTTCGCCTACATCGATCTCTCCACCGGCGAATTCCGAGCCACCGAACTCCCCCTCCGCGATGTCCCCGGCGCCCTCGAATCCCTCCGCGCCAACGAAGCCCTCCACCCCGACACCCAATCCCTCCCCGAAACACAATCCAAGCTCTGCCGCACCCCCGTCGATGCCTGGGTCTTCTCCTTCGATCACGCCGAGCGCAGCCTCAAAGACCACTTCAAACTCCTCAGCCTCGATGGCTGTGGACTCGGCGGCCATCCCCTCGCCGTCGGCGCCGCCGGAGCCATTCTCCACTACGCCCGCGAAACCCAGAAATCCGCCCTCGAACACCTCGAACGCCCCGCCTGGTATGACCGCGCCGGTGGACTCATCCTCGATGCCGCCACCGTCCGCAACCTCGAACTCGTCGAGCCCCTGTTCGCCGACGGCATGAAAGAAGGCACGCTCCTCCACGTCCTCGACGACACCAAAACCGGCATGGGTGGCCGCCTCCTCCGCCGCCGCCTGCTCCGTCCCGCTCTCGAACTCGAGGAAATCGAAGCCCGCCTCGACGCCGTCGAAACACTCCTCAAAGCCAACATCGAACGTGGCGAAATCCGCCGCGTCCTCTCCGAAATCCTCGACCTCGAACGCCTCCTCTCCAAGGTCACCCTCGGCACCGCCAACCCTCGCGAGATGCGCGCCCTCGGCGTCTCCCTCTCCAAAGTCCCCGGCCTCAAAAAACTCACCGCCGCCTTCACCGGCCGCATCGCCGACATCGCCTCCCGCCTCGACGAAGTCCCCCAAGTCCGCGACCGCATTCTCTCCGCGCTCTCCGACGAGCCCCCCGCCAGCCTCGCCGACGGCGGCGTCATTCGCGACGGTTTCCATCCAAACCTCGACGAACTCCGCGACATCGCCCGCAACGGCAAACAGTACATCGCCCAGATCGAGCAGCGCGAGCGCGCCCGCACCAACATCGGCTCGCTCAAAGTCCGCTTCAATAATGTATTCGGCTACTACATCGAAATCTCGAAAGCCAATCTCCACCTCGCCCCGCCAGACTACGAGCGCAAGCAAACCCTCGTCAACGCCGAGCGCTTCACCACCCCCGAACTGAAGGAACTCGAAGGCAAAATCCTCCAGGCCGAAGAGCGCATGCTCGAAATCGAAAAGGAGCTCTTCGCCGCCCTCCGCACCGAAGCCGCCTCCCACGCGGCCGCCATTCGCAACACGGCCTCAGCCATCGCCGAACTCGATGTCTCCGCCTCGCTCGCGCAAGTGGCCACCGAGAGCCGCTACACCCGCCCCCGCTTCGCCGACAACGGCATGATGCGTGTCGAAGCCGGCCGTCACCCCGTCATCGAAAAACTCACCGAACGCGATGCCGTCCGCTTCATCCCCAACGACGTCTTCCTCGACCCGGCGGAAGAGTTCATCGCCGTCATCACCGGACCCAACATGGGCGGCAAATCCACTTACCTCCGCATGGCAGCGCTCCTCATCGTCATGGCCCAGATGGGCAGCTTCGTCCCTGCCAGCGCGGCTCTTCTCCCCCTCACCGACCGCGTTTTCACCCGCGTCGGGGCTAGCGATAATCTCGCCCGCGGCCGATCTACCTTCATGGTGGAAATGACCGAAACCGCGGCCATCCTCAACACCGCCACCCCACAATCCTTCGTCGTCCTCGATGAAGTCGGCCGCGGCACCGCCACCTTCGACGGTATGTCTCTCGCCTGGGCCGTCATCGAACACATCCACGAACGCATCCGCTCCAAAACCCTATTCGCCACGCACTATCACGAACTCACCGAACTCGCCGGCCAGCTCGAAGGCGTGAAGAACCTCCAGGTCGCCGTCAAGGAAGGTGGCGATCAGATCATCTTCCTCCGCAAAGTCATTCCAGGCAGCGCCGACAAAAGTTACGGCATCGAAGTGGCCCGCCTCGCCGCTTTACCCACCGCCGTGATTGAGCGCGCCCGCGAAATCCTTTCGCTCCACGAAACCACTGAGCACAAGATGTCCGGCGAACTCATCCACAAACCGAAACCCGCCGCGCCCATGCAAATCCAGCTCTTTGAGCCCGTGGGCTACGACATCGCCGCACGCATCCGCGCTCTCAACCTCGACGAACTCCGCCCCATCGAAGCCCTCCAACTACTCGCCGAACTGCAGAAGGAGTTGAAGCACCAATGATCGTCGCCGGCATCATGAGCGGCACCAGCCTCGATGGCATATCCGTATCCATCGTCGAAATCACCGGCCACGGCTGGGACAAGAAAGTTCGCACCCTCGCCCACGGCACTACCGCATACCCCAAATCCGTGCGCGAAGCCCTCCTCGGCGTCTCCAATTGCGACACCCACACTACCCAAATCGGCTTCCTCAACTTCCTCCTTCCCGAACTCTACGCCAAAGCCGTCAAGCGCCTCTGCGCCAAGGCCCGAATCCCGCTCTCCAAAATCCAGCTCGCCGGCTCGCACGGCCAGACCATCCTCCATGTCGGAGCGCGCACCAGCTTCCTCAATCATCGCCTCACCTGCACGCTCCAGATCGGCGACGGCAGTATCCTCGCCGAACGCCTCGGCATGCCCGTCGTCTCCGATTTCCGCACCCGCGACATGGCCGCCGGTGGCCAGGGCGCCCCGCTGGTTCCCTACGTCGATTACCTCCTCGTCCGCGACAAACACAGCGGCCGCATCGCCCTCAACATCGGTGGCATCGGCAACGTCACCGCCATCCCCGCCGGCGCCCCGCCTTCCAAGGTCATCGCCTTCGACACCGGCCCCGGCAACATGGTCATGGATCAACTGGTCACCCACTTCACCCGTGGCCGCCGTCACTTCGACCGCGATGGCGTCGCCGCCGGCCGTGGCAAAGCCAGCCGCTGGTTACTCCGCATTCTCCTGCGCGATCCCTTCTTCCGCAAACCTCCGCCCAAAAGCGCCGGCCGCGAAGAATACGGCAGCGAACTGATCGAATACCTCGTCAACACCCATCTCAGCTTCGAAGACCTCGTCGCCACCGCCGCCGCCTTCACCGTCGTCACCATCGCCGACGGCATCCGCCGCCACGTTCTCCCCCGCGCCCCAATGGAGGAAATGTACGTCTCCGGTGGAGGCGTGCATAACCCCGTCCTCATGGAATCCTTAGCCCGCGACCTCCACGAACTGAAAGTCCGCCCCATCTCCGATCTCGGCATCGACCCCGACGGCAAAGAAGCCCTCGCCTTCGCCGTCATGGCCTACGAAACCTGGCACGGCCGCCCCTCCAACATGCCATCCGCCACCGGTGCCAAAAACCCCGTCATCCAAGGCAAAATCAGCCCCGGCCCCCCCAAAGACTAAAGCACCAACTGATTACTCTGCCCACTACCCCCCGTTCTCTTCTCGAAAAATACCGTGACGTTTGCGCACATTCCAACACTCCTCGATAGGCGTACACTGGTATCCCCGTGACTGAAAACGGTCTCAAAGCCCTCCTCGCCGTCCTTTCCGATGACCCCGAGCGCGCCGGAGAGCTGTTCGTCCATCTTCAGGGCAAGCTCATCCGCTACTTCGGGTGGAACCTCTGCTCGAACGTCGAGGAACTGGCCGATGAGGTCCTGGACCGCGTTGCCAGAAGGGCCGCCGACGGCGAAAAGATCGCCAGTCCGGTATCGTATGTCCTGGGGGTGGCTCGGCGAGTGCTTCTTGAATCCAGGCCGCGGCTCATGACCATGCGGATCGGAGACGATGTGGAGGCCCAGCCCCATGAGGCCGATTCAGTGGAGTTCGTGGCGCTGGATGAGTGCCTGGAGGCTATTCCGCCCGAAAGCCGGGCGCTGCTGCTCGAATACTACTCCGCCGAGGCACGCGAGCGTATCCGCGTCAGGCAGGAAATGGCGGACCGTATGGGACTCTCCGGAAATGCCCTCCGCAACCGCTGCTTGCGCCTGCGAAAGAACCTTCAGGAATGCATGGAAAGGCGCGCCCGTGTGCGTGCCGGGCGTAAGGGGAAATGATGCATCCTTCTCGCTTCAGAGATTATCTGTTGGGACGCCTGACCGAGGCCGAGCGGCTTGAAATTGAGTCCCTCGTTTTCGAAGACGATGACTTCGACAGCCGGATGCAGGAGGCCGAATCCGACCTCCTCGACGATTGGGCCCGCGGCCGCCTTTCCCCTGCCGACGCCGAAGCCGTGCTAACCCGCTTTTCCCCCCAACAGCGTTCCCTCGCCACCCTCCTGGCGCGCCGCGCGCAACCCGTCTCCCCCTCCCCGAAGCGGCCCGTCCGCCTTTGGCTCGCTATTGCCGCCATGCTTTGTATCGCCATCAGTAGCGCCTATCTGTTGCGCCGTCCCGCTGAAACCGCACCGCCGGAACCCGTCGCTCAGGTTCCCCCGCGGACCAATCTCCAGATCCTGGCGCTCCATACGCCGTCCACCCGCGGCGCTTCCGTCCCTCTGTTCAGACTCTCCCCTCAGGCGGCAACGATCCGCATCACCGCACCCGCCACTGGAGGGTTCGCCACATATGAACTCGCGCTCGAGTCCGCCTCCGCGCCATTCCGGGCGCAGGCGGTCCCGTCGCAAGGAGTCCTCTCTCTGGATCTCCCCGCCTCCAACTTCCCCGTGGGTAACTGCGACCTGCTCGTTTTTGCACCGGATGGGGCACTGCTGGCGACCTATGCCTTCCATGTAGTACGAGATTAAGTTCCAGTACTCGCTTTTTCTGCGTGACGTTCAGCCCGAATTTCCCACCACTCGGTTATGACCGGCCCATTCAGGGCTGATCCGAAGGAGGAAATAAGGAGTATGGCAAATAGATTTCTGGCGCTGGGTGTGGCCGCTTTGGCCCTCGCCGCGCTTCCGGCGCAAGCGAACGTGGTCGTCACCTGGACAGGTACGGTGTTCGATGGAAACGATCCGGCGGACTACTTCGGTGTAGGTCCCAACGCGAATCCACTCGGTAACCTGCAGGGGCAGGCCTTCACCGCGCAATTCACCATCGATCCCACCGTGGGGTCAATCACCACCGCCCCTGACTACTTCGATGTGCGCGGAGGAACCTTCACCGGAGCTTTCGCCAGTCCCTTGATCAGCGCCACGCTGACCATCAACGGGGTCACTTACTCCTACGGCAGCAACTACTTCGGCGGCTACCAGCGCGACGCTACCCCCGGCCGCAGCGTGATCTACACCGAAGTCAACCAGCAGCAGCCCTCCGGTCCCTTTGACGTTCTGGCTCTGTCTGAGTTCCGTCCCGACAACAGCATCCCGTTCGCAGGCCTCGGCGAGTCTCTGACGGTGCCACTCCCCAGCTCCTTCATCGCCACCTTCCAGGCCTATACCCCCGGGGGCTCCCAGTTGTTCTACGGGCACTTCTCCCCGACTCAGGTCACAATCGAACCCTCCACTCCCGGAGGCGGCGGTCCGGACGTTCCCGAGCCCTCCACCGCGGTGCTTGTTTCGGCGGCCGCTGCATTCGCGCTATTCCTGCGCCGCCGCAGTCAGCGGCCCGTGTAAACGAACCCTGCCCAGTAGTAGGGGTTTGCCCAGCGGGCTTGAACCCGCACCGCGTCTTGCGCCTGCCGCAACGCCGCCCCCGGCGTCAGCTTCCGCTTCAATAATCCGTGATAGAACGCCGCCATCAGTTCGGCCGTCGCGGCGTCATCCACCGCCCACAACGTCGCCACCACGCCCGATGCGCCGGCCGCCAGGAATGCCCGCGAGATCCCCAGCGGGCCCTCCCCCTCCAGCCTCCGGCCCACCGCCGTGTCACACGCGCTCAGCACCACCAGCGGTGATTGCAACCGCATCCGGGCCACGTCGTACATCCGGATAAAGCCATCCACAGGGCGGCCGCGCTCGTCCTGTAGAGAAAGAACGATGGCCGACAACTCCGGCTGCTTCGGATACACCACGGCGTGCGTGGCGAAGTGGATCACCCCGTAGCGCTCCAGCCGCGCCCGTTCCAACCGCTCCCGCGATGCCGCAAACCCCGTGTCTGGAACCGTGCCCGAAACCTTCCCGATGCTCGCCGCTTCCCGGCCGGAGAATCGCAACCGTGGAAAGCGGTAGGCCTCCCCCGCGCGAGTCGTGCCAGTTGCAGCCGCCGTGCGCAGGCGCCCGTCGATCGTTTCATACACCGGATCGGCAAACACCTTCACCTCCGGCTTGACCGGTCCGGATGGAGGAAGGTGCGTCAGCACCGTCGCCGAGGGCAGAATCGCCAGCTCAACCGCGGAACCGGCCAGCAGCGCGGCGAATGGGACGAAGTGCAGGTCGCCGTCCGGTACCACGTAAACCTTTCTGAATTTCACCAGGTTCCCTGCCGCGATAGACCCCCGAAACAACAGCGCGGCCAGCGCGGTGAATCCGGCCGGCGACCTGGATGCAAGGGCTGCCTCCGCCGTCATTTGCTTCCGCATCTCCGCCACCGCCCCCTCGATTTCCCCCCGCCTCGAAAGCTCCACTCCCGAGATCCCGTTGCGCGATACCAGCCACGCATAGCTGCGGTCGGTGCCGAGCAGAAACTCAAGAACCGCCTCCCCGTCCCCCAGCCGTTGTTGGATCTCCGCCATCGTTGCCGGCCGTGCCGTGCGTGCCCATTCCGGATGTTCCCGGGCCATCCGGTTCTGCAGCGCCTGATATTGATCCTCTAGGCGCGTGATCTCGGCCCGAACGCCATCGGTTTGTGCCGCTTTCGCTCCACTGCTCAGCAGGCGGTTCAACAACGCGGACTTCGCCGACAGCGTCGCCCGCAACTGTCGTTCTTCGGCGCTGTCACTGCGTTCGCGCGGATCGCTCGCGCCCGCCAGCAAATCCACCAGTGACCGCGCATGGCCCCGCTCGCTCGCCTCGAACGCTGCGGCAATTTCTCCGCCTCGCATCCGCACCGAGGCGGCTGCATGAAACACCCGATGCCGCCGGTCCATCTGCTCCGCCCGCGCCGCGCCCGTGGCCAGATTCGATCGAAGCTCTTCCACCAGCGTCAGCGCCCGGTCCGACTCCGCGCGAGCGCCCCGGACATCACCAGCCGCAAGCAGCGTTAACGTCTTTCCGGCGCTGATCGACAACTGATCGCGGCTGCTGCCAATCCGCGCCGCCAGCGCTTCCGCTTCCGCGAACTCCTTCAGTGAAGCCTCTATCTCCCCCGCATCGCGAAAGACGTTAGCAAGGGACGTCTGGGCCAGCAACAGGTCCGGAAGACTCACGCCTCGGACTACCTCCTTGGCCCGCTGCAGTTCCGCAATCGCGTCCTGCAACCGGCCCATACTTGCATAGCTCAGCCCCAGCCCGGCCAACGCCCGAGCCTCCTCCTTCTGAAACCCGCCCTCCCGGGCAATGCGTGCGGCCTGCAGCCTCATCTCTGCCGCCGCCGCGTATAAGCGCTTTTGCTGCAGAATCAAGCCGAGCCCTCGCAGAACGTTCGATTCGGCCCTGCGATTGCCCATCTCGCGATTCAGCGCTAACGCTTCCCCGTACAGCCGCTCCGCCCGCTCGAGGCTGCCTTCGCTCGCCTCCAGCCCAGCTAACTCGGCGAGCGTCGCCGCCAGACCCAGCTTATGCCCCAGCCTGCGCCACACCCCGATCGCTTCTTCAAACAGCGCAACTCCCCGCCCGAACTCGCCCATTCCTACGTAGTGAACGCCCAGATTGTGCTGCGTATTCGCGACGTTGGCGGGCGGCGCCACTCGCTTCCGGATTTCCAGCGCCCGCTCCATCGTTTCGAGCGACTTCGATTCATCGCCCTGAGCGCTGTAGGCAACAGCCAGGTTGCTCAGCGACTGCGCCTCTCCCGCTTCATCCTCCAACTCCCGCCGCAACCGCAGCGCCTGTTGACCGGAATGCTCGGCCTGCTCCGCCGACGTGTTCAATTGCCAACCTGCAAGACTGTTCCAGGCAATCGCTTCCCCCGCGCGATCACCCGCCTTGCGGCTGAGTTCGATGGCCCGCATCGCCAACTCGCGGCCGTTTCCTACGCCCCCCTCCCTTGTCTCCCAGTCCACTAGGTTGACCAGCGCCGCCGCCTCGGAGATCCCGTCCCCATTCTCCTTGGCCAGGGCCGCCGCCACCTGTGAGGTAGGTTTCGCCTTGGAACGTTTGTCGGGCAGCAGCCCATAGCCGATGCTCAATATCGCCATCGCGCCGGCTTTTCGCCCCCCTTCGCCCGCCCGCTCCCACGCCGCCACCGCCTGCTCGTGCGCTGCAATCGACTCCGCCGTCTTGCCCAATTCCCATAGCGTCTGGCCGAGGGGCGTCCCCACTTCCCCGAGTCGCCTCCAGTCGCCGGCTTCCGCAAACGCCCCCCTCGCCAGTTCGAGCGCCTGCGCCTTCTTCCTCAGATCCCGCTCCCGCATCGCTTCCGCGAAAGAAGAGCACCCTCTCGCCCGTGCCGCGTCTCCCGCTCCGGGCACCCGTGCCGTCAGGCGCACCGCGTAAGCCCGCGCCGCCCCCTTTTCCAGACTCCGAATCGAGATGGCGTCCGAACCCGGCGTCTCCTTGATCCAGCACAGTCCCTTCCCCCGCACAGAGCCCTCCGAGAGATCAAGCCGGAGCGGACCCGCTTCCACCTCCAGCCGGCTCCCCAGAGCGTCCACTTCCAGTTCCACGTACCCGGCATCCGCCGGCGTCGCGTACTCCTTCACCGCACCGGGCTTCAGTTCGCCGCTCACCCGCTGCCCCGGCACAAGGATCTCTGCCGCTTGCGCCGCAAGCCCCAGCACCGCCACCCAGATCAGCAAACGCGTGCCTCCTCCCTCAGAACTCCTTGCCCGTGTACATCCCCGCTACGTATTTTTCATACCCGTTGTACATCAGCGTCGGCTTCCGCTCCATCGTCGGCAGCACCTTCTCAAACGCCTGCGACCATCGCGGATGCGACTTCTGTGGGTTCACATTCGAATAGAACCCATACTCCGACGGCTGCTGCTGATGCCACAGCGTCTCCGGTTCCTTCGCCACAAACTCGATCTTCACAATCGACTTGATGCTCTTATACCCGTACTTCCAAGGCACAATCAGCCGTATCGGAGCCCCATTCTGCTTCGGCAGCGGCTTCCCGTACATCCCCGTCACCACCATCGTCAGCGGATTCATCGCCTCATCCATCCGCAGCCCTTCCGTGTACGGCCACGGATAGAACGGCATAATCCGGATCCCCGGCATCTCCTTCGGCCGGTTCGCCGTCTGCATCCGGATGTACTTCGCCTCCGCCTTCGGCTCCAGCGCCTTCACCAGGTTCGCCAGCGGAAACCCCGTCCACGGCACCGCCATCGACCACGCCTCCACACACCGGAACCGGTACAGCCGTTCCTCCAGCGGATACTTCTTCAGCAAATCGTCCACATCCAAAGTCTGCGGCTTCGCCGTCAACCCGCTCACTTCAATCTTCCACGGGCTGATCACGAACTTGTCCACCTTGTGCCGCACCGCCTGCTTGTCCTGCGCATCGAACTCGTAGAAGTTGTTGTACCCCGTCGCCGCGAACTCCTCCGTCACCGGACGGTCCAGCGTGAACTCCCCATTCTTCTTCGCCGGATACAACCCCGTTCCTTCAGCCCCCGCCAGCAATCGCTCCGCCCCCAGAAAGCCAGCCGCTTTCAGGATCTCCCGGCGGTTCAAAAACACATGCTCCGGAGTCGCCTCGCGCTCAGGCATCTCCCAGCCCTTAAGAATCTTGATCAGCATCGTCCAGCCTTTCTTCCCCTCATTCTATCCCTTTGCGAAACCCGTTTATTCCCGATATCCTTCCTTTGATGCATCGCCTTCTACTCGCAGCCCTCGCCGCCACGCTCGCCGCCACGCTCGCCGCCCAGGACATCGCCGTCGTCGAAAAGAAAGCGGGCATGGTCGCCTTCTACGACGCCACCGGCAAACGCACCGGCGAAATCAAAGTCGGAAGCCACCCCCATGAACTGATGTTCTCCCCCGATCGCAAGTTTCTCTATGTTTCCGATAACGGCATGCTCTGGATGACCGACAAAGGCGAAGGCTGGAACACCATCTCCATCATCGACGTCGCCGCCCGCAAGAAAGCAGGCATCATCGATCTCGGCAATTACCGCCGCCCCCACGGCATGGACCTCAACCCCAAAACCGGCCACATCATCTCCACCATCGAAAACCCCTACGGCCTCCTCCTCATCGATCCCGCCGCCCGCAAAGTCATCCGCAAATTCGACGTCCAGGGCGCCAGCCCCCACATGGCCATCTTCGGCCCGCGCCACGAAACCGCCTGGGTCAGCAACTCCGGCACCGGCGCCCTCGCCATCGTCACCCTCGCCACCGGAGCCGTCAAACTCATCCCCGTCGGCAAAAACCCGCAAGGCGCAGTCATGACCCGCGACCAGAAAATCGTCTACCTCACCATCTCCCAGGAAAACCGCATCGCCATCATCGACACCGCCAAACAACAAGTCATCGGCAACATCCCCACCGGAGGCGCACCCGCCCGCCTCGCCCTCACTCCCGATGAGAAAATGCTGGTGTACAACTGGCAGGAAGACGCCGTCGCCTTCGCTGACATCGCCTCACGCAAGGAACTGGCTCACGCCAAACTCCCCGGCCGCCCGCTCTCGCTCTACCTCTCCCGCGACGGCAAGCGCGCCTATCTCGGCATCCAGGACAGCGACAAAATCGCCATCGCCGACGTCGCCACGCGCAAAGTCACCAAACTCTTCGACACACCCAAAAACCACGGCCCCGACACCATCGTCGAAGTCCCGTAACCAGCGGTGGCGCGGGCCTCCAGGCCGGCGCGTAACCAACCCCAAGCTCACCGGGCCTTCTTCAATTCCTCATCCAACACCGGCTTCAACAACTCCGGCTCAATCTGAGCCCGGAACTGCTTTCCATTAATAAAGAACGTAGGAGTCCCCGATACCCCCGCCGCAATCCCCTCTTCCAATTCCCGCTGCACCTGTGCCTTGTATTTCCCACCATCCAACTCCGCAGAAAACCGAGCCATATCCAACCCCAGCTCCCGCGCCCACACCAGAATATTCGTCTTATTAATCGCCTTCGAATTCGCAAACATCTTATCGTGCAAAGGCCAGAACTTCCCCTGCGCATGCGCCGCCAGCGATGCCTGTGCCGCCAACTCGGCCTGTGAGTGCGCCTCCAGCGGATACTGCTTGAACACCAGCCGCACATCATTCGGATACATCTTCAGAATGTCGTAGATCTTCGTCGCCGCCACCCGGCAATAAGGACACTGAAAATCCGAAAACTCCACAATCGTGATCCGAGCCTTCGCCGCCCCCGTCGCCGGCGCGCCATTCACATTCAGCGCCACCTGTTCGCCCAGCATCGATGCCCGCCGCGCTTTCATCAATTCCGAATTGCGCAGCGACGCCCGTACCTGTTCCACGCTCCGCCCCGCGCGCATTTCCGCCGCCGCCATCGCCGCCAGAAGCCTGCTATCCGAACACGCCGGATCCTTCACCCGGCACTCGGCCACCTTCATATTGCACGTGCACGCGCACGATTCCTCACGCAGTATCTTCAGCACGGCGGTTTTCTGCGCCTCCGTCAACCCGCTCATGTCCAGAGCTGGCAACGTCGTCGCCGTCTTCCAATCCTGTGCCGCCAGCGACACCGCCAGCAGGGTGAAACCAAAGAGTATCGTGCGCATCCTCAATTTCCCATTATCCACCAACCCCCCTGCTGCTAAAATAACAATGGAGCGGGCCCGTAGCTCAGGTGGATAGAGCATCTGCCTTCTAAGCAGAGGGTCGCTGGTTCGAGTCCAGCCGGGCCTACCACCTCTCACTGCAACAAGTTCCCCCCACCTTCACGCGAAAAGTGGTGCTTGTCAGCCCGCACGTCCCATCCAAATCTCTCCGAATCCTCCGCGAGACATCGGTGTACACCACTCCGCATCGGCCCGAATCGGTGCCCACAAGATACGACGAACCAAGAACGAGCCGCCGAGCCACAAGCACGACAGGCACATTCCTTCCACCCACATCATCCCCGTCGCATGCGCCACACCCCAATCCCCAAAGCCCCAGCCACCATCAGCCCCAGCGTCCCCGGTTCCGGCACGCCCGAATTCCCGATCCCGTCGCTGAGATTGAACGAAAACTCCGGTCCCACCCCCGGCCCAAACGTGAAGATCGGATCAATAAACGCCGTCCCGCTCGCCTTTCCACTCGACCCCGGCCCCGCACCCACATCCGCCACCAGCGTCACACGATAAACATGCCCCACCGTCAGCATCATGTCATACGTCTTCGCAAACGATTCGCTGAAACTCCCCGTCAGCGCCGGCGTATTGATCCCCTCATCATTCACCAGCAGCGACGCCGTACTCAGGTCCTCAAATCGCCACAACGCCTTCAGCGCGAATCCCGAAAATGGATTCCCCACTGGCGACGATGCGCTCGCACTTCCCGCCGCCTGCACCGACACCGCCACACTCCCGCCAGGCCCCAGCACTTCCATCTGATAAATCAGCGATCCAGTCGAACGATTAAAGAGCCCCGCTTCCGCCGTTACCTCCGCCAACAACGATGGTGCGGGCTGCGGCGTTGCCGTGAATTGCACCAACCCGCCCGGCCCCGTCAACGAATGCGTCCCGAAAGTCGTGAAGTTCACCCTCGGCGGCGGCGACAGATTAAAAAAGATGCTGCCCCCAACCAATGCCGGCGACAACACCGATGCCTGCCCTCCACCCACACCAAGCAACAAGCACGCGCACACCCCAACCATCCGAATACCCAGTCGAGTCATCGTGATTCCTCCTGTTTGAGGCGGCCTCGGCCGCCCCTTACTCCCACAGTCGTAAACAGGAGTCAAAAAGCGTCACTTATCCAAATAACTCCTTGTACCGGCTCGGCTGGCTTCGCAAATATTGATTCGGAGCCTTCACCTGCGCCCCCAAATGCGCCGCCGCATGCCACGGCCACCGCGGGTCATACAGCACCGTCCGAGCCAGCGCAATCATATCCGCGTCCCCATTCGCCACAATCGCTTCCGCCTGGTCATACCCGGTAATCAGCCCCACCGCCACCACCGGAATCGAAACATTCTGCTTAATGGCCCGAGCCAGCGGAACCTGATACCCCGGAGCCACCGGTATCTGCTGCTTCGCCGTCAGCCCTCCGCTCGATACATGAATCGCCGCGCACCCCCGCGCCTCCAGTTCCTTCGAAAACACCACCGACTGCTCCACATCCCACCCGCCCGGATGCCAATCCGTCCCCGACAGTCGCACCGTCACCGGACGCTCCGCCGGAAACGCCGCCCGCACCGCCTCGAACACCTCCAGCGGAAACCGCATCCGATTCTCTAAACTCCCACCATACTCATCCGTCCGTGCATTCGATAACGGCGATAGGAACTGATGCAGCAGATACCCATGCGCGCTGTGAATCTGAATCGCATCCAATCCCAATCGCGCTGCCCGCCGAGCCGCCGCTACGAACGCCTCGCGAATCCGATCCATCCCCGCACGGTCCAACGCTACCGGCGCCGCCTCCGATTCATGAAACGGAATCGCGGAAGGAGCCACCGTCTGCCATCCATGCTCATGCCCCACCGGCAATTGTTTCCCTCCCGCCCATGGCACTTCCGTCGATGCCTTCCGCCCCGCGTGCGCCAGTTGGATTGCCACCTTGATCCCGCTCCACCGTCGAATGCTCTCCAACGTGCGTCCTATCGCCGCTTCCGTGGCATCGTCCCACAACCCCACATCCCCATATGTAATGCGCCCGTCCGGTTCCACCGCCGTCGCTTCAATCGTCAGCACCGCCGCCCCCGATAGCGCCAGGTGCCCCAGGTGAATCAGGTGCCAGTCCGTCATCTGTCCATCCACCGCCGAGTACTGGCACATCGGCGCAATCACAATCCGGTTCGGCAACGAATGCCCGCCAATTTCAATGGGAGAGAATAGTTTCGATTTCGGCATGTACACGCATAAGGATGCGGCCCGCCCTCCATCCGATTCATCCGCTATCATGACCTCTTCATGATTCAATTCCTCTTCGTTCTACTTGTCTCTCTCCACTCCGCCGATCTCGATCATCACTTCAAAAACATCGAAGCCACATTCATCCTCAAAAACAGTGCCACCCAAGCCATCACCGTTCACAACCCCCAGCGCGCCAAACAGCAATTCCCGCCCTGTTCCACTTTCAAAATCCCCAACACGTTGATCGCTCTCGAAACGGGCATCGCCCCCGGCCCCGATTTCCTCATCAAATACGATCCCGCTCTCAAACAGGAAGGCCGCGGTCCCAACGGCTCCTGGGGCAAAGATCACACCCTCCGCTCCGCCTACCAGAACTCCGTCCTCTGGTTCTATCAGGAGGTCGCCCGCCGCGCAGGTATCGACGCCGAAACGCGCCTCGTCCGCCAGTTCCACTACGGCAACATGGACACCTCCGGCGGTGTCGACAAGTTCTGGCTCGGCACAAGCCTCAAAATCTCCGCCGACGAGCAAATCGCCTTCCTCGAACGCCTCAACACCGGCAAACTCGGCCTTTCCGCTCGCACCACAGCCATCGCCAAAGACATCATGCTCGCCGAATCCGGCGATGGCTGGAAACTCTACGCCAAAACCGGAGCCTGCCGCGAACCCAATCAGCCCGTTGCCCTCTGGTACGTCGGCTTCGTCGAACGCGCCGGCGCAACTTACTACTTCGCCCTTGAAATGGCCGCCCCCGAATACGAGCCCCTCATGCACCAGCGCATTCCCAAAACAAAAGCTATTCTTGCCGAATTGAAAATCATCACAAACTAGCCGCCCCACTCACCCATCAAAGCGATTACAATAAACGACACAGATTGCAGGGGCGTTGCTCAACCGTATCCCTGTCTTCTATGAACTGCACAGTGAAAAGGGGTCGTTTAGGATGCTCAGAACATTTTCCATCTTTTTGTTTTGCGCAGCTTCGTTGCTCGCGCAAACCGCCGAGACAATCATCTATCGCACGGCGATGCTTCCCTCCAATGAAGTGCCGCCCATCGACATCAACGCCAACGGAGCCGCTACCATTCGCGCTCACGTCGTCCGCGATGCCACCGGTCAGATTGTCTCCGGAACCGTAGACTTCCTCGTCAGCTATTCGTTTCCCACCTCCGTCGAATTCACCGGCCTCCACATTCATCGTGGCGCCGCCGGCGTCAACGGACCCGTCGTCATCAACACCGGCATCGGTGGCGCAGGAGGCAACATCGTCAGCTCCACCGGCCGCGGCAACATCGATCGCCCTGTCAACATCACACCCACCGACACCACCGCGCTTGCCGCCCTTCGCGACCTCGTCGCCGATCCCTCCGGCTTCTACGTCAACCTCCACAGCACCGTCAACCCCGGCGGTGTGATCCGTGGCCAACTCCAGAAGCCCGAAATCACCACCTACATGACGCTGCTTTCCACCCGCAATGAAGTCCCGCCCACCAACACGGAAGCCTCCGGCGTCGCCTTCATCACCGCCATGCGCACCTACGGCGCCGATGGCAAGATGGATACCGCCCAGGTCACCTTTGAGGTCGACTACGACCTCGGTGCACCCAAGACCATGACCGGTCTCCACATCCATCAGGGTCCCGTTGGCGTGAACGCTCCCGTCGTCGTCAACACCGGACTGGCGAATCTGCCCACCACCGACACCGGCCGCGGTTCGCTACTCTATCCCGTCGAAATCGATCTCACCCGTCAAGCCAACGTCGACGTCATCAACGCCCTGTTCGATGATCCTTCCGGCTTCTATACCAACCTCCACACCACCGAATTTCCCGGCGGCGTTATCCGCGGCCAGCTTCGCCGCACCGATAACCTCACCTTCCAGATGAACATGCTGCCTTCCAACGAAGTGCCGCCGCTCACCATCCAGGCTTCCGCGCCCGCCGTCGTCAAGGTGCACTCCATTCGCAACCCCGCCGGTGAAATCATGGCCGCCAAAGTCATCTTCGACGTCAATCACCGTTTCCCTGGCGAAACCAACTTCACCGGATTGCACATCCACAATCAGGTCGCCGGCCAGAACGGCCCCGTCACCGTCAACAGCAACATCGTCACTCCCCTCGCCAGCGCCACCGGCTTCGGCAACATCTACGCCCCCGTGCTCGTCACAGCCGCCACCGGACTCGCCACCCTCAACTCCATGATCGCCAGCCCGGAGAAACACTACATCAATCTCCACACCACCGTGAACACTGGCGGCGCCGTGCGTTCCCAGATCCGCGATCAGTTCACCGCCGCTCCGGCCATCTCCTCGGTACTCAGTTCCGCCGATCTTTCCATTAGCACCGTGGCGCCTGGCGAATGGGTCTCCATCTACGGCATCCGCTTCGCGCACGCTTCCACCGACTTCTTCGCCTGGGAAGGCGCGCAGCTTCCCACTTCTCTCAACGGAGTCGAAGTCACCGTCGGCGGCCGTCCCGCTCCCATCTACCTCGTTGCTCCCGGTCAGGTCGATGTGCAAATCCCCTTCGATGTCGAAGCCGGCCGCCAGCAGGTCATCGTAAAGAACGCCGTCGGCGGCAGCGCCGCCTTCATGGCCAACGTCGAGCGTGTCGCTCCCGCCATCTGGCGCATGGGCGAAAACGGCGGTCAGATTGTCCGCATGTCCGACATCACCTTCATCACTGCCGACAACCAGGCCCGAGTCGGTGACGTGCTCCTCGCTCTTACCACGGGCATGGGCCAGACGATTCCGGCGCTTGCCACCGGACGCCTCGTCCCTGAATCCACCTTCGCTGTTCTTGGCGTCACCGCCACCATCGGCGGTGCACCCGCACCCGTCGTCGCCACGCTCGCCTATCCCGGCTTGCCCGGCCAATACGTAGTCGCCTTCGCCGTACCTCCCGGCACCGCGGCCGGACTGCACCCCCTCGAGTTCACTCTCGGCGGCCAGCGCTCCAACCGCGTCATGCTCCCCGTCCGCTAGCAAGTAATCACAACAACGGCGAGTCCTCTCATTCCCCTGAGAGCACTCGCCGTTTCTGTTTCCCAACCTTCCCGCAAAGAAGTGGAGCAGACCATCGCAGTATGTGGCCTGCCTCGGCCGAAGGCCGCGCTGATAGCCCCCGCGTTTCACTCCCACTCCCGCTGAATCCTCCGCGAGACATCGGTGTACATCGCGCGGCATCAGCCCGAATCGGTGCCCACAAGAAGTGTCGAACCAAGAACGTTCCGCGCGGAGCGATGGGCGCGAGAGGCATTGTTTCCATGCGCCCAGCCCCCGGTAAAATGAAGAAAGGTGGAAGAATCAGACTGGCTCTCTCGACCGGTTTCAGAGCGGCTTGAGGCTTTGGAACTAGCCAGAAGAATTTGTTATAGCGAAGCTGCAACTACCGCTCGAGTTCAAAGAGTTCTTGAAGTTGCTCAACTCAAATAACGTTGAGTACCTCCTCATCCACGGTTACGTTCGAATGACCAACGACATGGATGTTTGGGTTCGGCCCACACCAGAGAATGCCGGCGCATTGTAGCTGCACTTGAGCAGTTTGGCTTCGCCAGAACAAACAAGCCGCCGGTCGAAGCAAAGATCTGGCCGATCTCGAAAACCTCCCGCTCTAACCTCACCAACGTATAATTCATTCATCATGCGCCCCACCCTGTGGCTCCTCGTCCTACTCCCCAGCCACATCCCCGCGCAAACCGCACAAAACATCCTTCAGTCCAAATGTTTCCAATGCCACGGCCAGGTCCAATCCTCCGGCCTCGACCTCCGCACCTCCGAATCCCTCAAAAAAGGCGGCAAACGTGGCCCCGCCGTCATCCCCGGCAACGCCGCCGCAAGCCTCCTCTTCCAAGCCATCCGCCGCGAAGGCCCGCTCCACATGCCTCCCGGCAAGACCCCACTCACACCATCCGAAATCGCCACAATCAAAACCTGGATCGATGCCGGAGCCCGCTACGAATCCACCAGCACAACAACTCAATCCTGGTGGTCCTTCCGCAAACCTCAGCGCCCAACTCCGCCATCCGTAAAGAACCCAACCTGGATCCGCAATCCCATCGACGCCTTCATCCTCTCGAAACTCGAACAGCAAAACTTCACCCCCGCGAAACCCGCCGATCGCCGTCGCCTCGCACGCCGCGCCACCTTCGATCTCCACGGGCTCCCTCCCACGCCCCAACAAATCGAAGCCTTCGTCACCAACCCCGCGCCCAACGCCTACGAAACCTTCCTCAATCAACTCCTCGACTCCCCCCGCTACGGCGAACGCTGGGGCCGCTACTGGCTCGATCTCGTCCGCTACGCCGACACATCCGGCTTCGAGACCGATCACTTCTTCACCACCGCCTGGCGCTACCGCGACTACGTCATCCGCTCCTTCAACAACGACAAGCCCTACCACACCTTCGTCCAGGAACAGATCGCCGCCGACGAACTCTGGCCCCAGAACATCGACCTCGAAGGCACATCCAAATTTCCCAAGGAAAAGGAAGAGAACCAACTCCGCCGCATCGGCACCAGCCTCTTCACCATCGGCTCCTTCCCCATCGAATACACCTACTACGGCGATCAGTTCCGCGCCGAATGGCAGGCCGATGCCATCGACACCATCGGCGCAGCCTTCCTCGGACTCACCGTCTCCTGCGCCCGCTGCCACGACCACAAATTCGATCCCATCACCCAGCGCGACTACTACCGCATGACCGCTCTATTTGCCGGTAGCGTCGAGCGTGAAATCCCCCTCGGCAGTTTGTTCGATATCCAAACCAGCACGCGCGGCTTCCCTCTGCTCGCACAGGCCGAAGCGTGGAAACGCATGGTGCGCTCGCGCAGCCGCAACGCTACGCCCGAAGCCCGCGCCGAACTCCTTCAGAAACTCGGCGAAGCCTATCTCCGCGCGCCCGATCGCATGCCCACTGCCAACGTGCTCGCTCACGCAGAGACCGTGCCAGACACTCACGTCCTCCTCCGTGGCGACTTCAAATCCAAAGGCGAAAAAGTAGATCCCGGCTTCCCCGCCGCATTGCCTCCCGGTCCACCCATCGACGAACCGCAGCGCCGCAAAGCACTCGCCCAATGGCTTACTTCACCAGATCACCCGCTGCTTGCCCGCGTCATGGTCAACCGCATCTGGCAAGGCCATTTCGGCGAAGGCATCGTTCGCACACCCAATGATTTCGGACGTCAGGGCGAAGCCCCCACACATCCCGAACTCCTCGATTGGCTCACCTCCGAATTCATTGCGCGCGGCTTCAGCATCAAAGCCATGCACCGCCTCATCATGCTCTCCAACACGTACCTTATGGATAGCGTCACCAACGCCGATGCACTCGCCCGCGATCCCGCCAATCGCCTCCTCACTCGCTTCAGCCACCGCCGCCTCGATGCCGATTCTCTACGGGACACCATCCTCGCCACTGCCGGCACCCTCAATCTCAAAATGGGCGGAGTCGGCGTCATCCCTCCTTTATCTAAGGAAGAGATACAAGCCGCGCGCATGCCGCAAATGTGGCCCGCGCATCCAGATCCCGCCGAACACAATCGCCGCAGTGTCTATCTGCAGATGAAGCGTTCTCTCACACTGCCTATGTTGCAAATCTTCGATGCTCCTGACTCCGCCACCAGTTGTGCCCGCCGCGATCGCTCCACCGTTGCTCCGCAAGCGCTCGCCCTCATGAACAGCGAGTTCACCGCGCAACAATCCACGCACTTCGCCGCGCGCATCCGCAAGATCGCCGGAGATGACAAACAGGCGGCCATCACCGCCGCATGGCAGATCGCCTTCGGCCGCGATCCATCTCCCAGCGAACGAGAAATCGCGCATCAGTACGTAACCGCCAACTCCCTCGATCGCTTCGCTCTGCTCCTCTTCAACATGAACGAGTTTCTCTATGTGGACTAACTCACGCCGCGACTTTCTCGGCATGATCACGGCGCTTGCGCTGGACCAGCGCTTGCAAGCCGCGCCGCATTGGCCCGTCAAAGCCAAGCGCATCATCCACCTCTTCATGCAGGGCGGCCCGAGCCAGGTCGACACCTACGATCCCAAACCACTCCTTCAGAAACTGCACGGCCAACATCCGCCTGCGAGTTTCGGTGATGAGGATTTTCAAAACGGAAAGTTGAAAGACTCCGTCGTCCTTGGCTCCAAACGCACCTTCCGTAAATACGGACAATCGGGCCTGGAAATCTCCGATCTCTTTCCGCACACCGCGCCCCACGCCGATCACCTCGCTGTCATCCGCTCCTGTCATCACGAAGGCTTCACGCATTCTCAGGCGCAGTTCCTCATTCACAACGGTTGGCCGCGCATCGGACGCCCCAGCCTCGGATCGTGGTTGCTCTACGGCCTTGGCACGGAGAACCAAAACCTTCCCGGCTTCGTCGTGCTTCTCGAAGGCGGCGTGCGCTCCGGCCCCGCGGTATACGGACAAGGCTTTCTTCCCGCTGCGTATCAGGGAACAACATTCCGTCCCGGCCGCAATCCCATTCTCAATCTGAGCCGTCCGCAAGGCATCAGCGAAGCCGATCAGCGCTCCATGCTCGATACATTGCGCTCGCTCAACAACGAACACATCGCAGCGCGCAATCCTGACTCCGAATGGAACGCTCGCATCGAGTCCTACGAACTCGCCTTCCGTATGCAGATGGCCGCGCCTGAAGCCACTGATATCAGCCGCGAATCCGAAGCGACACAGAAACTCTACGGGCTCGACAATCCAGTCAGTGCGGGCTTCGGCTCGCGTTGCCTGCTGGCGCGCCGTCTCATCGAACGTGGCGTGCGCTTCGTCCAGGTATGGTCCGGTAATGGCATGAATGCCACCGATTGGGATGGACACATCGGCAACGATCAGAATCATCTCGATCGCGCCGCGCAAACAGACAAAGGTGTCGGCGGCTTGCTCACTGACCTCCACGCACGCGGCTTGCTCGATTCCACCCTCGTCATCTGGGGCGGCGAGTTCGGCCGCAGCCCCACCGCCGATGGCGGCGAAAACGGCGCCGAAGGTCGCGACCACAATCCCTATGGCTTCACCATATGGATGGCCGGCGGCGGCGTCCAGGGCGGACAGGTCATCGGCGCCACCGACGATCTCGGTCTCCGCGCCGTCAAAGACCCCGTGCACATCAATGACCTCCATGCGCTCATCCTTGCTTTAATGGGCCTCGATCACACCCGCCTCACTTATCCTTACTTAGGGCGCGACTTCCGCCTCACCGATGTCGGCGGCAAACTAGACCTGCTGAAACGCTTGCGTGGAGAAGTGTAAAGATTTACACTAGTAGGGCTGTGCGTTCCGTGGTGCATTGGGACGGCGATCGCTTCTTCGCCTCCATCGAGCAGGCCTCCGATCAACGTCTTCGCCACCGCCCCGTGGCCGTAGGCGCCGAACGCCGCGGCATCGTTGTCTCCGCCAGCTCCGAAGCGCGCCGCTTCGGTATTCATCCCGGCTTGCCTATCCGCCGCGCCAAACGCATGTGCCCCACTCTCACCGTTGTGCCCGGCCACTTCGATCTCTACGAACAGTTCTTCCGCCAGATCATCTCTTTATGTGAGCAGACGACGCCGCTTGTCGAGCCGCTCACCATCGGCGCCGCCTATCTCGATCTCACCGGCACGCGCGCTTTGCACAAACAAGGCGCCGTGCCCACCATGACCCAACTGCGCGACACCATACAGAGCTGGCTCCATGTCTCCATCTCCACAGGCATCGCCGCCAACAAGACAGTGGCCCGCATCGCATCGCGCTTGCGCAAACCCAATGGCTCGGTCATCGTCGCACCTGGCAATGAGGCTGCGTTTCTGGCGCCATTGCCTGTGCATTGGCTCGATGGCATCGCCTCCACAACACGCGATACGTTGGAACTCGCTGGTGTGCGCACGCTTGGCGCACTTGCCCGTGCTCCGGTCGATGCACTCGAATTGGCACTCGGCCGCCATGCGCTCCAGTACCAACGGCGCGCGCAGGGCATCGATGAAACCCCGGTGCGTCCTCGCGATGCTTCCCAACCGCAATGGCGCGAGTCTTTCGAGTCCCCCGAAGAGGTCTGGGAGGAACCCCTCATTCTTCGTTCCATCCGTCTTTTGTTGGAGCGTATCCTCGCTCGCGTACGTCTACAACAGGTAGAGGCACGGCGCCTCACACTGCTTCTCCGTTACACCGACCGCGAAGAATCTTCGGCTTCGCTTTCCCTTCCGCATCCCTCCGACCTCGATGAGGACTTCCTTCCGTTGCTCCCCTCATTGCTCCAATCCGCCTGGCGCAGGCGCGTCCGTCTGAGAGCACTCACATTGTCTGTAGGCCTTATTTATCAGCCTTCCGCGCAACTTTCGCTCTTCGCCGAACCGAAGCGCGAGAGTGGCGCATTGCGCCGTCTGGCAACCACAATTGATACCCTTCGGCGACGCTATGGGGAGGGGGTCATCCATAGGGGTGGAAGATCGGATAAACTATAACGGAGGAGGGAAGCCGTATACACCCTTCGTCAAATCTTGTATACTTGCAGTCCGGCTACTTTGATTGCACGGGACGGCGGGTTCTGGTACGATCCGTTGTCCTAGGAGTGGTTTTGTGATTTCGGGTACCATGTTGGAGAGCGGGATGAGCAGTTTCATCCAGCATCACTTTGGAGGCAAATTATGAAAGGACGTCTTTGGTGGTCAAGTGTTTTGCCCGCTACGGCAGCGCTGTGCCTGTTCGCTAACATGGCACAAGCGCAAACCGGTCCCCGTCTCGTGGGGTCCGGGCCGGAAGGGTCGTTTAATGTTTCGGCACGCGAAGGCACTGGAAACCGTCCCGGCTTGATCAATCCCACTTGCGGATTGACCGGCGGGCCGGCTGTGGCTTCCGTGGATTGCGATTCCCAGGCTGGTCGTGAATGGGAAGGCATCGCATCCACGGATTACTTCACAATCGAACCCCTCGCCGTCGTGCCCAACCCGGACATTGCTGTGGGTCCGGATGATATTCTGACGATCGTCAACCGTACGATCGCGCGTTACCCCAATCCAAATGCTCCGCGTTTTGACAACACCAGCGGCACTGCCTCTGTTGCTTACAATCCTGCGGGCACGTATTACTTCCCGCCCACCTCGCGCCAGTTCCTGGATGTGTGGCTGGGCGAAGTGGCGTTGAACGAACTCTGCCCCACGCAGCCGCGCACCAACGCGACCTGCCAGGTGGACAATGCCAGCATCCGCTACGACCAGATGCAGGGCCGCTTCGTGGTTCTGTTCACGGTTGTGGACAATGCGTTGATCAACTGCTTCGGCTGCTCCGACACGGTGACGACTGCCAATCAGTCGCTCATCCGCAAGGCCAGCTGGGTGGTGATCGTATCGCGCTGGGCCACGGGTTGCCAGGGCACCGGCGGTGGTTTCACCACTGCTTGTACACCCAACACGACCCCGGCCGTTTCCGGTCTGACCGGCAACACGGAGTTCTTCACCACGCCTCAGCCCCCCGGTCCGTCTCAATCCAACCCGAATAGCGGTGGCTTGAACGGGAACTGGATCGGCTACTACGGCATCCCCGATGGCACCTGCGATTCGACCTGCAGAGACGGAAACATCAACTCGATCTCTGATCGTAATCGTGGCGCCGGTGCTCCTGCCGGTGCAGTGACCCTCGATTGCCGCAACACGGCAGTGGGCGGCGCTAGCGTTTGCTACATGCCGACCGGCGCCCGTCTCGGCATCGACAACGACAACCTGTACATCGTGTCCAGCGTGATCAACGACAACATCCCGGTTTCGGCTCGGGTGTGGACGTTGGCCAATCCCAACAGCGATTCTCCGGCTTGGGAAGGCACCCGCCTTCGCGTGCTGAAGAAGGCTGGTTTCTACACGGGAACCACCAGCGCTCCGGATGCTGCTTGCACGGCTGCCGCCACCAAGATGTGCCCCGGCGCTGCGCAGCAGGGACCTCAGCTCCAGGGTGACTACTACGACATGTGGGGCGATTCCGCTCGCCCGTATGCCTTCGACCGCATCGTGAACCAGACCGTTCTGAACAGCCAGGTGGCCCGCACCAGCGCTGGTCTGAACTATGAACCGGAGCATGTGCGTGGCCGTTCGCTGGCCACCTACAACGGTAACGCCAACAATGGCGCGATCGGCGCTCCCTTCTATACGATCTGGGGCACGGTCGATCAGGGACCCACGGTTACGGCTCCGGCCCAGCACCACATTCACAACCGCTCGATCACCTTCTCCCACATGGTGGCAGGCGATCTCGGCGCGAATGTTGCTTCCATCCCGGCCACTGTGAACAACACGAAGATCCAGGGTGGCATCCCCACTCTGCAGGCGATTCAGCAGCACACGGTTCCGGCGTTCACCAACCCGAACACCGTGACGCAGCGTGAAAAGCTGACGCAGCCTGGCGCAACGGGCACGCCGTACCTCTACGTCGGCGACGACCGTCCGCACCGCGTGATCTCGCGTGAAGGCCACCGCTACATTGCTCGCGTCGGCCAGCAGACCCAGTTCGCCCAGTTCAGCGGCGCGACTTCGAACAGCACGGTTATCTATGACATCGTGCAGAAGCTCACCGCTGCCGGCGCTGCGCTGGAAGTCTACAACACGGCATGGGGCAACGGCGAGTTCTACGCGCCGATGCATGACACGCCGGCCAACGTTGTCCAGTACGGTGCGATTTCGCCGATCAACGTGCAGCCCTTCCTCGAGAAGCTGTTTGTTGGTACGACCTATCCTCCGCTGGCTCCGACCGATCCTCGCGTCTTCTCTTACGGCTTGATCTCGGGTCAGGCACTGGCCGCTTGTAAGGGCCAGGAACCGGGCGTTGGCACGGCTACCCGCGCTTACCCCGGCCTGTTCGACATCCGCTGCGGTGAAGATGCTTATGACACGGTTCTGTCCACTCGCCACCCGGTGACGGGCGCTTACCTGCCGGCTCACTTCTTTGTGCGCGATCAGGTTGCTGCCTACAGCGCGGCTCTGGTTCCGTTCGGTATCCGCGGCGGCGCCGCAACCGATCCGAACAACCTCGGCATCTGGACCTACGGCGCTTACTCCAAGGGCCGTCTCGCTTCGGTTCCGGGCTACGGCCAGTGGGGCACCTATGTGGCTCACTATCCGCTGACCTTCCCGCTGCGTGATCCCTACAACAACACCATTGCCAGCTACACCGATGTGCCTCCGGGCCACCCCTTCTTCACCTATATCCAGACCGCCAAGCAGACGGAAATCGATCCGGGCAGCCGTACCGCCTCGACGTTCTCTCCGGATGGTGGCGTGCTCCGCCGCGATATGGCGAAGTGGGTTGTCCGCGCTCAGATGGACGAGCAGGCAATCACCAACTACCTGAATGCCACGGGCGGCATCTTCTGCAGCTTTGCAGACGTGAATTGCCCCGGCAACTCGGGTGCGAATGCCACCAACAGCACCGGCACCAGCGAATGGCGCTATATCGAATTGATGTATCGCCGCGGATACACGAAGGGCTGCAACCAGACCTCCGATCCGCAGCGCCGCTTCTGCCCTGGCGATCCTCTGACCCGTGCGCAGATGTCGGCCTTCATCATCCGCGCGAAGATGAACAGCGTGTTCCCGACCGTGACCTCCGGCGCGGCCACCTCCTCCAGCTGCTTGCCCACCGGCACCGCAGTGACGCAGGTTGGCGACCAGTTTGGTCTGTTCGTGGGCTGCTCGCCGTACTTCTCGGACGTGCCGAACAACCACTCGTTCTTCGCGTTCATCCAGAAGATGCGCGAACTGCGTATCTCCAACGGCCGTACGCTAACCACGCCGACGGCTCTGGGGACGTATGATCCGGACGCCACGCTCACCCGCGGTGAGTTGATGACGTTCCTGGTCCGCGCGTTCTTCCCGTAAGAAGAAGCGATACCGAAACGACAAACGGCCTGGGCGAAGAGCCCAGGCCGTTTGTGTTTTTGGGGGTATGAGAAAGGCTTACTCGTCGTAGCCTTTGAGGCGGCGGATCCAGATGTTGCGGTAGCGGAGCGGGCGGCCGTGATCCTGCAGGCTGAGGGGTTCTTCAGGCCCATGCGGAGCGTAGGTGGCGACACGGCGATGGATGGCGCGGCCGAGGATCTCTTTGCGATGATGCATCAGGATGCCGTTGTGGATGACGGTGACGAAGGCGGGCTTGACCAGCTTCTCGCCTTCAAACTTGGGGGCTTCGAAGAAGATGTCGTAGACATTCCATTCGCCTTCGGGGCGCGAGGCGTTGACCAATGGCGGCCACTGGCCGTAGATGGAGGCGGCCTGTCCATCGGCGTAGGTGAGGTTCTCATAGGATTCGAGGACCTGGATCTCATAGCGGCCCATGAGCTCGATGCCGCTGTTGCCGCGGCCCTGGCCGGCGCCGTCCTGGCCTTTGGGGATCATCCATTCGACATGCAACTGGACGTCGCCGAACTTCTCTTTGGTGACGAGGCGGGCGGTGCGAGGCACGATCTCGATATAGCCGTTCTCCACTTTCCATTGCGGCGCCACTTCCTGGCCTTCGCGGGTGCGCGCCGTCCAGTGCGAGAGGTCCTTGCCGTCGAACAGGACGATGGCATCGGCGGGCGGATTGCCGGTAGTTGCGGCCGGGGCGACTTTGCGGGGGCGGGGCCGCGCGGCATCGTGGACCTTCCACGGTTGTCCGGGGATCTGCGGGGTATCGGTGTAGCCCTGGCGATCGTCGCCGGCGACGGGCGCTTTCTTCTTCTTCTGAGCTTCCTGCGCGAACAGGCATCCTGCCAGCGCGAGCCAAACAAACAGTCTCATTACCAACCTCCACAGCAATGATACGATGAACGATGAAGGAGCCACTTCCCCACATGATGGATTCACGCCGCAAGTTTATTGGCAGTGTCGCTACCGGTTTGGCCGGCAGCCTTGCCCCGTCCCAAGTGCTGGGGGCCAATGAGCGAATCCGGCTGGGGATCATCGGGCCGGGGGCGCGAGGCATGGAGATCGTGCGCGAAGCGATGGCCTGTCCGAACACCGAGTTTGTGGCCTTTGCCGACATCTATACGCGGCGGCTGGAAGAGGCCAAGCAGGTGGCGCCGAACGCGAAGACGTACCTCGACCACCGCTATCTGCTCGAAGACAAGAACGTGGACGCAGTGCTGATCGCCACGCCACAGCACTTGCATGCGGAGCACTTCACAGCGGCGCTCGACGCGGGCAAGCATGTCTATCAAGAGAAGACGATGGCGTTCACGGTGGAGCATGCCAAGCGGATGCGGGCGGCCTATCAGAAGGTGGCCGGAAAGCGGGTGGTGCAGATCGGGCATCAAGGCGTGTCGTCGGGGACGTTGACCGATGCGCAGTCGATGCTGGCATCAGGCAAGCTGGGCAAGATCACGATGATCGAGGCGCACATGTTCCGCAACACGCCGCACAACAAGCCGCAGTGGTCGCGGCCGGTGTATCCGGACATGACGCCGGAGAGCATCCTGTGGAACCAGTTTCTGGGTGAGGCTCCGAAGCGCGACTTCGATGCCAACCGCTACATCAACTGGCGCTTCTTCTGGGACTACTCGGGAGGCAACTTCTACGAGAACATGTGCCATCAACTGGCGTTCTGGTACAAGGCGATGAACCTGCAGATCCCGAAGTCGGTGACCACCACCGGCGGCGTGTACCTGTGGAAGGACGGGCGCGAAGTGCCGGACACGATGAACGTGTCGATGGAGCATCCGGAGGAGATCCTGTTCACATGGGCCTCAGGGTTCGGCAACAACCAGTTGGGTGTGGCTGAGCATGTGCTGGGGACGGACGCGACGATCACGAAGTCGCAGCAGATCCGGATGGCGCCGCAGAAGGTGAACCGGCCGAAGGACGAAGAGGTGCTGGGGCAATCGAGGACGGAGCCGCGGGCGCACATGCAGAACTTCCTTGATTCGATCCGGATGAGCAAGGAGCCGAACTGTCCCGTGGAGTTGGGTTTCCGGGTGTCGATTGCCTGCCGTATGGCGGTGGACAGCTACCGGCTGCAGCGGCAGTTGAAGTGGGACGCGGTGAAGGAAGAGATTGTCTAGACGAGCATGAACTTCGAATTCACCGAGGAACAGCAGCACCTGCGGAAGAGTGTGCGCGACTTTGCCGAGCAAGAGATTGCGCCTCATGTGATGGAGTGGGACGAGGCGCAGACGTTTCCCACGGAGGTGATCGCCGAGTGCGGCGCGCTCGGCTACATGGGCTCAATCTTCCCTGAAGAGTATGGTGGGGCGGGGCTGACTTACATCGACTACGCCATCATCGTGGAAGAGCTGGCGCGGGTGGACCCATCGGTGGGGCTGATTGTGGCGGCGCACACATCGCTATGTTCGAACCATATCTACCTGGCGGGGAGCGAGGCGCAGAAGCGGAAGTACCTGCCGAAGCTGGCTTCGGGTGAATGGATTGGCTGCTGGTCATTGACTGAGCCCGAGGCGGGTTCCGATGCGGCGGGGACTCGCAGTGTGGCGGTCCGCGACGGGGACGATTGGATTGTGAATGGAGGCAAGACGTTCACGACCAACGCGCACAATGCCGATGTCTGTGTGGGCATGGCGGTGACGGACCGGGCTGCGTCGCAGCATGGGATCTCGGCGTTCCTGTTTGAGAAGGGGATGGCGGGGTTCCGGTTAGGGAAGAAGGAGAACAAGATGGGGTTCCGCGCCAGCTCGACTGGCGAGGTGTTGTTCGAGAACTGCCGGTTGCCGGGCGAGCAGTTGCTGGGGCGGGAAGGCGAGGGCTTCGTGGACAGCCTGCGGACGCTCGATGGCGGGCGCATCTCAATTGCGGCGCTGTCGATCGGGATCGCGCAAGGGGCGTATGACGCGGCGCTGAAGTACTCCAAGCAGCGGAAGCAGTTCGGGCGGTTCATCTCTGAGTTCCAGGCGATCCAGCACAAGCTGGCGGACATGGCGACATCGCTGGAGGCATCGCGGCTATTGACCTACAAGGCCGCGGCGCGGAAGGATGCAGGGCATCGCGTGACCAGCGAGTCGGCGATGGCGAAGCTGTTTGCGAGCGAGGCGGCGGTGTCGATCTGCAACGAGGCGCTGCAGATTCATGGGGGCTATGGCTTCATCAAAGACTATCCGGTGGAGAAGTTCTACCGGGACGTGAAGCTGATGACGATTGGGGAAGGCACGAGCGAGATCCAGCGGCTGGTGATCGCGCGGCAGTTGTTGAACGTCTAATGCAGGCCGAGCGCATTCTGGGCGGGGACTTGCGGGCACTGGCTCGCGCGGCGACGGCGGTAGAGAACCGGACCAAGGAAGCGGAGGCGCTGCTGGCGGAGCTGTTCCCGCATACGGGGCGGGCGACGATCATCGGTGTGACAGGGCCTCCGGGGGCGGGGAAGAGCACGCTGGTGGATCAACTGGCGCGGGCGCTGCGGGCTGAGGGCAAGAGGGTGGGCATCATTGCGGTGGATCCATCGAGCCCGTTTTCGGGCGGGGCGATTCTGGGGGACCGCATCCGGATGCAGCATCACTATGCCGATGAGGGGGTGTTCATCCGGTCGATGGCGACGCGTGGGCAGATGGGCGGGCTGGCGCGCGGGACGCTGGAGATGGCGATGCTGCTGGACGCGGCGGGGCGCGAGGCGATCCTGATTGAGACGGTAGGTGTTGGCCAGGATGAAGTGGAGATTGCGCGGCTGGCGGATGTGACGGTGGTGGTGCTGGTGCCAGGGATGGGCGACGATGTGCAGGCGATCAAGGCGGGGATCATGGAGATCGCCGATGTGTTCGCGATCAACAAGTCGGACCAACCGGGAGCGGACAGGCTGGAGCAGGAGGTGCGGGCGAACCTGCTGCTGGCATCGGACCATGCGAAGCTGGACACGCCGATTGTGAGGACGGTGGCGCAGGAAGGGAAGGGTGTTGTGGAACTGCTGGGAGCGGTGCGGCTAATTAAGGATAAAAAGATCCGTAATATGGCTGGGCTGTGGGGGCCAAGACTGTGCGAGATGCTGCGGGACCGGTTGTTGGAGCGGATGCCGGCGGATGTGATCCGGGCCGGGGCGGAAGCAGTGGGAGAGCGAAGACGGGACCCGTTTGCGGTGGTGGAGGAATGGCTGCGGGATTGGTATCCGAAGCCGTCTTGACCCCTGGTTGGCGAGCGTGAACACGACGCCGTTAGTAATTTGAAGTCGCGGTTGCTCGATGAAGGCCGGCCAGGGGGCCGGCTGCAGGCGAGGGCGCCTGCCCCAGTGTGCCCAGCATG
>JAFDVS010000020.1 GCA_018268935.1 Acidobacteriota bacterium | reverse complement strand
AGAATCTTGCGGCGGGTGTCGCGCTTGCGTTCGGACTGCTGCGCGCGGGCGAGGAGACGCAGGCGCTCGGCGCGCAAACGCGCGAGGCGGTCTTCGAGAGCACTGATACGGGATCGTGTGGGGGTGGGCTGTGTCATGCGCCCATCGTAGGGCCGCTTTTCTGATCGCGTTTAGAGGTCGTCTGCGACCGCACAACGTTGAAACAGCGTGAGTCCCGATGGCGTGCGACTTTCTGCACACTTCGTACTTGACAGCATGTTTCGCCAACGCCGAAACAACGATCAATCCATGCGGTGTTGATGGCACTCGACCACGGACCCAGACAAGGCAACGGCGTGACGAGCGTTCCTGGCCGGCGATGACGGCCATTGGCTTCCGGCGCGGAGCCGGCGTCAGGGACCGCAGCCCGGAGGGGCCGAGTCCGCGAGGCGTCCTTGACGCCGGCGAGCACCGGAACAGCCTGCCTCATCGCCGGACTAGACGTGGGCGTGTCGAGCGCCAGGGCGGGCCGTCACGCCCACCCTGTCTCGGACCTTTCTGCCGTTGGTGCACCCGGTCACGTCGGACGCCGCGCGAGCAGCGCATCGAGGGGACTCCGCGCAGGACTTCGCAGGTCCTTCACCACGTGCGTGTAGATCATCGTCGTCTCGACGTTGGCATGACCGAGGTACTCCTGGATTTGACGGATGTCGACACCGGCGAGGAGGAGGTGCGTAGCGAAGGAGTGTCGCAGTGTGTGCACCGACACGGGTTTGTGAATGCCTGCGGAGGTCGCCGCCGCCTTGACGGCCTTCTGCACCAGTGAGTCACTGACGTGATGGCGCCGTACCACGCCGGCCCGTGGGTCGGTGGACAGCGTCTCGCTCGGAAAGACCCAGAACCAACCAGGTTCGCGACCGGCATTTGGGTACTTGCGTTCGATGGCGTGTGGAAGCCAGACACCGGCCACCCCGGCGGCCCGATCCAATCGATGGAGCGCACTTGTTTTGATCAGATGTGCCCGCAAGTCGTCACGACCGGCCTCGGCGAGGAGCGTCGATCGGTCCTTGTCCCCTTTGCCCGATCGCACGAAGACGAGTCCTTGCTCGAAGTCCAGATCCTTCACGCGGAGCTCGCAACACTCCGAGACACGGAGACCGCCACCGTAGATCAGTCGCGCCATCAAGCGCGCCGTGCCGCGGAGGGCATCGAGGAGCGCCGCCGTCTCCGGCACCGTCAGGACGACGGGCAGATGTCGACCGCGTTTGGCCTGGACACTCTCCGTCAATCCATCGACCGTCAGCCCAAGGACCTCGCGACAGAGGAACAGCGCGGCGCACATCGCCTGGTTCTGAGTGCTTGCCGACACGCCTCGTTTCACGGCCAGGTGCGTCAGGAAGTCGCGCACGCCGTCGGCGGTGATCCGCGGGCGTGTCAGCGTCTGCTGCTCTGCGGCGTACGCGAGGAGACGCCGCGACCAATCCACGTAGCTACATTCCGTCCGGTAGGAATAGTGGCGGAGCCGCAGGCGCGACCGTAGCGCCTCGAGCGCCGAGAGCGGGTCCACCTGTCCACCTGCATCGATGACCGCCGCTGCGTCGGTCGCGCGCCAGTCTGTGCGTTCGAGGAAATTGACGAAATAGATGCGAAGCGCCTGGTCGGCTTGCCGAACTTGCCAGTCCTGAGCGCCGTTGCGTTCCAGGGTCTCGCAGAACTGCTGCACACGATCAGCCAACGGGTCCTGTGTGGCTGGCACCGACAGAAACTGGCGGACGAAGCGCACGTAGTACGGCGCCGCCTTTTCTTTCACAAGGCGCGCCTTGAGCAGGAACTCACCAAACCGTTGGAGCGACGACTCGAGTTCTCGCACACACGCCTCCGAACAGGAAGGTGCAACGGATACGCCGTACCGAGCGTGCGTCGGTAACTGTCTGACAGCCGAGGATCTTCAACGCGAAAAGGTACGGCGCTTCGTTAATACGACGCGCGAATCGCACTCAAAACGTCTACGCTCGTTGACGGTCCTAGCGATGCCAGCAATTGCCCCCTTCCAGCGAACACCTGAAATCCGCAGTTAGGTGGCGTGCGCCAATCCGCTAGGGGCGACGAGAGTGATTGGGGCTAAGTCTTTCGCGTCATGAGGACTTGACCCTGTCTGGGTAGACCGCCAGAATGGCGCGAACGGCTGAGATACCGGGACTGACTGTAACCGGAGGGGCGGAAGCCCGTACGACAGAATAACGTCTTCCACTCATACAACGTTAGACTGCGACTTCTACCGGGATTACCACGACGGTGAATAACATCGCCTTCCAACCTGAAGCGCCACATCCGGAGAACGAGTCGCCCGGGCGATCACTTGGCGAGGCAGCAAGCATGGGACCAGCTCACATCGGGATGGCCGTGTTGTTCACCGTCGCGGCGATTCTTGTCGTCTCGCTTGACGCCTGGGCCTGGGGCACGACTGGGAAGCCGCCGAGACTCGACTCGCTGTTTCTTCCAACGATGGCTCTGATTTCGTGGCGACGCGTGCAAGTCCAACGCGGCTGGTCTGAGACGGAGCGGCGTGGATTCGCCGCGGCGCGACTGGCCTATCGGGTACTGCTTGCAGCAGCCTTCACGGTGGGGCTTTTCGACTGGCATCAAAGCGGACGCGTTGCTTTGCCGGGTTTCGCCGCGCTGTATCTGGTGCTTGAGATCTTTCCACAGAGTCTGCGCTGGCTACGACCCATCAAACGCGCAGTCTAACTCCGCATGCAGCCGACGGCGCAACCGATACCCGCGCCGCGGCTGATGCGAAGCGTTAGGCGTGCACGAAAGCGACACCGTGATTTGGGAAACGACGTACTGGAAAGCAGATCTGCTTCGTCGAGCGAGTTGGCTCGAAACGCGACAGAGTGGACGGCGTTGGTCGAAAGCCGCCAGTGGCAAGCTCGAACAAGAAGTCATGCTCGGCTTCTACTCGATCCGCAAGCTGGTTGAGGCCCACAAAGTGCCGGATGCTCTTGTAGCTGAAGGTATGCCTCTCCGGTCCTATCCGGCTGTCGGCACACGAGTGACGTACTTTAACTTCCATCGCTTCCCAGAGCTTTACGACTTCTCGCGACCTTCCAACACCTCGCGCGATCTTCGAGCCGTATGCAACCAAGTCGTGCACAGCTACGTATTCGCTCCGCTGTTTGACACGGAAGGTCAGGTCGAGGGGGTACTCTTCAATTCGGATCGAACTCGCGACACCGAGATCCTCTTTGCGGCCATTCCAGACATCGCCATCGTCTTTCGAGCGGTCAGCAACTGTGACCCCTCGTCCTTACATGCCGTCTTCGACGACAGACGCGGCGACTTCGAAGTCAAGGTTGGGCCCTCTACGGAAGAGCCGTGACGCCTAACACCGCTTGCAGCCGACAGCGGCCGACGCGATGATGAGCCGCTGCGGCTGAAGCGGCAACGTTAGGCATTGCCTACAAATGCGATCCACTGTGATTTCTGTGATGGGCGTCGCGGCAGTGACCGTATCGATCGCGGCCCTTGCTATGTGGGGCGCGGCTCGGAAGCCCGTCAGCCTCCCACAAGTGCCTCACACTGCGTCGGTGGCTCCGCAGCGGGTCGTCAGGCCCGCTCTCATGGGGCTCGATAACCCCGACACTGCAGTCCCGTCGCGTTCGCCACGCTGGGGCCGCGTCACTGCGAGCTCCGATCCGGAGCGGTGGCCACCGAATCGATCGGACTGGAGTGATGATCCGGCGCACTGGCCCCTGTTGCCGATCGCCACCGTGCGCGGCATCCCCGAGGGCATCAAGGCGTCACTCGAGTCACTGGACTGCGCCGTACCGGCTCCCGCCGGCACGGGACTGCGGAACTCGGTCATCCACGGCCACTTCGAGACGCCAGGTGCGCTCGATCTCGCCGTCCTGTGCGTGCACACCGATCAGTCGTCGGCCACATACATCTTCTGGGCGGAGGATCCTGCACGGCGAGGGACCTTGCCTCAGAGCGGCAACTCCATCAGTCTCGTCCGTCGTGCGGCAGTAGAACGCAGGCTCGATCCCGATGCCCCTGTTGATCGTGATATGCCACGCCGAGCCACGCACGACGCCATTGAGGTCGGATGCTGCGAATGTTGTTCGACGTTGTTTTACTACCATCGTGGCCAATGGTTTACGCTGCCGGGCGCAGACTAGGCGTTGGCAACACGGCATGCCTAACCACCGCTTGCAGCCGACAGCGGCTGCTGGGATCA
>JAFDVS010000001.1 GCA_018268935.1 Acidobacteriota bacterium | reverse complement strand
GCCGTTCGTCCTGCCCGCGACCTACACGAACCTGTTGAGCGTGGTGATCAGGGACACCGTCGGCGGGGATTGGCAACAAGGTCCGGGCTTCGGTCTCGACAACATCGTCTTCAACGGCGCGTCCGCGGTCCCCGAGCCGGCGACGCTCGCGTCGGCCGGGCTCGGCGTCCTGATTTTGGCCGGAGCCCGCCTCCGTCGCCGTCGCGTGGCTTGACGATACGCGTCACACGTTCCTTCCGTCGATCTCTCGGTGTCGCCGTTCAATTGTGACTACTCGGGCCCGCCCACGGATCCAGGATTCGGGGCGGGCCCGATTCGCTTGGACGGGTTGGGAACCCGACGGAATTCCGGGTCGCGCGTGGAGACTTCGCGGCCTCCACTTGACGACTCGCGCGTCGCACTTTACACTGCAAAGCGGACACGGCAAACTTCGGGAATCCGCCGCGATGGAACTCCGGGAAGCGCTCGATCAGATCGCCGAGATCCGCAGCCAGATGGCCCGGACCGAAGTCTTCCGGGGCTATCGCGCGGTGCCGGTGGCGTTTTCCGGCGTGCTGGCCTGGGGAGCCGCCTTCTATCAGGCGATCTGGATTCGGACGCCGGTCGCCCAGAGCGAGTCGTACCTCAAGCTCTGGGTGGGGGCCGCCGTGCTGAGCGCCCTGGTCGCCGGGACCGAAATGGTGGCGCGCGGGCGGTTGGTGCGGTCCCCCTTGTCGCGCGGCATCACCTGGCTGGCGGTCGAGCAGTTCCTGCCCTCGCTCCTGGCGGGCGGCGTGGTGACGGTCGCGGTCGTCCGGGCCGGCGAGCCGTTCCTCTGGATGCTGCCGGGGCTGTGGGCGGTTCTGTTCGGGTTGGGAATCTTCGCCTCGTGCAAGCTTTTGCCGAGGGCGACCTACGCGGTCGCGTTCTATTATTTGATCGCGGGGTTCCTCGCCCTCACGTTCGCCCGGGAGGAACACGCCCTCTCTCCCTGGGCGATGGGATTGACCTTCGGCGTCGGACAATGGCTCGCCGCCGCGGTCCTCTACGGAACCCTGGAACGGGAATCATGACCCGCCGTAATACACCGCCGAACCTTGCCGCCGTCGGCCGATTCGCCTACGACGGATTGGAGCGGGTCATTCACGAGAAGGCCCGCCTGGGAATCCTCACGTCCCTCGTGACGCACCGGGAGGGGCTGGTCTTCTCCGACCTCAAGGACCTCTGCTCGCTCACCGACGGCAACCTCAGCCGACACCTCCAGGTTTTGAGCGAGGCGGGGCTCGTCGAGGTGATCAAGGGGTACGACCGCAACCGACCGCAGACGATCTGTCGGCTCACCGACGACGGACGCAGGCGTTTCCTCGAATATATCAACGTCCTCGAACGGGTGATCGCCGACGCGCTCACCACCGCGAAGGATCTCCCGGCGGCCGACGCGACCGAAGGGCTTTCTCCGGCCTGAAGCCGATCGGCTCCCCTTTTTGCGACCCGACTTTGTTCCGAAAAGTTCACTGAACCTTCAAGAACTTTTCAATAAGAGGTGAGCCGTCATGCGCGTGATTCGAGCCGAAGTCCTCGGAATGTGCTTCGGAGTCCGCGACGCGCTCCGGGCGATCGCCAACGTCGAGCATCCCGAACGGACCACGATCCACGGCCAGCTCGTCCACAACCCGGTCGTGCTCGGCGAACTCGACGACATGGGCTTCCGGACGAAGGACGAGCATGAGCGGGACGGCGTTCCGGACACCCCGGACGTCCTCATCACCGCGCACGGGATCAGCGACCGGGAGCGAAGCCGGCTCGAATCGGCGGGGAAGCGGTTGATCGACACCACCTGCCCGCTCGTGACCCGCGTGCACCAGGCGGCCCAAAAGCTGGCGGAGGGGGGGCATCATGTGCTGGTGATCGGCAAGCCGGGGCACGTCGAGGTGCGCGGGATCGTCGAGGATCTCGACGCCTACGACGTGGTGTCGGACGCCGCCGCCGTGCGGACCTATCCGTACCCGAAGATCGGCATCATCGCCCAGAGCACGACGCCGGAGGCGCTCGCCGCCCAGATTCGCGACGCCGTGTTCGAGCGCAACCCGCACGCCGACATCCGTTACGTCGACACGATCTGCCTGCCGACCAAGGAGCATCAACGGGCCCTGGACCGGCTGCTGGGGCAGGTCCGGGCCGTGGTGGTCGTGGGGGGGCGAAACTCGAACAACACCAAGGAACTCGTCCGGAAGTGCCGCGACGCCGGCGCGAGGGCCTGGCACGTGGAGTCGGCCCAGGATCTCGACCCCGCCTGGTTCGACGGGGTCTCCTGCGTCGGCCTGACGGCGGGAACCTCGACGCTGGACGAGACCATCGAGGAGGTTCATTCCGCCCTGTCGCGCGTCCGCATGCCGGCCGCCGCCGTCGGCTGAGCCGGCGCGTCGGTCACTTGGTTTTGGGCTTCTTGCCGGTCTCGGCCGGCTTGACGGGAGCGGGTTGGGCCTTCGCGGGCGCGGGCTTGGTCCGCAGGTCGGGCTGGGACTTGGGGGCCTTGGCCGGTTCGACCGCCTTCGGCTTCAGCGTCTTTCCCTTCTCGGCGGGCGGCGCGGGGGCGGCCGCCGGTTTGGCTTCGACCTTCTTGGCCTCGGGCTTCCCGGTCTGCGTCTTCTCGGCCTCGGAGCCCTTCTTCGCGGCCGACGGTTCGGCGGCGGGCGGGGACTTCGCGGCGGCGGGCGTCGTCTTCCCCGAGATCTTGGCGGAGCCGGTCGGACAGAGCTTCTTCAGGTCGCAGGCCGGGCACTTGGGCTCGGGCTCGACGCAGACGTCCGCGCAGACCTCGGCGACGAGCACCGCGAACTCGGGGCCCCTCGTCTTCGAGACCGCCCGCTCGACCGACCCGCGCAGGGCGGCGACGTCGCCGTCGCCCGAGCCCAGGCCGAGCCGTTCGAGCAGCCGGAGGGCCGCCCGGTCGAGGCCGATCGCGTGGCCGCCCAGGCCCAGGCGGGAGACCTCGGCCACGAGGTAGTCCGACTGGAACGCCTCGTATTCCTGAAGGGTCTTGATGGAGTCCTTCAAGGGCTTCTTCGCGAGGGCGTCGAGGTTGAACCCGTAGGTCTTGTCGAAGAGCTGACGGAGGAACCGCCGCAGCTTCGCCGCCCGCTCCTCCTCGTCCTGCATCCCCTTGAACACGGCCCGGATCTCGTCGATCGAGCTGACCCGGACCTCGTTCCAGTCGAAGAAGTCGGATTTGAACCGGGCGAACGCCCGGTCGGCCTGGCTCTTGGTCGCGTTTTCGTGGCAGATCGCGTAGACGACGGCCTCCAACACGTTGAACTTCGTGCCGGTCGGCTCGGTTTTATAGCGCTTCTTGAGAAGCGTTTGGATATCGGCGAGCACTTGCGCTTTGCTGCTGTTTGCCATGATGTCGGCCGCGTGGTTGGAGGGCGGGGGCGGAGGAGACCGCCTTGTTGTCAGTATTCGGACGGCGCGGGGCGAATCAAGCGTTCAGTCCGCCTCGTTCGGATCGGCGTCGGGGCCGTCCGGGTCGGGGTCGTCGTCGAGATCGTCCGGCTCGGGATCGACCTCGCCCCGGGCCTCTCGGTCCTCGCGCAGGGTGTCGTCGATCAGCTTGGACATTTCGACCGACTTCTTGACGCCGAGATCGAGCTTGAAGGAGAGGACCGGGGTGAATCGCGTCTGAAGCCGGGCGGCGACGAGCGATTGAAGGAATCCGGTCGCGCTGCGGAGTCCCGCCATCGCCCGGTCCCGCTCCTCGGGCGAGCCCATGATCGAGACGAAGATCGAGGCGGCGCGGAGGTCGCCGGAGACCTCGACCGTGATCACGGTCACGCCCTGGACCCTCGGGTCCGAGACTTCGAACAAGATCGCCGACGAGACGACCTCGCGGATGGCTTCCGCGATGCGGAGGGCACGGTGCGACGGCATTCGGAATCAGACCTCGACCAGGGATTGACCGATCAGTTCGGCCTTGGGGTGGGCGGAGCAAGCCTTGACGACTTCGTGAAGCAAAGCCCGGACCTCGCGGCGCCCCGCTCCGACGGCCACGACCACGACGACGCATTCGAGGGGATGGTCCGGCTTCTCGACCTCCGCGACGGCGACGTTGAAGCGGCGATGGAGCTGCTTGAGGATCGACCGGACGAGACGTCGTTTCCGCCAGGGGCCGACCTCGCGTCGTAGCCGAAATTCCAATCGGAGCGATGCGATCACCATGCGGTCGGACCCGTCGCCGGGAAACGGCTCCGGCCGTTTCGGACCGCGCGGGGGGCCGCGCGTCCGAAACGGCCGGACCGATGGGTCAGAGGGTTCGGCGGATGACGTCGACCCGGTAGGCTTCGATCACGTCGTCCGGCTTCAGGTCGTCGAAATTGACGATCTTGATGCCGCACTCGAAGTTCTCGCGGACCTCCTTGACGTCGTCCTTGAACCGCTTGAGCGCCTCGATGGAGCTCTTGTAGATCTCGCGGCCGTCGCGAAGGACGCGGGCCTTCGACGAGCGTTCGATGAGACCCTGGGTGACGAAGCAGCCCGCCACGGTCCCGACCTTCGAGATCTTGAACAACTGCCGGACCACGGCGCGGCCGAGATGCACTTCCTTGATCTCGGGGATGAGCATCCCCTCGACCGCCTTCTTGATCTCGTCCGTGACCTGGTAGATGATGTCGTATCGACGAATGTCGATTTTTTTCTCCTCGGCGAGCGTGACCGCCCGGTCCTCCGGGGCGACCCGGAAGCCGATGACGATCGCCTGCGAGGCGTCGGCCAGGAGGATGTCGCTCTCGCTGATGCCGCCCACGGCCTTGTGCAGGACGCGGATCGGCACCTCGGGATTGACGAGCTTCTCCAACTCCTTGGTCAAGGCTTCGAGAGAGCCCTGGACGTCGGCCTTGAGGATGACGTTGAGGGACTTGACCTTCTTCTGGGCCATGCTCTCGAAGAGGTTTTCGAGCGTGATCGCCTGGCGCTCGCCGAGGCTGACGCCCCGCATCCGCTCGCGCCGGGTTTCGGCGATCTCGCGGGCGCGTCCGATGTCGTCGACGACGCCGAACTTCTCGCCGGCGGTCGGCACGGCGTCGAGGCCGGAGACCTCGACCGGAGCCGACGGACCCGCCTCCTCGACCGCGCGTCCCTTGTCGTCGTACAGGGCCCGGACGCGGCCGAAGCCGTCGCCGCAGACCATGACGTCGCCGACCCGGAGGGTGCCGTCCTGCACGATCACGCGGGCGACGGCGCCGCGTCCTTCGGAGATCAACGCTTCGAGGCAGGTGCCCGAGGCGTTCTTCTTCGGGTTCGCCTTGAGCACGCACTTGAGCTCGGCGACGATCCCGATCATCTCCAGCAGGTCGGCGATGCCGACGCCCTGGGTGGCGGAGGTCTTCACGACCGGCGTGTCGCCGCCGTACTCTTCGGGCACCAGGCCTTGCTGCGAGAGTTCGCCGTAGATCCGGTTGATGTTGACGTTCGGCAGGTCGATCTTGTTGAGCGCGATGATGATCGGCACGTCGGCCGCCTTCGCGTGCGAGATCGCCTCGACCGTCTGGGGCATGACGCCGTCGTCGGCCGCGACCACCAGGACGACGATGTCCGTGACGTTGGCGCCTCGCGCCCGCATCTCCGTGAACGCCTCGTGGCCGGGGGTGTCGACGAAGGTGATGAGCTTCCCTTCGTGCTCGACCTGGTAGGCGCCGATGTGCTGCGTGATGCCACCGAATTCGCCGGCCACGACATTTGATTTGCGGATGGCGTCGAGGAGCGAAGTCTTTCCGTGGTCGACGTGGCCCATGATGGTGACCACCGGCGGACGGAGCTGCATGTCGGCAGCGTCCTCTGCCATTTCGAGGTCGAAGGTGGACTCCTCCTCGAAGGTCATTTGGGTGGTGGTGGCGCCGAACTCGGAGGCGAGTTCTTCAGCCAGCTTCACGTCCAGGGTCTGGTTGATGGTGGCGAAGATCTTGCGATCGACCAGTTTCTTGATGACGAGGTTTGCCTTGATGCCCAGCTTTTCGCTGAACTCCTTCACGGTCATCCCCTCGGAGATGGTGATCTCGCGGTTTGTGGCGAGCACCTGTTCCGGCTCGGAACGGCGCTGCAAGCGAAGATCTTTCTCGATGACTTCGATCTCACGATGCCGCTCACGCTGCTTCTTGCCCGCGTCACGGCGCTGCTGATCGGTAGTAGGAACCGGCGTGGCAACTTCGGGACGAAGCGGTGTGGTGGGATGCATCGGGCGTCCGCCGGGACGCTGCGGACCACGGCCGCCAGGAGCGCCAGGCTGCGAACCCGGACGCAAGATCGGCTGCCCCGGTCGAATGGGACCGCGATAAACAGGTTGCCCGGGAGCGGGCGGCGAAGACGGGCGGCCCGGCATGGGACCGCGTGCTACGGGCTGGCCGGGAGCGGGCTTCGCGCTCTGTGTCTGCTGCAGGCGCGCTACGAGGTCGGGACGAGGTGGAACCACCGGACGCGCAGCCGGCTGTCCGGCAAGAACGGCTGGTTTGCCAACCTGGGGGCGCGCAGGAGGTGGCGGTGGAACAATTGGCCGTCCAGGGCTGGCCTGGGGAGGTGGCTGCGGCGGAGGCGCCGCCGGCTTAGGCCTACCGGGCAACACGCTGCCAGGAGCAGGCGCACTCGGAGTGGTGACCGCGGGACGCGGAGGTGGCGCGGACGGCAACGGCTGCCGCGGGCCGGAAATGATCTGGCCCGGGCGCGGGGGCGCGGTTGGAGCGGGCTTCGCCGGAATGGCGATGGTTCGTGGAGGAATCGCCGGAGACGGCGGCGGGGTGGCCGGGGCCGGAGCCGGCGGCGGCGCAATGGGTGTTTCCCTGGGCGCGGGCGTGGACGAGATTGGACCTGCCAGTGGCGGCCGCAACGGGATGGATGGACGCGGCGCCGATACCGCTTGTCCCGCCCCGGGTTTCTCCGCTTCGGCTTCGGCCGTGGGCGCCGGTGGGGCCACTACAGCCGCAGGCGCGGATTCCGCGGGCGCTGTTGCGCGCCGTTCCGGTTCTTCTTCGCTCAATTGCGTGTCTTCAATCAATTCTTCTTCCGCGACACCTGCGGACACAGCTATTCCCAAATCGTGCTCACTTCCAGCCGCTTCGCCACCCTCGTGTCGGAGCATATGTCGAATCTTGAGGGCGACGTCCTCGTCGATTGAGCTCGAATGTGTCTTCTTTTCAGACACACCCAGTTCCGGCAGCAGGTCAATGATCCGGTGCGGCTTGACCTCCAACTCGCGGGCGAGCTCGTTGATTCGAATCTTACTCATATGTAGGCTGTGCGAGCTTTTGTCGGTCACTGTACTCCCAATCGCTCGAATTGAAGGCACAGCACGAGGGTAGTGGTCCGTTGGCAGACTATCGGCTTCCTCAATCGGCGTTTTCTATCGTACCAGATTCTTTGGTTTCATTAGTAGTTGCGGCACTTTCACCGGCTACCACCGGATCGGTCACTTCCTCTGCCGCAACTGCCTCAACTTCTTCTTCGTTTCCACTAGCGGGCGACTCCTCCTCAGAAGTGGTGGGAGCCTCTTCTACATACCCCGCTACTGCTTCGGCCGGCTGCGAATCGAACTGCCCATAGTAGCTGTTCACCGCAGCCTGAATCACTTCCACCATTTCGGTGGTGACGCCGGCGTTATCCAAATCTTCCTGTGTGACGGAGGTGAGCCGTTCCACAGTGGGGATACCAGCTGTCAACAACTTTTCCAGGATCGATTCACTCAGTCCGTGATCAATCAGCACGGAGACCGGCGCGCCGGGCACTGTCAGCGCCGCCATGGCCGATTCCACTTCCTGGCGCTTCTCTTCTTCGCTCTTGATGTCGATGCGCCAGCCGAGCAGTTTCGAGGCGAGGCGGACGTTCTGGCCCTTTTTCCCGATCGCCAAGGAGAGCTGGCTGTCATCGACGATGACTTCCATGTGCTTGTCGACGCCGCTAAGAACCGTAACGCGAGTGATCTTCGCCGGGCTCAATGCATGGGTGGCGAACACGACGGGATCTTCGGAGTGTTCGATGATGTCGATTTTCTCACCGCGCAATTCGCGGATGATGGATTGCACACGCATGCCCTTCATCCCGACGCAGGCGCCGACGCTATCGACGTCGCGGTCGCGGCTGATCACTGCGATCTTGGTGCGTTCGCCGGCCTCACGCGCACAGCCCTTGATGAGCACCGTGCCATCGTAGATTTCCGGCACTTCCTGTTCGAACAGACGCTCCACCAGTTCCGCGGCAGCGCGGGAGACGATGAGTCCTGCGTTCTTGCCGGTTTTTTCTACAGCCTTGATCACCACACGGACACGGTCGCCGATGGAGAAGTTCTCCAGACGGGATTGCTCTTTTTTGGGGAGCCTCGCTTCGGTTTTACCGAGGTCGCAAATCAGATCCTGGCCTTCCATGCGCTTGACGACGCAATTGACCAATTCTCCGACGCGGTTGGCGTATTCGGAGTAGACGGCTTCGCGTTCGGCTTCGCGCACCTTCTGCAGGATTACCTGTCTCACGGTTTGGGCGGAGATGCGTCCGAGCGATTCCGTGGAGCGGTAGATGCGGATATCGGCGCCGGCGGACGCCTTCGGATCGTGCCGAAGCGCTTCGGACAAGAGCATCTCATGAACCGGATCCTGGACTTCCTCCACCACCTTGTAGACGGAGTAAATGGAGACACCTTTTTTCTGCGCGTCAAACTCCGCGACGAGGTCCTCATTGGTGCGAAAGTGCTTGCGGGCGGCAACCAGCATGGCATCCTTCACCGCATCGGAAACAATCTGAGGATCGATTCCTTTTTCCTTGCTCAGTAGCTCGATGTGCTGCAACAGCGTATCCAAGGCTCCACTCCTTCTTGTGCTTCTGGTATTCGTTTCGTTGGACGCGGGGAGTTACCACTTAAACTTGAGGTTCGCCCTGACCACATCATCCAGTGGGAACTGAATGATGTTGCCTGGCGATGCCTCCAGGCGGATGACATTGCCGGAAATCCCGGCCAGAACGCCCTCCCATTTTTTGCGATTCTCCACTGGGTTTCGCAGTTGGACGACTGCGGATTGCCCGGAGAACCGTTCGAAGTCGCGGGGCGTCTTCAATCTGCGCTCCACGCCAGGAGAGGAGACTTCCAGATGGTAGCCTTCTCCCGGAATCACGTCCTCGGCATCGAGTATCGCGCCAATCCTGTCGGAAATCAGCTCGCAATCGGAATGGGTTACGCCGTCCGGTTTATCAATATAAATGCGTAGCAGGCGGCTTGCGCCGCCACCTAAGAGTTCCACATCCACGATCTCGATTCCCGTAGACACACCTACCCGGTTGGCGATTTCGATCACCTTGGCGTGGATGGTCTGTTTCAATATCGAGGGCATTACGAGAACAAAAAAGTGGGCTTTCGCCCACTTCACGTGTTTCGACTTCTACTCCAGTATATCAAGACGCGCGGGGATGCCCTAACGTTTCAGAGTTTTTGGAAGGAAATCCACATCACGCGCTCATCACTTCTGCGGCTGTTCCCAGCCTGAGCCCGTGGCGCTGCATTTCTCCCACCATCTCCGCCGATGCTTTTCCATTGATACTCTGCACCGCGTCCTGCACCAGAACTACTTCCTTGCCGGTGGCCAGCAACCCCTCCAAGGCCTTGCGAACGCAAATCTCCGTCACCACTCCATAGACGATGTAACGGCTCGCGTTCCATTGCTCCAGCAAGGCCGTGATGTTCACATTGGTGAAGCAATCGATGGTTTGCTTCTCCAGGAGAATCTGTTGGGCATCGCCCAGGGAGAGCTTTACGTGGACGTTCGGCACCGTGATCCGCTTATCCAGCATTGTGATCTGCGGCTTTAGCTGCCCGGTAGTTCCTACCACGCAATGATGGGGGAACTGCCGGAACTCGGGATCGTTCTCCGAATGGGCGTCCATGGTGGAAACCAGCGGCATACCCTGCGAAGCGGCGAAATGATTCAACGCGGCGATTCGCCGGATGAGGGCTGAAGCGCCCGGCACGTAGAACGAACCCGCGGGATACATAAAGTCGATCTGGGTGTCGACATCGAAGAATACCGTCTTCATGGTTTCGCCTCCTGCTCCAAGGATCGCTGAACACGGGCATTGAGCGCCAGCAGTTCCTCGCTGTATTCCACGCGCCACGGCTCTTTCGATTCAAACAAGGTCCGCAGAGAGCGCGGGAGGCGATGTACGCTGTCGAGTGAACGCTGCCGCGAAGATTGAATTTCGGGTAGCGGCTGCACGAGTGCGCCATTGAGAATCACCGGTTGCAGGAGGGCCTCAGCGGGTGGTCCACCTTTGCATCCGACGCATTCCCAGCTTGAGCCGACAATGTCATGATCGGAAAAGCGAAAGACCTGCTTGGCGCCGGCCAGGGTGCGCTTGCCTTCGCTCAGCTTGGCCGTGTATCGCCGCTCCTCGCCCTGACGCAATTCCACGATTTTGTAGACGGCACTGAGGCTTGGCACATCGGCCGATGTGGCCAGATCGGTACCCACGCCGAAGGCGTCGATTGGAGCTTTTGCGGCCAGCAACTCGGCGATCTTGTATTCATTGAGGTCGCTGGTGGCCATGATCTTCGCTTCTTTCAGTCCGGCATGGTCGAGGATGCGACGCACCGCGCGAGACATCTCCACGAGGTTTCCACTATCGATGCGCACGCCCCACATCGGCTTTCCCAATTGGGCCGCGCGGCGGGCGCCTTCCAGCGTGTCGTAGGTGTCGATGAGGTAAACGGTGTTCGGCCCGAGCAGTTGCTGCAGGCTGCGAAACGCTTCCAGTTCATGGGCAAACGTCTGGACCCAGGAATGGGCCGCGGTGCCGAAGACAGGGATTCCGAACTGCATCCCGGCCAGCGTATTGCTGGTGCCCACACAGCCGCCGATGTAGGCGGCGCGTCCTGCCAAAACGCCGGCTTGTGGCGAATGGGCGCGGCGTGTGCCGAATTCCACTACTGCTTTCTGGCCGGCAATCTCGACGATGCGGGCCGCCTTCGTTGCGATCAGCGTCTGGAAGGCGATGGTGGACAGCAGGTATGTTTCCGGGATTTGCGCCTCTACCAACGGTGCTCGCACAGTCAGCAGTGGTTCTCCAGGAAAAACAGGAGTTCCTTCCGGCATCGCGAACAGATCGCCGGTGAAGCGGAGTTGCGCGAGGTAATCAAAGAACGCAGGGCTCGCGTTGGCGAATTGCGGCAATGTGCGGAGCCACGCGATCTCTTCCGGACGGAAGCGGAAGTTCAACAGGTACTCGACGGCCTGGGCCAGTCCCGCGCAGACCAGGAAGTTGCGGTTCAACGGCAGCCGGCGGACGAAGAGTTCGAAGGTCGCTGTCTCCTGGATCTTACCAGCCTCGAAATAGCCCGCGGCCATCGTCAACTGGTACAGATCCGTGAGTAGAGCGTTCACTGAGTCGCTACTTTTTCTTTTCGTCCTTCTTCTTGGTGTCGGGTGGCGCCGGAGGACGAATCGCCCCGGCTGTGGTTTCCAACTCCGTCAACGCGGCCATCGAAATCTGGTACACCGTGGGCTCGTTCACGCGGATGGCAAAGGCATCGGCTCCAGGGCCTTTGGAGATCTGCACGTGATCCACCAGTTTGCCGTCCTTCGAAGTCACACGCAGATCGAGCACCGGCGTGGCGAAGCCAGATTCCTTGAACTGCACTGCCGACAGATCGCGCAGTTTGTCGATGAAGGACTGCACGCTCACTGAATCCATGGCTTCCGATCCGCGCATCCACTTTTCACCGGTCTTGGTGTAGACCTTCGTCTGGCCATCGGCGCTCTTCACTTCGAGCTTCGTTGGATCGCTGAAGCCGAACTCGAAGAGTTTCCGGTTACGGAAATCATCTAGGCCTTTGTCCAGGCCCTCACCGAGTTCATTGCTGACTTTGTGAATGCCCGCTACGGCGGAACCCTTGGCGAAGTAATCGTTCTCCTTTTTGTGGATCTCGATTTCGTGTGTGCCGGAGGCATCGGTCACCTTAGCTACGGCGATCTTCGTGCCGGAAGCGAAGTTACCCGCCGCTTTCTTGGCGTCCTCCTCGCTTACGGTGGTGTCCATCTTAGCTTCTTTGATCTTGCGAACCAGTTCTTCCACGGCCCAATTGTCGGCGCGCATGGGCTTGGGTTTCACGATCTGCCATTCGTTCTGCCCATTCTTGCCAAACTCGACAGGCGTGCCTTTACCGGAGAGTTCGACGCGGGTGAGTTTGTCGGCGTCGAAGGTGAGGAGACGCTTGTCACGAAGATCCAGCGCGGTCTTGTCGAACGACGTCTTCGATGCAGTGGAGATGGTGAACAGGCGCGGGTCGCCATCGATCATGGCGTAGAAGCCGCTTCCGGTGGCCATTTCATCGCCGATTTTCAGAGTCGCTGTCTTGCCATCCTTCTTTGTGATAATCACCACAACTTTGGGCGAGTTCAAGCCGAAGGTGGAAACGTCGCCGGCTTTTTCTTCCACCACGGAGTCTGCGGTGAGGCTGCCGATGGCAGTGGCAATCGCTCCCACCGCATCCTGATCCGCCTGCAGCGATTCCGGTGCGGTGATCTGCCACTTGTCGGTCTTCTTCAACGTTGTATTCTTGCCGTCGCCACGCTTGATCTCCAGTTGGGTCAACTGATCCTCGGCGATGGTCAGGATTTTCGGAGTGTCCTTTGGCCCCCGCTTTTCCTCTTCGGCCTTCTGTTTGTTGCCGTACCAGACCCCTACGCTGAGCACCGCCAGCAGAACCAGCGCCGTCAGTAATCCGCGTAACTGCATCGCTATTATCTCCTCTTCCACCAGACGCTGATTCCGGCGCCGATGACCAGCAGCGGAAGCAGAATCACGCTGGAATAGAACACGAACGACATCTGACGCCGGGTGAGGCTGATGCGGCGATCCTGCGGATCCTTGGGCCGGATGGAGATCAGGTCTTCATCGGCGGCAAGCCAATTGAGCATGTTCATCGCCAGGTCGCGGTTGCCGTTGAACCCGAGGATGTTGTTACTCATGAAACTGGAGGAGCCGACCAAAACGGCGCGACCCATGGCGGCTTTGCCGTCTTTCTGTGGAGTGTAGGCGCTCACGGCGGCCAACACCAACGGACCTTTCTTATCGTTCTTCGGATCGATCTTGATCTCGGCCGATTTCAGGTTCGTGGTGGCAAAGCTATTCGGCGAACTGGAGAATAGCTTCTCTGTGGTGACATTCGGGATGCCGGTCTTGACATCGATGGACCGGGCCAACGGGAATGCTGTTGCCACTTCACGCATGTCACGCACGATGATGTGATTCTCGTAGCTAGTGACCAGCGGCACCACTTCGCTCAAGCCGAACAACTGGCCGACGCCGCTGGTGTCGAGTACGAGGTTCTTCTCGACGGTGAAGCCCCATTCGCCGAGCAGGGCGATGAGTTTTTCGTTTTCGGAGATGGTTTCCTTGCCCAACTGCATCGGCGGATCGAGAGCCACCAGAATGCGGCCGCCGTCGGCATAGAACTTCGCGAGTGCGCCGAGGGCCGGGTCCGAATAGTCGAAGCGCGGTCCGCCCACCACCACGATGGTGCACTCTTTGGGGATCTCAGGTTTTTCGAGCAAACGGATGGACTGCGTCTTGTAGTTGTTGCGCTCGATCAATTCCTTCAGTTTCGAATAGCCGCCTTGTGGCGAATTGTCGTCGAAGCTATGCTCGCCGCTACCGATCACGGAGCAAACGCGGCGCTCGCCGCTCTTCAAGGAGCGGATCAGCGCGGAGGTAACTTCCTCTTCCGACAGGCTGCGTGCTTCTTCGCGCTTGTTGTTCGCTTCGACGTAGATGGTGCCGAGATTGCGAATGCCATATTGCTTGGCCACCTGCGGCTTCTTCACTACGTCGACGTATTCCACACTCAGCTTGGTGGACAGCGCGTCATAGCGGTCCAACAGATCTTTGGCGCGAGGAAAATCGGCGGTTTTGTCGAAGTACAGAATCTTGGCGTCGGTCTTCAGCCCCTTCACCACCTTTTCCGTCTGATCGGCCAGGCTGAAGCGCTTGTTCGAGGTCAAGTCGAACGATTTGCTATACAGTGTCGAGAGCCAGTTGCCTGCGCCCAACACGCCAATGATTATGGCTACGTAAACCGTGACGTAGACGGTGAACTTTGTTTGCCGTGTCTTCATCCAATTGCTATCCATTTACGCCCTCCACCGCAGCGATTCCATCGACCGGGAAGTAAGGAAGAGGCCGAAGAAGGTTAATGATGCGTAGTAGACCACATCTCTGGTATCAATCACGCCCTTGGAGAAGTTCTCAAAATGGTCAGTGACGGACAAGTAGGCGATCACCTTGCCCATCGTTGAAGTTTCATAGGCGCTCACCCAGGAAAGGACCCACAACAGCAGGCAGATGGCGAAGGTGCCGGCCCCTGCGATGATCTGATTCTTGGTGCAGTTGGAAATGAACGTTCCGATGGCCAGCAGGCACGCGCCTTGCAGCAGGAGCCCGAGATAGGCGACGAAGATCGGCTTCCACTCGGGGCTTCCGTAGAGGAACAACACGGCCAGATTCACCGACGACAACAAGAGAATCGATCCGTACAAGAGCACCGCGGCAAGCCACTTACCGACAATGATTTCGATGTCTTCGACAGGAGACGTGGCCAGCAACTCGATGGTGCCTGTTTTCTTCTCTTCCGCGAACAGGCGCATGGTAATCATCGGGATGATGAATAGACCGATCACACTCACATTCATCATCACTGGGCGGACCACCCATTCATTCACGTCCATTGGCATGCCCCGCTGCATCATCATCGGGTCTGTACTGCGAAGCACGAAGATCGCCACCGCCGCGTAGAAGAAGTAGCCGAAGATCAGCGCGAAAAACGCCATCAGGCCGTAGGCGATGGGAGAAGCGAAATAGCCCTTCAGTTCTTTTCTGCAAATAATCCAGATGTTCGTCACTGCGCGCCTCCGGTAGGTTTGTCCGAGGATGTCAATTGGAGGAAGATCTCTTCCAGGCTCAAGCCTGCGGTATGCAATTCGATGAGGTTCCAATCGGCCTGCACGATGCAGCGGGCGATGTCGGGGCGGACGGTCTTGCCCTGCATGCTTTCCACATGGAACAGGAGTCTGTCCTGCCGCGCCTCGCGATAGGTAACCTTGCTCACGCCGGGAATCTGTTCCAGCCGCTGTTGCACGGAATCGCGGTTCAGGCTGCCGCTGCGTCCTTCGACTTCCACCGATACCAGTTCGGCGCCGCGCAGGCGGCTGTTCAAATTGGCCATGGTATCGGTCGCCACCAGCTTGCCGCGTGAGATGATGATCACCTTCTCGCAGGTCTGTTCCACTTCAGGCAGAATGTGGGTGCTGAGAATGATGGTGTGCTCGCCGGCCAGTTCCTTGATCAGGCCCAGCGTTTCCTTGCGCTGCTCCGGATCGAGACCCGCGGTCGGTTCGTCCAGGATAAGAACGTCGGGGTTGTGAATGATCGCACTGGCCAGGCCTACACGCTGGCGGTAGCCTTTGGAGAGTTTGCCGATGAGCCGGGTTTTCACATCGCCGACGTTGCAGCGGTCACAGACTTCGTCCACGCGACGGGTCAGTTCGTTCTTCGGGACGCCCTTCAGGCGTCCCACGAACTCCACGTATTCCACTACTTCCATTTCCGGATAGACGGGTGGGGTTTCCGGCAGGTATCCGATGCGGCGTTTCACTTCCATCGGCTTTTCGATGACATCGAATCCCGCTACTTCCGCCCTGCCATCGGTAGGCGGCAGGAAGCAGGTCAGGACGCGCATGGTTGTTGTCTTGCCGGCACCGTTCGGGCCAAGAAAACCAACGATTTGGCCTTTCTCGACTTCGAACGAGATGTTGTTCACCGCGACATTGCGCGCGTACCGCTTGGTGAGGCCTTCTACTTTGATCATAGTTGGTTAAGAGGAATGAACGAACTAGCCGCCGTGCCACGATGTCCTTCAGCGAATCTGCCCTCGCCAGGCTGTGGCTATGGATGGCGTTGCATCCTACATCTTAAGAATCGTGCGGCCCCATGTCAAATGGACCGACGTTTCAAAGACGTGCCAAGTCGCGATTGGTTACACGTGTAGCGGGCACCCTGGAGGGGTCCTCACAAGCGATGCATTTCAGGAGGCGTGGACTACGTTCTCCACCTCGACGGCGCCGCCGCTGCGTAGGGTTTCGGCCGCTTTCGATTCGTCTCCCGCCGCACACTCCACCGTGAGCAAGACGCCACCTTCCTCCGAGATGCGGCGGTAGCGCTCGGCTGGCCTGTCCATCCAGCCGATGGCGATCAAGGCACCTAACATTCCCAGCAGGATTCCGGCTCCCAAGCCGAGGCCGAAGCGGATGGTGCTACCCAATACCAACCCGACTGACCCGAGCGCGCAGAATCCAATCGGCGCCGCGAACAACGTGCGATACATCTTATCCTTGGTTTCGGCCTCCGTCATGGGCAGCAGGCGCAGGTTGACCTGCGAGAGCGGACGCATGGCGATCTTCTCAAAGCCCTTCTCGCGCAAGAGCTGGGCGGCGCGTTCGCCATCTTCTCCATGCTCAAACAGCCCAGAGATTGGCAAAATGTGAGTGGCCACAGAGATTACCTCCGGGCCACTTGCTTGCATTCCTCGTTCCACAACTTGCCCGCAGGCAACCACTGCGATTCCTTACCGGTGACACAACGAAACCAGTGGTCGCCAGCGCGCAACTGGGTGAAATGGGCCAACTGGGCTCAGCGCCGGCCACCCCTCTTTCCCTGCTTTCCTCCTCCATTGCCGCCGCCTGTGCCCGGGCTATGGATCGGTCCGGAGCCGTCCTGCGGGCCCGTCTTCTTTTGCGACTTCGCTTTCTTGCCTTGCCCCTGGCCCTGCCCTTGTCCGCCGTTCTGATACATCGGCGGCAGATCGATGGGAAGGGCCAAGCCTGCCAGCAGCAGCCCCGCCAGAACTCCGGTGAAATATCTGATTCTCATTGTTTTCGGCCTCCTTTCCGGCCTCGCCTTCTCTCACGCAACCAGGATGCCTTCCTCGCGCACGAAGAAAATCAACTACTTGGAGCGGACACGGCGCCAGAGCGCGCAAACAGTGCGTGTCCGGCCGCGCAGCCCCGTGCAAGAAGCTCCGGGCGAGCCCTTCCTAACACAAGTAAGATAAGAAGTGGCATGACGCGCCTCTCCCTCCTCTGCTGCCTGTGCGCCCTCCCGGCCTTCTCCCAACAGTCGCGCGTCTACATGACCGAACCGCATCTTTCCCCCAACCGCAACGAAATCGCCTTCGTTTCCGGCGGCGATATCTGGCGGGTTGCGGTGAATGGCGGAGATGCTTCCTTGCTGGTTTCCCATCCGGCCGATGAGTCGAGGCCTTTGTTTTCGCCTGATGGCTCCCAACTGGCCTTTGTTTCCACTCGCACTGGCGGCGGTGATATCTACGTGCTGCAACTTGCCAATGGTGTTACGACCCGAATCACCTTCGACTCGGGGATGGAGATGCTGGACGCGTGGTCTCGCGATGGCAAATGGCTCTATTTCCATTCATCGAACCAGGACATCGGCCGCATGAACGATGTATTCCGCGTCAGGTCGACCGGTGGAACGCCGATGCCGGTAGCCGCTGATCGCTATGCGAACGAATTTTTTTCGGCTCCGTCGCCAGATGGAACCACTATCGCCATCAACGCGCGCGGAGCGGCTTCGCAGCAGTGGTGGCGGAAGGGCCACAGCAACCTTGATCGCAGCGAAATCTGGCTGGTCAAGCCGGGCGCGCCTCCTTCCTACGAGCGAGTGAGTGATGGCGCTGCCCGCGAAATCTGGCCGATGTGGGCGCCGGACGGCAAATCGTTTTTTTTCGTTTCCGACCGCACTGGCGTGGAAAATATCTGGCGTCAACCTGTGGGCGGCACCTCACGGCAAGTGAGCCAGTTCAAGGATGGCCGGGTGCTTTGGCCGACGATTTCCTACGATGGGAAGCTGCTTGTTTTCGAGCGTGATTTCACTATCTGGAAGATGGACGCCAATAACGCAAAGGCGACAGCCATCCCTATCCACCTTCGCGGCGCGGCACCGACGCCGTCGGTTTCCCATCTGCTGATGGAAGATCATTTTGATGAACTGGCCGTATCCCCAGATGGCCGGAAACTGGCGTTCACGGTGCGCGGCGAGGTGTTCGCGGCGTCCTCGGCTGAAGGTGGCAGCGCCGTTCGTGTTTCCCGGACACATGCCCACGAAACCCAATTAGAATGGGCTCCAGACAGCTCTCGCCTGACCTATGTTTCCGATCGCGGCGGGCCGTACAATGTCTTCCTCTACGATTTCAAATCCGGTGAGGAAACCAGGCTTACCTCCGCGCAGGAATCCGATGTGACCCCCCGTTTCTCTCCCAATGGCAAGATGCTGGCGTATTTGCGTGGAGGCCAAAGTGTGTGGGTGTATGATCTTGAGGCCAAGCAGGAGCGGCAGGTAGCTTCGGGTGATGTGGCCCGTCAGCCCATTGTGGCGCCGCGCGCCATTGCCTGGTCGCCGGACTCCCGCTACATCGCGTTCGCCGCCCGCGGGGCAAAAGGGTTCACGAATGTGGAGATCGCTTCGCTCGATGGGACACCCGCGAAGCCGGTTTCCTTCCTTTCGAACTCGAGCATCCGCAACATTGCGTTTCACCCCAGTGGGAAGTATTTGTTGTTCGATACCGCGCAGCGCACCGAACCTCGGCGCATTGCCCGTGTCGATCTGGTTCCCATGCAGAGCCCCTTCCGCGAAGAGCAATTTCAGAACCTTTTCGCTCAGCCCGATGCAAAGGAGCACCCACCTCAGTCCATCGACTTTGACCAGATCCGTTCACGGATCTCATACCTTCCCCTTGGCTTCGATGTTGAATCATTCCTTATCACTCCTGACGGCAAATCGTTGATTTTCGACTCTTCGCCGGCCGGAAGGAGCGACCTGTACAGTTATTCTCTTGACGAAACGCTGCGCTCCAAGCCTGCTGCACGGCAGATCGCTTCGAACACCGAAAAGAAGTCGTTTCTGCAATGGTCAACGTCAGCGAAACAACTGTTCTATATCGAGAAAGGCAAGATTCACCAGGTTGCTTTGCAGAATCCCCAGCCTAAGAGTCTCTCTGTGCAGGCCGAACTCGATGTCGATTTCCACAAAGAGAAGCTGGAACTGATGCATCAGGCATGGACCTACCAGCGAGACCACTTCTTTGACGAGAAGTATAACGGCGTCGATTGGGAAGCCATGCGCAAGCAGTATCAGCCGCTCATCGAATCGGCCCGGACTCCTTCGGAAGTGTACCGGCTGTTGAGCTATATGATGGGGGAACTGAACGCCTCTCATCTTGGCGTGGTACCTCCCGAACCGGCGCCGTCGCAGGACGGGTACCTGGGGGTCCAATTCGATCCCGCTGTTTACGAATCGAAGGGTCTGTTTCTCATCCGCGAAGTGATTCCGCTGTCGCCGGCGGCAATCGCGGGAATCAAGCCAGGCCAACGCCTGCTTTCGGTGGACAACGTAGCGCTGACAGCTGACTCCAGTCTCCAGTCGTTGCTCGAATACAAGAAGAACAGGCGCGTCACGCTAACCGTCACGGAAGCCGACGGATCACAGCCGCGGTCGTTGCCGGTGATGCCGGCGCCGCTGGCGGAGATCAAGGATCTGACGTATCGCGCCTGGGTGGAAGGGCGCCGAGCTTTCGTGGAAGCGCAAAGCGGGGGCAGGCTCGGTTACGTACACATGCTGAACATGAGCGAAGAAGCACTCGATCGGCTGCACCTCGATCTGGATGTTGCCAATCATTCCAAGCAAGGCGTTGTGATCGACATCCGCAACAATAGCGGGGGATTCGTCAATGCTTATGCGTTGGATATTTTCTCCCGCCGCCCTTACCTTACCTTTCAGGAGCGCGGCCGCAATGCAATTCCTGCACGCGCTGCTTTGGGGCAGCGTTCTCTGGAATTGCCGACGATTTTGGTCACAAATCAGCATTCCCTTTCCGACGCCGAAGATTTTACAGAAGGCTACCGGCGCCTGCGCCTCGGCAAGGTTGTGGGGGAACCGACCGCCGGCTGGATTGTCTATACCTGGAACCAAACTCTCATTGACGGATCCAGCCTGCGGATGCCGCGCACCAAAGTTTTTGACAACGATGGCGTGTTGATGGAGATGCATCCGAGGCCCGTGGATATTCCAGTTGAGCGGAATGTAGGAGAAGCCTACACTTCGAACGATGTTCAGTTGGAAACTGCCGTGCGCGAACTGCTGCAACAGATCGATACCAGGGCCAGGCCAACGCAATAGGGCCCTGGGTATTAACGTTAAGATCGCACTTGCGATAATCATACCTAAGCCTCAAGAATGGCATTGACTTTGCCAGATATTGGATCTATGATGCAAGCGATAATCTCATCAATGAGTACGCTAAAACCTGTTCGCAGCATCTCCTTGAAGGATCGTGCCGTCGCATCAGTCCGCGAGGCAATCTTCAACGGGGACCTTGCGCCCGGCGATCCTCTGCGTGAACTTCATCTCGCCAAGGAATTGCAGATCAGTCAGCCTACAGTACGGGAAGCCTTGATGGAATTGGAACGGCATGGGCTTGTAGTCCGGAGACCGAATATCGAGACAACTGTAACGAATTTCACAAAACAAGAGATCGCTGACAGACTGGAACTCCGGCTTCTGTTGGAGAAGATTGCTATCCGCAAAGCGGCCCAACGCATGACAGAGGCCGAATTTACGGAACTCCAACACCGGCTGGGCGCCATAGATGCTGCAATTGCTGCACAGGATCATCATTTGCTGGCGCTGGCGGACCTTGATTTCCACCGCTACATTTGGGAGTGCTCCGGCAATCAAGCCCTTGCGGGTGGTTTGGACTGCCTTTGTACACCGCTCTTTGCTTTCGTCAGTATTCTGCGCGCCACTGCCAGTGAGGATCTGTCGAGGTCCCATCCCGCTCATGCGGAACTGATTCAAATTCTTCGATCCGGGGACGGAGGACAGATGGAAGAGGCACTGGAGAAGCACGTACAGGACTGCTACCGCGGATTCCTGAACTCTTCTTCCCGGGATTGCCGCTCCCATATTCAGCAACTGCACAAAGGGAAGGCACAGTCCACATCCAACTAGCAGCAGGCGGTGTACAAACCATCGCTCTCACCGGGCATGATACACATAAGGGGCATGGACCGCCGCACGTTTCTGTCTGCCACAGTCGCCTCTGCCGCTTCGGCACAACAGGCGAAGGCAAGAATTGCCACGATTGTCACCGCGTACTACAGGAATTCGCATGCTGACGTCTTTCTCGGCAACATGCTCCGCGGGTTCTACTGGGAAGGACGCCGCCATGAATCGCAACTCGAGATTGCATCCATGTATCTGGCCCAATCTCCGGCCAACGACATCGGGCGGGCCGAAGCTGCCAGCCACGGCATCCCGCTGAAACCCACCGTCGATGAAGCGATTGTGCCCGGAATTCGTGGAGTTGCACTCATCGGGGAGCATGGCGACTACCCTACCAACGAGAAGGGCCAGAAGCTTTATCCACGTTATGAGTTGATGGAGCAGATCGTCACCGCCTATCGCCGAACCGGGCATGCGTTGCCCCTTTTCGTCGACAAACACTTCTCCACGGAATGGAGAAAGGCGAAGCAGATGTTCGATTGGTCGCGCGAGCTGAAATTTCCATTGATCGCCGGCACCTCGTTGACGCTCACCTGGAGACGGCCGGTTTTGGAACTCGAAATGGAGGCTCCGGTGAAGAGGGCAGTCGGTTACTTCTATGGCGGCAAGGAAGCCTACGGGTATCACGGCCTGGAGATCTTCCAAGGTATGGTGGAACGACGAAAGGGTGGAGAAACGGGGATTGACTGGGTGCAGTGCCTCGATGGGGCGGAAGTGTGGCGCTGGAGCGAAGCCAACCCCTGGGCACGCAATCTGTTGGAGGAAGCTCTGCGCCACGACGACACAGTGCCGCGGGGACGCATGGAGGACACTGTGAAGCAGCCTACACTGTTCCTGGTGGGGTATCGCAGCGGCCTTCTTGGCGTCTTATATCTGCTTACCGGCCACACCCAGCAGGCTGGCTTTGCCGCTGAGTTGGACGGCAAGGCTGATCCCGTCACTTGCTGCTTCCTCACTCAGTGGGGCCGGCCCTGGAGTCACGGGAATGGGCTCAGTTACTGGGTGGAACAGACTATCCTTCACGCCAGGGAATTCTATCCTCCGGAACGTACGCTCCTGGTCACCGGCGCATTAGAACAATTGATGAACTCGGCGTTCGAAAAGGGGCGGAAGGTAGACACGCCGCATCTCGGCGTGCGTTACCGAGCCCAACGCGAATCCCGCTTCATGCGGGGGCCGCTGCCTCCCTATGACCGGGTCCGGGCCTAAGGTAAATTGCGCTGACAGGATTCGCCAGGCTGATGCGCCTATTCCGGCAGAGACTAATTGCCACCATGTTACGCTCCCGAGACTTAAGCCATTTCTTCCGCCTGCAGAAAGCTGCCACCAACGCTCCTCCCATGCGCCTGATGGAACAAGGTGAACCTGTTCAGGCTCTCCAGCGCGCGCTGGCCGACCTGGGCTATTCCCTACCGCAATCGTTTGCCCGTGGAGGCGCGGACGGGATTCTGGGCAAGGAGACGGTTCGTGCCATTCGAGAGTTCCAGGCACGCGAGGCGTTGCTGTGCGATGGCATAGCCGGCGCTACTACGCTCCACCTCATCGATGAATACCTTTGCGGCCAATACTTCTATCGGTCGTCGATCAACGGCCTGCTTACTCCCACTTCCCATGTGATCTGCCCCCATGGCGCCAGAGTAGGGATGCCGATGCCGTTGTATGGTCCCTTTCTCACGCCTGAAGACACCTACCTTATCTTCGGCTGCTCGTTCGCCAAACCGTGCCGCAGGTTGAAGTGGACTTCGGCAAACAGGAAGGTTCGCTTCAACGGCCATGACACCCTGGACCGGTCGAGCATTGGTATCTGCCTCGATATCCACGGTCAAGCCAACGGTCCGGCGACCATCCTTGCCTGAGGGGAATGTCCGAAATCGCCGCCTTCAAACGTTAAGTTAAGATGACAGGCGGCACGTTTTTTGGCTCAACACAATGACATCGCGGGTTTCGAACTGCTGTTTGAGGAGCAGTACGCTCCTCTGTGCCGTTATGTGTACCGAATGGTGGGCAGTCTGGATGACACCCTCGAGATCGTTCAGGAATCCTTCCTGCGGCTCTGGCAATCGGGCCAGAACATCGCACCTGCCGAGCAACCGGCACTCCTCTTCCGCCTGGCGCGCAATCATGTGATTGACCTGCTGCGGCGGCGCAACGTTCGGGAACGCCTTGCTCGTGAGGCTGCCGGCCAGGTGCTGATGATGCCCGCCGATCCGGAACGTACGGCAATGGGGAATGAACGGCTACGGCTGGCCGAAGCGGTTCTGCAGGAATTGGATCCGCGCCAGCGCGAGGTGCTGCGCCTGCGTGCCTTTGGTTTCTCTTATTCAGAAATCGCCACCATCCTTGGATTGAATCCGGAATCCATCGGTCCGACGTTGACGCGAGGGCTTCGAAAGTTCCGCCTGGTCCATGAGGAGAAGAGCGCCAATCGCAGGCCACTGAGAGGTTACGATGAGACTTCCGGCTGACGACGAACTCATCGCTTACCTGGACGGCGAACTCTCGCCGGAGAAACAGGAGGAGATGCGGCAACTGCTTGCGTCGTCCTGGGAGGCTCGCAGCCGGCTTGCCGGCATTGAACGCGATATCCAGCTCTATCTCGACACCACGATCCATCATCCGGAACCGCATCTCCCGCCGGCCCATCGCATCTGGGAGGCCATCGCCCCGCAACTCGCCGAAAGGCCGCAGCCGCATCGGTGGCGACGGTATGCGATTGCCGCGAGCATTCTTGTGGCGGCACTTGCCTTCACCACTTTCCGCCGGGAAACGCCTGTCCCTGACTCTGCACGGGAAGCTCTCGATCGTGCGGAGCGCGCGGAAATCGCTGCTCCATCCGGCGTCGTGCACCGCACCTTACGGGTGAGCCGGATGCGTTCCGACCAGACCGAAGTCCAGTCCGCGGTGTGGGAGGTTTGGCGTACTCCGGGAGCCACCCGCGTCAAGCACCAGCCCCAGACACCGCTCATTGAAGATGTTCGCCGCGCTCTTGCCCAGAGCGGCTTCGATGCGGACCGGCCACTCTCCGCGGTTGACTACGCCTCCTGGCGCCGTAAGATCCAAAACGCGGGCGAAAGCGCCGATCACGGCGCCGCGGGCATTGAAGTGCGCACGACCCGTGCCGCCGAGCGCGGACTGGTGGAGGCCAGCCTTACCCTCCGCCCCGACGACTACCATCCCATCGCGCAGCGCTTGACGCTGCGCACCGATTCCGGCCCCGAACTCTACGAACTACGGGAAATGGATCTCCAAGTGGTCGCGTTGGACTCCCTTCCCCGCAACTTCTTCGAACCCTCTGTTTCGGTCCCGCCGCCGCCTTTGGCTCCCCTTGAGATCGGGCCTCAGATTGCACATCCCGAGGCCGCAATTCTCACCGATCCTGCTGAGTTGCTCGGTGCGACGCTCCAGGCGCATGCCGCACTCCATCGAACCGGCGAATGTGCCACCCAACATTTGGAAATTGTGCGCCAATCCCCTGACCGTGTGGATATCCGGGGGATGGTGCCCACTTCTGAACGAAAAGCCCGTCTGCTTGATGCGCTGGCAGATTTGCCGCTGTTGCGGCTGGATATACAGGTTGGCGAGCCTGCATCGGGGCCTGTGCCAAGCCTGCTGCAGGTGGCGGCACACCTTGGCCTAGCTGAGCCTGAGGCCATTAGCCTGATGGCTCTGCTCGAGGCAATTACCTCTGATGCCGAGGCGCTTCGCAATCACACCACCGGCCTCGATCCGATGGATACCGCGTCGTCGGAGGCTTTCGGAAAAGCCATCGAGGAGCACACGGCCGCGCTGCGAATCAATCTAGCCAATGCCAGCCGCATTCTTGATCCCACGATCGAGGCGGCGGCGGGCGCGGGGGTAAGCCCGGCCACGCTTGCTTTGCGTGTGTTGCGCACCTGCAGCCTCTCCGCCGCGGGGCAAAGCACTCGCGCCGCACTCGCTGCGGCCTGCGCCGAACTCAGCCGGCATGCGCGCTAATTTTCCCATCTCGTCCGATTCCACGATCCTCAAACGTTATTCATTGCAGTATGAGGAACTCGCCATGCGTCTGACCTTGCTTGCTCTCGCAACGCTTCTGCCCTGCCTCGCGCAGCTTGACCGCGGGGCCATCACCGGTTCCGTCTCCGATACGAGCGGAGCTGTCATCCCGGGCGCCCGGGTGACCATCATTAACACCGGTACCCGAGTCACCTACCAGACCGGCACCACGGGGACTGGCCAATACCACATGCCCACGCTCCCGGCGGGCGTATACTCGGTCACGTTTGAGGCGGCCAGTTTCAAGAAACTGGTTCGCACCGATATCCAGATTCGGGCCACTGATGTCGTCCGTGTGGATGCCGTGCTGGAGGTGGGCGCGGTGAGCGAAACCGTTTCGGTTACAGAGGCTCCTGCCCTTATCCAGACGGAAACACCGCAGGTCGCCTCGGAGTTCTCCGGACAGAATCTTCTCGACTCTGCGCTTCCGGTGCCGTATGGCGGGCGTCAGGCCGATAATCTTCCGGGTAAGGTCATGCCCGGTGTTTCCGGCGATTCCTGGGATATGCGCATCAACGGATCCACCAACTTTTCCAAGGAGACGCTGATTGAAGGCGCCAGCGCCGCTACCTACCTTTCGGGTTTCTCCGGCGAATCCGCCCCTTCGATGGAAGCGCTGCAGGAATTGAAGGTCCAAGTCGGCGGCGTCTCCGCCGAGTATGGCCGCACGCAAGGCGCGGTCTTCAATTACACAATGAAGTCGGGCACGAATCAGCTTCATGGAAGCGGCTACGGCGGGTTGAAAAACGAGGTTCTGAACTCGAACAGCTTCGCCAATAATTTCCGGGGAATCAAACGTCCTTACCAGCGCATGCTCAATGGCGCGGGCAGCATTGGTGGACCGGTGTATCTTCCCAAGTTGTACAACGGCCGCAATAGGACATTCTTCTTCACCGCCTACGAGCGTTACTTAGATCGCGACCGCCGCGCCGGTGCTCCCACCTGGACCTATCCCATCCCCGAATTTTACGAAGGCGATTTCAGCCGGTTGCTGGGGCCGAATACCGGCCTCAAAGATGCCCTCGGCCGCGATGTTTTTCAGGGCGCCGTGTACGATCCCGCGACCTTCCGCCAATTGGAGAACGGCCGTTGGGTTGGAGACATGTTCCCCGGCAATCGAATTCCTGTTTCCCGCATCAGCCGCGTCTCCAACACGCTGAATGCGATCTCGCAGAAATACTACATGCCCCAAGTGAAGGACGCTACCGGCCGCTTCGCCTTGCAGAACAACGCCTACTCGCGCGTCACCGCGCAGCCTTCGTTCGACCAATACAATTTCTCAGTGAAGGGCGATCACAACTTCAGCGATGCCCACAAGATTTCTGGTGTCTACAACTACACGGCGCGTCCCCGTGTCACGCTGTGGAGCGGCTACATGTGGAACGCGGCAGAAGAGAACGGTGGGCCGCTCACGCGTGGCCAGGATCAGCAGTTGGTGAACACTCTTTACCGCCTTTCCCACACCTGGATCGTTTCTTCGCGCTTGCTCAACCACATGACCCTCTCCTATAACCGCTCCTACAATCCCACCACTGGATTGTGGGCATCGGTGGACGGAGCGCAGGAACTCGGCATCAACAACCTGCACACCACTGGTTATCCCCAGGTGGAGTGGGGTGGCGGGCCCTTTGTCGGACTGAATACGCCTGGATACACGCGGAAGAATGTGCAGGCCTACATCGGCATGGGCTTTTTGGACAGCCTCAGCTTTTCCAAAGGCCGGCACTTTATGAAAGCCGGCGTTGACCTACGCCGCAATCATGAGAATTCGCGCGCCGGACAGAATGTCATCCTCAACTTCTCCGCGCTTGGCACTTCCATTCCGGGAGAAGTGTTCGCCGGCAACCGTACCGGCTATTCGTTCGCGAGCTACCTGCTTGGTGTGGTCCACTCGGCTGATATCAACGATCCGGTCGGCATCGGAGACCGAGTCCGCTACTACGCACTCTTCTTCCAGGATGATTTCAAGGTGAGCAATCGCCTCACGCTGCAACTTGGCCTGCGTTGGGAATACCAGCCCCCGATGACGGAAGTGGCGAACCGGCTCTCCAGTTGGAGCCCAACAAAGGTCGATCCAGCGACGGGCCGCCTGGGTGCGTATGAATTCGCCGGTGATTGTGCGCAGTGCACGGGCCGGAACTACTTTGGCAGGAATTCGTGGCGGGACTTTGGCCCCCGCGTCGGCCTTGCCTACCGGCTGAACAAGCGCATGAGTCTACGCGCGGCTTATGGGATTGTCTACGAAGCGAATCTGTTCAACTACTACGATGGCACCGGCACACCGCTCAATAAGGCGACATCCACGGCATGGGGAGGCACGTACAATCTTGCTGCCGATGTGGTGCGCCCGTGGGCCGGCGTGTTCAACTGGGACAGCGGTTTTCCCACGAACCGCTATGTTCCCGCGGTGGTGGATCCCTCGTGGGGCAACAACTCCCGTCCTGGGATGATTGACCCGGACTACGGAGTCACTCCATACACGCAGCAGTGGAACTTCAACATCCAGACTGAGCTGCCGGGAAAGACCGTGCTGGACATAGGCTACATCGCCAACAAGGGCACGCGGCTGCGCAACGGCCTGCTGCGCGC
>JAFDVS010000019.1 GCA_018268935.1 Acidobacteriota bacterium | reverse complement strand
ACCACTCAGCCACCTCTCCGCGAGGTAAGTAAGGTCGCGTCAGTCTCCATCCTACCACAACCCCACCTACATCCCATGGTCCTTTTTCGCCTTCTTCCAGAACGCAACCTCCACCTCCTTCTGTATCCCCGCAATAGGCTGCGCCTTGCCCCCATCCACCCAAAATGTCCCGCTCCCCCGGTCCACATCCACATACAGAATCGTCGTTCCCCCATCCAGATACTCCCGGATCGCCAGCCGCATCACTCCATTCTCCAGCCACTCCACCCACGCGTCCCACATGTACTTCACCCACAAGTCCAACACTACCTCCCCCGTCTCCGCATCCGTGATCCGCGGCGCCCAGATCTCATGCGACATCCGCCCATCCGTGTATCCCCACTCAATCCGCGTCCGCCCGTCCGGTGATAATGTCGGCCTGCCCATTGCCCAGCAAGTCTACCACTCTCCGCAACCCTCGATGACAGAAATCACCCTGTTGTCACGCCTTCTCTGATGTAAGAGTTCTGTGGCTTGTCCCAAGCTCCTCTGCATGTCTCCAAGGACTGCTTGTAGCCCCTGCTCCGGCAGGGGCTTTTTTTACGTCAGAATCTCCCGAATCACGTTCCCATGCACGTCCGTCAGCCGCCGGTTGATCCCGTTATGCAGATACGTCAGCCGCGTATGATCAATCCCCAGTAAATGTAGCAAAGTCGCATGCACGTCGTAGCAATACGTCGGCTTGTCCACCGCCTTGTACGACCAATCGTCTGTCGCCCCATACGTCACTCCGCCGCGAATTCCTCCGCCGGCCAGCCACGTCGCAAAGCCAAACGGATTGTGGTCCCTCCCCTTGCTCCCCTGGCTGCACGGCATCCGCCCAAACTCCGTGGTCCAATACACCACCGTATCTTCCAGCAGCCCCCGAGCCTTCAAATCCTTCAATAACCCCGCAATCGGCTTGTCCATCGCCACGCCCATGTCCCAATGATCCTTCGCCAGGTTCTCGTGGCTATCCCAATTGCGCCTGGGAAACCCGTTGTCCGCTCCGCTCCACACCTGTACAAACCGTACCCCCCGCTCCACCAACCGCCGCGCAACCAGACAGCGACGCCCCATCTCCTCCGTCAGCGGATCGTTCATCCCATACATCCGCTGCGTCGCCTCCGATTCCCCGCGTATCTCCATCACCTCCGGAGCGCTCAACTGCAGCTTCGCCGCCATCTCATAGCTCTGAATCCTCGCATCCAGCCGCGAATCGTCCGGCCGCGGACCCTGATGCTCCCGGTTCACCTTGTTCAACAGCGCCAGCCCTTCCCGTTCGCTGTCCTTCGAGATAAACTTCGCCGAAGCCGGTGGGAACAAATCATGAATCGGATTCGGCGTCCCGATCCGGATCGTCGTCGCCTGATGCGCCGCCGGCAAAAATCCGCTCGACCAGTTCGCCGGCCCATTCGGCGGCACCCCGCGCGGATCCGGCAACACCACAAACACCGGCAGATTGTCGTTCATGCTCCCCAGCGCATACGACACCCACGCTCCCGCACTCGGGAAACCCGGCAGCACAAACCCCGTCGCCTGCATGAACGTCGCCGGCCCATGAATATTCGACTTCGAAATCATCGAGTGAATGAATGCGATATCGTCCACGCACGTCGCCTGATGCGGAAACAGCCCGCTCACCCACTTCCCGCTTTGCCCGTACTGCTTCCATTCCCAAGGACACGGCATCACCACGCCAGGATTGCTCTGGAACAACTCCACCTTCTCGCCCGGATCCCACTTCTGATTCGCCTTCTGAATCAACAGCGGCTTGTAATCAAACGAATCGCACTGGCTCGCCGCCCCCGACATAAACAGTTGGATCACACGCTTCGCCTTCGCCTGATGGTGCAACCCGCCATTCGATTGCGCCATCATGTGGCTCAACGCCACTCCGCCCAATCCACCGCCGTAAGTCCAAAGAAAATTGCGCCGCGTCATCGGAGTCACCTAATCCAAAAACAGAAACTCGTTCGTGTTGAACAGCAGCCGCGCCAGATTCTCCAATCCATGCTTCGCCGCATACTCGCCATACAGCCGCTGTTCCTCGGCCGATGCGTCCCGTCCATACAACAGCCGCGCCGCTGCATCCATCTGCCCGCGCGCATCGCTCGAAGCGGCCCGCAAACGCCCCGCAAAATGCTCCGCCATCCGCAGCATGAACGGATTGTTCCACAACGCCAATGCCTGAATCGCCGTCAGCGTCGTCGTCCGCTTCGGAGCCAGCAACGATGGATCGGGACAATCCAGCCGCTCCATAAAAGGATCCGGCACACTCCGCACAATAAACCGGTAAATGCTCCGCCGGTGCCCGCCCTCGCCATCCGGATCAAATCGCGCGTAATCATACACCGGCGAATGATCGTTCTTGAACCAGAACATCTGCGCCCCCGGGCCGCCCATCTTCGTGTCCAGCTTCCCCGCCACCGCCAGCACCGCGTCGCGCACCGATTCCGCATCCAGCCGGATCCGGTTCATCCGCCACAACAGCCGGTTATCTCCATCCACCTTCGCCGCCTCCGCCCTATGTGCCGATGCCTGCCGGTACGTCTTCGAAGTCACAATCAAACGGTGCAGCTTCTTCATCGATCCACCCGCCTCATCGCGAAACCACACCGCCAGAGAATCCAGCATCTCCGGATGCGTCGGCTGCGATCCCATCCGCCCGAAATCATTCGGCGTATCCACCAGCCCCGCCCCGAAATGATAGTGCCAGACCCGGTTCACAATCGAACGCCACGCAAGCACATTCTCCTTCGCCGTAATCCACTCCGCCAACGCCGCACGCCGTGCGCCTTCATCCGATAAATCCGCAATCGCAAACCGCGACGGCAACCCAGGCAGCGCCGACAGCGCCCCCGGCTTCATCAACTCTCCCGGAGCCCCCACATTCCCGCGCCCCAGCAAATGCACCGGCCGCGGTTCCAGCGAAGGCCGGAAATTGCCCGCCCGCTCAAAGAACCGGCTCGCCGCATACACATACTCCGGCTTCGGCAGTGCCGCTAACTCCGCGTCCACCGCCTTCACCTGAGCCTTCAGCCGGTCAATCCGCGCATACGTCTCCGCCCCCACAATCGCATCCACCAATTCCTGCCGCTGCTTCTGATCCCGCGCCACCCGCTCCAGCAGCCGCTGCTTCTCCTCCGCTTCCGCTGGAGTCTTCGGCTCCCCCATATGCGTCGTCAGCAGCTTTCCATCGCGAATCCGGTCATCCAACTCCGTAATCGCATCGCTCGCCGCAAACTCCACTTTGTCCAGCAGCGGCTGCAATTCAATCTGCAACCTGCGCTTCTTCTCCACGATCGCCCGCCGCTGCGCCGACACCGCCGGGTCGCGGTCAAATGGCCGGTCCGCCCGGTCCACGCCCGCAAACACCGCCTGCAAGCTGTAATAATCAGCCTGCGGAATCGGATCGAACTTGTGATTGTGGCACCGCGCGCAATGCACCGTCATGCTCGTGAACGTCGACATCGTCGCCGCCACCATATCGTCGCGATCGAGCACCCGCGTGATGTTCTTGTCCGTCGTCCCTTCCCGCAACTCCTGGTGCCCGACGAAATCCCAAGGCCCGGCCGCGATGAATCCCGTTGCCACCACCGCCTCGGCATCGTCCGGATACAGCACATCCCCGGCAATCTGCTCCTTCACAAATCGCGCATATGGCTTATCTTCATTGAAGGAACGGATCACGTAGTCCCGATACGGCCACGCATTCGCCCGCGGCTTATCTTTGTCATAGCCATGCGAGTCCCCGTAATGCACCACATCCAGCCAGTGACGTGCCCACCGTTCCCCGTACCGCGGTGATGCCAGCAGCCGGTCCACCAATTTCTCGTACGCGTCGGAGGACTTGTCCCCCACAAACGCCGCTACCTCTTCCGGACTCGGCGGCAACCCGTGCAGATCGAACGTGACCCGCCGGATCAGTGTCTGCCGCGAAGCCTCCGCCGACATCGTCAGCTTCTTCTCCGCCAGCTTCGCCTCGACGAAAGCATCAATGCTCCCGGCGCTCTTCTGCAAGGGCCGTAGCGACCACCACACCGTTGATCCGCCCTGCGAATCGTCCTTCGCCCCTTCCGCGATCCACTGCCGGATCCGCAAGACTTCCGGCGCCGTAACTTTCGGTCCCGCCTTCGGCATCCGGGGCGTATCCCCCGCGATCGCCACATACAACAAACTCCCCTCAGGCCGTCCCGCGATCACCAACTTCGCCACATCGGCGTATGTCTCCACCGACATGCCACCACTGCGATTCGCCCCCTGATGACAAGCCCGGCACTTCGTTTCCAGCACCGGCCGCACGTCCCGCGCAAAGCTCACCGGCTCGGCGGCATACAAAGGCAAAAACGCGAACAACAGGGGCAGCATGTAACGCCGCTATTGTATCGCAGCCCCTTCTCCACTGAATGCATTTCCCGGCCGTTTCTAGTAGATTCAAGACAATGCTCATCCGCCGCCTCGAGGTTGAAAACTTCAAAGGATTCACTAAGCAGTCCTTCGACCTTCATCCTCATTTCAACCTCCTCGTCGGCGAAAACGGCTGCGGCAAAACCAGCGTCTTGGATGCCTTGGCAGTTGCCGCCGGGATTTGGCTCGTCCACCCTCCCGATTCCACTCTCACCAGTAGCCGGCGTGAGATTCAGCCCCAGGAGATTCGTCTCCTGCCCGAACTTCGCGGGGATCGAATCCAGTTCACCGAATGCAAGCCAACCAAGGTCCGTGCCGAGGGCAAAATCGGCGACGTCGAGAGTGTATCCTGGACGCGCCAGATTCGTCCAAGTGGTGCCCGCACGTCCAATGCGGAAGCCGCTCAAGCCTTGGAAGTCATCCGCGGTATCTATGCCAATGACCGCGTTGGCAAACACGTCCTCTGTCCCGTCTTGGCTTACTATGGCGCCGGAAGGGCATGGCTCCCGTCCAACAAACGCGTCAAAGCCAAAGCCAACGGCCCCGCAAAGCGATGGGCAGCCTTCTATGACTGCTTCCAGGAACGCATCCGCTTCGATGACCTTCAAAACTGGTTCCTCCGTGAAACCACGGAGCGCGGAAACCGCGGCGGAGACTGGCGCCCCGGTTTTACCGCTGTGAAGTCCGCCATCCTCCAATGTGTCCCGGAGGCCGATGACGTCTGGTTGGATACTGACCGCGCCCAGATCGTTCTCTCCCTAAACGGGAATGCCCAGCCCTTTAACAACCTGAGCGCCGGGCAGCGAATGATGCTGGCGCTGATTGCCGATTTGGCAATCAAGGCCGTAACCCAAAATCCGATTCTCTTGCCTGATGTCCTCGCCCAAACTCCAGGCCTCGTTCTGATCGACGAGCTCGATGTTCACCTCCACCCAAAGTGGCAACGCCGCGTCGCATCGCATCTCAAGGCCACATTCCCTGCCATACAATTCGTCTGTACCTCGCACTCCCCACAGGTCATCGGCGAATTGTCTCCGGAGGAAATCATTCTCCTTGAAGATGGACAACCTACGCACCCCTCCCGCTCTTTCGGGCTCGACTCAAACCGGGTTCTATCGGAAGTGATGAGCGCCCCCCAACGCGATCCCGCCGTTGCGCATTCCCTGCAACGGCTCTTCGAACTGATTGACCAGGAAAGACTCGCTGAGGCACATCAAACCATTGAGTCAATCGGTGCAACAATCGGCGCCGACGAACCCGAACTGATTCGTGCGCGCTCCCTCATCCACTTCCTGGAGTCCAGCGAATGAGAACCATTCACAAGTTGCCCGAGCCTGCATTCCTCACTTACTTTCGCCTGCAACCGAACGCTTCCTACGCGAGCTTTCCACACAAACCCGCTCTCCGCTTCACCCTTGTCAAGGAGCAGCGTGGTCTTTGCTGTTACTGCCTTTCCCGGATTCGCGACCATGAAAACTCGGCAACCATCGAGCATTGGCACTCACAACATGGCTTCCCCTCGGAGACCTTGACCTACTCTAACCTGCTTGCAGTTTGCAAAGGTGGTCAATTCTCCAGGGAACAGCATTGCGATCGTGTCAAGGGCGACAGGGAACTCTCGCTGAATCCCGCGGACCCCCTCCACAATGTGGAAAGCCTCGTACGCTACGAAGGTTCCGGCAGGGTCAGTTCTCAGAATCAGGAGGTCGACAAGGAACTGAACGAACTGCTCAATCTCAACGCGGAATCTCTGATTGCCAAGCGAAAGGCGGTGCTCCACGCGCTTCAGCAAAGTCTCCCAACCCACCCAAGCAAGAAGTGGCTCCATCGCCAGCTCGAGTATTGGAATGGGGGCACCCCAGGTGAGTTGCCCGAATTTTGCCAAGTCGTCGTGTATTGGCTTACAAAACGCATCAGCCGTTCCTGAACCCATCATCGCCAGCCGGAATGGAGGCGTCTCTCTCCTTACTCCTCCATCCCAGCCAACGTCACAACTACTCAGCCTTCCGCCCCCACAAACCCACCGCAATCAACCCCATCCCCAACAGCAACCATGTCTCCGGCTCCGGAGTGTTGGTCACCACGTCCTGCACCGTGCTGTTATACAGCCCCATGATCCCATCGTTCGGCGTCCCCACATTGTTGTTCACGTTGTTCAGAAATCCCTGCGCAATCGTCAGAATGCTCGCATTCGACGCCGCCGAGAACGACACGTTTCCGCTCGCCACCTGGTACGATGACGCCGTCTCCCGCACGATCTCCCAAATCCCAACCTGCAGCGCAGCCTGCACATACTGGTCCAACGTCGGGCTGAACGGGTTTACCACCTGCCCGAACAGCAGTTTCAAACTCGCAATCTTCGCCGGCGTCAATGTCGTCGACGGATGGATGTTCCCCGGCACCAGCGAGAACGTCGGATCCAGGGTGAACGTCCCGTTCCCCACTCCCTGCTGCGGTTCAATGCAGTACGCGTAGAAGCCTCCATCCGATGTGTTGAAATGAAATAGACTCACCGTGAGATTCGCCGGACCCCCTGGAAGTCCATACGTCGGCCCGTCCAGAATCGTCCTCGTTACCGTGTTGTTGTAGAGCACACCGTCATACGTCGCTGTGATCGTGGCCGCTTCGCTGAAAACTGCGGCAAATGGCAAGAATGCCAAAGTGGTGACAATCGATTTACGTTTCATGTGTATTCAAAACTAACATCGCAACGATTGCCCTACAATTATCGAAACCACGTAGTACTCTCGCAAACGGTCTAGTTCGGCTCTTTCCTGCGTACTCTTTGCGGCTTACCAATACCCCCGTACTCCATGCCCACAAGTTCTCCCGCATGGAGCGAGTGAAGCACCCTACGGAGTTCCCCTAATCTCTCATAAACTACACAAAAATAGTCACTTGCCGTATGTGATGGATTCCGCTTGGGAGTCGACGGCCCCTGCCGTCCGCAACACACACCCGAGCTCCGCGGAATTGGCGCTTCCCCCTCATATGCGCAACCGACCCCCGCAAATTATTTTCGAGAATCAAATGTCCTTATGATCGTTTGAGTGCGAAGAGTGCGTGCCTCTAAACCCCCCAATACCTCATGGAATTCATATCCCAAGTTCCCGATACCCGCCGGCCCGCTCGACGGCGGCCGCGTATCCGGCTGATCCCCCACATACCACGTCCCGAAAACGGAGGGCTCGAGCCCTCGGTCCATCCCCCCGTGGTCCGCCTGCGGTTCCAGCCGCCCGTTCGCCGATTCTTTCCGCCCGCTCGTGAGAAATCTCTCCGCGACGCTCCCCGCCCACCCTATCGTCTTAAGATATGCTGGCTTCTCTCGCACTAGTTCTGCTTTCCTCTACTCTCCTCTACGCTCAACCAGATCCCAAGCCACTGGAGCCCCTCCACACTACCGTCAATGTGACCGCCACTCGTTCCCCTCTCGAAATCGACAACTCCCCCATATCCGCCTCCACAGTCAGCCGTCAGGAACTCGAAAATCGCAACATCCGTCAGATCGACCAGGCCCTCATCCTCATCGAAGGGGTCAACGCGATCCGCTCCAAAGGCCCCTCCGACAACGACTTCGGCCTCGGCCTCCGAGGCTTCGCCGGACGCAGCGGACAAAACCGTACCCTCATCCTCGTCGATGGCCAGCCTGTCAACAACTCCTACATCGGCAACGTCAACTGGTCCACTTTCAGCGTCAGCGAAATGGAGCGCGTCGAAGTCGCCCGAGGCCCCTTCTCCTCCCTCTACGGCGGCAACGCCATGGGCGGCGTCGTCAATCTCATCACCCGCCCCGTCGACAAGCGCCGCCTCGAAGTATTCGGCCAGTACGGCAACCGCCAAACCACCAATTATTCCATTAGTGCCGCCGACCGCTTTTTCGGCAAATTGGGGCTTTCTTTCGGATATTCACGTTTTCAAACCGGCGGCTACGCCCCACAGGAAGTCCTTCGCACCCTCGCCACGGGCTCCGGCGGCGTCCCCGTCACCGGCGTTGAACGCTGGCTCACCTCCACCGGCGGCACTACCTACCAGGTCGGTCTCCGTGGCCGCAACTGGTTCAATCAGGATGCCTTCCGTACCCGCGCCGAATACTCCTTCTCCCCCCGACTCTTCGCCTCCTTCCAATACATGCGCCAGCGCCGCAACGACGGCTACGATGCCTATACCTCCTTCCTCCGCGACCCCTCCGGCAACCCCATCGACAATGGCACCGTCACCTTCCTCGATGCAGGCGTCACCCGCCGCCTCACCCTGACACCCGCTAACTTCATCGGTACCCCTACCGGAGCCACCGTCAATATCTTCCAGGCCCAGATCCTCGCCACCCTCAATCCCTCCTGGAATCTCCGCGTCGCCGCCGGAGCCAATCGCGCCCCCGGCGATTTCTACATCACTCCCGGCGCCAACGCGACCCTCACCTCCGGCATCGGCAATTTCGTCAATCAATCCCAGCAAGCCCTCTATGGCAACATCCAATTGAGCCAGCAGCGCGCCGGACGCAGCTTCATCGCCGGCACGGAAACTCGCGCTGACCGCGCCCGCATCGCCGGTCAGAACGTCCCCAACTACGCCTTCCGCGACAACGGCGCCGACTACGATTCCCAGGCCATGGGCAAGTCCGTCAACCAGGCAGGCTACCTCCAGTACCAGCGCACCTTCGAAAAGCTCACCCTTGTCGGCGGCGGACGCTGGGATTACTGGCGCGCCTACGGCGGCGGCAACCAGACCGGAGTCAACCAACCCGTCGCCCGCTACCCGGAACGCTCGGCCAACGCCTTCACCGGTAAACTCGCCGCCTCCTACACCCTCCCCGGCCAGTTCCGCCTCCGCGGCAGCGCCGGCAATGCCTTCCGCAACCCCACCGTTTACGATCAGTACCGCGACCTCGTCCTATCCGGCACTCTCTTCGCCGCCAATCCCAACATCAACCCCGAACACCTGTTCGCCTACGAAGGCGGCATCCAACGCCCCGGCCGCCGCGCTTCCTTCGACGCCACTCTATTTGAGAACCGCGTCAGCGACCTCATCTACCGCACCACCGACTTTGCCGCCGACCCCGCCGGGCGCATCCGCCGCCTCACCAACGCCGGCCTTGCCCGCACCCGCGGCGCCGAAGCCTCCGTCCGCCAGCGCCCCTTCTCCTGGCTCGAACTTCGCCAGGCCTACACCTTCACCAACTCCATCATCACCCGTAACGACGCCCTCCCCGCCACCGTCGGCAATCGCCTCCCATACGTCCCCAAACACACCCTCACCTATCTCGCCACCGCCGCCCGCAACCGCTGGAGCCTCACCTGGAACGGCCGCTACGTCAGCACCATCTTCTCCACCGATACCAACACCGACATCGTCAAAGGCGTACCCGGCTCCTACGATCCCTTCTTCGAAATGGACGCTACTTTCGGCTATCAGCTCCACAAGCACGTCCAGTTCATCCTCAACGCCGACAACCTCCTCGACCGCCGCTACTACATGTCCTTCATCACCCCCGGCCGGTCCGTATTCGCCGGTTTCCGTATCCGCCTCTAACACGCCAAATGCCCATCCTCCTCTCTCTCCTCTTCACCCTCGGCGCCGCCGCCGCCGCCGAAAAACCAAACGTCGTCCTCGCCCTCCACAACTCCGTCCTCGTCCCCAAAGCCCTCGAAGCCTTTCGCGCCAAATTCGGCCCCGATGCCTGCCACTGCCTCATCACCTCGGAGCAGGAACTCACCGCCCGGCAGATCCAATCGGCCCACGTCCTCTTCCTCGAACACCCCCACGCCGAAACACTCGGCCGCCTCCGCGCCACCGCCGTCGCCGCCTCCAAACGCGGCCTCAAAATCGCCAGCGACGTCCCCGAAATCGTCCAGCGCGCCTGGGGCATCGAAATGCCCGCTTCCCTCCACCAGCGCCTCAGCCCCTATTGGCAAAACGGCGGCGAAGAGAACATGCTCAGCTTCCTCCTCGTTCTCTTTCGCGAAGCCGGAGGCCCCAAAAACCTCGAAATTCCAGCCCCTATCCTCGCCGCCCGCCAGGGCGTCTATCACCCCGACGCTCCCCGCCTCTTCCCCAATCTCACCGAATACCTCGCCTGGTATCGCCAGGCCAGGCCCAGGCAAGGTCCCCTCGCCACCGTCAACTTCTACAACACCTACCTCAAAAACCGCGACACCGCCTTCCTCGACGCTCAACTCCGTGCCCTCGAATCCGAAGGCCTCGCCGCTGCCGGGGTGATGGGCTGGCCCCACTACTCCCTCGAAAAAGTCTTCGAAACTCCGCCCAATGACCCCGTCAAGGTCATGCTCGCCTTCACCTTCAGCCTCTCCCGCCCCGAAGACCGCGCCGTCCTTGAGAAACAAAACGTCCACGTCATCAACCTCATGATCACCGAGGCCTCCTACAAGGACTGGGCCGCCGGCGATCGCGGCGTCACCCCCGGCCGCATCAACTCGAGCGTCGTCACCCCCGAATCCACCGGAGCCACTGACCCCATCCTCGTCGCCACCACCGAAACCGGCGGCCCCGGCGGACTCTCCCGCACCATGCCTATCCCCGAGCGTGTCCACATGGCCGCCAAACGCGCCAAACGCTGGATCACCCTCCGCGACAAGCCCAACAGCGACAAGAAACTCGCCATCCTCTACTACAACAACCCCCCCGGCAAAGGAAACATCGGAGCCAGCTACCTCAACATCGCTCCTTCCATCCGCGCCGTCCTCAATCGCCTCCGCGAGGAAGGCTACAACCTCGGCAGCGGCGCGCTCCCCGACTCCCAGCACATCCTCGATATGCTCGAACGCGTCGGCCGCAACGTCGAAACCTGGGCCCCCGGCGAACTCCGCAAAATGGTCGACGAAGGCGGCCTCATCCTCCTCTCCACCGCACGCTACCGCGAATGGTTCGACAAACTCCCGGACCAATTCCGCAAATCCCTCAATGACCGCTGGGGACCGCCCGAAAAAGCCGAACTCATGACCCTCCGCGCCGAAGACGGCCGCCGCTACTTCGTCATTCCCGGCATCCGCTACGGCAACGTCTTCCTCGGCCCCCAATTGCTCCGCGCGTCATTCAAGGAATACACCAACGTCCAGCACAGCACCACGCTTCCGCCCCATCACGGATACGTCGCCGCCTACCTCTACTACCGCCATCAACTCGGCGTCGATGCCGTCGTCCACATGGGACGTCACGGCACCCTCGAATGGCTCCCTGGCAAAGGCGTCGGCCAAGCCGGCTGGGATTGCTCCGAAGTGATCCTCGGCGATCTCCCCAACGCCTATTACTACATCATGGACGGCGACGGTGAAGCCATCCAGGCCCGCCGCCGCTCTGCCGCTGTCGATATCTCCCACCTCACCCCCATGCTCACCCCCGCCGGCTCCCAAGCCCGCTTTGCCACTCTCTCCGATGCCCTCGCCAAATGGTCCCAATCCCGCGATGCCTCTCCCCTCCTCGCCGAGCAATACGCCACCCAGGCCATCGACGAAGCCAAGCGCCTCGATCTTATCAAGCAGCTCAACCTCGACAACGCCGAGCCTGCCATCGCGCTGCCCCGCATCGAACAATTCCTCGAGACCGCGGAAGAGTCCCCTATCCCGCTCGGTCTTCCCACCCTCGGCGAAATGCCCACCCCCGATCGCCAGTTCGCCGGACTCCAGGCCTTCCTCGAATCCGCCTTCCGCGACGCCGACCTCAAAATCGTCCGCTCCGCCACCCCCGCCTGGAGCCAGGCCATCTTCCATCAATCCAAACCCGATATCCCCGCCGCATGGTCCCAAGCCCTTCGCGATAAAGCCGCCCGCGCCATCGACGATGGACACACCTGGCTCAGGAACGTCCAGGATTCCCCTTCCCGCGAACTCGCCATGCTGCCGCTCGTCCTCAGCGGCGGCTTCGAACCGAGCGGCCTCGCCGGTGACCCTTTGCGCTCCCCCGCCTCCCTCCCCGCCGGCCGCAACCTCCATCAGGGCGACCCTGCCACCTGGCCCACCCCCGCAGCCTGGGAACTCGGCAAAACCCTCGCCACCCAGTTGCTCCACCGCCACAAAACAGACCACGGCAAATTCCCGGAGCGCATCTCCATGGTCCTCTGGCAAGGCGAAACCGGACGCCATGAAGGCGCCATGGAAGCTCAGGCCCTTTACCTCATGGGCGTCGCCCCCGAATGGAACTCCCGCGGCGCCGTCGATCGCCTCAAACTCATCCCCGACGCCGAACTCAAACGCCCCCGCGTCAACGTCGTCTTCACCGTCAGCGGCCTCTACCGCGACGGCCTCCAGGAAAAAATCATCCTCCTCGACCGCGCCGCCCGCCTCGCCGCTTCCGCCGGCGATAACCCCCTCAGCCGTATGAATCGCGAGGTCGAAAAGTCCCTCACCGACGGCGGCATGCCCGCCGATCAGGCCAAAGAATTCGCCGGAGCCCGCGTCTTTACCACCGCCCCCGGCAACTACGGCTTCGGCCTCCAGCAATTCGTTGAGCAGAGCCGCGACAAAGACGAGCCCGATACCATGGCCCAGCTCTATCTCTCCAGGATGAACTTCGTCTATTCGGAAAAGTCCTGGGGCGCCAACGTCCCCAAGCTCCTTCAGAATCACCTCCGCGGCAACGAGTCCATCGTTCACAGCCGCAGTTCCAACCTCTACGGCGCCGTCGACAACGACGACGTCTATCAGTGGATGGGCGGCCTCCGTGTCGCCTCCGCCGCAGCCGGAGCCAAGCCCGAGCTCTTCATCAACAACATGCGCAAAAAGGGCGAGGAGCGCCTCGAGGATGCCCGCTCCTTCATCGCCACCGAACTCAACGCCCGCAACTGGAATCCCCGCTGGATACAGGAAATGCAGAAAGAAGGCTACTCCGGCGCCCGCGAAATGATGAAGGCCAATGAGTATTTGTACGGCTGGCAGGCCACCGCCCCGGAAACCATCTCCCCCACCGTCTGGCAGAAAATGTACGACGTCTACGTCGCCGATCAATACAACCTCGGCATGCGGAAATTCTTCGAGCAATCGAATCCCGCCGCCCGCCAGCAAATGGTGGCCCGCCTCCTCGAAGTCGATCGCCAGGGTACCTACCAGTTCAACCCCGCCGACCGCCAGCGGCTTGTCATGGAGTACGTGCGCCTTGTCTCCAAAAACGGAGCCGCCTGCTCCGCCAACGTCTGCGGCAATCGCCGTCTCCAGCAGGCTGTCCTCACCTCCGCCCGTGAATACGCCAAGGACCCCGCCTCCGCCAAAGCCGTCCGCCAGTTCGAAAAGCAGTTCCGCGAAGCCTTCCGCCCCCAGCCCGAACGCCAGATCACCACTTCCCAACCCAAACCCAACCAGTCGAATCTCTCCAATCTCCTCGCCAACATCCGCATCGTCACCATGCAGGAGTTCGCCGCCCGCACCCGCCGTTACGTCGAGGAAAACGCCTGGACCCTCATCGCCTCCTTGTCCCTCACCCTCCTCTGCGGCTCACTCCAGGCCGCCTGGCGCCGCCGCCGCCCCGCCGATCCTCCCACCGTCCTCGTCATCGATCCTGGCAATTGACCGTTTGCCCCCCGCCCAGCCGGCGAGTGACAACCAAATCGGATCTTTATTTCCTATCCCTCCAAGCATTTATAAAAAACGCCCCATAATTCCCCGTGAACCATTTTTCATAATATCTCCAGAAAGAGGTTTCACATGAATGCCAACAACCGCACCGACGCCCAGAAAGACGCCAGCCGCCGCAATGGCCACGCTTCCTCCGGGCCAAAAACTCGCGAAGGGCGTATCCGTTCCTCCCAAAACGCAACAAAACATGGCCTTTATTCTCCACGCACCGTCCTCGCCAACGAATCGCAAGAGGCCTTTGACCGCCTCCACCAAGCCTACCTCCATGAGTGGAACCCGCAAGGCCAATCCGAACACGACCTCGTCCAGGATCTCACCGTTTACCGCTGGAAACTCATGCGTGTCCGCAACTTGGAAGACGCCGCCCACGACTCCGAAATGTTCCTTCAGCAGGAAGACTACGATCTCTGCTACGAAAAGCTCGACCCCTCCATTCGCCACCACGACGCGGAGAATTCCCTCCACAACACTTCCCCCGGCTTGCTCGAATTCTACGGCCGCTCCATCGCCCGCCTCCAGCGCCTCATCACCCGTGTCATGAACGACCTCATCCGCCTGCAACGAATCCGCCTCGGTCACGCTCCGGTTCGCAACACCGATCCGCAACCTGTTGACCCGCCGTCAGATAGCGAAAATCAACGAAACGAACCTGAGAACCTCCCCGACAAGGGGAAAACCTACGCCGAACCCGAAACTTTCTCCTGGACGTGCGCCATCGACAAGACCAAATTGCACCCGCTCGTCTCAGCCCGCAACGTCCCAGCCCCCGAAGAGCCCGATTTCAACGATTGGTACGAAAATTTTCGCAACAGCAAATGAAAAAACGCGCCGCTTTAACCTTTGAAATCCCGTGGCGCGCAACCATACTGCCTGCGAAACACTGTGGCGAAATACTGGCTCGACGCAAACCCGCATTCCAGGGCTACTTCCGTGATGCGCTCCCCCGGATGCGCCCGCAACAGCCGCGCCGCGCGCTCCAGCCGGCATCGGTTCACATAGTGCATCGGTGTCATGTTCTCCAACAACCGTACATGTTTCACAAACTGCGTCACCCCAAGCCCGCAAGTCGCTGCCATCCCATGCACAGTCCAATCCAGCTCCGGATGCTCCTGCAAATCCCCCAGAAACAGTTGCACCGTGCGCGACGCCGTCGACAAACTCCGGTCCAGCCGCGGCTTCCGCTCCCGCAGCAGCTCCAGCAACAACAGAAACAATTCGTTCGCCCGCACAGCCACGCTCGAAACCGCGCTCCGCTGCCCGTCCGATTCTACGCTCTGCGCAATCCCCGCCACGCACCGTGCGAAATCCGCCGAAGCGCGCCATACCGCCAGTTCCGTATGCCGCAAGATGTCCGTCAATTCCGCCAAATCCTCCCCACTCAGCAGCAGCCACGGCGGCCACTTCCATTCCTGATTCGGACGCCGCACCCCCACATCCAGAATCAGCCAGTGCAGGCGAGAAGCCCCCACATGCGGATTCCCCACTCGGTGCAACTGCCACGGCCGTGTCACCGTCACATCCCCTGCCTGCAGCGCATACTCCTTCCCATCCACGGCAAACGAAAATCTCCCGCTTTCCAGATACGTGATCTCGACACCTTCATTGCGATGCCACGGCAGTCCCCAATGCTGCTCGCCTTCGCCGTCCCAGAAACCCACGGTCTTCAACCCCGGCAGTGCCCCCGCAGGCAATCGTTTCCCCGGATAGTGCCCGTGCACCAGCGCCTCCAGCCGCACGCTCTTCCGCTCCCATGCCGCAATCAGCGGCAGACACGCGTCGGCCTGAAACGTCTCCTCACCGCGAAAAATAGGGACCGTCTTCGCCATCGCCGATGTTCAAAATCTTTCACTGAACGATTCCGGACGACAACATTCTACACCCCGGCTACACTCCTCAACCAGGAGCCTTCCTCCATGTCCATAGACGTAGGCATTAACCTCGAATTCATCCGCTGCGAAGACAAACCCTTTGCCGAAGGCATTCGCCGCGCCGCCGAACTCGGCTTCCAATTCGTCGAACCCATGGTCCACAACGGCCGCGAGCTGCTCAGCGAAGCCGGCTACTTCCACTCCTTCTCCATGGATAACGATCCGCTCGAAATGAAGGAAATCCTCGAAGCGAACAGCGTCAAACCTTCGGGGCTCAGTGCCCACACCCCGCTCATGCGCCCCGAAATCAGCGTGCCCTATCTCGAAAAGGCGATCCGCTTCGCCGCCGCCATCGGAGCCAATGTCGTCAATACCGACGAAGGCATCCGCCCCGCCTGGCTCGAAGACGACGAGTGCTTCCAGGTCATGCGCTACACGCTCAAGAAAACCCTCCAGATTGCCGAACGCTACGGTGTCTTCATCGCCATCGAACCACACCAGAGCCTCAGCAAGAAGACCGAGGGCTTGCTCCGCATCGCCACGCTCGTCCCATCGCCGAACCTGCGCATCAACTACGACACCGGCAACGCCTTCCTTGGCGGTGAAGATCCCTACGAAGGCCTGAAAGCCGTGCTCCCCCTGCTGGTCCACATCCACGCTAAGGACATCTCCATTCGTATGGCCGAAACCGAAAAAGGCAAGGTGACCGGAACCCCCGTCGGCTGCGCCTGTGGCGAAGGCGTCATCGACTGGACTCGCGTCATCCAAATCCTCCACGAAGCGAAATGGAGCGGCGTGCTCTCCGTCGAATGCGGCACTCCGCAACAAGCCGCGGACAGTCTCAAAAACCTCAGTGCAATCCTCCAACCCGCGATGGCTCATTAACAAGAGGCACACCATGGAAACCACGCGCCGCACATTGCTCGCCGCCGCAACCGCGGCTTCCTACTCGCGCATTCTCGGAGCCAATGACCGGCTCCAAATTGGCGTAATCGGCAACGGCCCTCGCGGCCAATACCTCATGAAGGAATCCGCCCGCATCGGCGTCGACTTCGCCGCCGTCTGCGACATCTACAGCGCCCGTGCCGATCAAGCCGCATCCACCGCCGGCGGCAAATTGAAAACCTACAAGGACCACCGCCAGCTTCTCGAACTGAAGGAAATCGACGCGGTCATCGTGGCGACACCCGACCATTGGCACTCGCCCGTCACCGTCGACGCCTGCAAAGCGGGCAAAGACGTGTATGTCGAAAAGCCCATGGTCCACACCCCCAAAGACGGCCAGGCTCTCGTCAAAGCGGCCCGCGACCACAAACGCATCGTCCAGGTGGGCATGCAGGCCCGCGCCGTGCCGCACTACCAAATCGCCCGCGAGAAATATCTCGACTCCGGAGCCATGGGCAAGATCGGCCTCATCAAGACTTGGTACAACGGGAATAACGGCTACATCCAACAGCCGCCGCCCGGCATGGAACAAAAGCCCGAAGGCCTCGATTGGGATCGCTGGCTCGGCCCCGGTCCCAAGGTGCCCTGGAACCCCGGCATCTACTTCTCTCCCTACAAATGGCTCTACTACGACGGTGGCATGATCATGGGCATCGGCATCCACGTCATCGACTCGGCCCACATGCTGCTCAAGCTCCACAAGCCCACAGCAGCGGTAGCCGGAGGCGGCATCTATCAATTCCCTGACCGCGACACCCCTGACGTCATCAACCTCGTCCTCGAATATCCCGAAAAAGTAAACGTCACCTTCGGAGCCGAAATCATGACCGCCGGATGGAAGACCACCGCCGGACTCGAACTGCGCGGCACCGGAGGCATCCTCACCATCAACCGTTACGACCGCGAACTCGGCTACGACTATCAGCCCCATCCGAAGAACAGCAAAGTCGCCGCCGGCCGCGGACCCGGCGATCCATCCAGCGCCGAATGGCTCCTCCGCAACTGGATGGAGTGCATTCGCACCCGCAACAAGCCCGTAGCCAACGAAGAAGAAGGCTACTACAGCGCTATGGCCTGCTTCATGGGCAACCTCGCTTACCGCCGCAAAGTCCGTGTCCCCTGGGACGCGAAATGGGATCTGCCCGCTTAGAGAAAGGAACACCGAACATGCAACCAACCAATGGCTCCCGGCGCACCTTCATCGCTTCTTCCAGCGTGCTGGCCGCCGCTTCCTACAGCCGTGCCATCGGCGCCAATGACCGCGTTCGCATCGGCATCATCGGATGCGGTGGCCGCGGCTCGTTCCTCATGTCCGAAGCGAGCAAGTGCCCCAACGTCGAATGGGTGGCCGTCTGCGACGCCTGGGACCAACGCCGCGAAGAAGCAGTCGCCAAATCCGCGCCCAATGTCCACAAATACGCGGACTACCGCGCATTGCTCGACCGCAAGGACATCGACGGCGTCATCATCGCCACCTGGGATAACAACCATTCGCGCCTCTCCATCGATGCCTGTAAAGCGGGCAAGGATGTCTACGTCGAAAAGCCCATGACCTCGCGTCCTGAACAAGGTCCGCCGATGGTCAAAGCCGTTCGCGATACCGGCCGCATCCTCCAAACCGGAGTGCAGCAGCGCTCCACGCCGCACTTCGCCGAAGCGAAGGAACGCTTCTTCACAAGCGGCCGCATCGGCCGCGTCCACATGGTCCGCACCGTCTGGAACAACAACGGCGGCTATCGCTTCACACCCCCGCCCGGCATGGAGCAAAAGCCCGCCGGCCTCAACTGGGAAGCCTGCCTCGGCTCGCTGCCCAAGATCGCCTGGGACCCCTGGCGCTACTTCAATCACTTCTCCTACATGGAGCTCTGCTGCGGCCAGGTCGGCGGCCTCTTCGTCCACATGGTCGACGTTGTCCAGTGGTTCCTTGGCATCACCAAGCCCTCGAAGGTCACCGCGCTCGGCGGCATCTACGAGTTCAACGATGGCCGCGACACTCCGGATAATGTGAACTTAATAGCGGAATATCCCGAAAAGATGACCGTCTCCTTCGAGGCCACGGTCACCGATCGCGTCGGCCCGGAATCCGCGGATATCGTCTTCTTCGGCAGCGGCGGGCGTCTCCACATCTTCCGTTCCGGCTATCGCTTCCTGCCCGCGGGCGGCACGCTCAAAGACGCCATCCTTGGAGCAGGCACCCGCGACACGCACATGCAGAATTGGATCGACTGCATCAGGTCCCGCAATCAACCCAACGCCACTGCCGATCAGGGCCACTACGGAGCCATGGCCTGCCACATGGGCAACCAAGCCTGGCAACAAAGCAGCGTCGTCACCTGGCGCGAAGAATGGAACATATGAAACTCGCGTTCCTTCTGCTGCCTGCCACGCTGCTGGCGCAGGCGGTCCCCGATGCGCCTTACTTCGAGCCCAACAAAATCCGTGCCCTCATCGTCACCGGCCGCAATAACCACGATTGGCGCACGACCACTCCGTTCCTGCGCCGTATCCTCGAAGTCACCGCACGCTTCGATGTCCGTGTCACCGAAGAGCCCATGTCCATGAGCGCCGAATCGCTCAAACCCTACGATGTGCTGATCGTCAACTACTGCGGTCCGCGATGGAGCCCACCCACCGAAGCAGCAATAGAAAACTTCGTTCGCCAGGGCAAGGGACTCGTTGCCATTCACGCCGCCAGCTACCCCTTCGGCGATGTGGAAGTGCTCGCGGAAAAGATGGGCCGCACCGGCGTCATCCAGCAGCCCTGGCCCGAATGGGCTCGCATGGTGGGCGCGCGCTGGGCCGCGGCCGATCCGAAAACCGGACACGGCACGCGCCACGCCTACCAGGTGACATGGAAAGACGGCAAGCACCCCATCGCCGCAGGCCTTGCGCCCCACTTCCTCATCAGCGATGAGCTCTATCACAACTTCCGTCTCGAGCCCGGCATCCATGTGCTCGCCACCGCCTTCGACGCGCTCCCGCAACGCGGCACCGGCAAGGACGAGCCGCTTCTCTGGACCGTCGATTACGGCAAGGGCCGTGTCTTCCACACCGCGCTAGGACATGACTTGGCTGCCATGCAATCGCCAGGCTTCGTTGCCTCCTACGCGCGCGGCGTCGAATGGGCCGCCCGCAACGCGGTTACGCTGCCCGCATCCATCGATCTCAATCCCAAAGACAAGGACGCTGTGCGGGTCCTGCTGGTCACCGGAGGCCATAGCCACGAAGCCTCGCTCTACGCCATGTTCGAAGGCAACCGCCGCATCCGCGTCGATGTCGATCCGCACCCCGCAGCCTTCCGCCGCGATATCCGCAAGGCCTACGATGTCGTCGTGTTCTACGACCTCATGGCCACCATGCCCGACGAGCACAAGGCGAACCTGAAAGCCTTCGTCGAGTGCGGCGGGAAGGGAATCGTCGTCCTCCATCACGCCATGGCCGACTTCGCCGATTGGGATTGGTGGTGGAAGGAAGTCGCCGGCGGCGGCTACGACCTGAAGAAATCCGGCTTCCAGCACGATGTCGAACTCATCGTTCGTCCCACCGGCAATCACCCCATCGTCAAAGGGCTGCCCGAAATGCGCCTCTACGATGAAACCTACATCCGCGTCTGGCAGGGCGACAACATTCAGCCTCTGCTCACCATCGATCACCCTACCAGCGATCGCGTCGCCGGCTGGATTGGCCCTTCGAAGACTGCGAAGGTAGTGGTGCTGCAGCCCGGCCATGGCCGCGAGGCACACGAAAACCCGTGGTATCGCACGCTGGTCGAACGAGCCATTCTGTGGAGTGCCGGCCGCTAGCGCAGCAAGTTCAATAGCGCCCGCAGTTCATCGCGAATCGGCTCCAGCGCCGACGGTGCGATGCCGCTTCCAAACAGGTCCCCCTGGATGGCCGGCGTCGCCGCCACTACATCCAGTTTCTTCTTGCCTTTGACCGGCTGAGGCTTCGATGCTGCCTTCGCCGCCAGGTAGTTCCGCGCGCCCTCTATGGTGAATCGTTCATCGTAGAGCAGCCGCTTGATTTCGAGCACTAACTCTACGTCCTTGCGGCGGTAGAGCCGGTGTCCTGTACCCGATTTCTTTGGACCTAATTGCGGGAATTCACTTTCCCAGAAACGGAGGACAAATGGCTTCACTTGAGCCAGCTTGCTCACATCGCCAATACGGAAATAGAGCTTGTCCGGAATTTCCGGGTGAGTCTGGACCGTCGATACAGCAGGGTTCGCCATCTTCTCTACGCTACGAGGGGAGGCTCCATTCAATCCTAATGAAACAAAGGGGCTACGTCAAGGAGCAGTTTATCCGGCGTTTCGCAGGAATCGATGAAGCGCAAAGCGCGAATGTGTCGCATTCCAAGTGTCATGCTTCAGCGACTGCAACTTCTCTTCTTACTCTGTGCTGCCATTGCCCAAGCCGGTCCCATCTGGGAAACGGGCGGGCTCAGCTTGCAGCAAACCAATTACGCCATCCTCGACGTGCCCGGCGATACCAAGATCTGGCAAACCATGATGCGGATCACCAACAACAATCCGTTCCCCGTCTATCAAGCCGGCTTTGTCAATTACGCGGAGAGATTCAATGGGACCTACGCCACCTGGAACGACACGACTCACACCTGGGATACCCCGGACAATTCAGGGGACGTCATCGAGTCCCGCCACCTCCCCGAGTCGCTTTCCACCACCTCGCCCTTCGGCTTTGGGGTGGACTCCAGTTCTTCCCCAGCCATGCGCGGCATCGGCGATCTGGCGCCCGGAGAGAGCGTCGATGTCGTGTGGATGGACGAAGTCTCCGACGCCGTCAACGACTTCTGGTTCTACGGTCAAATGATCTACCGCCGCGATGCCCCTCTTTACTCCAGGACGAACATCTCCGGCCAGCAGACGCTTCTTTCCATCTCCGACATGGAGGGTGGGACGAAGCTTTGGAAAACGCGCTTCCTTTGGACCAACAACACGCAACGCACGCTCGATCTGATGCTGCTCGTATACGCCGTAACCCTCAACGGCGAACTCGCGACTTACGACAACGCCGCAGGCAGGTTCAACACCGGCAATCTCAGCAACAAGCCGGTCAATCCGAACAACTACATGCCGCTCAGCCAAACCGATGTCAACGTATTTACGCCTGGCGTGGACCGGACATCCAAACTGCCGACTTTCGCGATCGGAATTCTCAATCCGGGGCAAAGCACCTATGCCGATACGTGGTTCGAAATGGACGATTCGGTGAACACTTTCAACTACTATGGAACCGTCATCGCCTCGGATGTCCCCGAGCCGGGCGCGTTTGCTCTGGCTGCCCTCGGCCTGGCCGTGGTCACCTTGCGCGGTTACTCGCGCCAGGCGAAGCGGTAGGTCCCCGATCCGGCTTCGTATACAGGGCGGCCCGCTTCCATCTTCAGGAACCGTGCGCCGCCGTCTTCCTTCACCTGCTCGCGCGACGCCGCGGGCAGCTCCACCCACGCCGTGCCATTCGGCGGCACGATGATGGTCAACTCCCAACCATCGGCCGTCTTGCGCCACGCCGAGCCGATGCGCCCGCGAATGGAATCGTAGGTGGCCGCAATCGACTCCAGCTTGTGCTCGCCTTCGTACGCCTTCGACGGCGGATTGGGCCGGATGCGGATACGCTCATACGCCGGCCCTTCGGTATCAATCCCCGCCAGCCGCGAGAAGATCCATTCGCTCACCGCGCCGAAGGCATAGTGGCTGAACGAATTCATACTCGGCTCGTGGATGCCGCCTTCCTTCGTGTAGCTGTTCCAACGCTCCCAGATGGTCGTGGCGCCGTTCTCCACTTCATAACCCCACGATGGGAACTGGCGCGACTGCACCAGCCGCAGCGCCAGGTCATTGTGCCCCGTGGCCGTCAGCGCCGGAATGAGCGGCTTCGTTCCGAGGAAACCCGTGGTCATCTTGTACCCGCTTGCCTTGACGAGATCGGCCAGGTGCTGACCCGCCTGCATCCGCAGATTGGCCGGAATGAGATCGAAGTGCAGCGCCAGCGCGTAGGCCGTTTGCGTCTCCACTTTCATCTTCCCGCCGGGCAGGACGTAGTCTCGCGCAAAGCGGTCCCGGATATTGCGGAAGAGCGTCCGGTAGCGCTGCGATTCGAACTCCTGATTGCTGGCCGCGGCCATCTCCTCCATCAGCTTCGCGTCGTAGGCGAAGTAAGCCGCGTCGATCAGCTCAAGCGGAGTCTCGCTCCCGATGGCCAGCCAGTCTCCCCACGGGTTGCCGTGCTTCACGCCGCGGAACTCGGGGCTCGCGGCGAGGCGGAACTCCATGAAGCGCGTCATCGCCTGCCAGTACTGCTCAATCATGCGCCGGTCGCCGTACACCTTCCACATGGTGTGCGGCACGATGATCCCTGCGTCCATCCAGGCCGTGCCGTAGCTCGCATTCCCGCCACCGTGCTGCATGGGATAGGGTGCGTAGTCCGGAAATGCGCCGTTGGGCCGCTGCGCTTCCGCCAGATCCGACATCCACTTGGTGAAGAAGGCCGCCACATCGGCGTGATAGCTCGCCGTGCGCGCGTAGGTCTGGGCGTCGCCGGTCCATCCGAGCCGCTCATCGCGCTGCGGGCAATCGGTGGGCAACTCCACGAAGTTCGAACGCTGCGTCCAGACGATGTTCGAATGGAGCTTTTCGAGCATGGGGTCGGAGGCTTTGAAGGTGCTGGTCAACGGCGTCGCCGAGTGCACCACGATTCCCGTAAGCGTGTTCAGGTCCGGGGTCGAAGGGAAACCCTTCAACTCGGCGTAGCGGAAGCCATGATAGGTGAATCGCGGAGTCCAGCTCTCTTCGCCCTTGCCGCCAAAAACATAAGCATCGATGGCCCGCGCCTTGCGCAGATTCTCGCGGCTGAGCCGCCCGTCTTTGTGCAGCATCTCGCCGAACTCGATCTGCACGCGAGTGCCCGCCGGCGCGGTTGCCTTCAGCCGCACAACGCCGGAAAAATTCTGGCCGAAGTCGAAGAGATAGCCGCCGCCGGCAGTAGGCATGACCTTCACCGGCTTGATCTCCTCAACGGGCATCACAGGCGGCGCGAGATAGGGCTGCAACACCTGTGGATGCTGAAAGCCGAGTTCCACCAGCCGCTCGCCGCCGCGATCGGTGAACGTCGCGCGGGCCGAGCCGTTGTCTTCGGCCCGAATGGCTTGCGCCCACTTGGCGTCATCGAAGCCCGCGCGCTGCCAGCCCTCGGGCTCGAGCCGCGCATCGTGCGTCTCGCCCATCAGCATGTCTGCTTCGAGCGTGCCGCCAGTGGACACCTTCCAACTCGTGTCGGTGTACAGCAGTTCGCGCTTGCCGTCGGCATACTCGATCTCCAGTTGCGCCAGCAGCGCCGGGGTCTTGCCATAGAAGTAGCGCCCCGCTTTGTTCGGCCCATAGCCCACCAGCAGTCCATAGCCGACGTAACCGCTATACCAACCCTCGGCCAGAATCACCGAGAGCACGTTGTCTCCGGAGCCCACCAGCGGCGTCACGTCGAGCGATTGATAGTAGGCGCGCTGCCCGTAATCGGACCAGCCCGGCGAGAACATCCGCTCCGATACGCGCTTGCCGTTCAAGTAGGCATCATAGATGCCGAGCGCCGAGGCATAGAGCATCGCCCGCTTCACTGGCTGGGCCGCGCGGAATGGCTTGCGGTAGTAGCGCGGCGCGGGCAGGTAGAGCTTCTCGCGGCTGGTGTGCAGCGGCGCCGTGTCCTGATGGCTGATCCAGGCTGCCTGCCAGTCGCGGATGGACAGAAGGCCCATCGACCAGCGGGCCGGCTCGCTCCAGTTGGAAGGCTTGTTCTCCTGATCCCACACGCGGACCTTCCAGAAGCACTGCTGGCGCGAGTTGAGCCGCGTGCCTCCAAAAGCGATCTGCGCCGATTGCCGCGACGTCTGCTTCCCACTGTCCCACAAATCGGCTTTGCCAGAAGCGAGGTTCTGTGCGCTGCTCGAAACCAGAATCTGATAGGCCGTCTGCCGCACGTTGCGGGCCGCCGATTCCAGCCGCCAGCTCAGCCGCGGGGCGATTCCGGCAATGCCATCGGGGTTGCGCAGATACTCCGTGCGAAGGTCGGTCACCGTGACGGATTGAGCAAACAGAGAGGAGGTGAAACAAAGAAGCAAAACGAGACGCATTGAATCCATGATAGGCCCATTCAATTGGCCAGTTGCATGCTAGGTGAGGCACACATGAAGAGGTTTCTGCTTTGGGGCCTGTGCGCGATGGGTGTCGCTTTCGCGGGAATTCAGTTTGTTCCGGTCGAACGGACGAATCCGCCGTCCAATGCCGCGCGCGGCATAGACGCGCATCTGCACATTGCTCCGCCGGTGAAGGCCCTGCTCAATCGCTCCTGTCACGACTGCCATTCCAACGACACGCAGTGGCCCTGGTACAGCTACATCGCCCCCGCGTCGTGGATGGTGGCGAAGGACGTAGAGAAGGCGCGGAAGGTGATGAACTTCTCGGATTGGACGGATGAGGCAGGAGGGAAGCTGGAAAAGGCGGTTGGATTATTGATGGCCTCGTGCACTGACGTTACGGTGGGCCGCATGCCCAAACCGGAGTACGTCATGCTGCACAGCCAGGCTGCACTGAACCCGGAGGACATCAAAGGGTTCTGCCAGTGGACGGCAAAAGGAGGGGGGCGCCTTCTCGCTCTGCGCAAGAAACGCCCCCGTTAAGCGCACACACACAAAGATCGAATGCTACTTCTTGGCCCGGTGGACGGAGTGGCAGCCTTTGCAGGAAGCGAGCACGCCGTTGTTGAGTGCTTCCATTGCGGCTTCGGTGTTCTTCGATTCGGCGGCCTTCAGCACGGCTTCGGAGCCTTCGCGCAGCTTGGTGGAGGCATCGGCCCACGCTTTGTCGGGGCAGCGGCCGTCGGCCATCAGGATGTGGCCGGCTTCGTTCAGCATCTGGGCATTCATGACGATATCGGCCCACGCTTTGTCATCGGCAGGGCCGGCTTTGAGGGCCTTGGCGAGCGCAGTGCACTGCGGGCCGTTAATGGCCTTCATCAGAATCTTGGTTTCCATGGGGCGGGTCTTGCCCTTGGACACCTGCGCAATCATGGGGAGCGAGGCGGCCAGGAGGCAGGCGGCGGCGAATGTCAGCAGTTGCTTCCGGTTCATCTAGTTTCCTTTCCTTACAGACTTGGGTTCCCGGATTGCAGCAAGTAGGGTGCCAACACGGGAGAACCGCGAGTTCCCCCCAAAAAGCCCATGGGGAACCAAGGGGATGTGTATTTTCACCCACCCAATTGGGGCATTCGACCCGATTTTGGGTGTATCCTCACCATCAGGAGAATCCATGGAACTCACCCGGCGAACGGCCATTGGCAGCGCTTTGAGCGCGGCGGCGGCAGCGGCCCAGCAGGGCGCCAAGCGTCCGAACATCCTCTTCATCTGCTCCGATCAGCACGCAGGCGCTTATGTAGGGGCCAATGGGCACCCGATTGTCCGTACGCCCAATCTGGACCGGCTGGCGGCGCGAGGCGCCAACTTCCGGCAAGCCTACTGCGGCAGCCCTGTGTGTGCTCCGGGGCGGGCGGCGATGATGACGGGCCAGTTCGCTTCGGATGTGGGCTCGTTCTGCAACAGCACTCCCTTTGATGGGCGGGCTTTGACTTGGGGCAACCGGCTGACGAAGGCCGGCTATCGCTGCTGGGCCACCGGCAAGATGGATCTCTGGCAGGGCAAGGATTTTGGCTTCCGCGAGGAGAAGACATCGCACGGCCATTCCACCGATCCAGACATTACCTCGCTGTTCCGCATGCCGGTCTGCTTCCGCGCGGGGGAGCGCGCCAACGCCAACGGCAGCTTCGCCGACCGCGTGGCCCCGGATAAGGACAAGGCTGATCGCGCCCTGCGCTTCCTGCGCGAGGAGTCGAAGCGCGGTGCGGCGCCGTGGTGCATGTATGTCGGCTTTACGAAGCCGCATCCCAAGTTCCATGCCCACGCGAAGTATCAGGAGATGTATCCGCCGGAGAAGATGCCGCTGCCGCAGTGGCCGGCAAACTATCTGGAGTCGCGCCATGCCGCCTTCCAGATGCTGGCCAATTTTAAGAACATCCAGAACCCCGTTCCGCGCGAGCGCGTGCAGAGGGCGCGGGCTGCATACTTCGGATTGATCACCGAACTCGATGGGTTAATTGGCGAGGTGATGGACGAACTCGACCGTTCGGGGCAGGCGGAGAACACGCTGGTGATCTACACGAGCGACCACGGCGAGATGCTTGGCGAGCACGGGCTGTGGCTGAAGAATGTGCTGCTCGATGGCGCGGCGCGAGTGCCGCTGATCATGGCCGGGCCCGGGGTAGGGAAGGGCAAGACGGTGGAGACGCCGGTGAGTCACGCCGATATGGTGGCCACGATGCTCGAAGCGGGCGGCGCCGAGCGCACACGTGAGCTGCGCGGGCATTCGCTGCTCAATGGCTCGCATCCGGGCTATGCTTACGCCGAGTCGCATTCGGAAGGCAACGCCACGGGCTCCTTTCTGATCCGCAAGGAGCATTGGAAGTACCTCTACTTCACCGGCGATGAGCCGCTGCTGTTTGATTTGAAAAATGACCCTGGCGAGTTCCGCAACCTGGCCAAGGACAAGCAGCATGAGGGAGTGCGGAAGGAACTGCACGGGCTGCTGACTTCGCTGGTCAATCCGGACGCCGTAACCGCGGCGGGCTTTGCCAGGCAGCGCGAGGTGAGGGACCGGCTGGTGCGGGAGCAGTCGCGAGAGGAGTTTTACGGGGAGTTGGTAGGGCGCCTGGGCCCGATTCAGGCGAGGCTGCTGACGGAGGAATGCTACCGGGGCAAGGCTATTTGATCTGCTTGGTCTGCAGATCGCTCATCATGCGGTTGAACTTCTGCCGCTGCTCTTCGTTGAGGATCTGCGTGATGCGGAACTTGCCCTGGGCGCGGACATCGTTCATCTGCTCCTGCAGGCTCTGGTAGTACATCACGAAGTCGTTGAGGGCGCTCTCCATCTGGCGGGTCTGTTCGTCGTTGAGGCTAAGCTCACGGCGGAACCGGTCGAGGGAGATTTCCTTGCCGCCCTCTTTCCAATAGGATTGCGGCCTGCGGAAGCTTTGGGAGAAGCCGAGACGCATGGTAACGGCTCCGGCCATGGCGCCGCAGACGAAAACAAGCAACAGGATGCTGAGGATACGAGGGTTCTGCCACGTCATCCTGGAGTCCGTCATCGCTGGTTGCTACTCCTGATAGGTGGTTAACTGAACGAAGACGGTATTGCGGTCCCGTTCGAGGTCCACCAATTGGGCGGCGGGAGGCGCTTCTTCGGCCAGGATCTGCTCCGGCATGGAGGAAGCCATCATCTCATCCTTGGGGCTGGTGAACAGGAAGACGCCCAAGACGACGGTGAGGACGGCGGAAGCATACATCAGACGGCGAGCGAAGAGAGGCTCGAGGAAGACGCTCCAGATGGAAGCGCTTCGCTGTGTCTCGATGCGGTCCATGACGCGGGCGTAGAAACCGGCGGATGGTTCCAGTTCCTGAGCGGGGCGCAGGGTCTGGATGATTGCGGATTGCGATTGGAACAGGCCAGCGAGCTCACTGCATTCCGGGCACTCTTTCAAATGCGCAAGGAACGCGGGCTCAGGCTTGCCTGCCAGAAACGATTCAAGACCTTCCCGTGTGGGCTGGTGCATATGTCTTCCCTCGTAAGTCACTGCCAAACTGCGGATCTTGTTGGGGGGCCTCATTGTGCCGCCTCTCACGTCCGCTTGCTATGCGCTTCGACTATCACCAACGGTAACGCTTTCTTTACACGGTAGCGGGTTTGCCGCCCCGAAACAACTTCTGCGACGCCTTGAGCAGCTTCTGGCGCGCTCGGAACAATTTTACTTTAATCGTGTTCTCGTTCAAACCGGTGCGTTCGGCGAGTTCCTCCACCGAGTGCCCCTCGACTTCTTTAAGAAGGATGAGCTGCCGGTCTTCTTCGGAGAGCTTTTCGAGAAGCTTGAGGGCCAGGTCGCGCCGGGCGAGCGATTGGTCGACAGCCGGCTGATGGTCACTGACCGCTTCGGAGTTCTCCATCTTGCGTGTGTCTTCTTCCGAGAAGTCGCTCTCATAGACGAGCTTCCGGACGCGCTTCTTGCGCAGATAGTCGTAGCACTCATTGACCGTGATCTTGTAGATCCAGGTGAGGAGGGAGCTACGGGAATCGAAGTTGTTGATGGAGAAGTAGACTTTGGCGAAAACCTGCTGAGCAATGTCCTCGGCGTCGTTGCGATTGCGGAGGATGCCAAAGATGATCGAGTAAACTTTGGCTTGGTACCGCTCGACGATTTCCCGGAATGCGATCTCGTCGCGCGCCTGGACGCGTTTGACGAGGAGGGCTTCGTCTGCATAGCGGTTTTCCACTTTCGACCTGGTCCGAGGTTTCTCGGCGGCTGCCGGTATCGGAAGAACTGATGCTAGCCCGCTCATGCCATATCCGACGCGGCGGCTAGGATTTGGGTTTCATGGCAGTTGGACCCTCATGATAACACAGTCGGTTCCCCGCAATGGGGGGGATTGGAGGAGGGGAATCCGGGGTCCTATTACTTTTTGCGCACTTTTGAGCTGAGTAATGAATCTTTCCGTTGACAGTAGCAGTACGGAACCGTATACTGGCTCTGTTACTGTCTCTCTAACTCTCTCGGAGGAGTCTCGAATGTTTCGTTCACTACTAATGCTAGCGGCACTCACAGTCGCAAGCTCGTCAGCTGCAACTCTGACGTACAGCTTTGCGCTTGCAAACTGTCCTGGTTGCAACATCAATTTCCCTGCTCTGGCAACAACAAACTGGGCCGGCAATGTGACGGTTCCGAAGTTTGATCCAACACTCGGGAACCTGCAAAGCGTCTCGGTTACGCTGAAGGGTTCTCTCGATGGCGACATCCAGATCGAAAGTTTGGATGCGGCCCCGACGACGATTACGTCGACGCTTTTGGCAACAATCACACTCACGCGTCCAGACACTTCCACAATTGTTGTGGTAATTCCCCAGGTTCAGCTGATCGATAACGTCACGGCCTTCGACGGGAATATCGATTTCGGTGGAGGGTCTGGCCGGACCTATGCAAATCAAGGCGGTTCGGCGTCGTCCACTCATGTTTCGCCTCCGCCGATTAGCGACCTTGCGCTGTTCAGCGGCGTTGGCAACATTGTTCTGCCGATTGGCGCGGTTGCTTCTTCCGGCGCAACCGGAGCCGGCAACCTGCTGGCTCTCATCAGAACGCGCGCCGGTGCTGAGGTAGAAGTAACCTATACCTTTGACGATGGCGTGCCCGAACCGGCCACCTTTGTACTCATCGGTGGTGGTCTGATTGGACTAGCTTTCCTTCGCCGCCGCGGCTAGTACTGGTTCCAATTTTTGACAGCCGGGTTCCCGCAAGGGTCCCGGCTGTTTGCATTATGGGGTGGCCACTTTCGCCACTCCGGTACTTTCTGGTATAGTTTAAATTGAGGTAATCAAGATTCCATGATCCAACTGACCGAACGCGCTGTAGACAAGGTGAAAGAGATCCTCGAATCGCAGGAACCGAAGCCGGCCGGGCTGCGGATTTCCGTGGTGGGTGGCGGGTGCTCGGGCTTCAGCTATTCGATGGCCTTCGAGAACGCCCCGGGGCTTCTGGACAAGACGTACAATTACAACAGCCTGCGCGTCTTTGTGGACCAGGCGAGCCTGCTCTATCTGGATGGAGCGGAAGTGGATTACGTGGAGACGCTGGAAGGCTCCGGCTTCAAGTTCAACAATCCGAACGTGAAGTCCACCTGCGGTTGCGGCAGCTCGTTTAGCGCCTAACCTCCGGCACGGACAGAGATTGAGTTTCGCGGGTGAATCCCGCTACGATAGGGACGCTGAGACCTCCTCAGCGTCCCTTTTGTATTTCCATGCTTGAAAAACTGACGACAGAACAGCGGAACGCCGCAAGTGAACGAATCGATACGCTTCCTACGCTGGAGATGCTGGGGGTGATCAATCGGGCGGACCAGCAGGTGGCGCTGGCGGTGGAAGCCGAGTTGCCCCATATTGCCAAAGCTGTGGATGGAACGGTGGAGGCTGTTCGCGCGGGGGGGCGGTTATTCTATATCGGTGCAGGCACCAGCGGCCGCCTGGGGGTTCTGGACGCATCGGAATGCCCGCCGACGTTCAATGCTCCGCCGGAGCTGGTGCAGGGGATCATGGCTGGCGGAGAAGCGGCATTGGCGCGGGCAGCCGAAGCCAACGAAGATGATCCGGAAGCAGGCGCTAGCGATCTGATGGCGCGCGGATTCACGGGGAAAGACGTGCTGTGCGGCATTGCCGCCAGCGGGCGGACTCCCTATGTGCTGGGGGCGATCGCCAAGGCGCGGGAGTTGGGTGCGTTCACAATCGGGCTGAGCTGTGTGGCCGGATCCACGCTGTCGAAGGCGGCGGAAGTGGGGATTACGCCTGTGACGGGCCCGGAAATCCTCACCGGCTCGACGCGGATGAAGGCGGGGACGGCGACCAAGCTGGTGTTGAACATGTTGAGCACGGGGCTGATGATCCGGCTGGGGATGACCTACGGGAACCTGATGGTGAACGTGCAGCCGAAGAACGTGAAGCTGGTGGACAGGGCGGAACGGATTATTGCCGATGGGGCCGGGGTGAGCCGGGAGGAAGCGGCCCGGCTGCTGGAGGAATCGGGGCGCAGTGTGCGCACGGCGATCGTGATGGCCCGGCTCGGCCTGGGGCGGGCGGAGGCGGAAGCGAAGCTGCAAGCCTGCGGGAACGTGGTGGCGCGGGCGTTGGGGGAGAATAGATAGGACATGGACAAATTTGTCATTTCGGGTGGGAAGCCTCTTTCCGGGGATATTCCGGTGAGCGGGGCAAAGAATTCGGCGCTGCCGGCGCTGGCTGCCTCGCTGCTGACCAGCGAGACGGTGGTGCTGCGGCGCATCCCGCGAGTGAAGGACATTCGCACGATGATGGGGCTGCTCTCGTCGATTGGCGCGTCGGTGGAGGAAGATGCGGGCACGGTGACGTTGCGGCTGGGGGGCGCGGTGACTCCCGAGGCTCCCTATGAGCTGGTGAAGACGATGCGCGCCTCGAGTTTAGTGCTGGGCCCACTGGTGGCGCGGCATGGGCGGGCACGCGTCTCGATGCCCGGTGGCTGCGCGATCGGGGCACGGCCGATTAACCTGCACGTGCAGGGGTTGGAGCATCTGGGCGCGGTGGTGACGCAATCGCATGGCTATATCGAAGCTGTGGCGCCGGAAGGCGGGTTGCGTGGATCGACGGTGCACTTCGATCGCATTACGGTAACCGGAACCGAAGATCTGATGATGGCGGCAGTGCTGGCCAAAGGCGAGACCGTGCTGGAGAATGCGGCGCGAGAGCCGGAAGTGCAGGATCTGGCGGTGTTATTGAACAAGATGGGGGCGAGGGTGGAAGGCGCGGGTACGTCCAGAATTCGTATCGAAGGCGTGGAGGCGTTGCATGGGGCCGATCACGCCATCATTCCGGACCGCATTGAAGCGGGGACATTTCTCATTGCCGGGGCCATGGCAGGCGGCGATGTGACGGTGAGCGGCTGCGAGCCCGAGCATCTGACGGCGCTGGTGGCGAAGCTGCGGCAGGCCGGGGCGGAGATCAGCACGGTGGGCGAAGGCGTGTTGCGGGTGCGGAGAAGCGGCGGATTGCGGGCGACCGACATTACCACCGAGGAACACCCAGGGTTTCCGACCGACCTGCAGGCGCAATACCTGGCGTTGATGACACAGGCTGAGGGGATCAGCTTCATCACCGAGACGATCTTTGAGAACCGCTTCATGCACGCGCCGGAGCTGCAACGCATGGGCGCCAGCATTCGTATTGAAGGGCGGCAGGCGATTGTGGCGGGTCCGCGGCCGCTGTCCGGCGCGCAGGTGATGTCGTCGGATTTGCGGGCCAGCGCATCGCTGGTGATTGCGGGGCTGGTGGCGAGCGGGGAAACCATCGTCGACCGGGTGTATCACCTCGATCGCGGCTATGAGCGGATGGATGAGAAACTGGCTCGAGTGGGAGCGACAATCCGGAGGACATCATGAAGCACAGCGAAGGATTTCTGGCGATTGTGAACGACGCGAAACAGCGCGTGCAAGAGATTGACATGGCGGGGTATCGTGCGCTGGCCGAGGCCGGTGAGGATCTGGTGCTGATCGACACGCGCGAGGAAAGCGAGTGGGCGGCCGGGCATGCAGCCGGGGCAGTGCATCTGAGCAAGGGGATCATCGAACGGGATATCGAAAAAAATGTGCCGGAGAAAGGGCGGAAGCTGGTGCTGTATTGCGGCGGCGGATACCGCTCGGCATTAGCGGCGGATAACCTGCAGAAAATGGGTTATACGAATGTGCTCTCGCTGGATGGAGGCTGGCGCGCCTATTTGGAAAGCGGCCTGCCGGTGGAGAAATAGATCAGCCGTTGCCGTAGAGAACCTGGAGCAGGCGGATGAGCACGTAGGCGAGGCAGGTGGTTTCGACGTACATGATGAAGCGCAGGATCCAGCCGCTCATGAACTCGAAGCGCAGCAACAGAGCGCAGCCGAGCGCGATGTAAACGGGCACGGTTTGCATGATGTCGTCGAACTTCTGGGTGTAGGCGATGAGGGCGACGTAGTAGATCAGTGGCCAGCTATTCTCCGCGCGGATGCGATATCGCATGAACATCGCGGTGGCCGTGAGCACCATCAACAACAAAGTGGTGATGTTGAATGTAGTTGGCTGCATTGCGCCTGTTAAGTCCTAGAATGACCATAACAGACTGGTATACCCTGTGTGTGCCCGGTAATTCTGGTAGGTGAGGGTGGAAAATTCCTCCCGATAGGCATAGTGTTGATACCCTAGGTTCCATCTCAGGCGATTGTGGAGACGGACCGATAAACGCGCCTGCGGGCTCTGATAGGAGAGGGGGAACGTCTGGGCGAGATAGAAGGCATCGGTGTTGGTGATGGGGAAGGCGCGGCCGTCGCCGGTGTCTTTGGTGAGCGAATAGCCGAGGTAGAGATCGGCGCGTTTGCGGATGGCGGCGCGGAGGCCGAAGTTCACACCATGGATATTGCTGATGTAGAGGGACCGGCTGCCTTCGACGAGGCGGGAGGCGGCGAAGTAGGCAATGCCGGTGAGCGTATCGAGATGGAGCTTGGAGTAGCCGGCATCGAAGGAGAGCCAGGAAGACGGGGCCCAACTGGCATCGTAGGCGTACTGGCGCGAGCGGGCGCTGTGAGCGAACAGGTTCGCCGTGTTGGTGTTGTAGAGCGTGCGGGTGAGTGCCGATAGTTGCAGCGATTTCAGTTTGTATTGGATGCGCCCGTTGAAGGCGTGGTAATTCTTTTCCGAGATGGGAAGGAAGGGGCGGTCAGAGCGTCCGACTTCGGCGTCGAGCTGAATGGTGAGCGGCTTGATGGGGCGGAGGCGAAGGCCGCCGAGGCCGCTGTTGAGCCGATTGCTCTGCTCGTATTCGAAGACGTCGGTGAAGCCGGAGAAAGTCTGGCCTTCGCGGGAACGGATGCGGCGGTCGGAGAAGTGATAGCCGCCATAGAAGGAGACCGTGTTGTTGAGGGCGATGGTGGCGTCGGTGAGGTTTTGAATGGCCCGGATGCCGAGGAAGTTGAAGTTGAAGATGGCGTCCTGAGCGTTGTTGTTGTTGATTTCGCGGTAGGCGCCGGAGCCATCCATGCGGGTGTTGTGGAACGAGGTGTGGTTGGTGACGGTGAGGCGCTTGGTGGGCAGGAAGCTCACGTTGAGGCTTCCCGATACCACGGGGCGGCTTCCCGCGCCGGCGACCAGTACCTGGCGGTTCTGGGCGACACCGAGGCGGTTGGCGCCGGTGGCGAGTTCATCGAAGAGGAAGTCGCGGCGGCCGGAGACGTTGGCATAGCGGGCGTTGATGTTGAATGTGCGGGCGTTGCGGATGAGAGCGAGGCGCCAGTAGGGTGCGTTGCCCTGGTAGGGTTCGGTGCGCTGGAAGTTGGTGAGGCGCGTGTTGTCGGTGGGATTGTTGCCGGCGAGAGCGGAAGCGCTGAGGGGACTGTTTTCTTCGTAACGATCCCAGCCGCGGAGAATGTTGAGGCGGAAGCCCGCGAGTGTGGCTTCGCCACCGAGGCGGTATTCGGTGCGGCGGCGGTCGACGTTGAGGAAGAGCGGGAACTCGTCGCCGCGCGAGTCGAAGATCTGGGTGGTGGCGAGGCCGGGTCCGGTTTGCGAGTTACGTGTGTAGCCGCCGAAGAGTTTGAAGCTGCCTTGGGGAAAGAGGGTAAAGTCGTGGTCTTGAAAGCGGCGGCGTGTGTCGAGCAGGTGCTGGCCGAAGGAGACGGTGAGGGCGGGGTTGTAGTATTCGTTGAGACGCCAGAGCATGTCGTAGCGGTAGAAGCGGTTCTTTTCGATGCGCAGGGAGGCGGACTGATAGGGATCGTTGCCGATTCCTTGCGTGGTGAGCGAAAGATCGTCGAACAACTTGCCATGGCCTTCGCGCGAGCTCACTCGCAACTGGCTGCCGAGGAGACGGATGCCGTTGCCGAAATTGACGTCGCTGCGGTACTTGCCGTAATTGCCGCCGATGGAGCGGAAACGGTAGCCGGTTTCAAACGAGTTGAGGATGTTGTAACCGCCGCTGTTTTCGCCGCGCGGATTGCCGACTTCCTCGCGTGTGGGTGCGACCGTAGGCTGGGCAAGCAGCAGTGCCGGGAAGAGGAGTGGGATAAAGATTCTCAGCATGGCTTACCTCAGGAAGGTCCGGTCGGCATTCGAACCGTGGATGCGGAGATGGCAGGTGGTGCAGTTCTGATAGCGCGGGTTGCGCATGTCGTGTGTAGCGGACTGCAGTTCGACCCCGTCATTCTGGCGGCCGAAGGCGCCGGCGCCGTTGTGGCATTCGAGACAAGTGGTGAAGACGCTGGTGCGGCGAAGGAGTTTGGCGTTGGTGGAGCCATGAGGATTGTGGCAGCTCTCACAGCCTTCGACGCGAATGGCGGCGTGCTCAAAGGCGAACGGGCCGCGTTTGTCGGAGTGGCATTTGAGGCAAGGCTGCTCATTGGCGAGGGCCTGCGAGACCATGCGGGGGCGGAGACCCATGCGCGAGGTGGGTGCGGGCGTACCGTGCGGATTATGGCAATCGGTGCAGTTCATGAACCCTTCGTTGACGCGGTGTTTGAAGGGCATGGAGAATTGCGTGCGGACGTTGGCGTGGCAGCCGTAGCAGAGGTCGGTCTGGCGCTTGGCGAGGAGGAACTTTGGTGTAGCGGGCTTGTGTACGGAGTGGCAGCTATTGCAGGCGATGTTGCTTTGGGTGTGCGAGGAGCGATGAATATCGGCGCGCGAGTAATCTTTGCCGTGACACGCGAGGCAGGTATCGAGCGCCTGGCGGGGAGGCATCAGAGAGAAGGCATTGGGGATGGTGGTGCGGCCACCCATTGCTTCGATGTGTTTTTTGGCGGGGCCGTGACAGCCTTCGCATCCGGTTTTGGCAGGTGGCTCTTTGGCCGAAGCGATGCTCTTGTAGTGAGGATTGCGGAAGAATTCCTGCCATTGCGCCGGATGGCAGGTTTTGCAAACAGAATTGCCGACGTAGCCCTCCGCATCAGCGGCGGAGACTGCGTCGGCAAACGGTTTCGGCAGCGTTTTCGGAGTTGTTTGCGCAGCAAGTGCGTAACAACCTGCAAAGCAGATCCAAAAAAGTCTCAAAGCGATGAACTCCCACCCAACGTTCTCTTATTAGAACTATAGACGATGTGCAGGAGTTTCGCTTGGTTCCTCAAAAATTGTAGGAAACGCCAACCATGGGGGTGAAGTTATGAATCCAGCCGGAGAGCGAAGCTCCGCGGTTGGGGGTGATCACCTTGGTGGGCACCGGGGAGATATTGTCTTTCACCTCGACGCGGACCGTGGATTTCTCACCGACTTTGATCTTCACACCGAAGCCGAGGACGGCCATTGGGGTGGTGTCCGTGGATCTGGTGAGAAGGGCGAATTCGGAGAGGGGCTGGCTGACGGTCTCATTGCCGCTGCCGCGATAGTGTTTGATGCCGGCGCCGAAGGAGATGTAGGGGCGTGTTTTGGCGCCGCTGGGGCTGAGGTGGAGGAGGAAGTCGTAATGGATGAGATGGGCCTGTGCGCCGAACTCAGCCTTTCCTCCGGAGCCATTGAGTTTGGCGTCGTTGCGCTGGAAGGTGTAGCGGATCTCGCCACCCCAGTAGCGGCCGATGTCCTGGCCGAGAATGAAGCCCGCGGCGAAGCCGGGAGCGAAGGAGGCGTCGGCTTTGGCGTCGCCTTTCTTCACCTCCGCTTTGGTGTAGAACGATCCACCACCCACGGCGCCAATTTCCCACTTCTGCGCGAGGGCACTTACGGGGAGCAATCCGACCACCGACACAAGAATGACGTTGAGCTTTTTCATTTCCTTGATCCTTTCCGACGAATCGCGCCCGTCGAAGCTCTCATGGGGCTGCGTGCTGCTATGGAGATGCTGTTTGGTTTGGGTGGGGTGTCAGGCGGTTGCCGCACCCCACTTTCAGTGATGTTGGTTGCTAGCTAGTCGACCACTCGAACGGCGAGGGAGGTGGTGCTGCTTCCCGAGGTGACCGTGAGGGTTTGATCGAGCCCGATGGGCGTGTGGAACGGCACACGGGCGTTGATCTGGTAGACGCCGATGGTGCTGGGCACCAGGCCTGCGAAATCCACCGGAAGGGCAACACCGCCGATGGTGACGGCAGGCGCGATGAGCACCGACGCCAGCGGATCGCTGGGGGCGGGGACACCTGCTTCGACCGAAGGCGAAGTGCGTCCGAGGCCGGTGAGGTAAATGGTGATCGTATCGCCACGATGGACCGGATTGGAATCGGTGACGAGCAAGCCATTGTTGGCGCGATAGAGAGCGGGCAGATCGCGCTGGCTACCGGCTGTTCCGTTACGGAAGACGCCGGGAGCGCCAGGCAGGATGGTGAGGTTGAAGTTATCGCTGACACCGCCAGGCGTGCGGAGAACCATCTGGACGCTGCCGTCGACCTGGAATGGCAACTGGCCGTTGATCTGGCTAGGGGAGACGAAGATCACGGGGACAGGGACGCCGTTGACGGTGAGGCAGCTTTCGCCGAGCGCGGTGGGCGCGGGCATTTGCTGTGTGGCCTGATTGATGGGGCTCAGATCGCTGCCGAAGATCGACACGAGGCTGCCGGGAGCGACGGCGGAAGTGCTGTCGCCGGAGTTCACCACGCGCTCAATGCGCGGGATGGCGGTGGCGGCGTCGAAGTTCCAGGGCAGGATGGTGATGCCGGATGTGGTGAGTGAGACGAGAGCGTTGCGGCTGTAGAGTGGCTGCACGGTTCGTGTGAAGATCTGGGTCCAGCGATCAGTAAAGTTGGAAGTAGTGGATGAGGTGGTGGAGGAGGTGCTGGAGATGGCCAACAGCGGCGCTTCCACCATGCGCGTGCCACGCAGCAACTGATTGCCGGTGAAGGCGACACGCTGGATGATGCCGGGGCTCGACGAATCCGGGGCCACGGTGCGGAAGCCGCCCTGGTCGAGGAAGGCGAAGCCGGAACTGCGGCCGGAGTTGGTTTCAAAGACTCCCACGGATACGAGCGAGGCGTTCAGCAACTGGTTGCCGACGACGTACTGATCGAAGCTGGAGGCGGCGTAGGCGCCGGCCAGGGCCGAGAAGTCTTTACGGCTGATGGTGAACGTGTCGGCGTTGGCGTCATAGAGAAGGACGCCGCCGGTGGCTTGTGCGCCGAGGATGGTGCGGCCGTTGGGGGAAGCGACGAGAACAGTGTTGACGTCGATTTTATTTTCGTAGATTCCCAGAGTCGGCAACGCCACGGCCACTCGGCTGGGGAAGTCGATGCGGGAGATCTTGTTTTCGGGGCCGGCCACGCGGCTGGCGGCGAGGATGGCCCGGCCGCTGGCAGCGATGGATCGCGGGTAATGGCCACTGGGCATGCGGATCGGAATGGACTCTTCCAGCGTTTCCAGGTCATAGACGCGGATCACTTGCGCGGCGTCGCTGCCCACGAGGAGCCAGCGGCGATCAAAGGTGATGGCCAGTTGGGTGGGCACATTGGCAGTGCGCAGCGTGGCGATCTGTGTTTGTGTTGTGGCGTCGAAGACGAGCACCTGGTTGGTATCCTGGCGGAGCACGTAGAAGCGGTCGCGGATGGGATCGGCGAGCAAATCGACGAGTTGTCCGGGGATGTTGACCGTAGTGCCGCGTTGATCGGGCTCGCGGTTATTGATGAGCAACCGGATCTGCTTGATGACGTTCGCGGCGCGGGCGGAGGTAATGGTGAGGAGGCCAGTGACCGTGCCCTTCTGGTTCTGGAAGGCGTTCGGATCGACGTTGACGCGGAGGGTGGCCGGAGTCACGCCTTGCGATGGCGTCACCGTGACACCAGAGATGTTGATGGAGACCGAGTAATCCGTGTTGGCGCCGCTCGGATCGAGGAGGGTGATTTCCTGGGACGAGACACGGCGGTCGCAGAAATTACCGCGGAAGACGAGGTCTTCTTTGCTGGTGACGATGCGCGGGGCGCGGATGGTGTCGCCGAGGGGGATGATCTGGATGCCGCTATCGGAGACGCCATACATAAGCGATGCGTCGGAATTGACGATGCTCTTGCCGGCGAAATTCTCGGCGATGTAGAGTTTTTCGCGCACGGCGAGGTTGTCGGCGTCGAGAACGAGCAACTGGGGCGGGGGAGCCTGCTGGTTGGCGCCGGTCGTGGTGCTCGACTCGATGTATTGGGCATAGATGCGGCCGCGAACACTGTCGAAGACATGCGTGCCGATGTTGAAGGTACCCTGCGCGTTGGGGAGCTGGCTATAGACGACATCCAAATTCCGGTCGTGCATGGCCCAGCCGGTCATATGGAGCGAGCCGTCGTAGTTGGAACTGACGACGCGGGGGCCGGGCGGTGGCGCCCAAGTCCAGAAGATGGCGTTGATACGCTTGGTGGTCACGTCGTAGGCGAACTCGAGAGTCTGACTGCCGGTGCCGCCGCCGGAGCCGCTGGCAAGGGCGGCCGCGCCGAACACAAACAACCCGTCGCCGCTGGTGGCCATCGAAGCCGCGACGATGTTGGACGGGAAGGTGGTGAGGGGCTGAGGCAGCGCCTTTGTGGTGACACCGCTGATGGAGCCGAGGTTCTGCGCGTTTCCGGAGACCGGATCGAAGAGCAGGAACTCGGTGGCGGTGACGATCAGGGCTTTGTTGTCGAGGCCGAAGGCGACGCCGAGAGGAGCGCTGCCGAGGGCAAAGCTGCTCCTGGAATTCGCGGACAAGTCAATGACGGTGACGCCATTATTGGGGCTTGCCGGCGCGGTGACGTTGCCGTAGTGGGCGACCACCAGGTAGCGTCCATCGACACTCAAGGCAAGGGAAGAAGGCTGGGCGGCGACGTTGATCGAGGACTGAATAGTGCCCTCGGATGCATTCAGCACGTCGACGCGGTTTGCGGTGAAATTGGCGACATACAGAACTCCGCGCGCCTCATCCAACGCCAGGTCCGCAGCGTGACCTCCGATGGCGACAACTTTGCCCACCGTGCCACCGACGACGGCTTGGGGGGCCGTCAACATGAGACAAGCAACCCCTGCCAAGGCCAGCCCGAGCCGGCTCACTTGGAAAGCCCTCCATCGAAAGATGCTCTTTTTCATAAGCTTCACTCCGCTCATCGAAAATCCAAAACTTTTTTCTGCCAGCTTGTTGAGCCGGCGCATGTTCCCAACGGTCCCAAACCAAATTGAGGAAACGTGGTGCGCAGAGCCCGCCGGAAAGCAGTTCCTTTGTGGAAGCCCCTTGCGAGCTCCGCGCTTCCTCTCCCGAAACCAGAAAAATCGTCCCTCGAGAAAACGCCGCCTGACGGGTGTTATTCCACGTTCTTCTTGCGGCGCATCACGATCAGTCCCAGAAACAAAGCCGCCAGGACCGCGCAAACGATGCGAATCATAGAGTTATCCATCGCCGTTCTCCTTTCCCACAACTCAATTGACCGGCGGCTTTCTCTTTGCGGAGGGCAGCCGGCTTTCCTGCAAAATTCGTCAAATGCTGTTCATCATCGGGATCAGTTCGCGGATGATCTTCATCACGACGGGACCCACGGTAACGATGAACAGGGAGGGCAGAATGCAGAAGAAGATGGGAAACACGAGCTTGACGCCGAGTTTCGCGGCTTTCTCTTCAGCGATCTGCCGGGCCTGTACACGCATATAATCGGCATGTGCGCGCAAAGACTGTGCAACGCCGGTGCCGAAACGGTCGGCCTGAATGAGCACGGCGACCAGTTTTTTCAGATCATCGACGCCGGCGCGCTCGGCCATGTTGCGCAAAGCTTCGGCGCGGCGCTTACCGGCTTTCAATTCGAGGTTGACGAGGGCGTACTCTTCGCTGATCTCGGGGTGGGCATGCTCGAGTTCCTTGGCCACCTGGAGGATGGCCTGGTCGAGGCCGAGCCCGGATTCGACGCAGACGACCATCAGGTCGAGGGCGTTGGGCAGGGCGCGCTTGATCAGTTTCTGGCGCTTGCGGGCGCGCAGGTTGACATACTCGTTGGGGCCGAAAAAGCCGAGTCCGGCGGCGGCGGCGACGGCCATGAACTTGTTGCCGGGGTCAGTATCCGCGCCGAGGATAAAGATGCCCATCACCACGGGTAGCACCACGGCGAACGTGGCTTTTGCGCCATAGAGGACCGTGAGAGCGCTCTGGTCACGGTAGCCGGCACGGATAAGCCGGCGCTGCATGATGGTGACGTCTTTGGGCGATTGGGGGATCTGCTTGCCGAGCTTTTCCATCACCTCGCGCAAGGCGAGACTGGGATGGGAAGGCGCTTCATCGCCGGCCACAACGCCGGCGCCGGCTACGCGCTCGATCGCCTCCTTCGGGCGCACCCAGACTTTCAGGCCGAGCATGCTGATGCCGATGGCTACGACCAGAAAGATCAGGAAACTCAATAGGAATGCCATATGCGCTAGACCTCGATCGTGACGATCTTCTTGATAATTCCGTAGCCAATCAACTGCATCCCGATGCCGGCGGCGGCCATCAGGTGTCCGACCTCGTCGTTGAGGAAGAAATTGGCGTACTCAGGATTGACGTAAAAGAGAATGGTGGCGACGGCCGCAGGGATGGCGCTGAGGGCCATGCCGGTCATCTTGCCGTGCGCGCTGACCGCCTTGATCTTGCCGCGCAATTTGAATCGTTCGCGGATGACGTAAGCCAGTTTGTCGAGAATTTCCGCGAGGTTGCCACCGGTGCGTTTCTGCAGCATAACGGCGGAGACGAAGAAGTGGACGTCGAGTGAGGGGACGCGCCGGGCGAGCTTCTGGAGCGCCATTTCGAGCGGAAGCCCGAGGTTGTGCTCTTCGAAGGTGCGCTTGAATTCGCCGGCAAGGGGTTCCTGGAACTCACGGTGAATCATTTCGAGCGAAACCGAGAAGGCATGGCCGGCGCGCATGGAGCGGGCGACGAACTCGAGGCTTTCCGGGAACTGCTCTTCAAATTTGTGCAGCCGGGCAGCGCGCTTGCGATGGACGTAAAAGAACGGCGCGCAGCCGGCGATCGCCCCGGCGACCAAAGCAACGCTGCGGAAATCGGCAATGGACCAGACGAGCAGGTAGGCGCCGAGGAAGCAAGCCATACAAGCGTGCACGAGGCGGGTGACCTGCCAGCGTAAACCGGCCTGCTCCAGGGCTTCCTGCAGCTTGTCGTGCAGTTTGTATTTCTGCAGCAGCCGCACGGTGACTTTGCTGGTGACGGGCACCTCGGAATGGATCAGCGAGGGGGCTTGCGCCGGTCCGTCCTTCTTCTTTTTGTTGTTCTTCGGAGTTCCCGCCAGGCGCTGCCGGATACGGTCCATGTCGGCGTTCTTAAAGGCGCCGGAAATGAGGAACCAGATGGCAACCGAGGAGAACCAGATGACGAGGAGGATGGTAATAAAACTCATCGCTTAGACCTCCGCCACTTCATCGAACAGGTCAGGCCGCAAGCGGATGCCGGCGGCGAGCAGCTTTTCGTAGAATTTGGGACGAATACCAGTGGCGGCGAAACGTCCCACAACTTTTCCTTCGGGGGTCAGGCCGCGCTTTTCAAACACGTAGATGTCCTGAAGCGTGACGACTTCACCTTCCATGCCGGTCACTTCGGTGACGTTGGTGACGCGGCGCGAGCCATCCGAGAAACGCGAGGCCTGGACGAAGATATGCACGGCGCTGGCGATCTGCTGGCGGATGGACGTCAATTGCATGTTCGAATTCGCCATGGACACCATCACCTCCAGACGGGAGACTGCATCGCGCGGGGAGTTGGCGTGAATGGTGGTGAGCGAGCCGTCGTGACCGGTGTTCATAGCCTGGAGCATGTCGAGCGCTTCGGTGCCGCGGACTTCGCCGACGACGATTCGGTCAGGACGCATACGGAGGCTGTTGACGAGGAGTTCGCGCTGGCGGACCGCGCCTTGCCCTTCGAGGTTGGGCGGGCGTGTTTCGAGGCGCGCCACGTGCGGCTGCTTGAGCTGCAATTCGGCCGCGTCCTCAATGGTGACAATGCGCTCTTTGGGGCTGATGAAGAAACTGAGTGCGTTGAGCAGGGTGGTTTTTCCGGCGCCCGTTCCGCCGGCGATGACGACGTTTAGCTTGGCTTTGACGGCTGCTTCGAGCAGTTCCATCATGCCGGGGGTCATGGCCTTCTTTTCCACCAGGTCGGCGGGCATCAGCTTGTCGGTGGAGAAACGGCGGATGGACATGAGCGGGCCATCGACTGCCAGTGGCGAGATGACGGCGTTGACGCGCGATCCGTCGGCGAGGCGGGCATCGACCATGGGCGTGGATTCGTCGATGCGGCGGCCGACCTGGGAAACAATCTTGTCGATGATGCGGAGCAGGTGGGCGTCATCGCGGAAGGTGACGCTGGTCAACTCGAGGAGACCTTTGCGCTCCACGTAGACTTGCTTGTGAGTATTGACCAGAATGTCACTGATCGTCGGATCCTGAAGCAGCGGCTCGAGCGGGCCGAGGCCGAACACTTCGTCGAGCACTTCCTCGCAGATCTGCTGCTTTTCGAGCGAACTGAGCAGGGTCGGTTCGTTATCAATGAGCGAGAACAGAGCCTGGCGGACTTCTCCGCGCACGCGCTGGTTGTCAATGGTGGCCAGCGCTTCGAGGTTGATCTTGTCGAGCAACTTCCTGTGCAGCGTGAACTTGAGCTCCTGGTATTCCGGCTTGAGAGCCGTTTTCGGGCGCCCGGCATTCTTCAGCAGGCGCTGTTCCCAGGTCAGTTGCTGCGATCGATTTTCTGTTGTCGGAAGCATGTTTCTCCACTACCCCTAGTCGTTTTACGTTTCCGAGAACACCGGTTTGGCGTTCAGTACTCCGCTCAATTTCTTCTTATCGGCAGCCGCGGCTCCGGTGATTTTATGGGCCAGATTTTCGATAGCCTTGCCGAGTTCGCAATCCGCGGCCAGCGGCCGGCCGAGAGTGATCACCCGGTGCAGTGAAAAATAGTCATTGGGAAAACTGGCGTGGACGGGGCAATCGAAAAGCTTGCCGAGGTCGGTTCCGGCGAGCCCATCGCGTTTGCTGACACGATTGACGACGACATTGAACCGGTCCTTGCCAAACCCCAACTGAGTCAATTGCGAAATTGCCTTGCGGGTCAGATGAAGGCTGGGCAACTCGCTGGTGGAAACCAGGAAAGCACGGTCGGCGTCGGAGACGGCGAGCATGCTCAAGCGCTGGAAGATCGACGGCAGGTCGATGACGATCCAGTCATAAAGGAAGCGCATGTACTGAAGCACTTCCTGGACGCGCACGGGATCGATGGACTTCATGAAGGGCGTGTCCGGCGCGGTAAGGATGTCGACTCCACCGCAACTGACGGTGTGATTCGCCCAGCGGCCGACGTCCAACTGGCCATCGGCAAGCACATCGATAAGAGAACTCTTCTGGTTGACCTTGAGGAAGAAGCCGATGGAGCCTCCCGTAAGGTCGAAGTCGGCGAGGAGGACTCGCCGTCCGGTGGCCCGTTTCAGGGCGAAAGCGGTCTGGGTAGCCAGCGTGGATGCCCCCGAACCCGGTTTGCAACTGGAGAATACGGTAACTTTGCCGGCGTCCTGCTCGGCATTGCCGTCGGGCTGCTTCAGTTTGCGCAGCCGGGCCACGGCTTCCTGCTGGATGGCGAGGTCGAACGGCGCATAGAGGAACTCACAGGCTCCCTGGCGGACGGAGCGGAGGATGACCTCAGAGTCGTTCTGGGTGTGGAGCCCAACGACATGCACCGGAGGCTTCAGCGACGACAGGTAACGGATCAACTGGCTTGCTTCTTCAAAGTTGGTAGCCAGATCGATGAGCGCCACTTCCGGCTGCAATTGGCGGAGCCGAATTTCCAGTGTTTGCTGCGTAGGGTAGCTGCGTAAGTCCCCGAGGATCTGGAATCCGTGCAGGCGGGGAACGGTGGACAGAAACAACTCGGCCAATTCGCGATTCGGCGCAATGAGAATCGCGTTCAGCTCCGTTTCTCGCCCTGGTCTTCGCAGCATGGTGATAGATCTCCCCGGCTCCTAATGGCGTCCTACTTCTTGCGAGGGGCGGCGGATTTGGACATGGCGCCAGGCGTATTCGGCGTTTCGTTCGGCATGAACTCACGCGGGAAGGCCGGCAACGGTTTCGGATCGCTGCGCTGCAGCGGCATGGTGATTTCGGGAGTAACCATGACCACGAGTTCGGTCTTGGTCTTGTTCTCGGTGCGGCTCTTGAAGAGGGCGCCCAGGATCGGAATGTTGGACAGACCGGGGATGCGGCTCATGGTGTCGTTCACACGGTCGTCGATGAGCCCGCCGATGACGAAGCTCTGTCCCTCGCCCAGCTCGATGTCGGTTTCCATTTTGCGAGTGGAGAGCGCGGGAATGGTGAAGCCGTTGAAGGTCACTGCGTTCGCCAGGTCGATAGTGGAAACTTCGGGACGCACATGCATCTTGATGGTCTTGTGCGTGGTGATATTGGGGTTGAAGTTGAGGCGGATGCCGAACTCGCGGAACATGATGGTGACAGCGCCGGCGTTGCCGCCGCCCTGCAGGACCGGAACCGGGAATTCGCCGCCGACATGGAAGCTGGCATCTTTTCCGTTCGTGGTAACCAGGTTCGGTTCGGCCAGAATCTGCAGCACACCTTCGGTCTGGAGTGCTTTGACGAAGGCTCCGAGGTTCAGATCGGGGCGGAACATGAAGATGTTCAGGGCGTCGGAGATGGTGAAGTTGGAGCCAAAGCCTTCATTGCGGCCCGGGATCGTAGACCGGATATCGGTCGCATTCGGGGCGGAGAACTGCTGGGTGGAGGTGCGGCCGATGGTATTCAGGGCACCGGTGGAGAGCAGGTTCACACCGAAGGATTGAATCCGGTTGCGGTTCAGTTCAGCGAACTTTACGCGCAATACGATTTGTTTTTCAATCGGCAAGGCAGCAACCTGGAGGTTGTTGACGATGCTTTTGGCGAGCGGCGTGGCGAGAACGGCAGCCCGGTCGGCGACGCTCTGGGAGCTGACTTTACCCGTGAGGGAGAGCGAGTCCCGCGCTGCCATAATATGGATTTCCTCGTTGGGGAAGGTTTCCTTGAGGAGGCGGCGGATGGGTTCCAGATTGACCTCGACGTTCACGTTATAGAAAGAGCGCTGGCCGGATTTGGACCACACCACTACCGTGGCTGCGCCAAGCCCTTTCCCATGGAGAAGGATCTCCCGCGTCGTTGCCGGGACTGCGTCGACGACATCCGGGCTGGAAGTGGAGATTCTCGAGATATCCTCTGGGTAGTCAATGACCACGCTCTTGCCGAGAGCGACTTTGATATCGTCGGCCGATTGCGAGAGGCCGATGCCTGTCACGAAGAGGCTGAGAGCAGCCGCGAGGCTCAGGCTGGACCGGAGATGAGAAGTTGCCTTCATAGCAGATATTCCCCGCACATGAGAAAGTTCAAGACGTAAGCTAGTTGTTCTTTAAGTTGGAAACGGTTTCCACGGATTTTTGATTGCCGCGGATGACCACGATCTGATCGACCGGCGGGGCAGGTGGAGGAGGCGGCGGGGCCGGAGCCTGAGCCACAACCACTTGCTTCACAGGACGAGGCCGCGGAGCGGCGAGCGCTTGCTGTTGTTTGGGAGCGGCGCCATAGAGTTCGGAAACCTGACGTCCGGCAGTTTTTTCGATGGACTGATCGGAGCCATTGCGGAGCACGAGCTGGATGCGTCCCTCGCTGCTCGCCAAGGTGAGCAACTCGGCCTGGTCAGGAGTGACCAGAAGCGTCACGTTGGGGGCGTTGATCGCCTGGCCGCGGGCATCGGGCTGAATGGTGGTGCCCGCCGTGAGCACGAGGATGTTCTGCAAGACGGTGACGGTCTTGGAATTGTTATCCTGATGTCCCGGCGGACGGCCGGTCACGAGGATGTCGACGCGCATGCCGGGCATGACGAAGCCGGCGACACCGACGACGTCATTGACGCGGACGGTGACGGCGCGCATGCCGACAGGGATGATGGGCGCGATGCCGAGGCCACTGCCGCGGGCGGCGAGGCGGCCTTCGAGCAAGGGTTCATCAAGAAGGATGTTGCTGACCACCGGCCGGTCGATGACTTCTTCCACTTTGCTGAAGCCCATCTTCGGGAACTGGTCATTGGATACCTTCGTCACCTTGACATCGGTGGGTTTGACAGTGATACCGACGGCGAGGGGCTTGGCAGCCACTACGAGGTCCTTCAATTCACCCTGATCGGGCTTCTTGGAGGCTCCGGCGCGCGCCGTCATCTGATAAAAGAGACTGGAGACCACCAGCGCGAACAACAGGCTGACTCCGAGAACTGTTAAAAACCTGCGATCCATAAAGTCACCTTCCTAAGCCAACTGTGCTTTGATCGTCATTTGCTGGAACTTTCTTTAGCGGGGTACCAGAGAAAGCCAAACCCCGGCTGTAATCGCTGGAGCATAAGGGATGGCGAGAGGCTTCTTCGCTCCATCCTTCTTCACCCACTGGCGGAATGCGCTCCAGGCGATCACCAATGCGGCCAGCACCGCTCCGATGATTGCGGTCCAAATGGCCGCTTCGATCAGCCGGCTGACGCCCAGGAGGGCGCCGAAGCCGGACATTAATTTCACGTCTCCACCACCCATGCCACCGAGGAGGTAAAAGACCAGGAACACGAGGAATCCAACGCCTGCGCCCGCGGCAGCAGAGCCCGCGCCACGCCATCCGAATTCGGCGATATGCCAGGCGAAGCCGGCAATCAGGGCGCTGAGGGGAATCCAGTTAGAGATATTGCGGCGCCAGAGATCCTCGACAGTGGCGGCGAGACCGAGGAGTACGGCGATGAGAACCTGAACCGACATTACCGCTCCTCGACAGCATGAGAGGAGGGAAAGTCACGAGAATCGCGGCGGCGATGATGAGGAGTGTAGGCGTCGGTGTCGCCTGAAGCGGAGGGATGGCTAACAATGGGCGTCCGCTGATTTGGCGTCAAGCCCAGCCATACTCGGGGAGCGGCAAAGCCGCCATTGAGGGCGAACTCGGCTAAGGCGCGGCCTGAAGGCAGGCACCACGTTCCAGCGCTGGTATCAGCAGGCAGAGAGGGGTGCGCGGCAACGCCATCGAGATCTAACAGGTGCGACTTGCCCGGCTTCATTTGGGATGCGGTCTCCAATACTAAGTTCGGCCGGGTCGGGGGTTTTCATTAGATATTGTCAGGGCTTTTTTCTGGGAAGACGGCTCCGAATAGGCAGAAGGTACTGGAGCATTAGTGCCTGATTTCTGCGTCCGTTCGAAAAGGAGCGCCATGCCGTCATCCTCCACCAGGCGCCATTCCGGGCTCTGCTTGAGCAAGGAAGCCAGGGACCAGCCGTTGGGGCTGAGAACGACGTCAAAGCCGTATTTGTCGAGCAGTTTTCGCCACTCGGAATGACCCTGCATGAGCTTCATGTAGTCGCCGCCGAGGTCTTTGCCGTAAAAGTCGCTGCGGCCATCGATGAAGACGCGCTGCTTCGGGTAGTTGTGGTAGATGAGATAGTCCGCCCACTGGTCCATGGTGAGCACACGGCCGCGGAGGAGTTTCTGCGAATATTTGGCGGTCATTTTCGCCGGGAATTTGACATCGGGAAAATCAGACGGCCAATGCATTGTTTTCTCAGGCAATACGAGGAACGCGAGGAGAACCAGACCGATCCAGGCACTCGTGCGGACGCAGCCGGGGCGCATGTCCTGGGCGAGGCTGGCGAGAATCCCACGGGTGCTGGCGCGGGGCGCGGCCGCCAGGTACCGATTCCACAGTTCCGTCAGGGCCATAGCCACCCATGGGGAGGCAACGATCATGAAGATCGGCACGTGGCGGACGCTGGTGAGCGAGTTATGGGCCCAGAACAGGATCCACAGGACTGCGGTAACCTGGCGCTGAGCGAGCAGCCAGCCGACCGAAATGAGGGCGGCAAGCAGCACCATTTCGAATTGCATCATGCTTTCGGTGCGGAAGGAGGGGGATTGAAACTCCTGGACACTGTCCTTGATGAAGTCGGAGCGCATGTATTGGAAGACGTGCAGATGAAGGTTCCAGCCGTAGGGGTTGGCAAGAGAGGCCGCGGTGCAGAGTGCGGCGAGCAGCCCATAGCGCTTCACCCGAGACAAATCCCATGCCGCGCCATCCTGCCAGACTTTCCAGCCGGCTTCGAGGGTTTCGCCAACCACTAATAGCCCGAGACAAGCCACCAGGCCGAGGAAGCCGCCATGCAAGTTCGTCCAGACGGCAGTGGCCGGGACTAAGGCCCAAACCCAAGGCGTGTGGCGGCGGCGATCGCCATCAATCAGCCACAAGCCGGCGGTCATGCCGAACAACGTAAACATGTGAGGGCGCGCGAGATGATGCACGGTCGATGCGCCAAAGGCGAGAAGGGCAAGGACTAACGCCGCGAACGGGGTGGCGCCACGCCACATCATGTGGCGGAACAGGAGCGTTCCCGCGGCGGTGAGGATGATGCCCGTGACCAATACCAATGCTTTCAGACCCGCGAGTTGATGAAGGAGCGCGAAAACCACATCGGAGAGCCATTCCCAGGCAAACCACGCATCTCCTGCGCGGCTAAAGGAGAAAATATCCGTACGGGGCACGGCTCCGTTTTGGAGCACCCACTCGCCGGTCCGGATATGCCATCCGGTATCTCCATCCGCGAGCAGCGCCAGCCAGCCGGCACTGCCGGCGGCGAAGAGCCAGATGAGAACGGCAATGAACAACAGGTCGGAGAACGAGGGAAGGAAGAAGCGGGCGACGGGGGAGCTTACACCTACCTGGGGCGAGGTGACATCGGTACGTGCGTCGATCGAATGGGCCACTGGGAAAGATCCTCCGGGGTGCGAGTGAGGTCAGGTACCGACGGAGAAGGCGGAATCCGCCTGTCCGTCTTCGGCGGTTTCCACTCCGAGCAGCTTGCGGCCATGGACCGCCAATTCGAAGCGGTCTTTTACGCCCGTCTTTTCAAATATATGCATGAGATGGACCTTAACTGTGCCGGGGGTGATGGACAGCTCCGTGGCGATCTCTTTGTTGCGCATGCCACGGCAGAGGCAGCTCACGATTTCACGCTCACGCGGGGTCAACCTTGGTGTTTGCCTGCGATTGAGGAATCCCGCTACCTGGCCGGAGAGCGTATGTTCGATCCAGACACTGCCCTTGGCGACTGCACGGAGGCAGTCGAGGATAAGGGTAGGGGGCAGCGACTTTTTGAGGATTCCGCGCGCGCCGAGTTGCAGGGCGCGGAAGCACTCGACCTCCGGCAAGTCCACGATCCATAAGACAGGAAAGGAGTTAGGCGACGCAGTTTTGACGTCAGTGAGGAAGCGGAAGGAATTCTTCAGGCCGCCCGTCTGGTCCATGAGGACGATGGCGGGGCGAAGTTCGGCGATCCGCTCCAGCGCTTCCGGCTGCGATGCCGTAGAGCCGACGAGGGACAAGTCTTGCGCGCGGTCCAAGACGCGGCGCAAGCCTTCGAGCACGATAGGCTGCGATTCGGAGGCGAATACAGTAATAGGGTCCACGATCCATTCCATAGATCGGACCGGGAGGCGCGGAAGATTAGGCTAGGGGGAACCTTAGGTGAGGGATCAGGCCTTTATATCGTCCTTCTGGAAATCCCATTCCACCATGCGCTTTTGCTTCACCGACAGGTTCACCATGTGGGCGCAGGCAGCGGCGCGATGGCCGGTAAGGGCATTTTCGTAAGGGGACTTCCGAGTGCGGATGGATTCGAGCCACCCGGCCAGGTGGGTGATGGTGGAATCCGCGCCCTCGGACTGGAACTGCTCACTGACGGTGTGGATAGCCGGTTTGCGTGTGCCGGGGAGTTCGGTTTCGCGGATTTTAGGATTTTTGTAGTACTCCTCTTCCAGCTTGGATGGCCAGCTCTCCACAATCCAGCGGTTGTCCTCTTCCGCCTTTTCGCGCTGGAAGGTCATGCCGCCTCCGAGGAGAATACTGCCCTCGGTGCCCAAGATTTGGAAATTGCCTTCGGCGGAGAGCTGGTTGTTGAAGGTGGAACTGAGGTTTACGGTGAAACCCTCGGGGTATTCCAGGACTGCATTAAGGGTGTCGGGTACATCGCGGCTGTTGGTCCAGCGGTATAGCTGTCCCATTGCCATGACGCGGCTCGGCGCCTTGGCGTCCATGAGGAAGTGAATGGTGGTGCAGAGGTGGACGAACAAATCGGTGGCGATGCCACCGGAGTAGTCTTCGTAGCAACGCCAGCGGAAGAATCGCTCGAGGCTGAAGGGACGCTTGGGGGCGGAGCCGAGGAAGGCATCCCAGTTCACGGTCTTTGCAGAGGCGTCCGGCGGAATGGGGTAGATCCAGGCGCCGGAGGCACTATTACGATTGTAGGCGGCACGGATCATGGTGACGCGGCCAAGCTTGCCTGCCCGGACCAAGTCCCTTGCTTTCATTTGTGTGAGAGAGCTGATGCCTTGGCTACCGACTTGTACGATGCGGCCGGTCTGGTTGGCGGCGGCGATGATCTCCAGACCCTCCGTGGAGCGGTAGGTAAGCGGCTTTTCGCAGTAGACATCCTTACCCGCAGCCAAGGCTTCGAGGACCATTGTCTTATGCCAGTGGTCAGGGGTGGCAACGACAACGGCGTCGATCGATTTGTCGGCGAGGATGTCCTTGTAGGATGGATAGGACTTGGCGCTTTTGCCCACTCGCTCCAGGGCGCGGGCGACGCGGCCGGTGTAGGCGTCGCTGACGCCAACGATCTGGGAGGAGGGTAACGATAGAAGCGCTTGCATCAGTTCATGTGATCTGGCCCCGGTGCCGATCACACCGACCTGAATTCGGTCATTCGCCGCAGGCGCCGATTGCGCGGCTGCAGCGGCGAACCCGCTCTGCTGTAGAAATTGACGCCGGCTGAAAGGCATACACGTAAACCTCCGTCTGTTGAGAATTATAGACCGGATGGGCGCAGATGGCGATGGTCGGAAGCTTCTTCGAGGGCTGCTCCAACGCGGAGGACGAGGGCTTCGGCGAAGGCATCACCAATGAGTTGCGTGCTGATGGGGAGGCCGTCAGCCAAGCCACAGGGAATGGACAGGGCGGGAAGGCCTAACATATTGATTCCACGAACGAACCTGGTGGAAGCAAGGCGTGCATCCTCCTCCAACTCGCCGAACCGGACGGTGTTCTCTCCAATACGTGGGGCAACATTCGGAGTGGTGGGCGTGAGAATCAGGTCGACGGCGGCGAGGATGCGGGCGAACTCGAGCTGAAAGACCCGGCGTAGCCGCTGGGCCTGGACGTATTCAGTGGCCGGGATATACTTTCCCTGATCAAACAGGGCGAGGATGTCGGGACCGAACTCGGATCTTCTATTTAAGTAGGGCTCAACAGTGGCTGTGGCTTCCGCAAAGAGAATGATGCGGCTGATGGCATTGAGGCCAGCGATGTCAGGAACACGAATGGGAACGAGAGTCGCACCAAGCTGCTCGGCTTTCATTGCCATTTTCTGGGTGGCAGCAACGATAGCCGGGTGGCTACGATCAAAGTAGAAATTTTCCGGAATACCGATTCTAATCCGGGCGAGTGATGCAGTTTCGGTGGGGAAGTAGGAGTCCACCTGGCGATTACTACAAGTGTGGTCTCGTGAGTCGTGGCCAGCGAGCGCCTGAAGGACGACGGCTGCATCGCGGACGGAGCGGGTGAGGGGCCCCATATGGTCGAGGGAGAAGTCGAGCGGCATCACCCCGTATCGGCTAACACGCCCATAAGTAGGTTTTAATCCAACAGTTCCACAGAAGGAAGCAGGGATGCGGATGGAACCGCCGGTGTCGCTGCCCATGGCCATGAAGCACATTTCGGTGGCGACGGCCGCGCCTGATCCGCCGCTGGACCCTCCAGGCACGTGATCGGGGTTCCAGGGGTTGCGGATCGTGCCAAAGTGGGGGTTGTTGGAGGTGATGCCGTAAGCCAGTTCATGCATTCCGGTTTTGCCGAGGAGCACGCACCCTGCCGTGGCGAGTTTCTCGGTGACGGCGGAGTCGCGCTGCGGGATGTTGTGCTCAAACAGTTTGGACCCACAGGTGGTTCGAATGCCTTTGGTTTCAAATACATCCTTCAAGGCGATGGGGATTCCGTGGAGCGGGCCGCGATCATGGCCCTGCTGTAATTCGGCGTCCATCTGGCTGGCTTGGGAAAGTGCTTCTTTACCTAAAATGGTGATGAACGCATTGAGCTTGGGCTGTAATTGGCCGATTGTGGAGAGGCACTGTTCGGTGAGAGCGCGGGAAGTGACCTTCCCCTGACGGATAGCCGCGGCGGCTTCTACTATTGTCATGGTTCTACTGGGACTCCTTTGCGGCGACAGGGGCAAAGGCTGGCGCCGGCTCCATGTCGGGAGGGAGAGACTGCTTTAATCCTGACACGGTTCGCTCCAACTGCTCCATCAACGCAATGTGGGCCTCATTGGCGGGCAGGCCATGAGCTTGAGCGATCAGTTTCCAGTCTGTCATCGGAATTGCTCCTTGAAGTCGAAGATTTGATTGGGATTGCGGTCGGGGTAGAGTATCCAGACATGACGATCCCGAAAGTATGCGAGCAGGGTAGCCAGCCGGTCCGGTTGCGGGACATAGCGGGCCCAAACCACCGGGGCGGCGTCGATGCCGGCCCGGTTGTAGACCCATTCCATCTCCGGGCGGTGCTGCGGATCGTATTGGATCAGAATGAGATGCTTGCCGCCCATGGATGTGAAGCGGTCCTCGATGCGGGCGCGGAAGAAGTTGCAGGTGCGGCCGTAGTTGTACCATGCCTGGGTGGTTTCTCCAAAGACGGGGAGGTTCCATGCGGGCGCAGACCCGCGCACGGCGGCCATGATGAGGCAGGTGAGAATGACGGCCCTCGCGATGGATTTTCCCTGGAAGCGGCGGCGCCGCCAGGATACGGTGAGTGATTGCAGACAAACGATCAGGAGCAGGTAGAAAGCTCCTACTACAGGTGCCGCATAATGTGGAAAGAGATCCCAGACGACGGGGAGATGGACGGCGAAGAGGGTCCCCAACGCCAGCATGGCGTAGCGACCGGGGCGCGTTCGGCCCGCTACGAAGAGTCCGGCAAAAGCCAGTGTCAGTCCTGGGCCGACGAAAAAGATCCAGAAACGAAAGGGTTTGTCGGGCCAACGCCAGAAGTTGGCGCGGCGGGGCGTGTAATCTTCATGGACGGTGTAGAAGCGGCGCATGACCTCGTGGTTGTAAGCATGGCCGGGATTGCTACTACTCCCATAGAAGGTTCCATGGATCGCGTACTGCGCCCGGTTTTCGATATAGGGCGGCCGAAGGGGGTTTCCGGTTCCACGCCAGTTGTAGTAAGCCATGAATGCGAGGCCGGCAGTTCCAATGGCCGCCGCTTTGGGAAGGACATGCAGCCAGGATCTCAGCGAGTGGCGGCGCGCCTGGAAGCCGAGGTAAGCCAATGACGCAAGGCTGAACGCGAGCCCTTCGTAGGGGCGGGTGTTTGCCAGAATACCGAAGCCAAGGACCAGGAGAACCGCATCGAAGGAGTTTGGGCGGCGGATAAGGCGTGGGAGTGCGCCTCCGACGAGGGCTCCGCCGGTTGCGGCGAGGGCTCCGCCCCAATAGCTGTTTGCCCAATAGCTGAACCAGCCGATGCGGATGGCGCAAAGCAGCCCGCCGCTGAGCGCCCAGTGCGGTCGAAGCCAGCCTTGGAGCATCCAGCAGACGGCGGCGCTTAGGGCAGCAGCGGTAAGCCACGCGCCTGCAATGGGTTCCCCAGTAAGGAGGACTCCGAGGGCGAGAGCCAGCCCCTGTCCCGGAGGATACATGGAGACGTAGCTTGGTTCCATCAAGACGTGGAATGTCTCGAAGAAGTACCGCATGGGGTGGGGTGGATTGGCGAGGCGCCCGGAGAGGAAGGTGTCGGCAGCGAGGAGGTAGGAAAACTCGTCATGAATGCCGGGGACTGGCTTCACATAGCCGGGTTCCGCAAGATAATGTCCTACTAGTGTAAAAAAGAATACCACGGTAACGGCAAGGCACCGGCGCGCCGCAAGGCGAAGATAGGCGCTCCACCAGGCGGCGGGAAGCAAGGATTTCCTGCGCCATACGAGCAAAGCCAGTAGAGCGAAGACGACGGCGGCTTCGATGGGAAAGAGCGCTGAATTTTGCCAAGCGTCTCTCCAGAACTCCTCGAAGGACTGCTTCATGTCCGGGAATCCCCAATTCTCTCAGTCCGGGAGGCTCGATTCAAATGATTTTTGGGGTCGAATCTGCGTGGAGTGGGAATACACTAGGAGGCATATGGAAACCGCAGTTGGATCGGAAAACACGCCTTTAACCAGTCTGAGTGAGGAAGACCGGCTATTCCAATCGAGTGTGCGCCAGTTTGCCCGGGAGCAGATCGCGCCGCACGTACGCACGATGGACGAGCAGGGTGTGTTTCGCAAGGATATCTTGCGCCAGATGTTTGAGTTGGGCTTGATGGGGATAGAGATTCCCGAGGAATACGGGGGGCAGGGGGGCACATTCTTCCAGGCTGTGCTGGCAGTGGAGGAACTGGCTGTGGTGGATCCTTCGGCTGCGGTCATTATCGATGTTCAAAACACGCTGGTAAATAACGCTATGCTGCGATGGGGAAGCACGGAACAAAAAAAGCGATACCTGCCCCGGCTGGCAACGGAACTGCTTGCTTCGTACGCCCTTTCGGAGGCCGGTTCGGGTTCGGACGCATTTGCGCTGGCCACGAAGGCCGATGAGCAAGGGGATCATTTTGTGCTGAACGGGCGCAAACTTTGGATCACGAACGCGGCGGAAGCCGGGCTGTTTCTGTTGTTTGCGAATGTCAAACCGGAGGCCGGCTATAAAGGGATCACCTGTTTTCTGGTAGAGCGGGGTGTGGAGGGGTTTGTGGTGGGGAAGAAGGAAGACAAACTGGGGATCAGAGCCTCTTCCACCTGCGAGCTTGTTCTCGACAATTGTAAAATTCCGCGGGAAAACGTGCTTGGGGAGGTAGGAAAAGGGTATAAGATCGCAATTGAAACCCTGAATGAGGGGCGCATTGCGATCGGCGGGCAGATGACCGGGTTGGCGCACGGAGCATTGCAGCATGCGCTCAGCTACGCCAGAGAAAGGAAGCAGTTCGGCAAGCCGATTTCCGATTTTCAAGGGGTGCAGTTCGAACTGGCGGAAATGGCGACGTTGGTGGAAGCATCACGGCTTTTGGTTTACAATGCGGCAAGGCTGAAGGAGCGTGGGCTGCCTTTCCTGACCGAGGCGGCGATGGCGAAATATTTCGCCTCGCAGACGGCGGAAACGGTGGCCTCGAAGGCTGTAGAAGTATTTGGTGGTGTTGGGTTTACAAAGGACTACCCGGTTGAGAAGCTGTATCGGGATGCGAAGATCGGGCGGATCTACGAGGGGACAAGCAACATGCAACGCGTGACAATTGCCAAACAGTTGCTAAACAAAGGGTAACCGGAAAAGGCTGGCTCCCGTCCAGTGAGGAGAAAGCCGAGGAGAGCACATGAAGTGGTTGTGTTTGGTTGCACTGCTGGCAGGAATGCCGGCCGCCTACGGAGACAGCAAGGAACCAAGCGAGGCGGAGATTGACGGGATCATCCAGAAGTTTGCGGCGAAGGAGTCGGAGTTCGCCAAGGCTCGGGACAACTACACTTATCGGCAGACCGTCCGTGTGCTGGAATTGGACGAAGGCGGGAACACCCGGGGACGTCACGAGGTGGTTGCCGACGTGATCTTCAACAACGACGGGAAACGGACCGAGAGAGTGGTGCGGGCCCCTGTCTCTTCGCTGAAGAATCTGCAACTTACGCCGGAAGACGAGCAGGATTTGCGGAGCGTGCAACCGTTCGTTCTCACTTCCGAGGAGATCTCGAAGTACTTCATTCGATACCTGGGCAAGGAAGTCCTGGACGAAATTCCCTGCTACGTGTTTGCGGTGAAGCCGAAGAAGATGGAACAGGGGCAGCGGTATTTTTCGGGGCTGATCTATGTCGATGATCGCGATTTGCAGATCGTGAAGAGTTACGGACGGGCGACCGGGTTGCTGAAAAAGGGGTCAGACCAACAGTTCCCGAAGTTTGAGACGTATCGGGAGCAGATCGACGGCAAGTATTGGTTTCCGACGTATACCATGGCGAATGACACGCTCATGTTCCAGGGGGGGCCGCAGCCGATCCGGATGACGGTGAAATACGAGGACTACAAACAGTTCAAGAGCGATGTGACGATTAAGTTCGAGGACAAGGAAGCTACAGCTCCGAAGCCGGAACCGAAAAAACCCTGAAATCGCCCTTTCACCCCGGAAATCGAACTTTCCACAGGCGGAAGACTATTCAGGCGCAGGATACTGTGCTTAGATAGAATTTCGTAATCACATGGGTGATAAGGCTTTTCAGCTCCGCCGCCAATGGAAGGCGATCTCGCGCCGGATGCGCGAGCTGCGCATGATCGCGAAGGGTTTGCTCTCGACGGATCATCCCGTGCTGGCGCATTTGATCCCGATCCGGCGTTGCAACCTGGAGTGCGGGTACTGCAACGAATACGATGACTATTCGAAGCCGGTGCCGGTGGAAACGATGCTGCACCGGGTTGATCGGCTGGCGGATCTAGGGACAACTGTAGTAACTCTGAGTGGGGGCGAGCCCCTGCTACATCCGGAACTGGACCAGATTATCGCTCGGTTACGGAAGCGAGGGATCATCGCAGGGATGATCACCAACGGCTATCTGCTGAACGTGCAACGGATCCAGCGGTTGAACGCGGCTGGACTGGATCACATGCAGATCAGTATCGACAACATCATGCCGGATGAGGTGTCGAAGAAGAGCCTGAAGGTGCTGGATCAAAGGTTGAAGTGGTTGTCGGAGCACGCCACGTTTCACGTGAATATTAATTCTGTAGTAGGTGGTGGGACACGCAATCCGGAAGACGCGCTGGTAGTTGGGAAGCGTGCTCTGGAGTTGGGTTTCACCTCCACGATCGGGATCATTCACGACGGAGACGGGCAGTTGCGGCCACTGAAGGACCGCGAGCGGGAAGTGTACAAAGCCATGAAAAGCATGGAGAAATCCGGCTATTCGCGGTTTAACCAGTTTCAGGATGCGATTGCCGAAGGGCGGCCGAACAACTGGAAGTGCCGGGCAGGCGCCAGGTACCTCTACGTGTGTGAGGATGGGCTGGTTCACTACTGCTCGCAGCAGCGGGGATATCCGGCCAAGCCGCTGGAACAATACTCAGTGGAAGATGTACGCCGGGAGTATCTGACACAAAAGGGCTGTGCGCCCTACTGTACGGTGAGTTGCGTACACCAGACTAGCCTGATGGATTTCTGGCGCAGCCCGCAGATCTATCCGGCTAAGGAGCCGCCTCCGAATTCCCTGGTCCAGATTCAGAAGCACACGGCGGGCCACCGCTAGGTTCTGACGCGCATCAGGAAATACATTCCCGCCAGTGAGAAGATCACGTCCGGGCTCCAGGCCGACAGTTGCGGCGGGAGCTGCCCCACATTTCCCATTTGTTCGAACAACTTACTGATGGCAAGGTAGCAGATGGCGATCGCCAGACTGATCCCGACGGGCGCCATGGCGCCCCTGTTTCCGGAAAAGAAGGCGAAAGGTGTGGAGATAAGGGCCATGATGAGGACGAACAGGGGAACGGCGAACTTGCGATGATACTGCACTTGTAGTTTCGTGGTGTCGAACATCCCGCTTTGCTGGAGGCCAGCGATGTAGTCGGCGAGCTGGTGGAAGTTCATCTGAATGTCCTGCTTCACCTCACGCAGGAAGTGGTTTGGGGGCTCATCGAGTTCAGTGAAGGTGGAGGTATTGCCGAGGAAACTCTGGAAGGTGCCGCGAATTCCCTGGAAGTCCCAGCGCCAACCATTCTGGAAGACCCAGCGATTGATGGAGGGTTCCCAGCGGGCGCTCTCGGCGTAGATGTGGCGTCTCATCTGGAAGTTCTGGCGATCGAGCTCGTAGACATTCACGCCGATCATTACATTTGTAGTGGGGTCGAGGTGTTTGTAGTAATAGACCCAAGGGCCGCGGCCGAAGATCCATTTCCGATCAGGGCGGAGGAAGGTCTGAACGGGTCTGCCTTTGATTTCGTTGCGGATGGCGTCCTGGATGAGGTTCGCTTCGGGAACGATGTAGTAGTCGAAGGCGAAGAGGCCGCCGCTCAAGACGGTGCCGGCCACAAGGATCGGAAGAGTGAGGCGGTAAGCACTGACTCCGCAGGCCTTAAACGCGATGATTTCATTGGCCCTGGCGAGCACGCCGAAGGTGAGCAGGACGGCGACGAGGATGCTCATGGGGGCGAAATCGTAGATGAGCTTCGGCGTCAGGAAGAGATGGTAGGTAGCCACGCGGGGCATGGCGATTTTGTTTTTGATGATGTCGCCAAGGAGTTCGAAAAAGGTGAACACGTGGGTCATCAGGACAAAGCTGATGAGGAGCACTACGAAGTAGTAGAGGAAGCCGGAAAGAATATACGTGTCAACGACTTGGGGGAGTAGCGGCAAACGGAAAGCCTGAATTCCCTCGCCTTCACCAGAGAAGGGAGTGCGGCCGAGAAGCCAGTTGCCGGCGCGGACGACGCGCTCGCGAATCCCGCCGGTCCAATCGGTGTCGTCGGGCGCTTCCAAACGCAGAACGAGGACAAGGGCAAGCACACCGTAGAGGATATTGGGAATCCAAACTCCGAGGCTGGCGGAGACGGAGCCCTGACGGGCGAGGGCGATGACGCTGATCAGACCCATGTAGTAGAGGAACGCCAGGACGACGGTGAGAACGAACGCCGCGGATTTGCCACCCTTGCGAGAGGAAACACCGAGGGGGACAGCAAGGACAGCGAGGATGACACAGGCAACGGGAAGCGCGAGGCGGCGATGGTACTCGATCGCAGCATCTACATTGGTAGTGGATTTTTCGCGCAGCTCCGTCATGTCCACATCGCTGAAGTCACTGGTGGTGATCTCGCGACGCTGGGGGGCGTCGAGAGCCTGATTCATTTTCGGGAATTCAGTGCTGATGTACTGGGCCGCGTTCTGTCCCACTTCATAGCTTTTGCCCGATGCGAAGAGGAGCTGAATGCGGTTATTGACCACGTCAGGCAGGGCGATAGCCTCCGAGGCGAGGGTGATACGGGGTCCTTCTCCCTGTTGGGATGTGGTATCGCGTTCGGAGGGGGGGCGGAGGTCGGCCATGAAGACCTTTTTCCATCGCACGACGGGGCCGGGAACGACATCTTCGACGTAGAGGATGCGGTTGGGAAACTGCTCTTCGAACAGGCGGGGGCGGATTTCCGCAGTCAACTGCGCAGCGACCATCTGATTGAGAATACGGATGGTTTCCCGCTTGGCCCAGGGTTTGAGGATGCACGAGGCGTAGGCCGTAAAGAGCAGGCCGAGGAGGGAGAAAGCGAGGACGGGGATAAGGAGGCGGCGGCTGGGGACGCCGGCGGCACGTAAAGCGACGATCTCCGCATCGCTTGACATGCGGCCCATGGCGATGAGGACGCCGACGAGGACGCCGATGGGGATGGTGAAGATGAGGGCTTCGGGGAGAATGAGGAGGAATAGTCCCGCCACCTGCTCGAAGGTGGAGGCAGTGGTGACCAGTTGTTCGAAGAGGCGGCCAAGGCGCTGGAGGAACAGAATAAAGGTAAACAGGACCGTTCCCAAGAAGGATCCCGTGGTGATTTCCCAGAAAACCTTGCGGCTGAGAATACCCATCGAAACGTTAGCGCGTCAGCGGTGGAGGAGCAACGATTGGTGGCCGAGGCTGTTCGCCCGGGATCTTTTCGATCTCGAGGTCCTCGAACAGCAGGGCTGGGGAAACTACGCTTGTCGGTGCAACATATCCGCCCGCGTCTACGTGGGCGAACGGCCCTCCGTTTTCCATGTACTGGAAGGTATGGAGCTCGTCGGAAGCGGCCATGATTTCCTTCAAAGTTCGAACGGTGAGGCCGCGGAAGCGAACCCCGCGAATGAGCTGTTCCTTGCCATCGGGGAACACTTTATAGATGCGGAGAGGCTTACTGACGGCTCTGCTTTGCAGGCCGCCGGCGATACGGCGCAACTCATCGAGGGAAGCGGTTGATGGGAAGTCCATCTTGCGGACGATGATGGCAAAGGGTTTATTGCGCTGCTTGATCATATCGAGGAGCTTTTTGCGAAGTTCAGCCTCGGGCTGCGTCTGATTGGCCTTGACGAAGAGATTGCCGGCAAGGGCGGCATTGTTGCCGAGAGCGCCGGGGATACGGGCATGGCCGTTCGAGCCCTCCACGCCTTGGATGGGTTGGCGGGTGGAGTAGTAGGTTTTGAGGACGCCTTTCTCCACGAGTTGGAGCGGCTTGGGGACTACACCTTCGACGTCGATGAGGTAATGGCCGAAGAGGGGAGCACCCCGGAAATCCTTTTGAGTAGGGTCATCTACTACATCTATCCAATCCGGGAGAATGCGGGAGCCGATTCTGCCCTCTAACTCACCTGTAGGGAGGTTGATGGGGCGCTCCGGATCGGTGACGGGACGGCGTGTAATGGTGAAGCTGCGGCCAAGCATTTCGGCCAGGAGCTGCGGTCCTGCCTGTCCTTCGAAAAGGACTGGGCCCGAGTAGGATTCGAGAACTTCAGCCTTTCCCATATCTTTCACAATTTCAGCAACTTGCGTGGCAGCGCTCTGGAGATCGGCAGGTTTGGGAAGGCGGAGCGGATCGAGGCTGAGTGATTCGGCGTAATCGCGGACGACGGAACCGTCGGGGGCGAGTGCGGAAGCCCGGACGCGGAAGGTCGCCAGGTGATCCGGGATGCGGAACTCTGCTCCTTCGTTGTTCACGAGGTAAGAAGTGGTTTGAGAGATGGATAAAGTGGCGTCGGACAGGAGCACCTCCGGATAGGAGGAAAACACGCTGGAGACGCTTTTCACGGTTGCTTTCCAGGCATTGGTGTCGACCGGCTTGCGGACGATGGGGAGAACCATGGTGACGGGCGGAGCTGCTGAAAAATCGGGGAGTTGCTCACCACCGGCGGCCATGTTTTTGAGTGAAGCTTTCTTTCGTGCAAAGGCCTCAAGGGCCTGCTTGTAGGCGCGGTCCGTGGCCAACCAGAAGCCGAGGCGGAGGGCCTCGTAGTTATCGTCCAAGGGGAATTGGGAGGGATCGTAGCGCGAGCCGCGGTACATATCGCTGAAGACGTGGTTTGTGTTGTCGAGTTTCGGGTCTCCGACGCGGATACGGACGCGAGGCTGGCGAACGCGGGAGGAGCGGTCACTGACGAGGGCCCCATAGCTGGCAGAAGCGCTGTAGAACTCCGCGTCATCCAACGTATATTCAAAAAAATAAGGGGGATCGCCGACGACACGCAAAGCGCGGCCGCGGGTCATCTCCTCTTTCATCGCTTTGAGGATCACGTCCTCGCCGGGCTGTTGCGCCCAAGCGAAGGAGGCGGTGAGGAGGGTGGACAGGAGGAACTTTGTCATTCGGCACCTCCCGAGGGGCGGGCCAGCGTTGGCGGAGAATCCACCCCGGCGCTCTTGCGTTGCACTTCGATTTCGGTGACCAGGAGGGCTGGGGAAATTGCTGAAACCGGGACGCTTCCTGATTCCGCACCGCAGATGCCGTTGAAAACTTCCTGTTTGTCGGAAGTGGCGGCAATTTTGGCGAAGCTGGCGAGGGGGGTGCCGACAATATTGACGCCGCGAACTAACTCATCAGGCCGGCCGTCGGCGTAGACGCGATAGACGACGAGGGGGATGACGGTGAATGCCTGGAGTCCCTGGCGGCCGGTGGTGGTAAATCCGCCGGTGACCTGATCGAAGAGTAGCCCGTATGGTTTGTTTTGTTTCTTAATCTCGTCGATGAGCATGTCGCGGAGCTTCGGGAGGGGAACTGCCTGGGCAGATTCCACGATGAGGTTGGACTGGCGGGAGACGACTTCAGCGCCAGCCTGGCGGCGCCCGTGGCCGTTGGATTTGGGAAAGCCCTGAATAGGGGAGCGGGACATGAGGAACGTTTTCAGGATTCCGTTTTCGACGACGTTTACTTTCTGCCCTTTAACCCCTTCGTCATCATAGGCGTACCAGCCATTGAGATCAACGTTGCCAAGGGTTTTGCGGGTGGGGTCGAAGACGACGGAAAGGAAGGTTGGCAGCACTGGCTTGCCGACGCTTTTGGTGAACGTCTGGCCTTCACTTTCATCCTTTTGGCGATGGCCTTCGATGCGATGGCCGAAGATTTCGTGGAAGAAGACGCCGGCGGCCGAGCCGCTGAGGATTGCCGGGCCGACGAAGGGATCGACTGGTGGGGCGCGAAGGAGATTGGAAAGGCGAGCGGCGACCTTAGTCATGGCGGCCTGAACGACGTCCTCTTTGGGAAGGCGGTCCGGAGTTTCGGCTTCGAAACTGTCGGTAGCGGCGAGATCCATGCCGTCGGAAGCCTTGCCCTGGGCGCTGATGATGATGCGGGCAAAGCCACGGCCCTGTTGAATTTTACTTCCGTCGGAGTTGACGAGGTAGCGGGTCTGGCGGTTGGCAAGAACGGTGATGCTGCAGGCTAAGACGCCGCGGTGCTTGTTGCACTCGTTGGACCATTTGCGAACGCGGGGGATCCAGTCTGCTTTGTTGAAGTTAAGCTTACCGACGGGCTCGACATGGACGGCTTTCTCTTCGGCGGAAAAATCGTCGGAGGCGTCTTCCTCCGCGGCTTTGACCTGCTGATTGGTTTTGACGCGGATGAGGCGTTGGGAGGCGAGGCGGTAGATGCGGTCGGTTTCAAGCCAAGCGCGGCGGCGGATGGCGTTGGGGCTATCTTCGACGGGGACCTGGACGCCGGAAGTGAAGCGAGGGAAATCGCCACGCATGCGGTGGTAGTTATCGAAGGTTGGGGTACCGATGCGGAGGGTGACGTCGAGGGAGCGGGACTTGGAGCCGCCGGCGCTTTGGAGGGCGCCGAAGCTACCGGTGACGGCTTCGGCCTCATCGTCGGTGATCTGGTAGGCGAGGAAGTAGGGGGCGGGGTCGGCAGATTTGAGGCCGTCGAAGTTGCGTTGGAGTTCCGCGCCAAGGAGGTCGAGCATGGGGGAGGATTGGGCGGGGAGGAAGGAACAAGAGAAGAAGGCAAGGCCTAGCAGACGTGTGCAGGGGGACACGCCCCAGCATAACATGGGCTATGGCAGCTGGGGCGTGGAGGTGGAGCGGGCGGCTGGCGCGGTTTATGGTAGCGCGAGCAAGCCTTTGTCCTTCATACCGCTAAGGGCGAGGCCGTAGCGCCCGCGAACGCCGGTTTTTTCGAAGATGTGTTTGAGGTGGATTTTGACGGTACCGGGGCGGATACCGAGCTGGCGAGCGATCTCCTTGTTTTTGTAGCCCTGTTCGACGAGTTCCATGACCTGTTGTTCGCGCGGGGTCAATTCACCGCGGTGGTATTTTTCGGGGCGTGCAGACTCGCGAAAGAGGCTATCTTCCATCCAACTGGTGCCGGAGGCGACAGCCTGGAGGCAGGCGATGAGGGTATCGCGCGGGGCGGTTTTGCGGAGGATGCCTTTGGCGCCGATCTGGAGGAAGCGCAAGGCTTCGGCTTCGGAGAGGGAGAGGCCCCAGACGACGATGGCGGTGGCGGTGCGGGCGGCGCGGTGCTCTGCCACCCATTCGAGGACGATCTGCACACCGAAGGATTTATCGAGAACGAGGATATGCGGGTGGGTTTCCTCGAGTAGTTGTTCCGCGTTCAAGAGTTGATCGACGGCGCCTACGAACTGGAATTCCGGACTCGCACCGAGAATGCGCGCCAAGCCTTCCGTCGTGACTGGTTGGGTCTCGCAGACGGCTACGCGGATGGGATCTGACATGGGCACTTTTTCCTCCCTTGGCGTGCTTATCGGTACCGCTGGTCATAGTCTTAGTGCGGGCGGAGGGAGGAGGCTCTCAAAAATTGAGGAGGTAGCGGATGACCCTTATGTTTTGAGAGGGGAATGCCGATTCTGGGGGTAGCCCATGGCCCGAGCAGACATTGCCGCACTATCCGGGAATTGGAAAGGACTGATGATCAGTCCGAGCAAGACAATAGCTGGGGAGTTATCCCCGATACTGTCGTTGCACTTACCGAACACACCGATATTTGAGATGCAGTCGTATCCGACGCGATTATCGTTGTCGGAGTTAGGGGGGACACACGGACCGAATCTGTGTTTTCTGGATCTGACTTCGGATCCGGACCGCGCCATCGCGTTGATTGGGGAACTGCTGGTGGTGCAGCCATTGATGAAGATTGTTGTGCTGCTGTCATCAAAGAACCCGGACACGATCGTGCGGGCGATGAGGCAGGGGGCGGTGGAATTTCTGGTACGCCCCTTCGACCCGGAGCAATTCGACCACGCCTTTGCCCGTATCGCGACGATGCACCGCAAAGACGGCGGCGCAACGATGGCGGGGAAGGTGATGACAGTGATTCCGGCGAAGGGTGCCTGCGGGGCGACGACGCTGGCGACGAACCTGGCGCAGCATTTCAAGCGTGTGGGATTCAAGAAGATCCTGGTGGGGGACATGGATCCGCTTACCGGGACGTTGTCCTTCTTGATGAAACTGCGGTCGAACTACAGTTTTGTCGATGCGCTGTCCCGTTCGAGTTCGATGGATGCTGACATTTGGAAAGGCATTGTCACGCAGCAAGGGACGCTGGACATTCTGCTGGCTCCGGAGACGGTGAACGAAGGGCTACACGAACTACGGGACGCTTCTTCGATTGCCGAGTTCGCGCGCAGCTTCTATGAAGTGGTGGTATTCGACACGGGGACGGTGTTTGGGGACTGGAACCTGACTTTGGCGCGGCGGTCGGACGATGTGCTGCTGGTGACGACGAACGAACTACCGGCGCTGCAGGCGGCGCAGCGGGCGATGGACTACCTGGAGGCGAACCAGGTGCAGCGGTCGCGGATCCGGCTGATTGTGAACCGCTACGACAAAGAATATGGATTGAGCCGGGAAGTGATTGAGACGGCGCTGCATTGCGACGTTTTTCATTTGATTCCGGCGGACTACGACGGGGTGCAGCGGGCGCTGATGGAAGGCAAGCCGGTGCCTCCGAACACGAGCTTCGGGAAGAGCCTGGCGCAGCTAGGCGAGAGGTTGGCGGGGCGGCCGGCGGGGGCTGCTGCGGGAGAAAAGAAGACGTCGGCGTTGTCGGGATTACTTTCGTTGTTCACGCGGAGTTCGCCCTCGAAGTAAGCGTTTTGTGCAATCGGGACCGGGAATCGTGGGAGAATGTGTACGCGATGCGTCCAGGGTTTCGATTGGCGATGCTCACCTACGGGGCGTTAGGGATGATGGCGTTTTTGACGTTAGAGGGGAAGGTGCGGCTGGCGACGTTGGTATTTTTGGCGGGATTTGGGGTGAAGACGTGGATAGCGGAGTTGAAGCGGCGAGGGGACTAGGGGATAGACGGTACTTGTGGAGAATACCCCCCCATGAGGGTTAAAGCAGTAAGGGAAATGGAGCCTGAGAATCAGCTATTTCTGGTCCATTCCCCACTACATGGAAACGTGTAAGAACCGATAAGCTTATTTCAAGAGACGAAGAGCATGAAGAGCGCGTTTCATTTTGGAACGAGAACGTTTCAATGTGGAACGAACTGGGCCGCGTTCATCCCAAAACGGATGGAAGCAGTCTGGGAACCTCCTGTGTCGAGCGGGCATATCCGGTTCTGAAGAAGATCGGGAGAAGCCGGGTAACCATAAGCCGGGCAATATTTTGGCGGCATGGGCAGGGGGTAGGGCAGAACAAATCGATGGAGTTTTCGCGTGATTGGCAGTCACCTTGCACTCTAGGACGGCGTTAGGTTGGTTGCACCGAACACCTACAGGCCGCAGCTTCATGGCCGAGTTCCAAGGAAAGAATGCGAATCGCGATGAGTAAAGGAAACGTGAGGATTGTGGAAATGCCTGCAAAGAGTGCCACTCAGAAAGAAGCCGCCCGCATGACAAAGCGCGACCGGGTAGTGCTGGAGCATCTGCCGCTGGTGAAGGCGATCGCCGTTCGGGTCCATGAGAACCTGCCGGTTCACGTCGACCTGGACGACCTGGTACACGCGGGGATCCTGGGGCTCTTTGACGCAGCCAGCAAATACAATCCCGATAAGAAGGTTGTCTTTTCGAGCTATGCCAAGCACCGCATCAAGGGAGCGATCCTGGACAGTTTGCGGCAACTGGACTGGGCATCGCGCGATCTGCGGCGGCGTCACAAGCAAGTGGAGGCGGTAACGCGGGACCTGGCGGCAACTCTGCAACGCAATCCGACCGAGCAGGAAGTGGCCGACAAGCTAGGCGTGGAAGTGGAACGGTGGCGGCAGATGATGGTGGACCTGCGGAGCGTGGGGCTGGTTTCCGCGAGCACGCGGTCCAACGACCAGGAAGATTTGCCCGCGCCTGATTTTCCCTCGAAGCCGGAGACCCAGCCGGACCGGATGTGTGCGCGGCAGCAATTGCGGAGTGTGCTGGCCGAAGCGATGCGCACGCTGCCGGAGCGCTATCAGAAAGTGGTTCTGTTGTACTACACCAACGAACTGACGATGAAGGAAATCGGGGGGCTGTTAGGGATCAATGAAAGCCGAGTTTCGCAGATCCACAAATCAGCGCTCGAGAAGATGGCTGTCGTGCTGCAATCGAACGGCATCAGTTCCAGTCACGCTTTTGCGGACTGAGAGCCGGCGTGGAGCGCCCACCACAGGACAGTTCCAGCGACTGGGAAAAGGGCGGCAAGGACAAACGCAGCGGAGTAGTTGTGTTGGTCGAAGAGGCGGCCGAAGTAAGGCATGACCAAGGCGACCAGTGCGGACCATGAGCCCGCACCCAAGCCGGCCAGGAAGCCGGCATGGCGGCCGGAAAACACGCTGGTGGCATAAGCCACGCTGACGATGATATAGCCGGCAGCGACGAACATAGAAAAGAACAGCAACCCCATCAGCGCGGGCACGGAGGAGATGGCAGGTCCGGCACTGAGGGGCAGGCTGAGGAGCAAAAGCAGGAGAAAATATCGGAGGAAGGGAGGGGTTCCGCCACCATCGCGGAGCCCTTCACGATCCGCGAGAGCTCCCCAAAAGAAATAGCCCACTTCCCAGCCGAGCGGCGGGATCCAGAGCAGGGATCCGATGGCGACCTGATCGAGCCCCATCACCTGACCCAAGTAAAGAGACGAGTTGTAGAGGACAAAGGCAAGCGGGAGGCTGCCGGAGGCATAGACGGCCATGAATCCCCAGAGTCTCGGATGGAGCCAACTGGGATGCTGGGCACCGGCGGGGAAGGAAACGGTGTCGGTGTGCAGTTTCGGGTTGCGGCCGACGGTGCGCCAGAGCACGAGCCAAAGAGCGCCGATGAGGCCGGTGAACCAGAAGGCGCCACGCCAGCCCCAGGCGAGGGCGATCGGGGTGACGATGATCGGGGTTACCACCGCGCCGAGAGAGCCGCCGCTGTAGGCCACAGCGATGCCACGGGAGCGGAGGTGGGGCGGAAGGGTTTGGATGACGGTGCGGAGTCCGCCGGGGAATGTTGCGCCCTCTCCGAATCCGAGGGCGGCGCGGGCGAAGGCGAAACTACGGAACCCGGTGGCTAAAGCGTGGGAAACGGAGGCGACGGTCCAGAAACCGACGGCGATGGTCATGCCGCGGAGCAGGCCGATGCGGTCGAGCCAGCGCCCCCAAACCGGGTTGCCGATCATGTAAGTGACGGAGAAGGCGGAGATAATCCATCCGTACTGCTCGCCGGACAAGCCCGTTTCCTTGAGGATGGTGGGGGCGAGCAGGGCCAAGGTGTTGCGGTCAACGTAGCTGATGAGCGAGACCAGCATCATGGAAAGGGCGGGAATCCAATCGAAGAGACGCTTCACGGGGAAAGGGTTAGTGTACACTGCTCTTCCATTCATCCGCCGGAATCCACCGTTCGTCCGGAGCGCGCCGCGCGCTGGTCTAGAGAACCGTGTACCGGCAAGAGCAACTCCGTATCTTGGGAACTGAGGAGAGACAAGATGCTGAGAAACAAGAAACTGATTGCGGCTGCGGCCGCCTTCGCGGTGGGATTTGCGTCGGCCCTGATGAGCGCGCCACCGGAACGCTTTGATCAAGTGGTGCGGAATGATTTCTTTGCCGGATTTGCGGGAGACGCGGCCGCCTTTGAACGAGCAATGAAGGTCAGTAGCGAGGCGATAGCGGCGAATCCGGAGCATGCGGAAGCGCTGGTGTGGCACGGGTCAGGGCTCTATTTTCAGGCGGGGCGCGCCTTTCAGAGTGGTGACAATGCGAAGGGGATGGAGCTTTACAAGAAAGCATTCGCGGAGATGGACCGGGCTGTGAAGCTGGCTCCGAAGGAGGTGGGTGTGCGCATTCCGCGGGGTGCGGTGCTTCTGGCTGCGACGGCGTACCAGCCGATGAGCGAGCGAGTGAAAGCGGAGCTGCGGCGCGCGGTGGACGATTACCAGTCTGCGTATGAAGTGGAGCAGGGAAGGCTGGACAAGATGAGTACGCATTCGCTGGGGCAACTGCTGCTGGGGCTGGGGGATGGCCATTCGAGGCTGGGGAATACAGACCAGGCTCGGGTGTATTTCGAGATGCTGGAAGAAAAGCTGCCGGGTACGGAGTATGCCAAGCGGGCGGCAAGTTGGAAGCAGACCGGAAAGCTTACGACCGAGCAGCAGATGTGTATCGGCTGCCACGTAGGCAAGTAGGGTATATCCTGGAAGCTATGCGCTCCGCGTTTCTCGCTTTGCTACTACCCTTCTGTCTTGATGCGTCGCTGATTTCCGATGTACGGGCACAGATCGCCAAGGACGATTTCGCCGCAGCCGAACAGTTGATCCGGACCTTTGTGAGTGGGAGTGGGAAGACACCGGAGGCAATGCTGGCGCATTCGTGGTTAGGGCGAGGGGCGCTGGGTGCGAAGCGCTACGACAAGGCACTGGAATACGCTGCGGCGACGCGGGCCGACTGCCTGGCGGCGCTGGCCAAACGGAAGCTGGACGATGAAACGCAACTTCCAACTGCGCTAGGGGCATCGATTGAAGTGCATGCGCAGGCGCTCGCCGGACGCGGGGAGCGGAGTGAGGGGGTGAGCTTTCTGAAAGGGGAGTTGCAGCGCTGGTTTGGGACATCGATGCGGGCGCGGATTCAGAAGAACATCCACTTGCTGAGCCTGGCCGGGACGAGACCTCCGGCGCTTGAGTTGAAGGAGTATTTCGGGCCGAAGCCGCCGGCGCTGGAGGCGTTGAAAGGGAAAGCTGTGCTGCTGTTTTTCTGGGCGCACTGGTGTTCGGACTGCAAGTACCAGGGGCCGATTCTGGCTCAATTGAAAGATAAGTATGGGGCGAAAGGGCTTGTGATGGTGGCGCCGACCCAGTATTACGGGTATGTGGCGGGTGGCGAAGAGGCGCCGCCGCAGAAAGAGCGCCCCTATATCGATCAGGTGCGGCGGCAGCATTATGCCGGGCTGGTGGATGTATCGGCGCCGTTGAGCCAGGAGAATTTCCGGATTTACGGGGCCAGCACGACGCCGACTCTGGTGCTGCTGGACCGCAACGGACTGGTGGCGATGTATCATCCGGGGCGGATGACTTACGAGGAACTGGCGAACGAAATCGAGCGGGTGCTGTCGGGCAAGGCGAGCGACTAATCCTGAGGGTTTTCCGAGAGATGGCGGCGGAGCCAGGCCTCGGCGGAGCGCAAATCGCGCGACACCGTGGCGTCGGAGATGCCGAGGGCTTCGGCGGTTTCCTCGATTGTCAGGCCGCCAAAGTACTTGAGTTCAATGACTCGGACCTTGCGCTCGTCGAATTTGGCGAGTTCGATGAGGGCGTCATCTAGGGCCACCAGATCGGGTGCGCGGGAGGCGGAGACGAGGACGGATTCTTCCAGGCTGGTCTTTGAGCCGCCACCACGCTTAGCGGCGCGATGTTTGCGGGCGGCATCGACGAGGACCTGGCGCATGATCTGAGCGGCAACGCCGAAGAAATGGGAGCGATTCTTCCATTCGGGGAGGCGCTGGTCGGCCAGGCGCATGTAGGCTTCGTGGATGAGAGCGGTGGGCTGCAGCGTATGGTCGCTGCGCTCGCGTTTCAGGTAATTGTCGGCGAGTTTCCGCAACTCCTGATATACGAGCGGCATGAGGAGGTCCAGCGCGTCCTTGTTGCCGCCCTTCCATTCAACCAAAAGCCGGGTGATTTGTTTTGGAGCTTGATCCTCCATGCAACCTCAATGCTACCTATTCTAGCGCTGGTGTCAAATCCGATTGGGGCAAAAGGTACTAGAGGGCGTCCCGAATGACGGAGCCCATGCGCTTGCTGACGACGATGTCCATTCCGTTGGACATGCGGAGGAGGAAGCGCTTGCTGGACAGGGGCGAGATTTTGCGGATCTGGTCGGTATTGACGATGGTGGAGCGGTGGACCCGGCGGAACCGGCCGGGGGGCAGTTTTTCTTCGAGGGCCTTGAGCGAGTGGGAGGCGTAGAAGCGGCGGTTGACGGTGAGGATGTAGACGACATCGCCTTCGGCTTGAAAGGCGACGATTTCCGAGGGGTCGAGGAGATGCAAGTCGTTACCGAGGCGGCCGACAATTTTGCGCAGATCAACGGCCGGGGTTGCTGAGCGGGTTTTGACTTTGGCGAGAGCGGCTTCGAGGCGTTCCTTGCGGACCGGCTTCAGCAGGTAGTCGACGGCGCCGGCGTCGAAGGCTTCGAGGGCGTGCTGTTGGTAGGCGGTGACGAAGATAATCGCCGGGGATATGGAAGGGGGGAATTTGGCGGCGGCCTCGAAGCCGCTCATACCGGGCATCTGGAGATCGAGGAGGATGACGTCGGGACGGAGTAAGGCAGTCTGGGAGACGGCTTCGGGTCCGGTGGTGGCTTCCCCGGCAACGATCACGCCGGGGATTTCCTCAAGGAGTTCGCGGAGCACGAGGCGCGCGACCGGTTCGTCTTCGGCGATCAGCACTTTCATGGCAGGGCAGGCTCCGGCAGATGAAGGGGTACAAGGAAAGTGACGCTGGCCCCCTGGTCCGTGGAGTGTACCTCAATACTGGCGCCGGGACCATAGCAGAGCCTGAGGCGCTTGATCACGTTTTCCATGCCGACTCCCGTGCCGGAGGGTTTGCTGCTGTCGAAGCCGGGGCCGGTGTCGGAGACGCAGACACGCAGGCACTGGTCCTGGAGCGAAGCGTCGAGGCGGACGAGGCCACCCTCGGCGCGATTGGCCACGCCATGCTTGACGGCGTTTTCGATGAGGGGCTCGACGGTGAGGACAGGGATGGCGATGTGCAGGGCGGCGGGATCGATGTTCATTTCCGTGCGCAGTTTGGCGCCGAGACGGAGAGACTCGATTTCGAGATAGGCGCGGACGATTTCGAGTTCCTTCTCCAGCGGGATCATAGTGCGGTCGGTTTGAAGGAAGTAGCGGAAAATGTCGGCGAGATTGAGCACGGTGCGGCGGGCTCCGGTGGCCTCACGGGGGATGATGCCGTACAAAGTGTTGAGCGCGTTGAAGAGGAAATGGGGATGAATCTGGGCCTGGAGGGCGCGCATTTCGGCCTGCGAGACGAGGCTGCGCATTTCCGCTTCGCGGCGGCGATCGAGCTGGGCTTCGATTTCGAGCTGAATGCGGGCGAGGGCGGTAAGGTCGTCACTGAGGTAGCGGCGGCCACCACCGCGGCGGCCGAAGAGAAGGCAGCCGTTGCGGTCGGCGGAAAGGTGGATGGGGAGGATCACTTCGGCCATGACGGAATCGAGGCGGCTGCGCTCGGGTCCATGGAGATCGGCGACCAGTGTAGGCAAGTGCGATTCGATGGAGAGGGTATGGATGGGAGATTGACCGGCTTCCACCAGCACGGTTTCGAAGTGCGCGGCGACATCGGCGGCACAGAGGCGCAGGAAGGCGGATTCTTCCATTCCTCCGGCAGCCTTGGCGGCAATGCGTTCCAGGAGGGAGGCGAGATCGTGGCGTGGGAAGACGAGGCGTTCGAGAGCGCCGGCGAGATGGCGGCGGAGAAAGGAAAAAATGAGGAGGAGGAGCGCGGCGGCTGCGAGGACGAGGCCTTCGCGGAAGGGGTCCTGTTCCATCCAGCGGGAGAGCTTCGGGAGGCTGACCACACTGACCAGGGCAAACACGAATACGGCCGCGAAGAGTATGTTCGCCAAGAACCTTATGAATGCATCGAGGAGAACGAAGCGGTAGTCCTGCAGGAGGACGAACAGGGCGAGGGCGATACCGGCGTGGTGAGCCATGAGTTCGCCGGGCCAGGAGTGGGCTTCGCTTGATCCGAAGTGGACGAAGGAGAGGGCGAAGAGGAACAGCGACATGGTGCCGACGAGGCGGGTGGTGAGTGTTTTACGGTCGCCGGGGCTGCGCAGCAGGGCGGCAGCGGCGATTAGAGTGAGGGCTCCGAAGCCGTAGGTAGTGATGCGCAGGGCGGTTTCGTGGAGTTGGGGGAGATGGAGGAACTTCTCGCCGCAGTGGATGAAAGCGGCGGATCCGGCGAGGGCGTATCCGGCCCAGACGATGGGGCGGAAGCGGCCGGCAAGGGAGAGATGGAGCAGGACGGCGGGGAGCAGGCTGAGAGCAGAGGAGCTGGCGGCGACCAGCCATTCGGAGGCGTCGCTGGCGGGGTTGCCCCAGGCGATGACCAGCAGGGAGGCGAAGTTCCAGACGAGGGCGAGGAGTGCGGCGATGAGGGTGAGGCGGCTGCCGCGGAGGCTTTTTCCGGCGCGGTCGCGGAGCAGGAGCACGGCGAAGATGGTGAAGATAAGGGTGCCGGCGCAGTGACCGAGCGTGTTGACCAGAAGCGGCTCGTGGACGGAGAGAACTTCGCGCATGGCTAGGGTTCCTGATCCAGGGCGGGGATGGCCCAGCCCTCGCCGGGTTGAAAGATCTTGAAGCGTTGCTGGGGGCGATGGAAGAGCATGTGGTTGAGGAACGCCGGGTCCTCGGGGCCCTGCGGATGCATCGGCACCAGCCAGTGGGCGCCGATGGACGCGGCGAGGTCAGCGGCGTCTTCGACGCTGAAATTGGCCTCGCCGGCAACGGGCAGAATCGCTACGGTAACGTTGTACGGACGCAAGCGATCAGCAAGCGTTTCGTAAGTGCGGCAGGCGCCGGCGTGATAGATGGTGGTGTCTCCGCAGCGGATGAGGTAGCCGAGATAAGGATAGCCGCCGAGCGGAGTGGCATCGAGTTCGGGATTGGCGGAGGGGACGGCATAGATGCGGGCATACATGCCGTTTTTGAAGTATTCGACGCGGAGGCCGGAATCGGTGGTGGTCATGCGGTGGTAGGGAACGCCCAAGGCGAATGCCGTTTCGGCGGTGGATTTCGGAAGGACGAGCTTGGCTTTGGGGGAGGCGTCGAGGATGGCGCGGAGGGTTTCGCCGTGCATGTGGGCGGGGGCGGCGTGCGTTGCGAGGACCATGTCGGCATGGCGCACGCGGGAGGCGGAGGCGGGATGGAGCAACGGGTCGGCATAGAAGACGATGTCGAAGTATTTGATGGCGAAGCCGCAGCCTCCAAGCGACCACAGGTGGGGACGCGTGGCGCCGGTGGCTTCGATTTGCACGAAGAGCGACTCGCCGAGCTGCGGGGGATGGTTCATTGTGCCGACGCACTCATTGTAGCCTTTGGAGCGCCGGACGGACGCTATGATGGAGACAATGATTGTTATTGCCCTGTTGCTGGCGTCTGGTCTCGGCGCCCAGGATTTTTCCAAGATCATGATTGAGAAAGTGGGGGCGGGGAACCGCTTCACCGAGGGTCCGGTGTGGTCGAAGGAAGGGTTTTTGATTTTCAGCGACGTACCGAACAACCGCATGCTGAAGTTCATACCAGGCACCGGTGTGGCGACGTATCGCGACAACACGAACGGGGCCAACGGGAATGCCATCGATTCGATGGGGCGCGTGTTGACCTGCGAGAGCCGCACGCGGCGTGTCGTGCGCACGAAGAAGGACGGCGGGCTGGAGGTGCTGGCGGAGAAGTTTGAAGGCAAGCGGCTCAATGCGCCGAATGACATTGTGGTGCGCAAGGATGGCAATATCTGGTTCACGGACCCGGCGTTCGGAGCACAGGATGAGACGAGGGATCTCGATTTTTACGGCGTTTATCACATTTCGCCGAAGGGGGAACTGAGCCTGGTGGCGAAGCCGAAGGGCCGGCCGAACGGGATTGCTCTATCGGGCAATGGGCGGATTTTGTATGTCGTGAACACGGATGAGCGTGCTGTGTACGCCTATGACGTGGACGGGCAGGGGAGGGCCACGAACGAACGGGTGTTGATCAAGGACATTGCGGGACCGCCGGACGGGCTGAAGCTGGATGAAAAAGGCAATTTCTATATCGCCGCCACGCACCTGGTGGTATATACGCCGCAGGGGAAGTTGCTGAAGACGATTGAGCTGGCCGAGAAACCGAGCAACCTCGCATTTGGCGATCCCGATTACCAGACGCTGTTCCTCACTGCGCGAACATCGGTGTTCCGGATGCGGCTGGACGTCAAAGGAGCGGTCAACTACTAGTGGCGCGCGACGATCGCCGGTATCCGAAGCGGCCGATTCTGGGGATTGGCGCACTGATTTTCAAAGGGAAGCGCATTCTGCTGGCACAGCGAGGCAAGCAGCCGCTGCTCGGCTGGTGGTCACTGCCTGGCGGGGTATTGGAGACCGGGGAAAGCCTGGTGGACGGTATTCGCCGGGAGGTGCGGGAGGAAACGGGGCTGGAGGTAAAGCCGCTGGAGATTGCGACGGTGTTTGAACGGATCATTCCGGATGGCGAGGGGCGAGCGGAATACCACTACGTGCTGATCGACTATGTTTGCCGGGTAGTGGGAGGCACAGCGGCGCCGGCCAGTGATGTGAGCGCGCTAGCCTGGGTAAGGGAAGAAGAACTGGAGCGCTACCAGCTCACGGAAGGCACACTGCCGGTGATCCGCGAGGCATTTCGAAAGAGAAGAGAGAAGAAGTCATGATCCACACCAGCGCAGGATTGCTGGAGTTTGAAGCACTACGAGCGCTTGTGGGGCGATACGTGGGCAGCCCGATGGGTAAAGGCGAGTTGGGCAAAGTGGAGCCGCACACCAACCGCGAGCAACTGGAGCGGGTGCACCGGCTGAATGCCGAGGCGATGGAGTATTTGAAAACGGCGAGCGGGCCGCAGACGGCGGGGCGAGGCTCGGCGGTGCGGCTGCGCTTTGGGGATCTGCCGGATTCGCTGGAGCCGGCGGTGAAATTGCGGATTGAAGGGGCGGTGCTGGAAGGCAAGGAGATTTTTGAACTGCTGAGCCTGCTGGACCGGGCGTCGGAGACCCGGGCGATACTCGAATCCTGCGCGAGCCGCTTTCCGCTGCTGGCGGCGCGGGCGGCGGGGATTGGCGAGCTGCGCGCGGTGTTGCACGAACTGGCGAACAAGGTGCTGCCGGACGGCTCGCTGGCGGATACGGCGAGCGTGGCGCTGAACCGCATCCGGCGCGGGATCGAGAAGCAGCGGCAGCAGATTCAGGATTCGCTGGAACGCTTTCTGCGGGCGCATCGCACCGATGGCGTGCTGCAGGAAGATTTCGTCACGCTGCGCAATGACCGCTTCGTGGTGCCGATTGTGGCCGGCCAGCAAGGGCGGGTGAATGGGGTGATTCATGGATCGAGCGGCAGCGGGCACACGTTGTTCGTGGAGCCTCTGGATACGATTGATCTGAACAACCAACTGGTGCGCCTGACGGAGGAAGAGCTGCGCGAGGTGTTTCGCATCCTGCGCGAGATGACGGACAAGCTGCGGGTTCACGCGCCGGCGATTCTGGCTTCGATACAGGTGATGGGGGAACTGGATCTGCTGTTTGCCAAGGCGCAATTCGCGGTGGATTTCGATTGCGTGATTCCGCGGTTTGCCGCGGCGGATAGCGTGGAATTGCGGTTGGAGGCGGCGCGGCATCCGTTGCTGGAAGATGTGCTGCGGCGGCAGCGCAAGCCGATTGTGCCGATTTCGTTTGCGCTGGCGGAGAACCGGATTCTGCTGTTGAGCGGGCCGAATACGGGCGGTAAGACGGTGACGCTGAAGACTTGCGGATTACTGGCGCTGATGGCGCAATCGGGCATTCCGGTGCCGGCGCGCGAGGCGGTGTTTCCTGTGTTCGACCAGGTGCTGGCGGATCTGGGGGATAACCAGTCGATTGCGGAGAGCCTGAGTAGCTTTTCGTCGCATATCCGGAGGGTGAAGGAGATTCTGGAGCAGGTGACGCCGGAATCGCTGGTGCTGCTGGATGAGTTGGGGCGGGCGACGGATCCGGAGGAAGGCGGCGCGCTGGGTGTGGCAATTGTGGACCTGCTGCGCTCGTGGAAGGCGTTCACGCTGGCATCGACGCATTTGCTGGCGTTGAAGGTGTATGGCGGGAGCCACGACCGGGTGTTGAACGGGTCAATGGGGTTTGATCATGACACGCTGGAGCCGACCTACCGGCTGCGGCTGGGAGCGCCGGGCGAATCGGCGGGGCTGGCGATTGCGAGCCGGCTGGGGATGTCGACGGATCTGATCGCAAAGGCGCGCGAGGCGATGACACATCGCGAACGCGACCTGGCGGATTTTCTGGAGCAATTGCAGCAGAAGGTGAACGCGCTGCAGACGGAACGCGAGCAGTTGGAGGCGCAGCGGCTGGCCCTGGAGGCGCGGGAGAAAGCGCTGGCATCGGAATGGGCGCAGAGGGAATCGGCGAAACTGCGGGAGCTGGAAAAGAAATGTGAAGCGCTGGCGCAGGCGTTTGAGGAGAGTTCGCGGCAGACGATTGAAGGGATCATACAAACCGCGCAGCAGCGGAAATCGGCGGAGCAGGCGCAACGCAAGGTGTCGAAAACCGTGCGTGAATTTCGGGAGGAATTGCAGACGACGCTGGCGGCGGCGAAGCCGGGAGCTGGGCCGCCGTTACGGCTGCAGATTGAAGAAGGTTGCCGGGTGCGGCTGAAGAATGTGCGCGAGCTGGCGCGGGTGAAGCGGAAGATCGGGCCTGACCGGATTGAAGTGGAAGCCGGGTTCATGAAGCTGCAGGTATCGGTGGATGATGTGTTGGAGGTTTTTCCTGAAGGCGCATCGTCGCCGGCGAAGCTGCCGCAGAACGTGAGTTTTCACAGCGCCGGGCCGCGCTGGGATGTTTCTTATCGCGAATTGAACCTGATTGGGAAGCGCGCCGAGGAAGCGTTGGAGGAAGTGGATAAGTTTCTCGATCAAGCCGTAATGGCGGGAGTAAACCGGGTGCGGATTGTGCACGGGCATGGAATGGGAGTGTTGAAGAAGGCGGTGCATGAGATGCTGTCGAAGCATCCGCACGTGGCGACGCACTATGCGGCGACGCCCGCGGAAGGTGGGACGGGGGCGACGATTGCGGAGATCCGGGAGGAGTGAACCTGGCGCGGGGCGGTATACCCCGTTGGATTTGAGCGGTGAATCCTATACAATGCCGTCGATTGTCCGAAAAATCGACTGCAAATTGAGGAGTAACCGCAATGGCTAAGAAAGCTGCAACGAGAGCGCCCAAACGGCCCTGGTCGTTTCTGGTGTACATCGCGGGCGACAACGACCTTTCGGATTTTGGTTTGTCCGATATCAAAGAAATGTGCGCTGCCGGGTCGTCGGCGCAAGTTTATGCCGGTGTGGAGATCGACACCTACGGCGATCACACCGGGTCCATCCGGTACGAGATTACGGAACCGGATTGGAGCAACCGTTCCTACGCGAAAGAGATTGAGCGATTGCCGGAACGGGATTCGGGGGATCCGGAGACACTCATCGATTTTCTCAAGTGGGGCTTGAACCGGTACACGGCGACGCATCCGCTGGTGGTGGTGTGGAATCATGGCTCGGGGTTCCGTTCCGTTCGGCGCGATATTGCTTTTGACGATTTCGGCTCTTCGATGGATATGCCGGAACTGGAAGGCGCATTTCGCGCGGCGGGGATCAACAGCGGCAACCGGATCCGGATACTGGGCTTCGACGCGTGCCTGATGAATATGGTGGAAGTGGTGAACCAATTCGATGGGCTGGTGGACATTGTGGTGGGATCGCAGCAGACGGAGCCGGGTGAGGGGTGGCCTTACGACGAGGTGCTGCTGCAGGTGAAGAGTGCGCCAACGCCGGAGAAAGTGGCGAAGGGGATTGTCGATGCGTACATCAAGTCGTACCGGAAGGCGGGGATGCAGAATGTCACGCAGTCGGCGGTGGCGGTGGACAAGACTGGGGCGGCGATGAAGGAGTTGTCAGAGCTGGGGAAGAAGCTGGCTCCCGCGCTGCCGGCGCAGAAATCGCAACTGCGGCAGATCCGGCTGGCCACGCAGAGCTATGAATACGCCGATTACGTCGATTTGGTTGACCTGCTGCGTTTGCTGCGGCCGAAGTTCCCGGCGCTGAAGGCGCAGATTGATGGGACGGAGGCGAAGACGAGAGCCAGTATTGTGGCGAATGGTTCGTATGGGGCGGCGGTGAAGCGCTCTGCCGGTTTGTCGGTATGGTTCCCGACTTCGGCCGATTTGTACAGCAATTACCGGGCGAAGTATCTGGGTTTGAAGGGGGTGGCGGCGAATCCGGGCTGGTTGCGGTTCCTCGATGCGTATCACGGGGCTTGATTGCCGCTGCCGGTGACCGCTTGCTGACGTGTGCGGCTCAGTAACTCCTTTCGAATCATCGGCCGGCGCCGCGAACGAGATAGAGGCCGCGAGCAGCCTTTTCGCCGGCGTCGACCTCGGCGGTCTGGCGCGGCAGATAGATGCGAACGGAAGTGCCTCCGGAGGGAATGCTGTGCACCAGGACATTCCCTCCGCTTTGGCGGACGAATCCGTAGACGGTGGACAAACCGAGTCCAGCGCCTTTGGACCGCTTGGTGGAGAAGAAAGGCTCGAAGAGATGCTGGCGGGCGGCGGGTTCGAGGCCATAGCCGGAATCAGAAATAGTGAGCAGGACGTACTGGCCTTCGGGGAGGCCGGCGCTGCGTTTGGCTTCGGACTCGTCCATGTTGACGTTGATGGTTTCGATTGTGAGCTTGCCGCCTTCCGGCATGGCGTCACGGGCGTTGACGGCGAGGTTGAGGATGACCTGCTCCATCCAGTTTTTGTCGGCGGAGACCTGCCACAGTTCGAGGTCGAGCACGGTGCTGAGGGCGATGCGATCGCTGAGCAGGACGGCGAGCGTATCCTTCATCTCATGAACGAGCTGATTGAGGGAGAAGGTGGCTGGGCGCAAGATCTGGCGCTGGCTGAAGGCGAGCAGTTGGGAAGTGAGGGCCGCGCCGCGTTCGCCTGCTTTCTTGATCTCTTCGACGTCGCGGCGGGCCGGGCTGGACTCGTCGATGGAATGCAGGACGAGTTCGCTGTAGCCGTTGATGGAGGTAAGGAGGTCGTTGAACTGTTGGGCGATTCCACCGGCGAGGCGCTCGACAGCTTCCATGGTGGCACCGCGACCGGCTTCGGCGCGCTCGGAAATGGGGAATGCTGCGACCACGGCATGTTCAGGCGTAGTGTTGCCGGCGCGGAGCGGGGTGACGGCCAGTAGAACGGGCACGGGGTCACCCGAGAGCCGCAGCCAGGTGCAATCGAGCCGCCTGGTTTCTCCCGCGGTGATTGTTTCGGCGATGAAGTGGCGGGTCTGGGGCCACTCTTCAGGGGCGAGTAGCAACTCCCAATAATGGCGGCCGAAGGGATCGGCATGCCCGGTGACCTGTTCGAATGCACGGTTGTGGCGGGTGATCTTGCCATCTTTATAGAGGACCAGGACAGGCGCGCCAACGGACTGGAGCATTCCATCGAGGAACTGCAGTTCGCGGGAGTTGCGCTGGGCGTCGTGGACGTCGGTAAGATCGCGGGCCACGAGGTGATATTGCCGGACGCTTCCGGCTGCGACCTCACTGAGAAGCAGATCGAGCGGGATGTAGGTGCCGTTTTTGCGCTGGCCGGTGACCTCGACGCCGATTCCATTGGCTGTTTTGCGTGCTCCCACCAGGGAAGCGACGGGAACCAGACCGTCGGCGCCGGGTGCAAGGGCGGGGATGACGCTGCCAATCGCCATGCCGGGGAGATCCTGCTCCAGGTATTCGAAGAGTTTTCCGGCCACGGAGTTGGCGCGGAGAATGCGGCCGGCCTGATCGATGGTGAGCATGGCAGTGGCCGAACTGGACTCGATTTCCTGAAGAGTATCCTGGCGGCGGGCGCGTTCGCGGCGGAAGCGGCCGGAAAGGATCCGGTAAAGGAGAGCGGCAGGAAGCAGCGTGGCAAAAGCGATGAGGAGCGCCAGGGGGAAGACGATCTGATCCATACCTGTAAGGACTTTACCAAGTACTAAGGTTTAGATCCAGCTGCCAAATAAGAGAAAAGTACTACTCCTGGTTTGGTGGATGGTCGGATTGGTTAGCTTGGGCGCGTTTGCGATGGAGTTCGACCATGACGGTTCCGACCAATTCTTTGGCGTCGTTGATGCATTTCTGGACGATTTGGACGTCCATAGCGGGTTTACCGGGTTGGCGGGCGCTCTGGCAATAGACGCCGTGTTGACCGACGAGGACGAGGGCGTCGGTAAGGAGGTCGAGGGTAAGGGCGAGGCGTCCGCGTTCCTGCCCCATCTGGAATTCATAGCGCTCAAGGTCGCGGGCCCGGTCTTGAAAGATGGACATTCTTATATAGGATGAATGAAAAACGGTGGCGGGCGCATCTGAAACGAAGTGGGAGGGTTGAACATCTATAGAAGGGCGGCAATGCGGACGATGGAAACGGTGGGGGAGTACGCAGTAAGGTAGACCCCCTACGACTATAAGGATAGAACTGGAGTTTGAATCCAGAGTACTTTGGCAACGAAAAAATGAAAGTGATATGGTAAGAGCAGGCGAGTTTTCCCGCGTCCGTCGCCCCCCTAGAGCATTCCCCATGAGAAAACTATACCTTTGTACGATTTTGTCTATATTAGCGGCCTCGGAGGAGAGGGCGCATGCTCAGTTGAACCCGGTACCGACGCGAGTGCTGGGTCAAACGCGCGTGGATTTGGTATCGGTGACCCCGAACCTGGCGGAGGCAAAGGATCTATTCAGTCCGAGCGGCGTAGCTGTGGATACATCGGTCAATCCACCGGCACTCTATGTAGCGGACACAGGCAACAACCGTGTTCTGGGGTGGCGGAACGCGTCAGGCCTGGCGAGTGGGGCACCGGCGGACATCGTGATTGGTCAACGCGATTTCACCACCACCCTGCCACAGGGACCTGGTACGACGCTGACCACCGGGACGTCGTCGCCGGTGGCCGTGGCCGTGGACAACCAAGGGAATCTATACGTGGTTGACGCGGGCCACAATCGCATTCTGCGTTTCCCGAAACCGTTTCAGCAGGCTGATACCCTGAAATCGCCGGACATGGTGCTTGGGCAACCGAATCTCAGCCAGAACACATCGAACAATGGCGGTCTGAATGAAAGGAGCATCGCGCTGAATGCGGGCGGGGCGTTGCGGTCCGGGCTGTTGTTCGACCCGAATGGCAATCTCTGGTTTTCCGATGCGGCCAACAATCGCGTGCTGCGGTATCCGCTGGTGGTGCTGCAGGCGGGACGGAATCAGCCGGCGGCGGACATTGTGTTGGGGCAGGCATCTTTCACAACGCGAGCAAACCCGCCGGGCGATCCGCGGGTGAAGACTCTGCTCAGCCAGCCCTCGGCCCTGGCATTTGATACGCAAGGGCGGTTGTATGTATGCGACAGTCTGAACCGGGTGGTTGTGTATGCTACACCTCGCAACCTGGTTACCGCCGACCGGATTATGGGCGTGGTGGTGCTGCAGCCGGGACAGCCGACGCCGGCGAACGTGAACGACACGTCGTTAGGGCGGACAGTGAGCGGGATCAATCAGCCGCCGGAAGGGCTCTTCTTCTCCGGTGGCACGCCATTCGTGGTGGACACGGTGAACAACCGCATCTTACGTTACGATCCGTTCGAGTCCTGGCCGCCGGAAGCAACCCAATTTTCGCCGACTGCGCGGCAGGTGATTGGCCAGGCGGACTTCACTTCCTTCAAAGAGAACCGCAATCAGCCCGAGCCGAACAATCTGGGCTTCAATGATCCGACTGCAGCGGTGGTGGCGCAAGGCAACGTATACCTGGTGGATTCCGGCAATCACCGGGTGATGATCTTCCCCGTGGCGAACGGAACCATCACCCAAGCAAGCCGGGTGATCGGGCAGAGCGAGTTTTTCCAAGGCGCGCCGAACAACATGGACGGCCGCGAAATGTTTCTGTTTGCGGGAACAGTATCGTTGGGGAGCGCATTCAGCTCGGACGGGGCGGGTTTGGTGATCGACTCGAGTTCATCTCCGCCGCGCTTGTACGTTTCCGACACATACAACAACCGCATTCTGTGCTACCGCGATGCACGCAATGTAAAGCAAGGTGACCGTGCGGACTTCGTGATCGGACAACGCGACTTGCTGCGTGCGCTGGTGAACAACCCAGCCAATGATCCGGACCAGATTACAGAGAACGGGCTGCGCGTACCTGCCAATGTGGCGGTGGATGCGGCGGGCAATCTGTACGTGGCGGATTCCGGCAACGGGCGAGTGCTGCGCTTCCCGCGGCCGTTCGATCAACAGGGCGCGGTCCGGCCGGACCTGGTGCTGGGGCAATCGAACTTTTTCAGCAAGATCACGGACGCGACGGCACGAACGATGTCGCGGCCCTATGGGCTGGCATTTACACAGGCGGGGCACCTGATGGTTTCCGACCTCGCCCACAACCGGGTCTTGTTTTTCCGCAAGCCGGAAGGCGGAGACTTCAGCTCCGGGATGGCCGCGGAGAAGGTGATTGGGCAATCGGATTTCGTGACCACGACGGCGAGCACGGCGCCAAACCGGATGCTGGCTCCGCACGGCATATCCACCGACACGGACGACCGGTTGTATGTCGTTGACACAGGAAACAACCGGCTTCTGGTGTATGACACGATCGTTTTTTCGGAACCGGATCCATTTCCAGCACTGACGTTGCCGGGGTTCAACAGCCCGCACGGGGTGTTTGTGAGCCCGAGCACGGGGCAGATCTGGGTGGCGAACACGGGGGCGGGGCAGGTGCTGCGCTTCCCGGTGTACATTGAGATGTTTTTCGGATCGACGATCTCGGACTTCGGGTTCACGGCGCGGTTGCCATTGGCGCTGGCGCTGGATGCGACGAACAATCTTTATGTGGCGGACGGGAACAACCGCGTCACGATGCACTTTCCCAGCCTGAGGGCAACAAACAGCGGCCACCAATTGTCGCGGCTGGCGCCCTACACGCACACGACTCTCCGTCCGACGGGCTTCAACCGGTTCGCAGATGCAACATTGAACTTCAAGGACGAAGCTGGAGCTACGGCGATGCCCACAGCCTTAGGGGACATGGAAGTGCTGATCAACGACGAGAGGGCGCCGATCCAGTCGGTTTCTCCGGACAAGATTGAGATTGTGATTCCGCAGACTGTGGCGCCATCGAACAGTGTTTCGGTGGTGGTGCAGCGGCTGTCGACTGGTTCGATTGTGGCGGCGGGTTCCCTGGTGCTGGCACAAGCCGCTCCGGCCCTGTTCACTACATCCGGCGACGGAGGCGGACAAGTACAGGCCAAGAATCCGAATGGAACGGCCAATTCCGCATCGGACCGGGTGGGACGGGGAGAGGTGGTGTCGCTGTTTGGCACAGGATTCGGAGTGCCCGCAGGTTTGCCTCCGGACGGACAGCCGGCCGCGGATAAGATGGACGCATCAGGCAGTCTGGTGGTGACGATCGGGGTGAGCCAGGTTCCGAGGGAGAACATTTCCTACTTCGGCTTGGCGCCGGGCCTGGTGGCTGTATGGCAGATCGATGTCAAAGTACCGGACAGTGCGCCTCCAGACCCCGCGGTGCTGGTGGGATGCTTCTACAACAGTATCCCCTGCAATCAGGATGGAAGCGGCGTGCGGCGCAACACGACGATCGCGGTCAAACCGTCCGCGACTCCTGAGAACTCGCAAGAGTAGTTCGCTTCTGGAGATTCCGGCACGCTGTTTGGAAACAACGATTTAAGCGTGCCGGAATCCCGGCTCTCGAACATCTGCTACACTAATCTCTTATTGCCCGGGGTTGGAAACGGGCAATGCCTTCAGGATGCTCCTAGCCAAAGAATTCATTCAGTATTTGGGCCGAGAAATCGTCAAACGGCTTCACCCCAATATTCTTGAAACCTCGGACGTGGCCGCGGGCAGCCAGGTGCTTGCGACAGTGATTGAGGAAGACCTGGCGATCGAAGACCGGCTGAACGATGAAGTGCGGGAGATACTCAGCGAGTACACGGAATACATGCGCCGGGAAGGCGTGTCCTACCAGGAGATGTTCCGCCGCATCAAGAACCAGTTAGTGAAGGAACGCAAAGTGATTCGAGCCTCAGGGCGCGACACGGGCGATCCGATGAAGATCTCGCGCGACAAGATCAACGATCTGTCGCACAAGTTGGTGAACGCCGCGCGCAAGGAGCGCGTATTCCGCGTGAAGAGGCAGCCCAACGATGTACGGTTGGAGCTGGTGAAGACGCTCACGGAAGTGCTCACGGTAGAAGACAAGGTGGACAAGGCCGCGCGCCAGAAGGTTCGCACACTGAAGCGCGATGTTCCCGAGGGTTCCGAGGAATGGGATCTGCTTCACCGCAAATATTACGCCGAGGAATTGAAGCGCTTCGGCATTGATCTGACCCGATGAAACCTGCCGTTGCCGTGCTGGGCAGCCTGAACATGGACTTTGTGGTGTCCGTGGAGACGTTGCCTGCGCCTGGGCAGACGGTGTTAGGAAGCGGCTTTCAGATGCTCCCAGGAGGCAAAGGGGCCAATCAGGCGTGTGCCTGTGGGCGCTTAGGGGAAGGCGCTGTGCAAACGCGGATGGCGGGGCGAGTGGGCTACGACCTGTTTGCGGATCACCTGAAAGCAAGTCTGGCCGCCGCTGGTGTCGATGTCAGTGCGGTACACGCTACCCAGGCGCAGCCTACCGGAGTGGCGTTGATCTGGGTAGACAGCAAGGGGCAGAATTCGATTGTGGTGGCCTCCGGGGCGAACCATGCCATGGCCCCCGCCGATGCTACGTCGATACGCGCCGTGTTCCGCGGCGCCTCTTATGCGTTATTCCAGTTGGAAACTCCACTTCCGACGGTGCAGGTAGCGATGCAGATCGCGCGACAAGAAGGAGCTTTGACGATCCTGGATCCGGCGCCGGCACAACGGCTGGATGCGGGCCTGTTGAGCTTAGTGGATATTCTCACGCCCAACGAATCGGAGGCGATGGTGTTGCTGGGGAGGCCTCCGGGCCCTGTGAGCGTGGAAGATGCTCCGGAAGTCGGCCGTCAGTTGCGGGAGCAATTGGGAGTGCAGACAGTGGTGCTGAAACTGGGGCGCGGGGGATGTTTGTGGATGGACGGGAATGAGCGCATCTCCGCACCGGCGATTGAGGTGACGGCGGTGGATACTACCGCGGCTGGAGACACATTCAATGGGGCGCTGGCGATTGCGCTGGCGGAGGGCAAATCCATTCCGGAGGCACTCCGCTTTGCCAACGCGGCGGCAGGGCTCTCGGTAACGAAAATCGGCGCGCAAGCGTCGATTCCGCCGCGCGCCGATGTGTTGAAGCTTTTGAGCTGAGGTTATTCTTTCTTCTTCGGCAGCGGAATCACGGTCACTTTGTTGGCTTCGATGGTGACATCCTGATTGAAGGTGCCATACCAGGACGATTCACACTTCAGCCGATAGGTGCCAGGGGGAATCAGCATGCCACCGCCGGCGTTATTGAATTCATCCATGTAACCGTAGAACTTGTCGTTCAGATACACGGGGCTGACATCACCGGAGGCAACGGAGATAAAGGATTCCGCAGCGCCACCGCCGAAACGGAGACGGCCAAACGGGGGGTTGGGCAGAGTCACGGGCTTCATCTTGCCCTTGACGACGGCCGTTTTTCCAGCCTGGACGCTGACTTTCACCGTCATGTCCTCATAACGGGGATCGCGCAGAGTGACTTCATGGTCGCCGGGTTCGGTGGCATACTTCTCGGTGACCGTGAAGCGGCTGGCCGGACCGACGTACTTTCCGTCAACCCAGACGCCTGCCCGGCCGGGTTTCACTTTCGCCTTAATCGCGCCTGGCTTGTCGGCGGCAACGGCAAGCATAGAAATAGATGCGGCAACAACAAGTACCCAAAATCGCATGTTTCTAGGGTATCACTTCGCGCATCGTTAGGGGAACAAAGCCGGGAGATTTCATGAAGGAATTTTAAGATGGGCTCATCCAATCGGCGGGTTTTGTGCCTTCCGAGAGCAATTCTCCCTTGTCCAGGAAGCGAATCTTGGTGGCGAAGCGGGCCGCATGGGGGTCGTGGGTGACCATGACGATCGTCTTTCCGTACTCCTGGTTCAAGCGATGCAAGAGAGAAAGCACCTCGTTGGCGGAGTTGGCGTCGAGGTTGCCGGTGGGCTCGTCCGCGAGGATAATGTCGGGATCGGTGACCAAGGCGCGGGCGATGGCGACGCGCTGTTCCTGGCCGCCGGATAGCTGTTTGGGGAAGTGATGGAGGCGGTCGCCGAGGCCGACGAGCTTGAGGGCGGTTTCGGCATGCTCCAGCCGCTCTTTCTTTTTGAGGCTGGTGAGTTTGAGCGGGAGCTCGACATTTTCGAGGGCGGTAAGGACGGGAATGAGGTTGAAGGATTGAAAGACGAAGCCGACGTGGGCATTGCGCCAGGAGGCGATGGCATTTCCAGATAGCGCGCGCAGGTCCTGGCCGAGGACTCGGATTTCGCCGCCGGTGGGGCGGTCCATGGCGGCGATGAGGTAGAGCAACGTAGATTTGCCGGAGCCGGACGGACCCATCAGCGCCACAAACTCGCCCTTGGTGACATCGAGGCTGGCGTTGTGGAGCGCCATGACTTTGAACTGGTCGCGCACGTACTCGCGCGTGAGCCCTTTTGTGGTGATGATTGCTTCGCTCATCGATTACCCCTGTTTGGCTTTGATGCGGTCGCCATCCTTGAGGGCGGTGGGCGGGGAGACCAACAGATCTTCGCCGCCGAACAACCCTTCCTCAATGCGGACTTCGGCGCCTTGCGGGCGGCCCGTTTTCACTTTTCGCTTCACTGCCCGCCCGTTGAGCAGAACATAGACGGCGCCGTCGCGAACCGCGCTGGCGGGAACGTAGATCGCCGGCCCCTGAGTGACGGGTGCGCCGGGCTTCGATTCGGTGAGGAACGCCACGCTGGCATTCATGTCGGGGCGGAGGTACTCATCGGGATTGAGCACCTTCACCTTCACCTGGACGGTGGCTTTCTGGCGATTCGCTTCGGGCGAAATCTCGTAGATGTAGCCCTGGTACTTGCGATCGCGAAAGGCGTCGGTGGTGATCTCCCCTTTCTGTTTGGGGCCGAGTTTAGCGAAGTCATCCTGGTTGATGTCGAGCTCCACCTGGAGATCGTTGAGGTCGGCGAGGGAGACGACGTAGCCTTTGGCGCCGCGCTCACCGACGAAGCTGGTGGTGACAAACTCGCCTTTTTCCACGGCGCGTTCGAGGATGGTGCCGGTGACGGGGGCTTTGATCACGGTGTTGGAAAGGGTGGTCTCGTAGAAGGCGACGCGGCCCTGTGCCTCCTGAATCTGGCCGCGGACGGCATCGACCTGTTCGCGGCGGGGGCCGATGCGCACGAGTTCGTAGGTGCGTTCGAGGGAGGCGACGCGGGCGGCCTGGCCGTCGAAACGGGCCTGCGCGTCATCAAGGCTCTGCTTGGCGAAGACGCCTTGGGCCACCAGATTGCGAGTGCGGTCGAGGTTGACGCGGGCGTTTTCGAGGTCGGCTTTGGCGGATTCCCAATTGGCCTTGGCCACGGCAATTTCTTCCGGCCGGGAGCCGTTCTGCAGCTCTTCGAGGCGTGCCCGGAGCGTTGTGAGTTGTCCCCTGGCCTGTTCCAATTGCGCTTTGTACTCGTCGTCTTCGAGGCGTACGATCACCTGGCCCTCGCGGACCTTGTCGCCCTTCTCCACACCAATCCAGGCCACGCGCCCGATCACCTTGGATGCGACCTGGATCTTATGGGCGGCGATGATGTAGCCGGTGGCGTTGAGGATGACGTCGCCAGTTGCTGTTGGGGATCCGGCATCGCGGGATTGGACGCGGCGGATCTCCACTTCGGTGGCAGCGTTGAGGCGGCTGTAGATGGTGCTTCCCACGCCTAAGAGGAGAAAGAGGGCGATTCCTCCCAGGATCCATTTCGTAGCCCAGCCGGAAGAACCGGTTTTGGCCGAACGGTCAATGCGCAGCTTGCTCAGTTCATCGCTCATAGAGATTGGATTAAGCCTCTCGCAGAGCCGCGAGGATTTCTTTCCGGGCCGCATTGCCCGCGGGGAACAGTCCGCCGACGGCACCGAGAACGAGGGCAAACAGAATGCCCTTCAGCATGATTGGGGGCGTCACGCGAAAATGAAAGGCTACTTCGCTGAAGGTGTTGCCGGTAATTCCGGTGGTGACGCCATTGAGGGGGAGCACGAGCAGAATGCCGAGCAGACCGCCGGCGAAGGCCAGCGCCAGCGATTCGACGAGGAAACTGGTGAGGATGGCAGTGCGGGAGAAGCCCAGCACACGCAAGGTGCCGATTTCCTTGGCTCGCCTGGCCACGGCGGCGTACATCGTATTCATCGCGGCGAAGGCGCTGCCCACGGCCATGATGGCGGCCACGAACATGCCCAGGTACTCAAACAGCGCTCCTGAGCTCGATTGCGACTCGTAGTAGGCGGCCTCGGTCTGGGCGAAGACGTTGAGCTTGCGGTCCGATTCCAGGTTCTGGACAAGGGCCGCGACGGCGACGGGATCGACGGCTCGGATAAGGATGGAACTGAGAGCTTCCGTGCGATTGGACTCCGCCGCCAGTTGGTTCAGGTCGGCGAACATTTCGCTGTTGGCCGCGGTGTTGGCAGCGTCCATGACTCCCACCACCTCCCAGTCATTGCGGGCGAGGCGGATTTTTCTACCGATCTGGGCATCGGGGAAGCGCGCGGCGACGGACTTGCCGATCACGAGTTCCGGCTTACCGGGTTGGAACCAGCGGCCGCTTTGGAGGCGGATGTAATCGCGCATCTCAAGGCCGGCCGGCAACAGGCCACGGATGGTGATGTTGCTGCCGTCGGGGTTGTCGACGCTGGGCAGGTTGACCATTTCAATCATTTCGAGCGAAGCGAGCGGGTCTCCCGATTTCGATTTGGCGATGCCGGCTTTCATCTTCACTTCCTGGAACAGGGGGCGGGTGACGGTGCTCACCAGTTCGGAGGTGGAGCCCTTGCGCATCACCAAAACATGGAGAGGGTTTCCTGTTTCGGAGAATACACCCTGCAAGCCGGCCACCAGCGCCATGGTGGTGAGCATCACGGCCACGGTGAGCCCGATGCCGAGAGCGGTCATCAGCGTGGTGCCCTTTCGTACGGCCAGATTGCGCAGGTTATAGGTGAGGGGGATGGCCATGGTGGTGAGGCTCCTTCTTAATCCGAATGCCGGAGGGCATCGAGGATGGGCACGCGGGAGGCAGTCCAGGCGGGGACGAAGGCGCTCAGCAGGGCGATGGCGAGGGCGGAGAGCAGCATGGCGACCATAACAAAGGGTTGGATGGAGAGGTTGGCGATTTCCGAACTGAAGGCCGGTCCCTGGCGGATCATTCCGCAGAGGACTGTCGCCAGCCCGTAGCCGACCACTGCTCCCAGCGCGGCGATGAGCATGGATTCACAGAGCACGATGCCGAGAATCGCACCGGGCTTGAAGCCGAGCGTTTTGAGAATCCCGACTTCGCGCACTCGCTCGCGGACCGACATTGCCATGGTATTGGCGGAAACCAGGAGGATGGTGAAGGTGACGGCGGCGCAGACGGAAAGCAGGATGGCCTTGATGTTTCCCATCATGTTGAGGAAGCCGAGAGCGAAGGCGCGTTCGGTTTCGGTGCGGGTTTGCACCGATGAGCTGCGGAACTGGTCATCAATCGCGGCAATGACGGTGGGCACCGATTCGGGAGTTTCCACGAGAATGCTGATGGAGCTGTAAACGTCGGTGTACTCCTTGGGGAGGCTGCGGTTCTCCTTGACGTAATCCCAGTGGAAGAACAGCGTATCGCTACCCATGGTGGAGTCGTAGACGCCGTGGATGTTCAGCTCCAGGTCCATCGGGTAGATGTCGCCCTTGATGGTGAGGCGGTCACCGACGCGCAGTCCGTGCTTTTCGGAGACTTTTTTCCCGATGATGCAACCGCGGCGGTCGGCAATGAAGGCCTGCTTCTGCTCTTCGGGAAGGCGGATCTCGGACTGAATGAGGAATAGTTTCTTCGCATCGACGCCGAAGCGGGCGAAGAAGTTGTTGGGGTCGCGTTCATCCTTATATACACCCTGGAACCACTGCCAGGGCATTGCTTCCCTGACGCCGGGGGTTTTTTCGATGCGCTGGAGGTAGTAGCCGGGCATGGGCAGGGTGATGGAGACTTTGTTGCGGGTGGCGAGGCGGAGCGCCTGGGCGGGGGGCGTGTCACTGAGATAGAGGGCGTAGTAGATGGCCATCATGAGCCCAAGCAGGCAGAGGGAAAAGCCAAGGCTGGTGATGGTGAGGAGGGTTCGCCGCCGGTTGCGAATCGCATTCTTCCACACCAGGGATGCGTAACGGCCCATATCCAGTATTCTAGAACCTGTGCGGGCCTCATAGCCCGGCTCGGTAGACGAAATGCGGGATGAAATAGACGAACAGCAGGTGAACGCCGACGAGAGGTTCATGCGGATGGCGATCGCCCAGGCGCGGATTGCCGAACAGAGCGGGGAAGTGCCTGTGGGTGCGGTACTGGTTTTACAGGGCGAGGCGATCGCCAGCGGGGCCAATGCCGTGATCGGGTCGCATGATCCAACGGCCCATGCCGAAATCGTGGCGTTGCGGCAGGCGGCGGCGCTGCTGCGGAATTACCGGTTGGAAAGCACGACTCTTTATGTCACGTTGGAGCCGTGCGCGATGTGTGCCGGCGCCCTGGTGCAGGCGCGAGTCCAGCGGCTGGTATTCGGGGCCCGCGACCTGCGCTTTGGCGGGGTCCGGGCCAAGTTCCGGATTGCCGACTCGGACCTTCTCAATCACCGCGTCGAGGTCACCGAAGGGGTGCTGGGGGCCGAGTGCCTGGAGTTACTGAAATCGTTCTTTGCGGCGAAACGCGACTGAGTGCCTAGCGGCTGGCGATGAGCTTTGGTCCCAGTTGGTCCATGACTTCCATCACGCGGGCAGCGTACTGTTTGTTTGCCGGGTTATAGGTGCGCAGTTTTCCGACCAGGTCCTTCTGGGCATAGATCGGGGATCGGGCGAGCCGTTCGGCGACATGGTGGATGGCCTGACGGGTGGATCCGAACTTGATCTTGCCGGAACCCCAGCCGAGGGGGTTGCCGCCCTTCTGGTGTTTGCCGCCGGTGGTTTCGACGTAGGCGATGCTGGGGAGCATCCGCCAGTCGAGGCCATGGCGGTCGGCGGCGACAAGGAAGGCGTCGGAATCCTTGGCGATGGGGCAACTGCAACGTTCGAAGAAGTCGCGCAAGGCCGACAGGCGTGGATCCTTGGAGGTTTGGGCCGGGGGCGTCTGCTGGCTGACCAGCGAAGTTCCGGTCCCGAGAAGGAAGGCAAAGGCGGCGCCTTTGGCCAGCATTTCTTTCAAACTGCGAGTAACTCCGCTGGTGGTGGCCGCTTTCATTACCGCATCGGCGGCTTCCTTGGCTGCGATCGCCAGTTTGCGGCCCAGTTCTTCCGCCAGATCCTCATCAATGGACCGGGCATACTGTTTGAGGAAATTGTCCCGGTATACGCCGGCGGGCAACTTGTCGAGGTCGAGGTTCTCGATTGCCCGCAAATAGTAACAAGAGATCTTCGTTCCTTCGGCAATCGACTCAAGGCTGATACCCTTGCTTTGTCGCAATGCCGCCAACTGCAAGATGTCTGGCTTGTACTCCATGAATGCTACAACTCCTGAGGGGAGAACTTCAAAACTTCGAATCACGAACGAGTGTCTAGTCGAACCAGCCTGGTACAAACGGGGGAGGCTCAAAACCCAACGCGAATTAGAGATGGTACCACATTCATAGGCCCCAATTGGCGAAGTGGCGGATCCTATCGATAATCCGCCTGAGCTATACTTGAGCCACCGAGCGTCAGCGCTCGGCGACCTGTTCCTATGCGTTATCTCTCACTCTGCTCTGTCGCTCTCTCTCTTTTTCTTGCCGGGTGCTCCACGGAGGCGCCAATGCCTGCCTCCCAGAAGGCGCCTCAGGCTACGCCGCCGAAGCTGGAAGTGCTTCCGGGGATGCCTCCGGTGATCGACGCGAATAACATTTACTCGGAGACCACGCCGGACAAGATGAGCCCCGCGGTGAAGGGGCACCGGGAACTGATCTATGTGCCGAACGCCCGTGGGAACGATGTGTCGATCGTGGATCCGAAGACGTTGCAGATCATCGACACGATCAAGGCGGGCAAAGAGCCGCAGCACGTGGTTCCGTCGTATGACCTAAAGACCCTGTATGCAACCAACGACCTGAGCAATACGCTCACGGCGATCGACCCGGTGACGGGAAAGTTCATTAAGACCATCCCAGTGGAAGACCCGTACAACCTGTACTTCACCCCCGATGGCAAGTTCGCCATTGTGGTGGCGGAGCGGTTGCGCCGGCTGGACTTTGCCGATCCGCAGACGTTCAAGGTGGTGGAACAGGTGAAGGTTCCTTGCCGCGGGGTGGACCACATGGACTTCAGCCCGGATGGGCGCTACCTGATCGCGACCTGCGAGTTTTCGGGCGAGCTGGTGAAGGTGGATGTTGCCTCGCGCAAGGTGCTGGGCAAACTCGGCACGCCGGGGGGAGGTATGCCGCAGGACATCAAAATCTCGCCGGACGGCAAGACTTGGTATGTGGCGGACATGGATGCCAACGGCGTGCATATGATTGATGGGGACAAGTTCGTGGTGACGGGCTTTTTGGCGTCGGGGAAGGGGGCGCATGGCCTCTATGTGAGCCGCGACTTCAAGCATATGTATGTCACCAATCGCGGCGAAGGCACCGTGAGCTTGATCAACCTGGCGACGCGGAAGCTGGAAGAGACGAAGTGGGTGATTCCGGGCGGCGGGTCGCCGGATATGGGGAATGTGTCGGCGGATGGGAAGATGTTCTGGGTTTCCGGGCGGTATCACCACGTGATTTACGGATTCGATACGGCAACCGGAAAGCTGGTAGCGAAGATTAAGGGCGGACGGAATCCGCACGGATTGTGCGTTTGGCCGCAGCCGGGGCGGTATTCGACGGGGCACACGGGCGTGATGCGGTAGCTGAGCCGTCTTATTCTTCGCTTGCCTCCAACAGCCCCTCGAGTTCCGGCAGTAGCAACAGATCCTTAGGGCGGCCTGCGGCTCGCTTCGCCCGGATCAAGGCACGTATATCCAGCGTACGGACGCGGCGCTGGAATGCCTCTACCTCGATCGAGGCTTCGTTCACCTCCCGAAAAGCTCCGATTCCAGCAACCTCGGCCAGGAGATCAATGATTCCGAGATCCGTCACAAGGGTGAATACCGTTCCGTTTGCCAGAGTGGTTTCATCCCAGAGGAAGGGAAGGTGCTCAGGGAATTCGCGGGGCTTCGGATGAAAAGGGGCCAGGGCGGCGGCGAGCCTTCGCAGATTCACCCGGTTCCGTGCGTAGCAGATGTCCAGGTCATTGGTGACATGCGCGCTGCCATGAAAAATAGCAGCCCATCCACCGATGACGACGAATTCAACGCCGGAATCGCATAAGACCTGAATCGCAAGCTCAAAGTTCATGGGTTTCGCTTCCGGGCTATCCCGCGAACCGACTCTGCCGCCTGAGCCAGAGCATGCATGCGTTTCGCACGCTCGGCGGGACTGAGTTTGATTTGTTCTACAAGCAGGCTTAAGTCCACACCGAACTTGCGCGCGGCTTCCACCTTCCCGCCAGGAATCGGATTCCGGAGGCGGTCAATCGCCCGTGCCAGTTGACGACCCGTGAGTTGGCGCAGTACTCGCATTTGGGCCTAGAGCTTCAAGAGCATGCGCAAACGCTTGGTCTGAACCCGGCTCACCGGGATTTCAGTCTGCTTTTTATCATCCATGCGGAGTTGATAGCTGGATTTGAACCACGGCACCACTTCGCGGATGCGGTTGATGTTGACCAGATAGGAGCGGTGGACACGCCAGAAAAGGTCGGGATCGAGGTTGGACTGCAGTTCTTCGATGGTCCGGTAGTTGGACTGGCCTTCCATGTGGGTGGCGACGATGGTGATCAAGCCGTCGTCGATGGTGGCATAGACGATATCCTGGGCGTCGACGATGAAATTGCGGGCGCCGTTCTTCAACAGAACCTTGTTGCGCTGCAGGGCTGGGCGCTGGGCTTCGGTAGGGGGAAGCGTGTATTGGGGCTCCTGCTCCTGCTGGGTTTCGGCCATGTGACGGCGCACACGCTCGATGCTCTCGGCGAGGCGGTCCTTGTCGAGGGGCTTCAAGAGGTAGTCGGTAGCTTCCAGCCGGAAAGCCTCGACGGCGTAGTTATCGAAGGCGGTGACGAAGACGAAATAGGGGAGAGCGGCAAGGCGTTCGCGGAGCTGCCGGACCACGCTCATGCCATCCATTCCGGGCATCTGGACATCGAGAAAAACGACATCCGGCTCATGTTCTTCAATCAAGGACAAGGCTTCCAGCCCATTTCGGCCGACGGCCTGGATCTCTATGTCAGCAAAGTCTTTAAGCAGGTAGGCGAGTTCGTCGCTGGCAAGCTTTTCGTCGTCTACCAGAACCGCGTGGATGAGAGAAGTCGCGCGAGCTGGCATGCAAGGTGTTAGTATAACAGTTTGGCGCCCATCTCCACTTTCGCTAGCCACACCTCCTGGCTCGCTTCCGCGCCGATTCTCGCAAGGAGTAGTTCGCAGTTTTGCCAACCCAAAATCAAGTATCCATTGCACCGGCTGACGGTAAGCTGGGAGTATTGATCCCTGGCATCGGCGCCGTATCCACCACTTTCATAGCGGGAGTCGAAGCCGTGAAACGCGGTCTGGGGCAACCGATCGGTTCATTGACGCAACTGGCGACCATTCGCCTTGGGAAGCGGACCGACAACCGCACTCCCATGATCAAGGATTTCGTTCCGCTGGCTTCGCTCGACGACCTGGTGTTTGGCGGGTGGGACATCTATCCCGATACAGCCTACGAAGCGGCGAGTAACGCTCGTGTTTTGGATGAGCCACTGCTGACGAAGGTGAAAGAGCCGTTGCAGGCGATTCGTCCGATGTCCGCGGTGTTCGATCAGGAGTATGTGAAGCGCATCAACGGGCCGAACGTGAAGACGCAGGGCTCGAAGATGGACAAGGCGCAGGCGCTGATTGCGGACATCGAGAATTTCCGCAAGACAAACGGCTGTTCGCGCCTGATGATGATCTGGTGCGGATCCACGGAAGTTTTCCATCGCCCCTCGGACGTACATCAGACGCTGGAGAAGTTTGAAAAAGGGCTTGCCGGCAACGAGCCTAATATCGCCCCCAGCCAGATCTACGCCTACGCGGCGCTGAAATCCGGCGTACCGTTCGCCAACGGAGCGCCGAACCTCACACACGATATTCCTGCCTTGCTTGATCTGGCGCGGGATCGCCAGGTGCCAATCTGCGGCAAAGATTTCAAGACAGGGCAGACGTTCATGAAGACGCTGCTTGCGCCCGGTTTCAAGGCGCGCATGCTCGGCGTCAATGGGTGGTTTTCCACCAACATCCTCGGCAACCGTGACGGGGAGGTGCTGGAAGATCCCGGCTCCTTCAAATCGAAAGAAGAAACAAAGCTGTCCGTCCTCGAGCAGATCTTTCAACCCCACCTCTACCCCAACCTTTATAAGGACCTTTACCACGCGGTCCGAATCAACTACTATCCTCCCCGCGGCGACGCCAAGGAAGGATGGGACAATATCGACATCTTCGGCTGGCTTGGCTACCCGATGCAGATCAAGGTGGATTTTCTCTGCCGCGACTCCATCCTGGCGGCGCCGCTGGTGCTCGATCTGGTCCTGTTCCTGGATCTGGCGCAACGCGCGGGCATGAAGGGGATTCAGGAATGGTTGTCCTTCTATTTCAAGGCCCCCATGACGGCCCAAGGACTCTATCCCGAACACGACATCTTCATTCAGCTCATGAAACTGAAGAACACACTCCGGTGGATGCGCGGTGAGGACCTGATCACCCACCTCGGTTTGGAGTATTACGACTAAGACGACCGTCGCGGAGTGACAAACGAAATATGCGAGTTCTCGTCATCGGTGGAACGCTGTTCATTGGACGAAATCTGGTGGAGGCGCTGCTTAAGGCCGGACATGAAGTGTCCGTGATGCATCGCAAGCCCGAGCATGGCTTGGGGAAGAAGGTTGGCAACATCATAGCCGACCGCAACGATATGCAAGCGGTGCGGAACGCTCTCAAGAACGAGAAGTTCGACGTTGTGTTTGACAACGTCTACGACTGGCAGCGGGGGACGACCGCTGGTCACGTGGAGCACACCGCCAAGGCGTGCGGGGATCAATTGAAGCGTTACGTTTTCATGTCCAGCGTGGCAGCCTATGGCGATGGTTTGAATCATCACGAAGGCGACGCGCTGGCTCCGGATGATCATCCCGATAGCTACGTGCGGAACAAGGCGCAGTCGGAGCGGATGCTGTTCCGCATGCACCAGCGGTACGGGACTCCGGTGGTGACGCTGCGTCCGCCATACATCTACGGACCGGGGAATCCATTCTACCGGGAAGCATTTTTCTGGGACCGGATGCGGGAAAGCCGGCCGATCATTGTTCCTGGCGACGGGCGGCGGCTGATGCAATTCGTGTTCGTGAAGGATCTGGTTTCGGCTTGTCTGAAAGTGATGGATGAGCCGAATGCAGTTGGCCATGCGTTCAACATTGCCAATCCGCGGCCATTGACGCAGACGGAAGTCGTGCAGGCCTTTGCCGATGCAGCGAGCCGCAAGCCGGTGCTGGTGCGGATTCCGCGCGAGCGCATTCTGCAGGCGGGCGGGAATCCGATGAATTCGCCGTTGTATTTTGGAGTGTACTTTGACATGCCGGCGATCACGCAGGTGATCAGCAAGGCGCAACGGGTGCTGCGATTTAAGGCGACGCCGTTTTCGGAAGGATTGAAAGAGACGTATCGCTGGTATCAGCGGAACCGGTCGCGGCAACCGCAGGATTACGGCTTCGAAGACCGGTTGTTGTCGCGTTATCTGGTGGCGGCGAACGCATCCTAGCAGGACTCGCTCACAGGGTTGAGTGATTTTCGCAAAGCCCCTTCTTTCTTGGCTTTTACGGTGTTCCTGGCGACGTTTTCCCTTTGCGGCTCAGGATTAGCTGTGCTACGATGAAGTTGCTCTGATGGACTGCGTCCACGGACGGGCCCACCAAATTATCCCCTGGAGTGTTTTACACCACAGAATGAGTTTCACCGTTTTTCTCGGCAACCTGCCTACCTGGGTTACCAAGGACGACATTCTCTCCTGGCTACGTGCGGAGAATCTCGTCGCCGATGATGTAAAAGTCATCCGGAATCCCGAGACCCAGGAATCCAAGGGCTTCGCCTTCATCGATGCTCCGAATCAGGAAGAGATGGAGTCGATCATCCGGCGCTTTGACCGTGCGCCACTGGAAGACCGCATCCTGCGGGCGAACCCTGCTCAACCACCCCGGCCGAAGGGCGCAAGACCCCCGATGGGCCAGGCTGGAGCATCGTCACCGATGTCTCCCGATAACCGCCCGAAGCGCGGCGGAAAGAAGCATAAGAAAGGCCGCACTCCGGCGCCGCAAAGCGCGTTTGCCGAAGAACTGGCCAAGGCACTGTAGTAAACCAAGACCACTCCTCGATTTCCTCCCCCTGCGCCAGCATTGGCGATTGGGTGTTATACTCTAGGCCGGACCATCTACTTTCATTTGTGCGGCCGCACCACGTCATCAAGGGGGATTGGAAATGTGATTGATCTGCTCTTCGTCCGCTTCTGTTTTGTTGCCCTCATTTCTGTTTCCGCTTTCTTTCTCCAACCATTTAGCCTGGCGGCGCTTCCCGCCGCCGGGCTGGGCCTTCTTTCGGGCATAGGGATTGTACTTTTCGAAATCCGTTTGAAACAGGTCAGCATGAAACGCCTCATCGGCGCCGCCTGCGGCAGCGTCATGGGAATCTTCGGCGCCTATCTGATTTCGCTTGTACTGCGTCAGGCGCTTCCGTCCGGTTCCAGCTCGGTCTCATTCCTTCAACTCGCCGTTCTGCTTCTGATGACCTACGTTGGTCTTGTCGTAGGCGCCAACAAAGGCGACATGCTGAACCTGGCCGCATTCGGCGGCGTGTTCGGCAACGAAAAGGTCACCAAGCATTCCTTCAAGATCCTCGATACCAGCGTCATTATTGACGGGCGTATCGCCGACATTGCCGAAACCGGCTTTCTCGACGGCACGCTCGTGATCCCGCAGTTCGTGCTGCGGGAGTTACAGCTTGTGGCCGATTCGGCGGACTCGATGAAACGCAACCGCGGCCGCCGCGGCCTCGACATTCTGCAGCGTATTCAGAAGATGCCTGAGCTCCATGTGCAAATTGTGGAAGACGATTTTCCGGCCGTGCGCGATGTGGACATGAAGCTGATCGAGCTGGCGAAGCTGTACGACTGCAAGATCGTCACCAACGATTTCAATCTGAATAAAGTGGCTCAACTGCATGGCGTCGATGTGCTGAACATCAACGAACTCGCCAACGCCCTCAAGCCGGTGGTGCTGCCGGGCGAGATCATGCGCGTGTTCATTCTCAAAGAGGGCAAGGAATACAACCAGGGCGTCGCATACCTTGACGACGGCACGATGGTTGTTGTCGACAACGCAAAGCGGCTGATCTCGAAAACGATCGACATTTCCGTCACCAGCGTGCTGCAGACCACTGCCGGCAAGATGATCTTCGGCAAGTACGATGACCGCGTCCACACGGTGCACGATAAGCAGGGTGGACAGGACCGGCAGAGCCGCGAACAGCATGCCGGAGCGGCCGGACCCCCAGCGACATAGAGGCTTGGACTCGCGAACGCGATAAAATACCTTCAACTGCAAATGAAAGTTTCTGTCATCCTCCCCGCCGCTGGGCTCGGCACGCGCATGAGCCGCACCCAGCCGGAAACCACCGGCACCAGCCGGAAGCAGTTCATGCTGCTCGATGGGTCGCCCATCCTCATCCACACGTTGCGCAAGTTTGCCGCGGCGCCCTCGGTGCGCGAGATTGTGATCGCACTGCGCGCGGAAGACATGGAGTGGGTACAGGAACTGGTCGATGCCCAGCACTTTCCCAAGCCAGTGCGTTGCGTGGAAGGCGGCGATACGCGCCAGCAGTCCGTAGAACACGCGCTGGCCTCGCTGGCGCCGGACACGGACCTGGTGGCCGTGCATGATGCCGTACGGCCGTTCATTGATGTCGCCACAATCGAGAAGGTGATCGCCGAAGCGCAGGAATGCGGCGCGGCGATCGTTGGTGTCGTTCCTGTCGATACAGTGAAGCAGGTGCATCGCAACAAGATTCGCGCCACGATTCCACGCGACCGTCTGGTGCTGGCGCAGACTCCGCAAGTATTTCGCTTCGATCTGCTAAAAGCTGCGTTCTCGCAAGCCACGGCGGACAACTTTACCGGCACGGATGAAGCGAGTCTGGTGGAGCGTCTGGAGCAGGTGGAAGTGAGCGTGGTTGCGGGCAGCGATCGCAACATCAAGCTGACGAAGCCCACCGACATGAAGCTGGCGCATCTGTTCCTGGCCGAGGAGCGCGCGTAGGTGGGTCCGCAGTATCGCACGGGACTCGGATGGGACGTGCATCGCATCGTGAGCGGACGGCCGATGATACTCGGCGGCGTACATGTGGAGTGCGACTTCGGATTGGAAGGGCACTCCGATGCCGACATCGTGGCGCATGCGATCACCGATGCCATTCTTGGCGCGGCATGTCTCGGCGACATCGGCATGCACTTCCCCGATACGGATGCGCAATGGAAAGGCGCCGATAGTCTGAAGCTGCTGGCGCACGCGGTCTTGCTTGCGCGTGAAGCAGGTTACGATGTCGTGAACATCGACACCACTGTGATTCTCGAACGGCCGAAGTTGAAGGACTATCGTCTGCGCATTCGCGAATCACTGGCCGCATGCATCGGCATTGCGCTTGATTGCGTGTCGGTGAAGTTCAAGACCGCGGAGAGAGTGGGGCCAGTGGGGGAAGGACGATCAGCGGAAGCGCAAGCGATCGCGTTGCTCATTCGCCGCTGAGCGGGACACGGAGAGGACACACCAAAAAGTGAAAGGCCCCGATTGCTCGGGGCCTTGTTGTTGTTAACGAACCTTGTCCGCTAGAGCGACTACTTCTTTTTCTTCGCAGCAGCCTTCTTCGCGGGTGCCTTCTTGGCGGCTTTCTTGGTTGCGTTCTTCATCGATTGATTCTCCCTAACATCAGATTTACGCGATCCGTGAAAGATCGCAGCGTGATTCATATATAAGGTTGTTTGAAAAGAAAGTCAAGAGAAAAATGCATCATGCTCTACGTCATCGCGAGGCAGAGACCCCTCTCCCATGCCAAAAACGTTTTCAAGTAGAATTGTTTTAGGGCTTCCGATGCGTTCTACACCCCATTTGACGGGCCTTCGGCGATGTTGCCCGTTTGTGGCGCTGGTTGTTGCACTGCTGTTCGAACAAAGTTGCGCGAAGCGAACGCAGACACGTCTTCCTGCTCCACCAAGAGCGGGTGAGACGCAGACCGGCATCGCCAGTTGGTATGGTGATCCGTATCATGGAAGGCGCGCGGCAAACGGAGAAGTGTACGACATGAATGCATTCACCGCGGCGCATCGCACGTGGCCGTTCGAGACGATGGTGCGTGTGACTAATCTCTCCAATCAACTGGAAGTGGATGTGCGCATCACGGATCGTGGTCCGTTTGTCGATGGGCGCATCATTGATCTTTCGCGCGCCGCGGCGGAACGTATTGAACTCATCGGTCCGGGAACGGCGCGTGTTCGCTTACAGGTGCTCTCTATCGCATCGCCAACGAATTCCTATACCGTACAGGCCGGAGCGTTCTCCGATCGCGCCAGAGCCGAGCAATTGCGCAGCAAACTGGATTCCTTCCCTCTCGCGCGCATTGTGCCGCGCGGCACCGATCCTGTTCTCTATCGTGTGCTGGTGGGAAGAACCACGACAGAGCAGAGTGCGGAAGAACTTGCTTCGCGTGTGCGGCGCACCACGGGCGAAGCGATTGTTGTTCGAGACTGAATCCATATGCCCAGCCGCTTTCATGGAACATGGCGTCTTATCGCCTTTGAATCACACGCCGCCGACGGTGCGGTCACATTGCCGTTCGGCGATGCGCCAAAGGGTATGCTCGTCTACACACCGCAAGGCCACATGAGCGGTCAGGCGATGCGCAGTGATCACGATCCGCAAGCCGCGGGTCCGCTCGACAACTACATCGCTTACTTCGGAACCTTCACTGTCGATGAGGATGCGCAGGAAGTGGTGCATTCCGTGGAGGGGAGTCTTTATCCGAACTGGCTCGGAACACAACAACGCCGCGGCTTCACGTTTTCCGGCAACCGGTTGACGTTGACCGCGGCGATGAAACGAACACAATCCACGCTGCGCCTGATCTGGGAGCGGGCTTAGGCGGGTGTCTTGCCCACTTTCTTGAACACGCGCGTCAATCCACGCACGGCGCGATCCACTTCGCGCTCGGTGATGATGTAAGGCGGCAGCATGCGCACCACCTTCTCATGCGTGACGTTGATGAGCAGACCTTCCGCCAGCGCGTCTGTGACAAATTGCTTACAAGGGAACTCGATCTCCACGCCGAGCATCAAGCCCTGGCCGCGCACTTCCTTGATGAAACCGAACTTGCGGCTGAGATCGACAAGCTGGCTCTTGAAGTAACCGCCGACCTGGCGGATGTGCGGCATCAGCTCTTCCAGTAGAAGCATGCACTCGTAGCCGACGCGGCAGGCCAGTGCTCCGCCGCCGAAAGTGGAGCCATGCATGCCTGCCGGCAATGCCGCCGCTGCTTTCTCGTTGGTCATGATGACGCCGATGGGAACGCCGGCGCCGATCGGCTTGGCGGCAATCATCACATCGGGCATCACCGGCGGATCGAGCAGTTGATAAGCGAAATACGTTCCGGGGCGGCCCACGCCGCATTGAATCTCATCGAGCACGAGCAGCGCGTTGTACTTGTCGGCGAGCTCGCGCGCGGTGCGAGTCATCTTTTCGCCGATGGGATAGATTCCGCCTTCGCCCTGAATCAATTCGAGCACGATGCCCGCGGTGCGTTCATTGACCGCCGCTTCCAGTGCGCCGAGATCATGGCGGGGCACAAACTTGACGCCGGGAATCAGCGGCTCAAAGTCTTTGCGGTACTTCGGCTGTCCGGTGATGGAGATGGCGCCGAGCGAGCGCCCGTGGAAGGAATCTTCGAGGGCGATGATTTCGTTCTTCTCCGGCGAGACGCGGTTCCCATACGACTTGACGATCTTCAGCGCGCCTTCGGTGGCTTCGGTTCCGGAGTTGCAGAAGAACGTTCGCTGCAGCCCGCTCACCTGATGCAAACGCTCGGCCAGTTTTCCTTGCCACTCGTGGTAGTAGAGGTTGGAGCAATGAACCAACTTTACTGATTGCTCGCGAATCGCGCGCACGATACGGGGATGGGAATGACCCAGAGCATTGACGCCGATGCCGCTCAACAGATCGAGATAACGTTTTCCATCCACATCCCACAGGTAGCAGCCCTTGCCGCGCTGCAGAACCAAGGGGTAGCGGGCGTACGTCTGCATGACGTATTGCCGCTCCCGCTCCATGATCTCTGCTGCCGCGGATACGGGTGCTGAGGTCTCTACGAGGGTATCCATTCCTTCAGTTTAAGGCCTTGCGGGCAGTGACGCGCAGCCGCGTATAGTCGGCGTGCCAGCGTCCGTCGCGGTAAAGCGCGGGGCGGGCGCTGTCCTCGGCCATCTGCAGTACGGTCTCCAATTCCGAGTCGCTGAGCGGGCCGAGCATGCCGCCGCGAAACATCCGAACCCAGTCACGGAAGCCCGTCTCGCCTTCAAGCGGGGTGAAGCGAGGGAAGAGCCAGGCGGCTTCCACGCGAAGGCCGGCCGACTCCAGCACGGTGGCATACTCACCGATGGAGGGGAAGTACCACTGATGGGCTTGCTCCCGTCCGGTGACGGCGCGAATCGCTTGGCGCACCGATGACGCGATTTGGGTGATGTTGTCCTTGCCACCGAATTCCACCACGAGTCTGCCCCCAGGCCTCAATGCGCGTGCCATGCATTGAGCGGCCGCGGCTGCTTCCGTTACCCAGTGCAGGACAGCGTTGGAGAAGACGGCATCGAAGGGTTGCTCCAACTGAAAGTCCGTTACGTCGGCGCGCACGAAGGTAAGGTCCGGATAGCCTGCGCGGGCCTGTGTGATCATCTCCTCTGAGCTATCCATTCCAAGGACGGAAGCGCCGGCCTGGGCGATGGCCGCGGTGAGGTGACCGGTGCCGCAGCCTACATCGAGAACGCGCTCGCCGGGTTGCGGCGCCAGCAGCGCGAGCAGATCCTCGCCGTACTTGGTGACGAAGTTGTGTTTACCGTCGTAGAGTTTGGTGTCCCAGAGATTTTCGGCCATTTACTTCAGGATACGCACACGGTGCGCTTCGCTGTCGCCGATGTAGATGATGCCCTTACTGTCGGCATAGACGCCGTGCGGGCGGGCGGTGCGGCACTTCTTAGGATCGGACTCCGGCCCATCGCCGCGCTGCCCGTCACCTACGGGAGTGCTGATAATGCCCGTGTTGAGATCAATGCGGCGGATGGTGTGGCTTTCGGTGTCGGCGATGTAGATGCTGTTATCCGGCGCCCAGGCGACTCCCTTCGGCCCGTTGAGATCGGCTTTGCGCGCATCGGCGCCATCGCCGGTGAGCCCTTTATTGCCCGTTCCCGCGATGTGATGAATCGTTTCGGTCTTCGGATCGATGCGGAAGACCATGTTGCCTTCGCGCAGCACGAGGTAGAGATTGCCCTTCCTGTCGAGGTCGATGGCGCGGGGGCCGTTGACCGGCGTGCCCTTGACCGGAGCGCCATCGGGCGTCGGCTTGCGTTCCCCGTTGCCCATGTAGGTGTCGATGATGCCCGTCTTCATGTCGATGCGGCGGACGCGATGGTTGCCGATGTCGCACACGAGGAGCCGCCCTTGCGGATCGAAGGCGATGGAGTGCGGTTGTTTGAACTGCGCCTTCACTGCCGGCCCGCCATCGCCGGAGAAGCCGGCTTCCGGCCTTCCCGCCACAGTGGTGATGATCTTCGTTTTGGCATCGACGCGGCGGATGAGGTTGTTCTTCATCTCGACGAAGAACATGTTGCCCTGTTTATCGAAGCGGATTTCGTAAGGCTCGTTGAGCGAAGCTTGGGTTGCCGGGCCGCCGTCGCCCGAATAGCCCATCTTGCCGTTGCCGGCCACAGTGGAGACGGCGCCCTTCTTGAGATCCACGCGGCGGATGATGTGATTGCCGATTTCGCAGACGTAGAGCGCGCCATCCGGACCGACTACCAATCCGTAGGGATTGTTGATCTGGGCCTGCGTGCCCGGCCCGCCATCGCCGGAATAGCCGGCAGTCCCGGTGCCGGCAATGGTGCGGATTGTCTTTCCATCGAGCAGAGACGCAAATAGAGCTACAGCAACGAACGAACGGAACATGTGTGTCATCCTCTAGGAGATTCTAATTGAATTGGCTTCAGCGGTCCCATCACCTTGTGGACGGCGTAGACGCCGGTGAGGTGGAACAGGCCCATGGTGAGAATCACCGGCGTGTAGCCGAAGTGTTGCACGACGTAGCCGGGGATGATAGCCGAGAAGAGCACGCCGCCTAATCCGCCGGCGCAGCCGCCGATACCAATCACCGATGCGATGGCGGGCTTGGGGAAAACGTCCGACACCGTGGTGTACATGTTGGCGGAAAGCCCCTGATGTGCGGATGTGGCCAGACTGATCAATCCCACGGCCAGGATCGGATTTTCAGCCAGCGCCGCCAATGAGGCAACCGGCATCATCGAGGCGAACACGAGCATCGCGCCCTTGCGTGCTTTTCCGGGAGGCCATCCTTTGCGGATCCAGTAGCCCGCCAGCCAGCCGCCGAAAACGCTGCCGAAATCGGCAAGCAGGTAAACCACGGGGAGCGCCCATCCGATCTGCTTCAGGTCGAACTTGCGCACGTCGTAGAGGTAGGGCGGCAGCCAGTAGAGATAGAACCACCACACGGGGTCGGTGAGGAATTTGCCCAAGGCAAAGCCCCAAGTCTCGCGGTAGCGCAAGGCCTGGCTCCAGGTGATGTTTGGTTGGCGTGCTTCTTCCGGGTCGCTGTGGATGTAGGCGAGTTCGGCTGCATTCACTCCAGGATGCTGTTTCGGGTCGCGATGGGTCACCATCCAGACAATCAACCAGAGGAAGCCCGCGCCGCCGGTCACCAGGAAGCAGGTGCGCCAATCGAGGCCCATGTCGTAGAGCATCCAGGCGAACAAAGGTGGGCCCACCATGGACGCAACGTTCGTTCCGGCGTTGAAGATGCCGGTGGCGAAGGCCCGATCGCGTTTCGGGAACCACTCCGTAACACCCTTAATTGCGGCAGGAAAATTCCCTGATTCGCCCATCCCAAGCAGCGCCCTCCAACCGGCGAGCATCATGGTGGACTTCGCCGTGGCGTGCAGCACCGCTGCCAGGGACCACCAGGCGATGGCAATGGAGTAGCCGATGCGAGTGCCGTAACGATCCACCAGTTTCCCCATGAACAGGAAACCGATGGTGTACGCCATTTGAAAGGCTCCGTTGACCAATCCGTACTCCTGATCGTTCAGGCCGAGATCCTTGCGGATGACCGGAATCAATACGGAAAAGACGATGCGATCCAGATAGTTGATTGTCGTGGCGAAGAAAATAAGAGCGAGGATCCACCACCGTACGCGCGACATGGAGGGGTTCGGCACTTAGCGATTATAAGCAAATCGGAATGGCATACCGCATCTGCGGGTAATGGCATATCCGCAAGATTGACGAAACGAAACAGCCCCGGCGTGCCACTAATGTATTGGGGAGCCCTCTGTATCGTTCGTGGTCTTTCGCTGGATTCGCGCGGATGTTCTTCACCGGCATCCAGTCACGTGGAGGGGCGCGTCCACGAATGACTGGCGGCTCCCCTAACCTCCCCCTGATACCATGAAGTGTGACCGAGAAACCCTTCCGTGAACCTCGCATTGCTCTGAATCGCATCTATACACGCCGCGGAGACCGCGGGGAAACCAGTCTGGTCGGCGGCCAACGAGTTCCCAAGAATTCGCTTCGGATTGAGTGCTACGGCACCGTCGATGAACTGAACTCGGTGGTTGGCCTGGCGCGGGTGTCGCTGGAGGAACTGCGGCAAGCTCAGCCGGAACTGGAAGCATTGTCCGCCATTCTCCATCGCGTGCAGCACGAACTATTCAATCTCGGCAGCATTCTGGCGACCTATCCGGACGATGTGCATCCGCAGCAACCGCGAGTGACTGAGGCGGAGATTGAACGGCTGGAGCACGAGATCGATGCGATGAATGAGCCGCTGGGCGCACTGCGCTCGTTCGTGCTGCCGGGCGGCAGCCGGGTGAACGCCGAACTGCATCTGTGCCGGACGATCTGCCGCCGCGCGGAGCGGATCGCCGTTGCTTTGAGCCACGAAGAGCACGTCCCATCCGATGCGATCGGGTATCTCAACCGGCTGAGCGACGCTTTCTTTGTGTGGAGCCGCTGGGTCAATCACAAACTGGGTGCGCCGGAGATTTTGTGGGAGCCCAACCTCGCGGCCTCGGCAAACCATTAAAGTATTTCGTATGCATCGCCGCGCGTTTTTCGCCGCCGCCCTTGGCGCTCCAGCCATTCTCCGTTCGCAGGCCACTGAGCGGCCGAATGTGCTTTTTATCGCCGCAGACGATATGAACAACAGTCTGGGGTGTTACGGCCATCCGATTGTGAAGACGCCGAATCTGGACAAGCTGGCTGCCCGGGGCGTGCGTTTCGATCGCGCCTATTGCCAGTATCCGCTGTGCGGCCCCAGCCGCTGTTCGCTGCTCACGGGATTGCGCCCGGATTCGACGCACATCAAGGAGAACAATATCTCCGTGCGGGACAGACTGCCCGATGTGGTGACGTTGCCGCAGTTGTTCAAGAATAACGGCTGGCGGAGCGTGCGCGCGGGGAAGATGTATCACATGGACGTGCCCGGCTCAGTGGGCACCAACAAATGGGACGATCCGCCGAGTTGGGATGTGGCCATCAGCCCGCCCGGCAGTGAGCAACGCACCAAGGGCGAGGGTGGAAACATTATCCCGGGACGCAAGGCCGGCTGGCAGGTGATCTCGTTTGCCGGCGATGGCAAGGACCAAGCCGATGAGAAAGCTACTGAGATTGCCTTCGATACTATTTCTTCGAATGCGAACCGGCCGTGGTTTCTCGGGCTCGGCTATCTGCGCCCGCATGTGCCTCATGTCGCCCCTTCGCGGTTCTTCGATCTCTATCCGCTTGGCTCAATTCCTGCGCCGGTGAATCCCGCCAACGATCTCGACGACATCCCCGAGGCGAGCGAGATCGCCATCAATACACGTGCCAAGGATATGGGCGGGATGAATGATCACGAGAAGAAGCAGGCCATCCGCGCGTACTATGCATCGGTCTCTTACATGGACTGGCAGGTGGGACGGGTGCTGGACGCACTGGAAAAATCGGGCCAGGCGCGGCGCACGATCGTGGTGTTCTGGGGCGATCACGGATGGCATCTGGGCGAGCATCACCGCTGGCATAAGCGCAGTTTGTTTGAAGAGTCGATGCGTGCGCCGTTGATCATGGCAGCGCCTGGCGCGAAGGGCAACGGCAAAGCCACGCGTTCGTTGGTGGAGTTTGTGGATATCTACCCCACGCTGGCCGATCTGGCGCGGTTGCAGCCGCCGCCCAATCTGGAAGGGCAGAGTATGAAGCCGCTGCTCGACAACCCATCGCGGGCCTTCAAATCGGCCGCATTCAGCATGGTCACCGCGCCCAACGAGATTGAGGGACGCGCCGTAGTGAACGATCGCTACCGCTACATCCGCTGGACTGGACCGAAGCCCGGCGAGGAACTTTACGACCGGCAGGCGGACCCGCGCGAGTTCACCAATCTCGCCGCGATGGGGCAGCACGCAAAGACGCTCCAGCAGATGCGCGCTACACTCGACGCGGGCTGGAAGGCAGCGCGTGCGCGCGCTTAGTTCTTGAGCACCGCTTCCAGGAAGACATCGCGCCCGGCGAGGTAGTCGGCGAATTTCACTTCGGCGCGAATCCGCGGCTCCAGCGTTTGCGGATCCTCCTTCAGCATGCGGAAGTATTTCGTAGAGCAAAACACACCCAGCTTCGTGCGCGGCAGCATGATTTGCTTCACTTCGCCGAAGTGATTCGGCTTTCCGCCTGTTGGTTCACCCGCCATGATGATGGAAGTCGATTGAGTCAGTTGCACCGCGTTCATCAGTGCCGAAGAATACGTGGCGCGCCCGATGATTCCGAACAGGCGCCCCTTGCGGTTCAGCGGGCTTTTGCCGAGAAACTCGATGAAGGGATAGAGCAGGCTGGAACTGCCGCCGCTGTTCAACCGCAGGTCGATGATCAGCCGTTCCACCCCGCCACTGGCAATCTCCTTTTGCAATTCGTCGAGAAACGGCCCCACCGGCTGTCCCGGTTCGTTCTCGCAGCGGTTGTACTGAAAGTACAAAGTGCCCTTCGGCTCAATGGGCTGTTTCCAATACGCCAGGCGGGCGTTGCGCCGGAACAGCGGCGGGGTCTTCTTCCTGTCGTCATAGACGCGCTCAAAGCCGGCGAAGCCGCGCATGTCCACTGGACTCAGTTCGACGGCCCCGCCTTCGAAATCGATGACAGTGGACAGGCCTGCTGCTTCCAGAAACCCGGCGAAGCAGAGGTTCTGCGCCATGCGATGTTTCAGCACCCATTCGTTCTCATGAGGCATCAATTCCGCCGCTGCCTTGCATACCTCGTCGATCTTCCTGCCGCCGATTGCAGTGATTCGTTTGCCAAGCGCGGGCAGCGCGGCGCCACCAGCGGCCGCGACGTAGATTCCGTCGGCGAACCAATAGAGGCCCAGGGGCAGGATGTGGTTGCCAAACAGCGCGGGCAGCGCAACTCCGGAATGCGAATCGCCCAAGGCATGAAACGCCCGCAGCAGGCCGCCGTAAGGAGCGGCTGGATCCACTTTCCCAAGGGCTTCGCGGAAAGTTTTCTGACGAGGCTTTTCCTTCATGGCGGGATGCATGCGCTCGAATTCTTCGCCGAGAAAGCGCAAATCTTCCCGCCATTCGTTGGGCGTGGATCCGTTTTGGGCGGCAAGCGCCAGCGGAGTGAAAGCAAGCGTCTGGCGCCTTGTCCATAACTGCATGACTCTGACCCTAAATGCCCGCCCCGCCGATTGTCAATTCCCGCACGGCATTTGCGATCATCTTAAGAATGGCCCGCATCCTGATGGTGTCTTCCGAAGCCCGCCCGTTCTCCAAAACCGGAGGACTCGCCGACGTTTTGGGCTCACTTCCGCCGGCGCTGGTGGAGGCTGGGGAAGAGGTGGCGGTGGTGCTGCCTCGCTACCGCAGCACGAGTCTCGGCGGAGCACGCAAGATTGCCGATGACATCACGCTTTGGATCGGACCAGGCCGCTATACGGCGTCGTTATGGCTGGTGCACAATCGCGGGGTCGACTATTACCTGGTCGATTGCCCGGTTTTTTTTGACCGCGATGGGCTCTACGCCGCGGCGGGCAAAGACTATTGGGACAACGACACACGGTTTGCCGGACTTTGCCATGGAGCACTGCATGTCGCGCGGCACTTCTTCCGCCCCAACATCATCCACTGCCATGACTGGCAAACCGGGCTGCTGCCTGCTTACCTGCATCAATACTACTCGACCGATCCCACGTTTCACGGTGTGAAGACGGTCTTCACGATTCACAACCTCGGCTATCAGGGCTTGTTTGACCGTGGCAGGATGTTCTGGTTGGGGCTGCCGGAGAGCATCTTCCGTCCGGATCTGATCGAATTTCACGGCAGCATCAATCTGCTGAAGGCCGGCCTTGTCTATAGCGATGCGTTGACGACGGTTTCACCCACTTACGCCCAGGAGATTCAGACACCGGAACAGGGCTTCGGGCTTGATGGTCTGCTGCGCGCGCGCTCGGCATCACTGAGCGGGATTCTCAATGGCATCGATTACTCGGTGTGGAACACGGAAACCGATCCTCACCTGGCGGCGCACTATTCGCATCGGGAACTGGAAGGCAAGCGCGCCTGCAAGCTCGATCTGCTGCGTACGATGGGATTGCCGACGGACGATCCGGATGTTCCGGTGGTGGGCATCGTCTCGCGATTCGCCTCGCAAAAAGGCTTCGATCTGATCGCCCAGGTGGCGTACGATCTGGTGCATTGGGGATTCCGGATGGCCGTGCTCGGCAACGGGGATCCGCAATACGAGTCGCTGTTCCGCACGCTTGCCGAAATGCGCCCGGACAAGTTCGCCGTGCGCGTTGCCTTCGACGACGCGCTGGCGCACAAGATTGAAGCGGGTTCGGACATGTTCCTCATGCCGAGCCATTACGAGCCCTGCGGGCTCAACCAGATGTACAGCCTCCGTTACGGGGCGGTGCCGATCGTCCACGCCACAGGCGGCCTGGATGATACGATAGACAGTGGGACGGGATTCAAGTTCTGGTCCTATTCGGGCGAAGCGATGCTGGGTGCTCTTCGCGAGGCGCTCACTGTGTATGCTTTCGATCGGGACCGCTGGACCGGCATGATGCGAGCTGGGATGCAAAGGGACTTCTCCTGGAGCACTTCCGCCGCGGCCTATGCCGGTCTTTATGCGTCCCTGCTCGCTTGAATCCTTTTCGTAAGACTCGCATCTATAAACGTGGAGATTGAAACGAACATGGCAGGTCAGAATACGTTGACATTCACGGATGCCGGCTGGGACACCGAAGTCCTCAAAGCCGAAGTTCCCGTTCTGGTGGATTTTTGGGCCGAATGGTGCGGGCCGTGCCGCATGATGGGTCCTACGGTGGACGCTGTCGCCGATGGGTATGCCGGTAAGGTGAAGGTCGGCAAGCTGAACGTCGATGAGAACCCCGGCAGCGCGATGCGCTATAACATCCGCGGCATTCCCACCATCCTTCTCTTCAAGGGCGGCCAAGTGGTCGAGCAGCGCGTAGGCGCCACCGGCAAGGCCGACATCGAGAAGATGATCAGCAGTCACGTCTGAGCTCCTCTTCTGTTTCCCTCAACCCGCCCGCCGGAGTGTTCCCTCGCACCGGCGGGCGATTTCTTTTAGGGTTCCTCTCCCGTAAAGGCCTTATTCCGCCGATCCTTAGAGTGGTTTAGCACTCTTTTGATCTGTGGCCTATTCAGACACGATTCGAGAATTGTCTCGCCGGCATGGTCTCGTGCCTGCGGTGGCGGCATTGTCGTTTGCTGCTAACTCGTTTCCTTTGCGCACTTACGAAGGGCTGGAGTTGTGGTTGGGCGGGGTTTTCCCCTGCATTGCGATCCTTTACATCAGCCCGTTGGCGGGCGCGGTGTCGGCGGTCGCCGCCTATGCGATCACCGCCGCCGTTTGGGGGCATCCGCACGGCCTGATCGGCGCGTCGCTGCTGGCGTTGCTGGCGGCGATGGCCCAGACCACCCTGGCGCGGAGGCGGTTTCTCGATCTGTTGCTGGCGCTTTCCATCGTTGCTCCCTTGTTTGCCCTGCTGCTGTACCGCTATGGAGGTTCGGCCACGGCGACGAATCTCATTGTCTATTTGAAGCCGCCGGTGAACTCCATTCTGAATCTGGCGCTGGCCGTGTTGCTGATTGAGACCACCGGCGCGCGGCGCTGGTTGCCGGGGGCTTCCACGGCCAGTCCTTATCCCTTGAGGGCCTCGTTATTGGCAGGCTTTCTGGCGGTGTCCATTGTTCCCCTCATCCTGGTGTTTTTGTTTCAAAGCCGGCAGTTCGAGAAGAACCTCTACCGCCAGAGGGAAGCCCGGCTGCGCGATGCCGCCAGTGAAATCTCGGCCGAACTGAGCTGGCGTCTCAACCAGCATGTGGAGGCGGTGTCCGCCGCGGCGCTCGCCATGGAACAAAACAGCCAACCGAACCATGAGGCATTCAACCGGATCCTGAAGGTGTGGCACGCGCAGTACCCCGGCTTTCTCACCATGATCGCCACCGATGCGGAAGGACGTGTCATCGCCGCACATCCGCGTACGCTGGCCGACGGCAAGGATTACTTCAGCACCGTACACAGTGTGGCGGACCGTTCCTACTTCCGCGAGCCGAAAGCGAACGGCAAGCCGCATGTGTCGCGCGTGTTACGCGGGCGTGGATTTGGCGCCGACCCGATTGTCGCGGTGAGCGCTCCCTATCGTACGCCGGGGGGCTTTGGGGGCGTGATCGAGGGCTCGCTCGACCTGGCCGGCCTGCGCAACATGGTCACCAGCAAGGCCGTTTCGCACGAAGCGGAACTGCTGCTGCTGGATAACGAGAAGGTAGTGGCGGCTACTCCGGCGATTGGCCTCAATACTCTCGACGATCTCAGCACCAACCCCATTCTCCGCCAGATTCAGGATCGCGTCGAAGGCGAAGACAGCTTCCAACTGCAAGTCCGGAAGGCAAAGTATCTCGCCGCCGCGGTGGCCGTGGCTTCCACCCGCTGGACGGTTTGTGTGCTTGTTCCGGAGACCGTGCTTATCTCCAGCCTCAACCGCTACATCACGGAAACCACGGTGCTGCTCTTCGCCATCATGGTGTTGAGTGTGGTGGCGGCGAACTTCCTGGCGCGCCAGGTGACCAAGCCGCTGGATGCGCTGGTGGTGCAGGTGCGCGGACTGCGCGACGAACCTGCGCAATACAGTGCTGTCAGCCCCTATGCCTCCGGCCCGGAGGAAATTGACATTCTGTTCCGTGACTTTCAGCAGATGACCGCGAAGCTGCAAAGTACCTATCGTGGTCTGGCGAACTCCATTGCGGAGCGGGACGCGCTGAACAATCGCCTGACCAATCTGTTGAGCGAGTTGGAAGTGCGTGTGACCGAGCGGACGGCGGAGTTTGAGATGGCCAAGACTCGCGCCGAAGAAGCAAGCCGCACTAAGAGCGCCTTCCTCGCCAACATGAGCCACGAAGTCCGTACGCCGCTCAACGGCGTAATCGGCATGCTGACCATGCTGCTCGATCATCCGCTGGACGCCGAGCAGCGTAAGCGCGCCACAATTGCGCTCGACTCGGCGGAGTCGCTACTCCGCGTGCTCAATGATGTGCTCGATCTCTCCAAGATCGAAGCCGGGCACCTGGATATCGAGCGTCTGCCCTTCCGTTTGGACCAACTAATGGAAGCTACGCTGTCCCCGTTCCGCAGCACCGCGGAGTCAAAGGGGCTGCGTTTCCACGCCAGTGTCGACGTGAAGTGCCGCACTGCTTTCTTTGGCGATCCGACCCGGCTGCGGCAGATTCTCTCGAACCTCGCCGGCAATGCCGTCAAATTCACCCAGCAAGGCTCGGTTTCGGTGCTGGTGCAAGGGATCGAAATCGACGACCGCTCGCGGGCGATCCATGTACAGGTGCGCGACACCGGGATCGGCATCCCGAAGGATGCGCAACTGAAGCTCTTCAACCCCTTCCAGCAGGCCGATTCCACCACCACGCGCCGCTTTGGGGGAACCGGGCTGGGGCTCGCCATCTGCCGGGAACTGGTGAACCGGATGGGCGGCGTGATCGGATTTGACAGCATCGAAGGCCAGGGTTCGAACTTCTGGTTCCGGGTGGTGCTGGATCTCGCTCCGCCGTGCGCTCCGGATCCGAAGCCGGCGATCAAGAGCAACGAGGCGGTCCGCGAGCGCGGCGAGGTCCTCATTGTGGAAGACAATGCCGTCAACCAGCTTGTGGCCCAGCGCCTGGTGGAGAAAGCCGGCTACCGCACCACCGTGGTGGAATCAGGACGCCTTGCGCTGGAAGCCCTGGAGCAGAGCCGGTTCGATGTGATTCTCATGGATTGCCAGATGCCCGAGATGGATGGCTATCAGACCACCGATGCCATTCGCCGCAGCGAAGCGGGGCGCCGGACACCGATCATTGCCATGACCGCGCATGCCATGGCGGGAGATCGCGAGCGCTGCCTGGAGTCGGGTATGGACGATTACATCACCAAGCCGGTGCGGGAATCGGAACTGCACGCGTTGCTGGATCGCTGGACCAACCTACAGCCGCCCCGCGCAACCATCGAGAAAGCGCCGGCCGGCTCCGTGCAAGTCCTGAAGTCCTGAGGCCACCAGAACGGTTGTGGTCACCCCCGGAAGCATGGAAATGACGCACTTGCGTGCGGCCAGTCTTGCCACCGATGCGGGGGCGATGGTTACTCCCATTCCCGCCTCGACGAGCGCCACCACGGTTGGCCACTGCGTCGCCTCCTGCACGATGCGCGGCTCGAAGCCGGCCTGGCGGCAGCAGGCCATCAGTTCGTCATAGAAACTCGAGCCCAATCGCCGCGGGAAGAAGACGAACGGATCTTTGTGGAGGGCAGCAAGGCGCACGCGGCGCGATGCGGCCAGCCGGTGCTGGCGCGGGAGAATCACGGCCACTCCCTCCCGGTAGCGGTGCAACTCGCGCAACCCATCCGGCGCCGATTCGCAGCGCAGGAAGCCGATATCCGCGGTGCCTTCCCGCAACGCGTCGCCGATGGCCGCGGTCGACATCTCGCGAAGGCTCAGTTCCACCTGCGGCAGCGCCTTGCGGAACCAGCGGATGACGCGAGGCAGGGCGCCGAGCATCACGGAGGGAGGGGTTGCGATGACGAGGTTTCCCGTTTCTCCGCGGCCCGCTGCCTGGGCAGCGGCAAGTGCACGCTCCACCTGATCCAGTGCAGCCCGCGCCAATGGCAGCAATGCCGCGCCTGCGTCGGTCAACTGCGTACGGCGTGTGGAGCGGGCGAACAGAGCGTAGCCGATGCGTTGTTCCAGCCTTTGGATCTGCTGTGTCAGCGGCGGCTGCGATATCGCCAGCTTCTCCGCGGCGCGGCCGAAATGCAGTTCTTCGGCCACGGTGACGAAGTAGCGCAGATGGGTCAGCTCCACTCCGAGACCGGCGTCTCTATTCATATCAAGATCATATCAATACTGCTACATAATTATATTGGACGAATGAGTGGCCCTGGCCGTACCATCAAGCCATGTTGCTTCCCGTGTATACCCGTCCCGCCCTCACCATTCATCGCGGCGAAGGCTGCTATCTCTTTGACACCAACGGCCGCCGCTATCTCGATTTCATCTCGGGCGTAGGCGTCAATGCGCTTGGCCACGCGCATCCACGCATTGTGCGCGCCATCACCAATCAGGCGGCGCGGGTCATCCACACGTCGAATCTGTACCATCACGACTACCAGGCTCCACTGGCCAGGAGGCTGGCCGCCTGGAGCGGACTCTCGCACGCGTTCTTTTCCAACAGCGGAGCGGAGGCCGTGGAGACAGCGATCAAAGCGGCTCGCGCTCACGGACTACGCCAGCATCATGGCAAGGTTCAACTGGTAGCATTGGAGAATTCGTTCCATGGGCGTACGTGCGGAGCGCTCTCCGTCACGGGGCGTCCCGAATACCGGCGCGCCTTCGGTCCGCTGCTTCCGGAAGTGCGATTCATCCCCGCCAACGATATCGCGGCCCTGCGTGCGGCGGTGAGTGAAGAAACGGCCGCCATCCTCCTCGAACCCATTCAGGGCGAAGGCGGAGTGCATGTGCTCGAAGAACGGTTTCTGCGTGAGGTGCGGCGACTGGCCGACGCGGCGCGGGCGTTGTGGATTGCCGATGAAACGCAGTGCGGGCTGGGCCGTACCGGCCACTATTTTGCCTATCAGCGGTTTGGCGGGTTGATCCCGGACATCGTGGTGACGGCCAAGCCGCTCGCCGCGGGCCTTCCGATAGGGGCCACGTTGTTCAATGAGACAGCCGCCACGGCGCTGCCCAGGGGCCAGCATGGATCCACGTTTGGCGGTGGGCCGCTGGTTTGCCGTGTGGCGCTGGAGGTGCTGGATGAGGTCGAGCAACTACTGCCGCACATTCGTCAGACGGGAGCCTATCTGCATCGGCGTCTGGCGGAGTTGGGGACGGTGCGCGGGGAAGGGATGATGGCAGGCATTGCGCTGGAACAGCCGGGGGAGCCGATTGTGGCGAGAGCGTTGGAGGAAGGGTTGATGATCAACTGCACGCATCAGACGGTGCTGCGGTTCCTGCCGCCCTACATCGCGACGCGGGCGCATGTGGATGAAGCGATGGAAGTGCTGGAAAGGTTGTTGCCGGTGTTGGCGGAAAACGGGAAATCACCCTACGCTATCGCCTAAGGCCACTCCTACTCATTGTCGTCCCACCTATACCGATAAGTTCGTTATAGGCATTGCCCCAATGATCCGGCTGACACGGCTCAATCACGTTCCCATCTTCCTCAACTCGGACCTGATCGAGCACATTGAAGTGACGCCGGACACGGTGATCAGCCTCACGACCGGTCAGAAGCTCGTTGTCCTCGAGAAGGCCGAAGTCGTGGTGGAGCGGGTGATCGAGTACCGGCGCTTGGTTGCGCAGCACTCCGAACGAGTCCCGCAGCCCGAGAAGACGGAATGACGCGGAGTCGGCAATGGCAGCGAAAAACGGCCTGAAACCCGATCTCGCGTCCTGGGTCGGCGTCGTCCTGGCCTTTGGCGCCATAATTGGCGGCCTGATGCTGGAAGGCGGCAGCATCAAGGACATTGCGCAATATACGGCAGCCATCATAGTGCTCGGCGGCACCTTTGGCGCCACGATGCTCAACTCCCCGATGCATACCTTCATCGCCGCCATGAAGCGTTGCGTCCATGTCTTTCTGGAGCGCACCGATTCCCCGCAAACGGTGATCGAATCCATCATCGAGTACGCTTCCAAAGCGCGCAAGCAAGGCATTGTTTCGCTGGAGCAGGAAGCGGCCGAAATTCAGGATCCCTTTTTGCGCAAGGCGCTCACACTCGCTGTTGACGGCACCGACCTGCAGGAACTGCGCAAAATGATGGAGCTCGAAATCGACATGATTGAGCACCGCGCCAACGCCGAAGCCAAAGTCTTCGAGCAGGCTGGAGGATATGCGCCCACCGTTGGCATCATCGGCGCTGTCATGGGGCTCATTCAGGTGATGAAGAACCTTGCCAACATTGACGAAGTCGGCCATGGCATCGCCGTGGCCTTCGTTGCCACGGTCTACGGCGTCGGCATTGCGAACCTGTTCCTGCTTCCCATTGCCGGCAAGATCAAGGCCCGTGTGCACGAGGAACTACGGCTCAAGGAGCTGATTGTGGAAGGAGTGAGCGGCATCGTGGAAGGCCTCAACCCCAAACTGATTCGCATGAAGCTGGAAGCTTACGCCGAAGGGCAACCAGAAGCCAGCAATAAAAAGGAGTCTGCCAATGGCCCGGAAAAAGCGGCCTGAAGAACACGCCAATCATGAGCGCTGGCTCGTCTCCTATGCCGACTTCATTACCTTGCTGTTTGCCTTCTTTGTGGTGATGTTCGCCAGCTCGCAAACCGACAAGGGGAAAGCGGCGCAAGTGTCGGAGTCGGTGAAACGGGCCCTCGAAGAAAATGAGTTTGCCGCCGCCATGTCCGGTATTCTCGGTGGGACGGTGGGCAACAAGGGTGTTGGAAACGCGATGATGCGCGGCCCTGGCGGCGCCACCAAGGCCGTGGAAAAAGGTTCGAAGGATCCGCGGCTGGCCGAATTGCTGCCCTCCCAACTGTTTCTGAACGAACAATTGAAGCAGGAGATTGCCACTGGCAAGGTGACCGTCCATATGGGCGCACGCGGTCTGGTGGTTAGCCTGCAGGAGGCCGCCTTCTTCCCATCGGGCGACAGCACTATCGATGAGGGCGCCTTTGAGTCCATCGCGAAGATTGCCGAATCCATCCGCCTTCTTCCCAATCCGGTGCGGCTGGAGGGGCACACCGACTCTGTTCCCATACATAATGACCGCTTTGCCAGCAATTGGGATCTCTCGGCGGCGCGCTCCATCGCCATGCTGCAACTGTTTACCCGGCACTTCGGCATTGAACGCTCCAAGTTCTCTGTGGCCGGCTATGCGGACGTTGTTCCCGTGGAGTCGAATGACACGCCGGAAGGCCGGGCCCGCAACCGCCGTGTCGATATCGTGATCCTGAATCACGCAGGATTGACCGAGGAACCAGCCGGCCGAAAGTAACGCAACTCACCCTTTGCCTTTGTTAAGCTGGTTTTTCTGATGCTTGAACCGGCTGTTCCCCCTGACCGCAACTCGTCTTTCCGCCGGTTGCCCAGGGAATCCGTGTGGACTGCACTGCTTGAGAAGGCTGCCGCCGGCGATCAACAGGCCTTCGCATCTCTTTATGATGAAACCAGTTCCCTGGTTTACAGCCTCTCCATGCGGATGCTTTCCAATGTGGAGGATGCCGAGGAGGTAACTCTCGACGTCTACAACCAGGCGTGGCGGATTGCGAAGACCTTCGACTCATCGCGCGGCACGGTAACGGCGTGGCTGATGACCATGACGCGCACCCGGGCCCTGGACAAGATTCGAGCCCGAGCTTCACGCCAAAAGAATGTGGATCCCATGCCGGTTCACTTCGATGCCCCCTCCGGCGACGACAGCCCGGAGGATCAGAGCGCCACTGCCGAACAGCGGCGCATCGTGATGGGCGCCCTGGCGCAACTGCCCGAGGAGCAGCGGCGGGCGCTGGAACTCGCCTATTTTCATGGGATGTCGCACGCCGAACTGGCGCAGGCTTTGGGGGAGCCGCTGGGTACGGTAAAAACCCGTATCCGGCTGGGCATGATCAAGTTACGGGAGCTTCTGACGCTCGCCGGGGAAGCCGCGCGGAGCTATTCGTAGTCGGCTTCGTAGAACTTGTGCGCCAAGCCGGGAAGTAAGAGGAAGACGCTTCCCACCGCTTGCCGGATGGTGATGGCCATTTTGTCGCCGGGATCGACATAGGCGACACTCAGCATCACTCCGATACCGAAAGCGAGACAGAATGCGCATGCCGCTGGGCTGTGTTTCAAGGTATCTAGTACTTTCGACATCTTAGTTCTCCCTACACCCTCATGATGCCGAGTTCTAGAACCATTTGATATATAGTAATGTCCCCTGTTTGACACACAGAGAGCCCTTAGAGAGTTCTAAGTTTCCTCCACCGGCCCTCGATTACGGCAAAGACACCGTGGCCCGATAATTCGAATCGTTGTAATCCGGATTGCGCCGAGGTTTATACACCTGTTTCACCGCCGCTGCTCGATCCTGCGTGTAAATCCAGACCGACTTCCGATCCCAGAGGATAATCTCGTCTCGCGGGTCGCCGGTGACGTCGGCCACGTGATAGGCGAGATCCGGATGTCCATCGTCAGGAAACATCACCACGCGGCGCAAGTGCCCGTCCACCATGCCGCCTTCGCGGATATTGCCCGACAGCAATGCGTACTCAATCCCATCCCCGCGCCAGTTCACCGGCGAAAGGTGTGTCGAGCCGGGCGTCAACTCCTTCTGGTCCAGGATGCGCGCGTCCGCATCGAGCACGGTCACGATCCCCGGGTTACGCCAGAAGTTGGCGATCATCAACTGCAAGCCCTTCACGTCATCGCGGTACTTGGCCACGCTCTGCGTCTGTGTGTGCCCGATGCGCAGTTGCTTGAAGATCTGCCCCTCCTTGCCGATCACGACCAGCCCTTCGTCACTGCCGCAGATGTAAGCGCGCACCGGACCGTTCGGATCGCCCGAGTAGTTTCCCATGGAGATGGCGTCCGGATGATCCTTCATCTTTTCGTCGTGTGCCCACAGCGCTTTGCCCAAGTGATTCCAGAGCCCGTAGCCAATGACGAATTCCTGCTTCCCATCGCCGTCGACATCGAATGGATAGGGATAGTGCCCCGTTTGCGCACGGCCTTCCCACAGGAATTTCAACTGCGAGTCATACACCCAGAAGCCGCGATACCGGTCCTTGATCAGAATCTCCCGTGGACCCTTTCCGGTGAGATTGACGAACGCAATGGCGTCGCCGCTGTTCAGCTCATAGGGCAGTTCATCGCGATTGTTGGGCAAGGCCTTGGGCATCCAGGCCCAACGCAGTAATTTTCCGCTGCGGCCGTCGAGCACCTGCAACTGAAAATCGCGCACCAGGACGATTTCCTGCTTCCCATCGCCATCGAGGTCGTGGATCTGAAACGGCGTGTCATTCGTCACCAGTCCGCTGGCGGGATTCGGCCGCCCCACCTGCCACAGGATTTTCCCTTCCAGCGTCACGGCGGTGAGGCAACTGATGGTGTCAAAGCCGTCCGCCCGCACGCGTGGATTGTTCTGCGCAAACAGCATATCCAGCCGGCCATCACCGTCCAGATCGCCGAAGCGCACGTTGCGGCCGGCGCCCCAGCCATTGGTGTCGAAGCGCTTCCACAGCACCGGTTGCGGATTGGCGGAACGCAGCTTCACTAACTCCGTCTCGCGGGCTGTGACCCGCGACTGCATCGCCGCGAGGGCGGCATCGTCCATGGCAACGCGGAAATCGGTGAACCGGGCCGGGTGGCGCGCCGTCAATCCTGCCTGTCCCTTCAGGATCGAAGCGTCGGATGCTTCCAGCACCACCTGTCCATCGATCAGCGCCCGGATACGCGGACCGGCGGTTTCGACCCGCAGGGTGTACCAGCGCTTCACGTCATAAGGGAATGGTTTCGCGGCCAGCACCTTCCAGGCGCTCTTGCGAAACTGCTCGTCTTCGGGCAAGCGCAAGGCGAGCCGGGCCGCCGATCCGTTTTCCAACACGAAGTGGTAATAGTGGCGGGAGGTGCGGTAACGGAACACAATTCCCGCAATATCTTTGTAGGACAGGGGCCTCACTTTCGCTTCCACCGCGTAGTTGGTCCATTCCTCGTCGCCGGTGACGAACAGCGGATGGTAGCGGTTGTCGGTGACAATCGTGTGCTGTTCCAGATAAGTCTTGCCGTCTTCATCACCGGCCAGCCAGGCATCTTCGTGCACAATCGGGTTGCGCCACGGCGCGGTGGGCACTCCGCGATAGGCGATGTAGTGATACTCCTGTATCGCTCCATTCAATTGCCCTACTGGCGCTGACAGCACGCCAGGAGGAAAACGCGAGAAATCGTCGCGAAAGAAATCACCGCCGAAGGCCGGGATTATGGCGAAAAGAAACAGGAACGGAAGCATCGACGTCATCCTATAATAGAAGCATGGTGCTGCCAACTCAGGCTCGCCCGTCCCTGTTCGGCTCAGACTGAGCCAAGTCCCTCTCTCCTTCTGATTTCTGACATCTGAATTCTTTACCCGGAGTGTCTCTATGAACAGGACAACTACTATTCCTGTCCGCCCGGATATGCCGCATCTTGTAACGGCTCTCCCCGGACCCAATGCACAACAGATTATTGCCCGTGACGCAGCGGTGCTTTCGCCTTCCTACACTCGGCCCTATCCGCTGGTGGTTCGGCGGGGAGAAGGCGCCATGGTGGAAGACGTCGATGGGAACCGTTTCCTCGACATGAACGCAGGGATTGCCGTCGTCGCCACCGGTCACTGCCATCCGCGCGTGGTCAAAGCGATCCAGCAGCAGGCTGCCGAACTGATCCATATGTCCGGCACCGATTTCTATTACGAAAACATGGTGGTGCTGGCGGAACGGTTGGCTGCGCTGGCGCCGGGGGGCATTCCGCGACGCGTGTACTTTGGCAACTCCGGCACCGAAGCGGTAGAAGCCGCGCTCAAAGCGGCGCGCTACCACAGCGGGAAAGACAAGTTCCTCGGCTTCTTCGGTGGCTTCCATGGACGCACGATGGGCGCGCTTTCGCTCACCGGCAGCAAGACGGCGCAACGCAAAGGCTTCGGGCCGCTGGTCCCCGGCGCGCATCACATCCCGTATGCCTATTGCTATCGCTGTTCCTATGCGAAGCAACCCGATACCTGCAATGTGGAATGCCTCAAGGTGATTGAGCAGCAACTGGTGAAGACGATTCTGCCGGCGGAGGAACTAGCGGCGATCGTTCTTGAGCCCATCCAGGGCGAGGGCGGCTACGTCGTTCCACCACAGAAATTCTTCGATGAACTGCAGGCGCTGGCCAAGCGGCTTGGCACCATCCTCATCGTCGATGAGGTGCAATCGGGAATGGGCCGGACGGGCAAAATGTGGGCCAGCGATCACTTCGGGCTTACCCCCGACATTCTCACCGTGGCGAAGGGCATCGCCAGCGGTATGCCGCTCAGTGCGACGATCGCCCGCGTCGACTACATGCAGTGGAAGCCGGGCTCACAGGCTTCCACTTTCGGTGGCAATCCAGTGGCCTGCAACGCGGCGCTGGCCACTATCGAACTGCTGGAAGGTGAGCTGATGGAGAACGCGCGACGCATCGGCGACCATATCTTCAGCCGCCTTCGGGATTGGCCGAAGCGCTTCCCAGTAGTCGGCGACGTGCGGGGCCGCGGCCTCATGATCGGCATCGAGTTTGTGAAGGATCAGCAGACGCGGGAGCCGTTTCCCGAACTCCGCAACCGGCTCGAACTGATGGCCTTCGACCGCGGTGTGCTGGTGCTCGAAGCGGGCGCCAGTTCGCTCCGGTTGTCGCCACCGCTCGTCATCACCAAGGATCAGGCCGATTTCGCCATCGACACCGTGGAGGAGTGCATCCGCCAGGCTCAGATCTGATCGCGATACTGATCGAGCGCGATTTTCACCAACTGGCTGCGCGTCCGCACACCGAGCTTATCGAAGAGGCCGCGCAGCAGCGCTTTCACCGAACTTTCGGAAATATCGAGGCGCGCGCCAATCTCTTTGTTGGCATAGCCTTCGAGCAGACAGCGCATGGCAATGCGCTCGCGATCCGTCAGCCGGGGCCGGTCGTCAATGACCTGCGGATCGACGGCGGCAAACAGGCCGCGCAGGTAGCGCGGTTCCAGGTACACCTCTCCGCTTGCCACTTTGCGTACGGCTTCACACAACATTTCCGGAGGATTATGTTTGTGGAAGATTCCGGCCACTCCGGCTTGGATCAACTGCATCGCCTCTAGATCGGTGACTCCGGCCGTGACAATCAGGATTTTGCCGGCGAAGCCCTGGGCCTTGGCGTCCCTCACGAAGTCGAGCGCGCGCTCGCTGCCGAGATCGACATCGAGCAACACCAGTTCCGGATGAAGTTCGGCAATGCCGCGCAGCCCCGCGGCCACATGATCGGCTTTGCCGGCGATCTCGAAGTCGGGTTGCGCTTCCAGCAGCCGGGCCAGCCCTTCGCGGAACAGCGCGTGATCATCCACCAGGTAGAGCGGGATTCTTCCCGTTTCTGTGCTCATCGGTTTACCTCTTTGCTACCCTCAACTCGGCCACGAAACGGCAGCCCTGTTCCACTGGCTCAAAGCGCAGGTCTCCGCCGTAACTTCTGAGAATGGCGCGCGAGACGTACAGCCCAAGCCCGCTTTGTTCGGCCCCGGCTTTGAACGGCTCGAATAGATTCTTCGCGTCTTTGATTCCCGTGCCGGAATCGGTGACGGCGATGCGCGCGGTATCGTCGTTGACGGTGACTTCCAGGCGCAACTGCCGGTCCGTCATCGCGGCTACCGCGCGAAGGCTGTTCTGGTGCAGGTTCAGCAGAGCCTGGAGGATGCCGAACGATTCGCCAAACACCCACGGTTGGGGTTCGGGCGCGTGCCAAACCAGTTTGCCCTCCACTTCCTCCCAGGCGGGGGTAATCATGATCCGGAAATGGCTCAATACTTCACCCAGATCGGCCTGCACCTTACTGTTGCCGGCCTTTGCCACCAGTTCCGTCGAGGCGATCTGTGTAAGGGCGCCGACCAGGTTTCCCAGCGCATCGAAATCCTCGCTCCCTTTCCATTCGGGAGAGGCGCGCAACTGGCTGTAGACCATTCCGATGGCGCCGCAGACATTGCGGATCTCGTGAGAGACGGCGCCGGCGACGATGCGGTTATTGGCCAGCAGTTGCCGCAGGTTCTGCTCTTCACGCTCGCGGATTTCTTCGGAAATGTCCACGGCGATGGCCGCCAGCCTTCGCCCCATCGGCGTCATGTAAGTGGAGAACCACACCTGTGCGACGAAAGGCTCTCCGCTGGTTTTCCGGCCCTGGCACTGCGCCGCTGTGCGGAAAGCCGGTGAATCGGCGGCGAACCGCATGGCGTCGGCGAGCACCGGCAGGTGGTCGCGTATGCTCAATCCGGCAAAGTCCATTTCGGAATCCAACCCGAGCATTTCACGCAGAGCCCGGTTGCCGGAAAGGATACGTGCGTCTTCGCCCAGAGTGACGATCGCCGCCGGGCTGCTTTCGGCCAGCGATCGCAAATGGCTTTCCGCTTCCTCGCGCAGCGCCACCTGCTTTTCCAGCGCCGCCGTGTGCTCCAGAATCAGCTTCCGGTTCCGCACCAGTTCGACGAGCAGGAATCCGGTGGTGCTGTTGGCCAGAAAACGCAGCAGAAAGCGGCTGCCCGCATCGGTGGCGGAAAGCACCTTTGAAGAGGAGGTGCTGACCGCGGCCAATAGCAATGCATAGCAGACGATCTGCCAGCGGTTCATGGCGAAGGCGGCGGGCAACATGGGGATGACGAAGATGACGCCGAGGGAGACGTCCTGGATCGACCGGTCAATCCAGGCGACGGCGGTGAGCAAAAGGCAAGACGTCAGCAGCAACGCCCAACGCGGCGCGTTGACCAGCTTCTCGAGAGTGGATCTGGAAGCATGTCGATCCCGCACGCTACCAGTCTAGGGAACTTGGCAGGCACGTGGGAACGGGGAAGGTGGATTTGGGGAGGTTGAAGTCCGAAAGACGGTATGCGATTATCCTAAAGATACCAGCAAATTTTTCTTCGGATTGTGTAACCTTCATACTTGGCCACAACGTCAACTTGGACTGAGTCCCGCACTATCCCGGTGAGCGCTCCCCTGAACGCGCTTGCTGTCATTGTGTTCTGTGCCTTTCTGCCGTACCTTCCATTCCTGTTATTCCCTTTATTTTCAGATGATTACATTCAGATTGGCCTAGGTCGTCAATACGGCGCCTGGGATCAATGGGGGCAACTGGCGCAGGATGTCTTGTATCGGTGCCGGGCTACTTCCATCGTCCTTACCTACCTGACGGACCGGATTGCCGGCGATGGAGCACTCCCACATCGCTTGTTGAATCTAGCCGTGCACACCGTTGCCGCGCTCCTGGTAGCGGGCTTGGGAAGTTGGAAGCGAATCGGATTTCGCATATCGATTCCTGCCGCGGCGTTCTTCGCGTTACGCGAGGCGCATCAGGAAGCAGTGATTTGGGTGGCCGCGCTACCCGAGTTGCTTGCCTTCGCCTTTGTCCTGGCTGCTATTCTGGCCTGGATCCGCTGGATGGACACCCGCCGCACCCTCTGGGCATGGGCCGCCTGTGCAGCCTTTCTCCTCGGCTTGTTGTCAAAAGAGTCGGCGGCGGTGTTCCCGGCGTTTGCGTTCCTCGTCTGGTGGCTGGATGCCCGCTCCTGGCGGACTCCCTTGGTGGTGATTGCCGGCATGTTGCTGATCGATGGTTTCTACGCCAGTTCGATTTTTGCGGCCAAGGACGATCACCTGCATCTCAACGACGGCACCTTCACTTTTCAGGTGGGTTTCGCCTGGACGCTCATGCACAGCCTGCTCCGCATGATGTGGCCGTGGGGAGCGATTGCCACCGGGCTGCTCGCCTGGCACGGCTTCCAGCGCTGGCGCGGCTACGCACTGGGCGCCGTTGTCTGGATGGCAGTGGCCCTGCTGCCGTACAGCTTTCTGACCTACATGGACCGGGTTCCGAGCCGCCACACCTATCTGGCGAGCGCGGGCATCGCCATTCTGGTGGGTTGCGCCTGGCAGACGATCGCGGGGCTGCGCCGGCCCGCCGTGGTGAGCCTGGCGCTGGCCGTTGTCCTGATCCATAACCTCGGCTACCTCTGGACGAAGAAGTTCGATCAATACCAACGCCGCGTCGAACCGACCGAGCACTTCCTGCGTTACGCCGAGAGCCGCAGTGGTCCGGTTCGCATTGCCTGCGCGCCGTACGGCGTCGATGTCTACCGGCAGGCGGCGGCAATCCGCCTGGGCTGGCCCCCCGATCAAGTGATAGGGCCGAAGGATCCCTCTCCCGCGGGGGAGGCATCCAGCTACTGCGATACGAGCAAACCATGAACTCCTCCCGCTTCCCATACAGCCTGAGCGTCTTTTTTCCCGCTTTCAACGACGCTCCGTCGCTGCCCAAGTTGATTGGCGCCACCTTCGAAACACTCGCAGCTCATGTCGATGACTTCGAGGTCATTGTGGTCAATGATGGGTCGTCCGACAACACAGCGGATGTGTTGCGACAACTGAAGCAACTGCATGGTGAGCGGCTGAAGGTAGTGACGCACCGCATCAATCGCGGCTACGGAGGAGCGTTGCGCAGCGGCTTTGCCGCGGCCAGCAAAGAGTTCGTCTTCTACACCGACGGCGACGGGCAGTATGACGTGACCCAATTGCCGGCTTTGCTGTTCCATGCCGGTCCGGACGTGGGTCTGGTGAATGGCTTCAAGATCAAGCGCCACGATCCCTGGCACCGCATCGTAATCGGGGCCCTCTACAACCAGTTTGCGCGGCGATTGTTCCGCGTGCGCCTGCGCGACATCGATTGCGACTACCGGCTCATCCGCAATGCCATGTTGAAGAGCATCAATCTCACCTGTACCAGCGGCACCATCTGCGTTGAGTTGGTGAAGAAGATCGAGGCTACGGGTACGCGTGTGGTGGAAGTTCCTGTGAGCCACCTGGCGCGGGAGCATGGCCGCTCGCAATTCTTCCGCCTGAAAAGCCTGGCGACCACCTTTGTGCAACTGCTCGATCTGCATCGCAAGCTGGTTCTGCGCCCCTGGATTGAAGCCTGGCGGCAACGGATCACACGCATTTCGGTCGCGGGTCACTCCTAAGGTGCGATGCCAACCGCAAAGCCGTCCCGAAAGGAACTGGCCGGTCTCGCGGCGATTCTCATTAGTCTTTCGATTGTCCTGGCTGCGCTCGCCTGGGAGGTGGGGGTAACGGTGGATGAGCCGAGCCACCTGGTTTCGGCGCATCTATACTGGCAAGGCAAAGACCGCCTGGCCCCTTATGACATGCCTCCGGCGATCAAGCTGGCGGGCGGTTGGGTCACGTATCTGACTGGCCTGAAACTACCGCCACGCAGCGACGCCATATGGAAGGACAACCATGAGTGGCAGGTGGCGCTACGGCTGGTTGAGAGCATGAAGGCTCCTGACATCCGCCGCACCTTCTTCTACTGCCGGCTGCCCATGCTCCTGTTTCCCCTGGGGTGCGCAGTGGCGATCTGGTGGTGGAGCCGGCAGTTGTTCGGCGTGCCCGCGGCATTGGCGGCAACTGCACTGTTTGCGCTCAGTCCCACCGTTCTGGCGCACGGGATGCTATTCAAAAACGACCTGGCGGCGAGCCTCGGATTGTTGCTCGCCTGCTATACGGCATGGCGCTACGCGCAGCAGCCGGATCGTGGGACGCTGTTGCGCTTTGCGGCGGGCGTTGGCTTTGCCTTGCTCACCAAGCTGTCGATGCTGCTGTTTGCTGCGGTGGCGCCGTTGTTCCTGGTGTGGGTGGCCTGGCGCCGGCAACTCGGCAGGAAGCGCTGCCTGCAGAGCCTTGGCATCCTGTTTCTGGTGGTGTATGTGATGATCCTGGCCGTGTGGCCCGGCAGGATCACCGCGCTGCCCAGGGCTGAATGGGCCGCGATCAAACAGATGCACCTTCCCTGGCACTTTACTGCGGTCGTTGCCGTGCTGCGCTACCTTCCCCTGCCGCGCATGTTCTGGCACGGCGTGGCGTCGGTGCTGCACTCGAATGCCGGTGGAGTGGGCGTGTATCTGCTGGGTCACGTGTACCCGCACGGCCACCCGTTGTATTTTCTGGTTGCCTGGGCATTGAAGGTGCCCGTTGCGATACAGATCCTGGTCTTGGCAGGTACCTCCTATGGGGTTGTGCGTTGGTTCCGCAGCCGCACGGCAGCCGATGTCTACTGGCTGCTGCCGTCGGCACTGTATGTGGGGTTGGCTTCGCTTTCATCGTTGCAACTGGGCATCCGGCTGGTGATGCCGGCGCTGGTCTGCACCTGGATGTCGGCGGCGCGCGGGATCGGGTGGCTGCTCGAGCGGCGTTGGGGGCACGCCGTGGTGCTGGGCCTTCTGGTTTGGCAGGCCATGCGTACGGGAATGCGCTATCCGGACTACATCCCTTACTTCAACCTGTGGGCGGGCGGGATGGAAAACGGGCTGCGTTACCTTTCCGATAGCAATCTGGACTGGGGACAGGGGCTGCATGCGCTGCGCGCGTACATGGACAAGAACAAAGTCGAAAAACTCAACCTGTTCTACTTCGGCAATGACAACGCCTGGCAACAACTTCGGGAAGAGCGGCTGGAGGTGCAAGCCGCGCCCTGGACGCCACAGCACGTCAAAGGGCATGTTTACGAGCCTGAGCCCGGACTCTATGCGGTGAGTGCGACTTTCCTCACCGGGCAGCTATTCGGCGAGGGATACAGGGATTACTTCGCGCGTTTTCGGGAACGCAAACCGGAGGCGATCATCGGCGGATCGATCTACATCTACCGGGTGGAGTAGATAGCACTACTTGTGGCGGTAAGTGATGCGGCCCTTTGTCAAGTCGTAAGGGGACATCTCAATGGTGACGCGGTCACCGGCCAGGACGCGGATACGATTGCGGCGGAGCTTGCCTGCGAGGTGCGCGAGCACCAGGCGTTCCTGATCCAGTTGCACACTAAAGAGACCGCTGGGAAACTTCTCGACAACGGTACCCGTTACTTCGATGCTGTCCTCTTTGCTCATGCTTATCGGAAAAAATTATACCGTATCCCGCCGATGAGTAAAGAGGGAACATGATCTCCATTCTTCGCACCAACGATGAGGCTCAGCTTCGGCAGGAACTGAAGCGAAAAGACGAATTGGCGATGGAAGCGATCGGGGCTTATGCAACTGCCGTGGAAGCGATCTGTGAGCATATGTTAAGAGTTTGTCCGCCGCTCATCGACCGCCATTCCCCCGAGTTCCGCAGCATTGCCGAGGAAGTGCAACCGGACATGACAGTTGCAGAAGTGGAGAAGTCGCGGCGGCGGCTGCAGGCGCGTGTGGCGAAGTTTGGCGCCGATGCCAGTGCCGAATACGAATCGCTGGCAAAAGACATTCGCGAAATCCTCCGCCTTGCGACTTCGGCAACGGAATCCCTGCAAAACCAGTCTGACGGCAGTGGGGAGGAATGGAATCGGTTTACCTCGGAGATGGAACGCATCGCGGCCATGGGCGATCTGCAGGAGGTACGTGTGCATTTGCGCCGCGAGGTGCAGCACATGAACGAGTGCATGCATGCCATGGCGCGCGACAACGCGATGGTCATCGGGCAATTGCATTCGGAACTGGTAACGTTGCGCAAACGCGCCGCCAGCGCCGAAGAGAAAGCCCTGGAAGACCCGCTTACCGGATTGCGCAATCGCCAGGGGATTGAAGTCGCGTTGCAGGAGAGAATTGAGAGCGCTCAGCCGTTCTGCATCCTGCTCTTCGACATCAAGCGTTTCAAGGCCGTGAATGACCGGCACGGTTTTGAAGCGGGCGATGAATTGCTCCGGCAACTCGCCAAACGCCTTGCATCCGCCATCCGTGAAGGCGACTTGGCGGGCCGCTGGAAGAATGATCGCTTCCTGGTTCTGGTGGATTGCCCGATGCACATTGTCATTCCGAGGGCCAGGCAGATCCATGGCAAATTGAACGGACGATACGAACTGGGTGATAAGAACGCCGGGCCATCGGTGGAGGTCATCACCTACACGGGCTTGGCGGAATTTCGTGTGGGAGATGGTGCGCAACAATTGCTCGATCGCGCCGACAAACTGCTTCTGGCGGCAAAAGCGTAACAAAGCTTCGAAGACCCCTTGACACGCACCGCGTGAATTGCACTACCTTATGGTGGAGGCTGGGACCCAAGTTGCGCTCATTACAGGATCGCTGTGTGTTCATCACCGGTGCGGGCCGAGGAATCGGCAAACGGCTGGCCATCGGGTTCGCGGCCGCTGGCGCACGAGTCGCCTTGGTGGCTCGTTCCAAAGCAGAACTGGATCTGGCCGATTTGGAGATTGAACACGCCGGAGGCAGCGCGCTGCGCATTAAGGCCGATGTCAGGGACTACGAGCAGGTACATGCGGCGGTAGAACGCGCTCGGTCACATTACGGCGAGGTGCACATTGCGATTTGCGCTGCCGGCATGCAGGGTCCCATCGGGCCGGTGTATGAGTGTGCGCCCAAGGTGTGGGCGGAAACCATTGAGACGAATCTGATGGGGCCAATGCATGTGTGCCGGGCCGCTCTGCCGCATATGGTGGAAAAGCGGCGCGGCAAAGTGATTGTGCTGAGCGGAGGCGGGGCGATCAGCGCGAGGCCGAATTTTTCCGCCTATGCCGCATCGAAGGCGGCGCTAGTGCGTTTTGTGGAATCGGTGGCCGAGGAAGTACGCGAACACAATGTCCAGGTGAACGCGATGGCTCCGGGTGGCACCTATACGTCAATGACCGACGAAATTCTGCGCGCCGGGGATCGCGCCGGATGGAAAGAGCGCCAGGATGCGCACCAGGTGCGGCTGACGGGTGGCGTTTCGCCCGAAAAACAGATTCAGCTTGCCATGTTTTTGGCTTCGGAACGCTCCAATCATATCAGCGGCAAGATCATCCATGTGAACGATGATTGGAAGCGCCTGGAAACGGGACAGGTGCATCCGGAAATCTACACGCTGCGGCGTGTCCAGAAGGTGTAAGCCATGAAGCGATTCTTGTGGATATTGGCGGCTGTGCCTGTTCTGGCCCAGCAGACGGTTTCCTTGCGGCCTCCGGTTGCAGGCGCCGGGCCGGAGAAAGTGGAGCAGCGCGGCACGGGTGGAGTAAACGACCGGGCTGTTTCGAACGTTTCTGAGCCAACGTTGACCGTGTACCTCCCTCCCAAGGAAAAAGCTACTGGTGTGGGGATTGTGATCTGCCCGGGCGGCGGGTACGCCCGCCTGGCGATCGACAAAGAAGGCCACGATATTGCACGGTTTCTGAATTCGATTGGTGTGGCGGGGATTGTGTTGAAGTACCGGCTGCCGGGAAACATGAATGGCTCGCGGGATGGATTCGATGCGGCGCTGGCGACGGCGAAAGCGCCGATTGCGGATGCGGAGTTGGCGATGGAAGTGACGCGCAAGCATGCCGCGCAGTGGAACATTCGCCCCGATGCGATCGGGATGATGGGCTTCTCGGCGGGCGGGCATTTAGCGGCGATGGTGGGCATGTCCGCTTCAGCCGCCACACGGCCCAATTTTCTCGTGCTGGTGTATCCGGCCTTGCCGCGGGAGTTGCGAGTGACGGAGGAGACTCCGCGCACATTTCTGGTGCATGCCGACGATGACCGGCTGGCGCCGGCGGACAATTCCGTGCCGTTCTATCTGGCGCTTAAGAAAGCAAAAATTTCGGCCGAATTGCATGTTTACTCCGGCGGCGGACACGGGTTTGGAATGAAGCAATCGGGCAAGACGTCGGAGAACTGGCCGCGGGCGCTGGCGGCGTGGCTGAAGTAGAACGAGACACGCTATGACGGGATGTGCCAGCGCCAATCGGTGATTTCGGGCATGTCTTCGCCGCGCGCCTCGATGTAGTGCTTGTGACGGATGAGCAGATTGCGCAACTCCTGGCGAAGATGCGCGGCGACGGCGATGAGGCGCGGGACGCGATCAATCACATCGGTGGCCAGATGAAAGCGGTCGATCTGGTTGAGCACTGCCATGTCGAAGGGTGTGGTGGTGGTGCCTTCCTCCTTGTAGCCGCGCACATGCAGGTTGTGATGATTGTTGCGGCGGTAGGTGAGCCGGTGAATGAGCCATGGGTAGCCATGGAAGGCGAAAACGATTGGCTTGTCGAGAGTGAACAGCGAATCGAAGTCGGCGTCGGAGAGTCCGTTGGGATGCTCCGACTGCGGCTGCAGCGTCATCAGATTGACGACGTTCACGACGCGGATGCGGAGCGTAGGCACCCGCTGGCGCAGGAAGCTTACAGCGGCGAGCGTTTCGAGCGTGGGCACGTCGCCGCAACAGGCCATGACGACATCCGGCTCCTGCCCTTCGTCGTTGCTGGCCCATTGCCAGATGCTGGCGCCTTGGGCGCAATGCTCGGCGGCGGCATCCATGCTGAGCCACTGCGGCGCGGGTTGCTTACCGGCGACGATGACGTTGACGTAGTTGCGGCTGCGCAGGCAGTGATCGGCCACCGAAAGGAGACAGTTGGCGTCGGGGGGCAGGTAGACGCGCACCACTTCGGCCTTCTTGTTGACCACATGATCGAGGAAGCCGGGATCCTGATGCGAGAATCCGTTGTGATCCTGACGCCAGACGTGCGAGGTCAGCAGATAGTTGAGTGAGCCGATGGGCCGGCGCCAATCGAGGTGCCGAGTGACCTTGAGCCACTTGGCGTGCTGGTTGAACATCGAGTCGACGATGTGAATGAAGGCTTCGTAGCAGGAGAAGAACCCGTGACGCCCCGTGAGCAGATAGCCCTCCAGCCAACCCTGGCAGAGATGTTCGCTGAGCACCTCCATGACGCGGCCGTCGGCGGAGAGATGATCGTCGTTCGGATCGATGGTGGCCATCCATGTACGGTCAGTGGCGTCGAAAACGTCGCTGAGGCGGTTGGACGCAGTTTCATCAGGGCCGAAGATGCGGAAGTTCTCCGAGTTGGCCTTCATGATGTCGCGCAGCATGGAGCCAAGCACGCGTGTCGCTTCGCCATCGACAGCGCCCGGGGAGGGGACATCGACGGCATATTCGCGGAAGTTTGGCATGCGCAGATCACGGAGGAGGATGCCTCCGTTGGCGTGCGGGTTGGCGCCCATCCGGCGTGGACCTTTGGGCGCGAGTTCCGCGATATCGGGCATCAGGCGGCCGGTGTTGTCGAAGAGTTCTTCGGGACGATAGCTTTTCATCCACTGTTCCAGCAGGCGCAGGTGTTCGGGACTGCGGCGCACGCCATTGAGCGGCACCTGGTGCGAGCGGAACGTGCCTTCCACCGGGAGACCTTCCACTTCCTTAGGGCCAGTCCAGCCTTTAGGCGTAACGAGGACGATCATTGGCCAGTAAGGGCGGCTGGGCGAACTGCTGCCGCGTGCTTCGCTCTGGATGTGGCGGATGCGTTCCACGGCTGCATCCATGGCCTCGGCCATTACATCGTGGAGGACGAGCGGATCGGCGCCTTCAACGAACGTGGGCACATAGCCGTAGCCGCGCATCAGATCGACCAGTTCTTCGCGGGCGATGCGGGCAAGGACGGTGGGATTGGAGATCTTATAGCCGTTCAAATGAAGGATGGGGAGAACGGCGCCATCGCGCGCGGGATTGAGGAATTTGTTGGAATGCCAGCTTGCGGCGAGCGGTCCGGTTTCGGCTTCGCCATCGCCGACGACGGTGAGTGCGATGAGGCTGGGGTTATCGAAGACCGCTCCGTAGGCATGTACCAGGGCGTAGCCGAGTTCGCCGCCTTCGTGGATGGAGCCGGGCGTTTCCGGCGCGGCGTGGCTGGGGATGCCGCCGGGGTAGGAGAACTGCGTGAACAGGCGTTCGATGCCTTCGGTGTCGAGGGAGATGTTGGGGTAGGTTTCGGTGTAGGAGCCTTCGAGGTAGGTGTTGGCGACGAGCGCGGGACCGCCGTGGCCGGGGCCGGCGATGTAGATCATGTTGAGGTCGTATTTGTTGATGACGCGGTTGGCGTGGGCGTAGATGAAGTTGAGTCCGGGGGTAGTGCCCCAGTGGCCCAGCAGACGCGGTTTGATGTGGGTAGGAGTGAGTGGTTTCTGGAGAAGTGGATTGCCCCGGAGGTAGATCTGTCCAACGGAAAGATAGTTCGCCGCGCGGAAGTAAGCATCGATGCGGGCGAGTTCCTGGGGCGTGAGAACGGGTGTTTCTCGCATTGATTTTAGGATACCGAGGCTGGCAGGGCGGTACACTTGACCGTGATGCAGACTGTGAGCGCGCCGGGCAGAGTGAACCTGATCGGCGAACATATTGACTACCATTTGTTACCCGTGTTGCCGATGGCGATTGGGCAGCGTGTCACCGTGCGATTCCGGGTTTCGACGGATACGCGCATTTCGGCGGTGAGTTTGGATGGATTTGCGCCGCGTTCGTTTGAGTGGACGAACGGGATTGAGCCGTACCCGGCGGGGGATTGGGGCAACTACCTGAAGGCCGCGGCCCAGGCCGTGGCGCTGCGCTGGGGCGTGCATCGCGGGATTGATGCGGAGGTGACGGGGAACATTCCTCCTGCCGCGGGATTGTCTTCCTCATCGGCGCTGCTGGTGGCGTTTACGCTGGCGCTGCTGCGGGCCAATGGGATTGCTGCCTCGCTGGAGGAGTTGATGGAGATACTGCCCGATGGCGAGCAGTATGTCGGTACGCGGGGCGGCGGGATGGATCACGCCAGTTCGCTTGCGGGGGAAGAGGGGTGCGCGCTGGAGATTCACTTCGATCCGTTTCATGTGCGGCCGATTCGGATTCCGGCCGATTGGGGATTTCTTTGCGCACATTCGCTGCGGACGGCGGAGAAATCGAGTGCCGTGCGCGAGGAGTACAATCAGCGGCGGTTCGCCGGGCAGCGTGCCTTGCAGGCGCTGGGGTTTGCCCGCTATGCCGATGTGACGGATGAGACATTGGCTTCGCGGCTGAGCGATCCGCTGGAGCAGCGCTGCTTCCTGCATGTGGTGAGCGAAGCTCGGCGTGTGCGGGAAGCGATTGGCGCGATGGAAGCGGGCGATGCGGCGGCGTTCGGGCGGATCCTGAACGAAGGGCATGGCAGCTTGCGCGACGGCCTGCAGGTGAGCTGCACCGAGTTGGACCGGCTGACGGAGTGCGCGTTGCAGGCTGGAGCGCTAGGGGCGCGATTGACCGGGGCGGGATTTGGCGGCTGCGCGATTGTCTTCGCCCGGCGCGATGAGCTGGCGCGGGTGAAACAAGGGCTGGTGGATTTGTTTTATGGCGGCGACGCGAGCCACGTGTTCGGAGTGGCGCCCTCGGCAGGCGCGCTGGCTATGGCAGCCGGTACATCCGCAGTGTCTTCGCATCCCTGACCAGCAGGTTCTTGCCGAGCAGCACAGGCTGAGCCCAGGTGGCTTCCTCAGTGAGTTTGTACTCGGCAACGGACTCGTATTTGGCGGGTGTGCGGCGGACGATCTTGAGGTCGCCTGTGTCGTTGAGCAGGAAGAGAAGATTGGCGGCGGAGAGCAGCGACATGTTCGTGCCTTCGCGGCCCGGAGTGGACCAGAGCACTTTGCCGGTCTTCACGTCCATGCAGAAGACGCTGCCTTTGCGCTTGTTGGTCATGCCGTAGAGGTGGTCTCCATCGACGATGGGCGAACTCATGTACATGGAGTATTCGGGGTTTTCCCAAGCCAGTTTTGCGGACCACTGCGCGCCTTGCTTCGTGATATCGAGGGCAAAGGTGCCCTTGCGCACGCCGGAGTAGATGACGCGATTGCCGGCGATGACCGGAGTGACGATGTTCTCGTTGTATTGATCGACGAAGGGATATTTCCAGAGCAAGGCGCCGGTGCGGGCATCGAGTCCCGCGGCGTGCCTCAGGGCGAGGGTGACAATCTGGCGCTGGCCGCCGATGTCGGTGACTACCGGTGAGGCGTAGCTGGGGCCGTCGCCGTCCCAATGCCACTGGATGATGCCGCTGGCGGGCTGAATCGCCATCAGCGTGCCGCCGCGATCGTCGCCGATGTGGACCAGCAGCAGGCCCGCTTCGATCATGGGGGACATGGCGGTGCCGGTGAAATTATTCTGGCTGTCGACGCGGTTCGAATAGTCCTTGCGCCATTTGACGGCGCCGGTCTTGGCGTCGTGGCAGGTGAGGATGCCGGTAATGCCGAGCGTGATGACAAGGTCCTGAAAGTAGACCGGCGAGGAGTTGGGGCCGAGGCCCATTTGCGTGGCGTATTGATTGGGGCGGAAGGGCGCGCGGTTGGAGGCTTTCCATAGTTCCTTGCCGGTGGCGCGGGAGAAGGCTTGCGTGACTTCCTGCTCGCCTTGGCGGCTGTGCACGAAGACGGCTTGCGCGGAGACTACGGGAGAAGACAGTCCTGCCCCGATGGGTGCGGTCCACTCCGTGGCGAGTTGCTTCGGCCAGGATTGTGGGGCCACGAAGCCGGTGACGAGGCCGGTGCGCGCAGGGCCGCGCCATTGGGGCCACTCCTGCGCGTAGGCGGTGAAACAGAGAACGAGTACGGCCGTGCGATACATCTATCTCCAGTTTATTTGCGTTTCCAGGTGTGGGTCTGGAAATCGAAGTCGTAGTCGGTGCGTTCGGGCACTGGGGGCACGCTCGTCTTCGGGAAATACTGCGCGAGTTCAGCTTTCAGCTTCGCGTGCTGGGGATCGCCGGCGATGTTGCGGTATTCGTTGCGGTCGGCGATGTCGTCGTACAGTTCTTCAGTGCCGTCGCTGTAGCGGATGTAGCGCCAGCGGTCTGTGCGCACCATGTGGTTGCCGGGGTTGAAGGTGGAAACGGCGGGGCGATGTTTGGCGCTGGCATTCTTCAGCACTGGCGCCAGGGATTCGCCTTCGTTTTCTTTCTTCGCAGGCAGGCCGCAGAGTTCGAGGATGGTGGGGTAGAGATCGAGCAGGCTGACGGACTGCTTGCGGGTGGTGCCCGCGGAGTTGACGCCGGGGCCGGCGATGATAAGCGGTACGTGAGTGGCACGCTCCCAGAGCGTGGATTTGTGCCAGTGCAGCTTTTCGCCGAGGTGCCAGCCGTTGTCAGACCAGAACACGATGACGGTGTTCTTGCCGTACGGCGATTTTTCCAGCGAGTCGAGCACCATGCCGATCATCGCGTCGGCAAAGCTGATGGCGGCGAGGTAGGCTCGGACAGCGTCGCGCCACTTGCCCTCTTTGACGATACGTTCGTGCTCATTGCGCCGTGCGGCGGCGAATTTCTTGGCGATGGGCGGAAGATCGTCGAGGTCGTTTTCGGGTACTTCGGGAACCTTGGGATCCGGGTACATATCGAAGTACTTTTGCGGCGCGAACATCGGGATGTGGGGATGCCACAGGCCGATGGCGAGGAAGAACGGCTTCGTATGCCGGCGTTGGAAGAAGTCGCCGGCGAAGCGCACGGCTTTCATGTCGCCGTATTCTTCGTCCTTGCGCGGGAGCACGCCCCAATCGAACTCGCCCTGGAAGTTCTGAATGCCGTTGTAGGGATGCCCGGGCGGATTGGGAACCTTCTTTACCCACGGATACCATTCGGGACGGCGCCACCACGGATCGTCGAATTCCTGGAGCTGGAATTCATCCCACTGATCGGGAGGATTGAAGCCCGAAGTGTGATGGAAGACCTTGCCCGCACCCGCGGCCGTGTAGCCATGCCTGCGCAGGTACATGGGCAGCGTGACGTAATCGGGATGCGCGGGACGCCACCACTGATCGTTGCCGTAGACACCGGTAGTATCGGGGCGCATGCCCGTAAAGAGTGCCGTGCGCGAAGGATTGCACAGCGGCGAGGCGCAATGTGCGTTGGAGAACAGCGCGCCTCGCTTGGCCAAACGGTCGATGTTCGGAGTCTTGACGCCGGGGTATCCGCCGAGGCATCCGACCCAATCGTTCATGTCATCCACGGACAAAAACAGAACGTTCGGTTTCTGTTTTGGCTGGAATGCGAACGCCCCGATGGACTGGAGGAACTCGCGGCGTTTCATAAGCTATAGCGCGAGGCAGACCACCAGCATCACGATGGACGCGGCGGGCAACAGGAGCAGTGCTTTCTTCAAGCCCTTGGGATCGTCGCCGGCGATGCCGCCGATGATGGGCGAGCTGACGACAAGTCCGAACCAGCCGGCTGTGACTGCGATGCCGGTGGCGGTGGCAGCCATGTTCGTGAACCGCGCGCCGACCACGGCGAGCGTGGTGGGGAACACCGGGGCCATGGCGATGCCTGCCAGGAAGACGAGAATTTGCGCCATACCAGGATTCGCGCTCTGCAGCATCAGGAACGTGGTGACGGCCATCAGTGCCGCGGAGCCCGCCAGAACGCGCTCCGGAGAAACGCTGCTGAGAATCGGTGAAACGGCGACGCGGCCGAGCAGCAGGCCGAGCGCAAAGCCGAGCGAGAGGATGGTGAGCGCTTTCGATTCCGGAACGCCCTGGGCGATGAGGTGGCGGACCAGCCAGTTCCATACGCCGACTTCGCAGGCGACGTAAACGAACAGTGTGAGCGAGAGCAGGATGAGCGAGGTGTTGCCGATGAGCGAGCCGACCTGCGAGGAATCGAAGGCCACCTGGCCGCTGGCGCCGGGCATTTCGGTGATGGCGCTCACGCCGAGGGCAACGGCTACCGTGCTCACGGCGAAGACCAGCAGTTTGCTCGAATTGTTCTGGAAAATCTTGGCGGCGACCAGCGGGGTCACCAGTCCGCCAAGCCCGAAGAACAGGTTGAGGACGTTGAACACTCCGGCGGTGGAGAGCGCTTCCATCTTGATGTGCGGGGGCAGGCCGTTGGCGCCGACGACCACGGCGCCGCCACCGATGCCGAGGATCATCATCAGTCCGGCGATCATGCTGTAGCCGCTGGCTGCCCGCAGACCGAGGAGCGCGATGGCAATGAGCCCGAGGCCGAGGAGGAGGCCGGTTTTCCAGCCTTGCAGATCCATCAGCGGGCCGCCGAAAAACGAACCAATCATGAGGCCGACCGCCTGGGCCATGGCGATGCTGCCGTTTTGCTTCGGCGAAAGGCTGAATTTCTTGGAGAGGTCGGGGAGAATCGTGCCGAGCATGGCGGCGATCATCCCGTACACGAAGATAGCGAGGACTGCTGCAACAATGAGCATAGCCTCAAATGCTACCAAATCCGGTTGTTTTATGCCTGGTCTAATTTACGGGCGAGCACCTGGCTGCGTTCCTTGGCGTGTTTGGTGGCCGTTTCGATAGCGGAGATCAGCATGGAGCGCAGACCGTGGCGCTCGAGTTCATGGATGGCGACGATGGTGGTGCCGCCCGGTGTGGTGACTTCATCGCGCAATACGGCGGGGTGGGCCAGCGATTGGCGGACATGCTTGGCGGCGCCGAGCACCGTTTGTTCGGCTAGGCGTGTGGAGATTTCGCGAGACAGACCCATCTTCACGCCGCCGGCGATGAATGCTTCGATCACCATATAGACGTAGGCGGGGCCGCTGCCGGAGAGCGCGGTGACTGCGTCCATCATGTCTTCTTCGACTGTGCAGACGACGCCCACGGCGCGGAAGATGCGATCGACCAGAATCTGATGTTCGGGGAGCGCCTGCGCGTTCGAGCAGATAGCCGTTGCGCCTTCTTCCACCAGCACGGGAATGTTGGGCATCGCGCGGAAAACAGGCATCGCGTGCGGAAGCCGCTTCTCGATGACGGACATGGGAAGCGCGGCGGCCAGGGAGACGAGGATTTGATCGGGACGCAGAATGTCGCGGATTTCGTCAACCACTTTGGGAACGATGTGGGGTTTGGTGGCGAGGATGATCAGGTCCGCTTGCTGAGCGGCGGTGCGATTGCCTCCGGCGAGTACGGTGCAGCCGTATTTGTCGCGGAGTTCGTTGGCCTTTTCCTGGGATTTGACCGTGGCGATGACGTTGTCTTTGGTGACAACACCTACTTTGAGGATGCCGCCGAGCAGGGCGCCGCCCATGTTGCCGGTGCCGAGGATGGCGATTTTCAGATTGTTGGACACAAGGATATTGTAGGTGTACGGCGGATTAGCTGACCACGTTTTGTGGTGCGCCGGCGAGGAACGCCTTTACGTTGCTGACCGCGATATCCATAAGGCGCGAGCGCGCTTCTTTCGTCGCCCAGGCAATATGCGGCGTGACGATGCAGTTCTTCGCGGAGAACAGCGGATTGCCGTTAACAGGCGGTTCGACGGAGAGGACGTCGAGGCCGGCTCCGGCGATCACACCTGCATTGAGGGCGTCGGCGAGGTCCTGATCATTGATGAGCGGGCCGCGTGAGGTGTTGAGCAGGAAAGCGCCTGGTTTCATGCGGCGGAGCCGCTCGGCGTTGATGATGTGTTTGTTGTCGGCAGTGAGCGGGCAATGGAGGCTGATGACATCCGACTCGGCGAGTACTTCATCGATGGAAGCCCAGCGGAAGCCTTCGTAACCGGGGGCGTTGCCTTGATAGGTATCGTTAGCGAGGACCTTCATTCCCATGGCATCGGCGATTTTCGCTGTCTGGCGCCCGATGCGGCCGAAGCCGACGACGCCCATGGTTTTACCCGCGAGTTCCATGAGCGGAGTTTTCCAGAAGCACCAGTCGGGGTTGGTGGTCCACTCGTTGTTGCGCACCGCTTCGCTGTGCGCGCCTACATGGTGGCAGAGCTCGAGCAGCAGCGCGAAGGCGTGCTGAGCCACTGAGGCTGTGCCGTAGGTGGGGATGTTCGATACAACGATGCCTTTCTGTTCGGCGGAGGCAACATCGACGATGTTGTAGCCGGTGGCGAGAACGCCGATGTATTTGAGATTGGGCGAGGCCGCCTGGGTGGCTGCGTCGAGCGGGGTTTTGTTCGTCATCACCAGTTCGGCGTTGCCGATTCGCGGCAGGATGTCTGCCGCGGCGGTGCGGTCATGCACTTCCACATCGACAATCTCACGCAGGGCATCCCAACTCAAGTCGCCGGGGTTCAAACAGTAGCCATCCAATACGATCAGTTTCATGTGTGCTTGTCGTTCGATGATATACCATAAGGCGTTGGTCTCTCGAATGGCTGCTATCGAACCTTCCGCACGCATTGGACAGCTCCGGCCCACAGCCGTGAACTCGATTCTGGCGGAGGTGCGCGCGCTGCAGGCGGAGGGGAAAAGCCTCATTTCGCTGATGCGCGGCGAACCTGATTTTCGCACTCCGGCGCATATCGTGGAGGCGGCGCAGAAGGCCTTGCGCGACGGGCGGACTTCGTATCCGGACAATCGCGGCGAGCCGCGGTTACGCGAAGCGGTCCGGCTGAAACTGGAGCGCGATAACGGGCTGCGCTACGATCCCGCCAGCGAGATTCTGGTGACCACGGGCGCGACGTTCGGGATTCATGCGGCGTTGACCGCGGTGCTGAATCCGGGCGATGAAGTGCTGCTGCCGGAGCCGGTGTACGATGCCTACTATTCGCCGGTGCTCTTAGCTGGAGGTGTGGTGCGTGCCGTTCCGGCAAGGATTGCCGGTGGCCGCTTCGTGCTGGATGCGGAGGCGATCGACGCTGCCTGTGGGCCTCGGACTCGGATGCTGCTGTTGAATACGCCGTGGAATCCTACGGGCACGGTGTTCTCGCGCGCGGAACTGGAACGCATTGCGGATGTGGTACTGCGCCGCGGGCTGGTTCTGGTGAGCGACGAAATCTACGAGGCAATCACCTATGAAGGGCATCAGCACCTGTCGCCCGCAACGTTGTCGGCCGAAGTGCGCGAGCGCACAATTGTGGTGAACAGCTTTTCGAAGACCTATGCGATGACGGGCTGGCGGGCCGGCTATTGCGCCGCGCCGCCGGCGATCACGCAGGCGATGTTTCTGGTCTTGCAGCAATCGAGCCGCGGGCCGGCAACCTTCGTACAGGATGCCTGTACGGAGGCACTGACGGCGTCGCAGGATTGCGTTGCCGCGATGCGCGATGAATATGCCTCGCGGCGCACGGCTGTGCTGCGGGCGCTGGATGGCGTTGCCGGGTGCCGGATGCTGGCCCCGGAAGGCGGCTTCTTCGCCATGGCGGATGTGCGGGCGCTGGGCACTCCATCAAACGATGTACGGCGCGCGCTGATGCGGGATCATGGAGTTGTGGTTGCACATGGATCGGCGTATGGCCCGAGCGGCGAAGGAACGTTGCGCGTTTCGTTTGCCACCGGAGGCGATACGTTGCAGCGTGGATTGGAACGGTTGCGCGCGGGATTTGCCGCGCTGCGGGCAGTAGAATGAACCTGGTTTCCATTGAACCGGCACGGGTGGATCACGAGGCGCTGCGGGCGGCGTTAGAGGCGGAGGTGCAGGGCGAGGTCCGGTTCGACAAAGTGTCGCGGGCACTTTACTCCACCGATGCCAGCGTCTATCAGATTGAGCCGCTGGGCGTGGTGATTCCCAAATCGCAGGATGACGTGGTGCGAGTGGTGAACCTGTGCCGCAAGTTCGGCTGTCCGGTGACTCTTCGCGGCGGGGGCACTTCGCAGGCGGGCCAGGCGATCGGCGAAGGCGTGCAGGTGGATATTTCGAAGTACGTGAACCGCCTGCTGGAAGTGAATGTGGAGCAGGGCTGGGCTCGCGTGGAGCCGGGGATCGTATTGGATGAATTGAACGCGCTGTTGAAGCCCTACAATGTGCGCTTCGCCCCCGATATCTCCACTGCCAGCCGGGCCACGGTGGGCGGCATGATGGCGAACAATTCCTCCGGTGCTCGCAGCGTGCTCTACGGCAAGACCATCGATCATGTGCTGGAACAGAAAGTGATGCTGTCCGATGGGACCATCACCGAGTTCCGGCCGCTCAGCGGTGCGGAGTTGGATGAGAAGTGCGCCGGCGGCACGTTCGAATCGGAATGCTACCGCGCGGTGCGGCAACTGGGCGCCACGCATGCGGAGGAAGTGCGGAAGCGCTTTCCGAAAGTAATGCGCCGCGTCGGCGGTTACAACCTCGATGAGTTTGTGGACCCGGACCGGCCCATGAATCTGGCCAAGCTGATGGTCGGATCGGAAGGCACGCTGGGCATCGTGCTGGAGGCGAAGATCAAGCTGGTGCCGCTGCCGAAGCACAAGTCGGTGCTGGCGATTGAATTCGACACCCTGCTGGATGCGCTGGGTGCGACTCCGGTGATTCTGCGGCACAAGCCATCGGCTGTCGAGGTAATGGATAAGTTCATCCTTGACCACACGCGTTCGAACCCGGCGTTGGATAAGGTGCGGCGCACCTTCATTCAGGGCGATCCGGGAGCGCTGCTGTGCGTGGAGTTCTATTCGGATACCGCGGAAGCGTTGCGGCCTCGAATGGAAGCAGTGGAACAGGATGTGCGCGAACACGGTGTAGGGACGCACTTCTTCTACGCAATGGATCTGCCGGCGCAGGCGCGGATCTGGAGTGTGCGCGAAGCGGCGCTGGGCTTGTCGATGGCGATGAAGGAAGACGCGAAGTCGGTGTCCTTCGTCGAGGACACGGCGGTGGATCCGTCCGTCTTGCGCGATTACATCGATCGCTTCCTGGGGATCATTCGAAAGCATGAGACCTCGGCTGGCGTCTATGCCCATGCCTCGGTGGGTTGCCTGCATGTGCGTCCCGTGGTGAACATGAAGACCGAGGCCGGGATTCGCAAGTTTGAAGCAATTGCCAATGAAGTGGCGGACCTGGTGCTGGAGTTTGGAGGCGCGCTTTCGGCCGAGCATGGAGATGGCTACGTGCGCAGTCCGTTTCTCAAGAAGATGTTCGGGCCGGTGTTGTATGAGGCCTTCCGCACGATCAAGCAGACCTTCGATCCGGCGGGGCTGTTCAACCCCGGCAAGATTGTCGATTCGCCGCCGCTGACTCAGAACCTGCGCTTCGGTGCGGGCTACAAGACTCCGAATCCCAAAACGTATTTCGATTATTCGGACTACGGCGGGATGGGCGGAGCCGTGGAGATGTGCAGCGGCGTGGGCGCATGCCGCAAGAAGTTGGATGGGACGATGTGCCCGTCGTACATGGCGACGCGGGATGAAATGCACACCACGCGCGGACGCGCCAATGTGCTGCGCATGGCGATGGCGGGGCGGCTGGGCGAGGCGGGGCTTGGCGATGAGGGTGTGAAGCAGGTGCTCGATCTGTGCCTGGAGTGCCGTGCCTGCAAGGCGGAGTGTCCGGTGGGCGTGGATGTCGCTCGCTTCAAGAGCGAGTTTCTGGCGGACTACTATTCACGGCACGGAGTGCCGTTGAAGGCGAAGGTGCTGGGGCATGTCTCGGAAATGGCGGCTTGGGGCAGCAGCTTCGCTCCAATCGCGAACTGGCTGGCGCGCGGGTCTGTGGCGCGGTGGTTCAATTCCCATTACGTGGGCATCGACAAGCGGCGCACTCCTCCGAAGTGGAATTCACGGCCCCTGCGGCAGAGACTGCTGCGCACGGAAGGGCAGATCCTGCTGTTCGCCGATACGTTCACGAATTACTACCATCCGGAAGTGGGCGAAGCGGCGGTGAAGGTTGTAGAGTCGGGCGGATACTCAGTGGGGCTCGCTCCGAATGTCTGCTGTGGACGGCCGCTGATCTCGCAGGGATTGCTGGACGAGGCCCGTACGAAGGCGCGGCGCAATACGGAATTGCTGCATCCACTGCTGGAACAGAAGCGGCAGTTTTTGTTTTGTGAGCCGAGCTGTCTTTCGGCGATGAAGGAAGACGCGCCGAGCCTGTTGCGCGGTGAAGAACAGCGCAAGGCGCGGGAAGTGGCGGCTGCTTGCCGGTTGTGGGAAGAGTTCGTCGAGCAGGAAATGGGCGCGAAGTTACGGCTGAAGGGTGGCCCGAAGAAGATCCTGCTGCACGGGCATTGTCATCAGAAGTCGATGGGGATGCTGGCGCCGGCGAAAGCGTTGCTGGCTCGCGTGCCGGGAGCTTCGGTGGTGGATCTGGATGCTGGGTGTTGTGGCATGGCAGGCTCGTTCGGTTATGCGAAGGAGCACTATGAGGTATCAAGGACGATGGCGGAGCGCAGGCTGTTGCCCGCCGCGCGCAGCATGGGGCCGGATGCGGTGCTGATTGCCGCCGGCATATCGTGCCGGCATCAGGTGGAAGAACTGGCTGAAGTGATGGCGCAGCACCCGGCGCTGCTGATTGCGAGCTTGCTCGAATCATGAATCTAGCCATGGTGTCCGTAGCGGCGCTGGCGCTGGCCGTGCTGCTGAGTTGCGTGACACAGATCAACGTGGGAATCGTTTCGATTGCTTTGGCGTGGATCATCGGCGTGTACCTCGGCGGTATGCAGGTGAAGCAGGTGGCGGCGGGGTTTCCCGTGGATTTGTTTCTTACGTTGAGTGGCGTAACGCTTCTGTTCGCACAGGCGCAGGTGAACGGAACACTCGACCGGATGACGCATCATGCCATCCGGCTGTGCCGCGGCAATGCGGGCATACTGCCGGTGATGTTCTTCCTGCTGGGCGCGGCGCTGGCTTCCATTGGGCCGGGGAACATTGCCACTGCAGCGTTGCTGGCTCCGGCGGCGATGGCCACCGCGGAGCGGATGCGCATTCCTGCGTTTCTCATGGCGATCATGGTGGGCAATGGAGCGAACGCGGGGTCGCTGTCACCGTTTGCTCCAACAGGGATCATTGTCAACGGGCTAATGGACCGCATCGGGTTGCACAATGTGGCGCTCGGCAACTGGTTCAGTAACTTCGCGGCGCACGCCACGGTGGCGATGGTGGGCTACCTGCTGTTTGGCGGGATCGCACAATTGCGGCGCCAGGACACGGGACGGGCCGAAGACGACGCCGTGGCGCCGTTCGCGCGCGAGCATTGGATCACGATGGCGGTGATTGCGGCGCTGGTGGTGGGGGTGCTGGCGGCGAAGTTGAACATCGGGATGGCGGCATTCGCCTGCGCGGCGATACTGGCGTTAACGCGCGCGTCGAACGATGCCGAGGCGATTCGCAAGATGCCCTGGAACACGCTGGTGATGGTGAGCGGCGTGACCGTGCTGATCGGGATTCTGGAGAAGACGCAGGGGATTGAACTGTTCGCGGGGCTAATGGCGAAGGTATCGACACCGGCCACAGTGACCGCGGTGGTGGCGTTCCTCACGGGCATTGTCTCGGTGTACAGCAGCACGTCGGGAGTGGTGCTGCCCGCGTTCTTGCCGGCGATTCCCTCGCTGATGGAAAAGCTGGGTGGTGGGAGTGCTCTGGCTGTGGCGATGTCGATGAACGTCGGTGGGCACCTGGTGGATGTGTCGCCGCTGTCGACCATCGGGGCGTTGTGCTTAGCGGGTGTGGCTGATGGGGTGGAAAGCAAATCGCTGTTCAACAAGCTGCTGGCTTGGGGGATGTCGATGTGCGTGGTGGGGGCGGTGTTCAGTTGGTTGTTCTTTAGATAGGGCCGAAGAAGACGGAGCTATGCTTGCGAAGCCGCTTCAACTCGCTCTCATTGTGGGCGAGGAGCTTGTGCGACCACATCGCGGATGTACCCGCACGGCTTTCCCCGGCAAGGCCGGTACCAATGCTTTCCAATGGTTGTCCGAGTTGCTTCCTGAGGTCTTCCGGGTTGGTTAGGACGCCGAGCAGGAACACGCGTTGCAGTACATCGGGAGATGCCTTGCTGAGTTAGGGGAGATGTGTCGAGCTGAATTCTTCAAGGACCTTTCTCCATCCGTCTGCAACTGGTAGCACCTGCATCTGGCGGATCTCATTGCATCCTTTGTGGAATCCGTTGGCTAACTGACGATCGGCATCGTCTTCCGGCAGCACGAAGAGATGCGGCCTCAACTTATTGACACTCACCGGACGACATCTCCGCGAACGAGGGCGCCGGCGAGATCCCCTTTGATGTCGAGATCGCTGAGAGGCCGAACGATCGTGGGTTCCATGTGGCTATTTCGATACAGCAGAAACGTGTTTTCGTCTGCAAACCTGGTGATGGCCTCTGGATTGTGTGATGTCGCCAGCCATTGCCCCGAGGAGCCAAAGCAATGGCGCATGTCGATGATAAAGTGGCCAATCTCATCCGGCGCCAGATAGTTGTCCGGTTCATCCCAGAAGCAGAACAATGGCCCATAGGATTGGTCGGACGCGGTCACCATGGCGCCTATGAGAAAGCACTTCTCTCCATCAGAGAGATCCGCGAAAGGAACCTTTAGCACCGCGCCTTCCTTTGCAAATTGAATCTCCAGGCTTCGTGCATCTTTGCCCACAAGAGGGTTGCGTATGTCTTTGAAGTCAGGCATTACTTGACGAAGAAGGTTGTCGATTTTTGAGTAGGCAGATGGCGAATAGGCCATGAGGCCCGCAAACCACGCTGCCAGTTTTGTGCACTCCTTGTCCGGCTCCAGTGTTTCCACCTCTGAGTCCCCTTTGATGAGAGGGGGAATCGGCTGCACGATCACCATGCGCGCCAGCCACTGCTTCAGGACGAGTATGGGAGACCCCTGCGATGCTTCTTGGACAATCGGCAGCGCGACGAGATGCCAGTCAATGTGGAATTTGGCGAGGGCATCCCCTTCCGTCTTCGGCAAACTAACCTGAGAGCCCTGGCGCGTGTAGACAGTCTTTCCTTCGCACTTGAGATCCTCTTCGAGGATTCTCAGCTCACGAAAGCCATCCGGCAATTCCAAAGCCAGAGTGAAATCGAACAGCCTGCCCGCAATGTCCACTTCCAATGTGAATCTCACTGGTGCGTCCGCTCGGCCGCGGCTCAAGTCCGACGGCTTCACCAAATCACCCACCCGATTCGTTCCACGTGCGATTCGTTGGAAGATTTCCAATGCTTTGCCCACAGTTGTTTTCCCCGACCCGTTCTTTCCAATCAGCAGGGCGGAGGAGTGACCAGCGAGCGAAAGGTCGAAATTCTCCAGGCAACGAAAGTTGTGAACGTAGATGCGGCGGATCACACGAAAGATGATACCTCGCGCATCACCCGGCAGGCATTACGCCCGCGCACGGAATCCGGCATCGAACCAGGTGGGCAAATGCGGGTAGCCGGCACGCTGAAGATGCTTCTTGAAGCGCAGGAAATAGGGCGCTCCGGCGCGGATGCCGCCTTCCACCAGATCCTCCCACGTGGCGATGTCCAGCGGCGAAGAAGCAGGGTTAGTGGAAAACCGGCAGCCCTCGGTGAACGCCTCCGGGAAGGTGAACTGCCAGGGCTTCCCGCTTTCCGGCGGCAGAAGAATCTGCTCCGCGGCTTCCTGAATCGTGGCGGCGGTGGGGGCACGCAGCTTCAATCGCACTGCGGCGAAGGCGCGGGTTTCGATGGTGTCGAGATCAAACGGCGCCACGCGGTAGATGTAGCGAATCGCATCCGGCGTTGCCTCTCCCGCAAGCGCGTAGCTCCACTGCACATCCGATGGCCGCGCGTGAGGATTGGCCTCCGGAGTGTAAAAGCGATCCGCCCAAAGCGAGGAATCCGCGCGCACGGCGGGCGGCAGCGCGGCGATATCCGGCACGGCACGCCAGTCCGCAGTGGGGATGGCTGCGAGGGACTCAATCCAGAGCCTGGTCAGTTCTGCTTCAATCATGGTGTTCCTGTTCCCGCGCCTTAGCGGTAGCGCTGCACGATCTCCTGAATCACGTAGTATAAGGTGCTGCCCTCGTAGTCGAAGCTGTGCCAGACCAGCGCATGAAAGGCGTGAATCACTTCGTCGTGGGAGTCGTAGATGCCCGCGCCGCCTCCGTAATACTTCGTTGTGCCGCTGTGCGTGAAGCGGAGACAGGCTTCGAAATTGTTCATGCCCATTTCATCGGGAGTGAATTTGCTCCCCACTGATACAGGATCGCGGTCCGCCAGGCTGATGTACCAGTTGACTCCGTTCACCTGCTTTCTGCGTCCATGCAGCGTGAGCGTGCCATGCGGTGCTTCCAATGCCTTTGTCCCACTCTCCACATTCGGATCAGCCCAGACGACCACAGCCTCTGCCTTGCCGGGACAGCCAACCTGCAGCAGGATGCCGCGAACGAAACGCACAATCGCCTGGCATTCTCCGCCGAGATCCATGTAGTCGGCCATATTCCAGGAGCCGCCCTTGTTGTTGAAGAAGGAGGGATGCTTGATTTCGTTCGGCACCACCGGATTGCGTGCCAGTTCGTAGAAGGGGAACAGCTTCATCAGGTAGTTGACGATGGAATGCGGGCGCAGGGAGTTTGCTTCCTGTACGAGAGTCACGGCTTTGCTGATGCGCTTGCGAGTGACGCCGTCCTCGGGCTCTCCTTCTTCACGCGGATCGTCCATGGTCAGGTAACACCAGCCGCCTGTGTTTCCGCTATAGGAAGCGGGTGGCGTCTTCACCGTCCAGTCGATGGAGAGGTAGTATTCGGCCACCTCGCGTGGAAGCTTCCTGTTCGAGGTGAGGCGGACGGAAAGCGTGCCCGGGGCGATCGTGGTTTTGGTGTTGAACTGGATGCCGTCCGGGCCGATGCCGGTAATGTCGCCGGATTCCGCGCAGGCGTCTTCCGGACCCGCTTCGAAGGTCAGTTGGAGATCCACTTTCTCATCCATGTTGTGGGAGATGGGATGCGCTTCGTCCATTCCTTCTTCCCAATGCGGAGTTGGGTAGAGATCGCCGGTGTTGGTCCACTGTGTCTCTTCGTCTTTGAGGAGGCCATGGTCCGTCTCATAGTGCAGGGTGATGAGGCGGATCCATTCGAGGCGCTTAGGACAAGGCTGAACAGGGTCCGTGGGATCGGGTTTGCGGACCGCGGGTTTCGATCTGTCCCCCTGCAGTTTCCCGCCATTGGCGACGTAGGCGTCCATCCACCTTTCGCGCAGTGCCGCGTCTTCCCGGCCCATGGTGAGAGGCCGGCCTCCGGTTTCCGCGGCAATGGCCTCGTCGGCGGCACGTGCGGCCTCCTGGTCGATGGGCTTCAGGGCGCGGCGATTGCTCATGCCGATGCCCGGCCCATTCCGAACAATACACAACCATCGAGCAGGCGCAGTTTTTCTTCCGCGGAGAGATCAGGCTGTTGCAGGATCTCGCAAGCCCACTTTGTATCTCTTGGATCTCCGTAGTGGAGGACGAACTCCAGGTACTGGAAGAGGTGGTCTTCGGCGGTGATGCCGTAAGCGCGAGCACCGGCAATTGCTGTGTCAACGAGAGCGGCTGCCGGTTGATCCGGATAGATCTCCGCAAGTCTTGCCAGCAGCCGTTTGGCGAGATCGGCAGTGAGTTGCAGGCGGAAGGCATTCATCTGTTCGGCACGAATCACCAACATGTGGTTCACGTGCCTACAGACGAAAATCAGCCGAGTTTTAGATCATCCAGAACTTTATCCCACGGTTTGCGATAAGGGCGGCGCATCATGGCCGCGGCTTCGGAATCACCGACGATGGTCTCTTTCGCCGCATCCCAACGCAAGCTGCGGCCGCCGAGGCGCAGCGAGAGATTGGCGAGGTGGCAGGCCGTGGTGATCTGGTGGCCGTCTTCCACGTCGGCAATGGGGCGCTGGCGCGTTTTGATGCAATCGAGGAAATTGCGCACATGGAGATCGAACTGCTGTTCGGAAGAGCCCTTCTCCTTCAACGGCTCGGTATAGGGAGCCGGTTTGACGTCGGAACGCGCGACGCCGCCTGAGGAGTGGCCCCGGAACTGCGGCACGGCGTTGTTGGGATCGATCTTCATTTCCGGGACAACCTCGAAGCCGCCGCGATCGACGGTCATGCTCGCCTTGGTGCCGATGAATTCCAGCCCCGGGGCGCGGCGTCCGATGCCTGCCTCGCGGATGGAGCACATCGTAGTGAAGCCGGGATATTGGAACACGGCATCCTGCGTGTCGGGAACATCGCCGTCGCTTTCGAGCCCGTAGCGCCCGCCGATGCATGAGACCAATTGCGGCCCGCGCACGTTCATGCACCACTGCAGAATGTCGATCTGGTGCGCGCCGAGGTTCGTCATCTGGCCGCCGGAGTAATCCCAGAACCAGCGGAAATGATAGAGCGAGCGCAGTTGATGATAGGGCCGCTTTGGCGCGGGCCCAAGCCACATGTCGTAATCGAGCTCGGAAGGAGGCGCGCCTTCTGGGAATGTGCCGAACCCGGGTGTGATGTTGCGCGTCGCATTGATGCGGACGCTGATCACCTTGCCGAGATAATTTTCACGAATCAGCTTGCGCGCTTTCTGGTAGTGCAGGCCGCTGCGCTGCTGCGTGCCGGTTTGCACCACGCGGTTGTAGCGGCGGGCGGCGCGCACCATCCACTTACCTTCGTCGATGAATAGCGAGAGCGGCTTCTCGACATACACATCCTTGCCCGCGGCGCAGGCGAGGATGGTGTGGAGGCCGTGCCAGTGGTCCGGAGTGGAGACGACGATCGCCTGGAGATCCTTGTTCTCATACATCTTGCGGAAGTCGCGGTAGCCTTTGGCGCTGGGGCCCATCTCCTGAAGACCCTCTTCCAGGCGCGGTTGATGCGCTTCGCACATGGCGGCCATGTCCACGTCCTTCTGATTCTTGAAGTCGTAAACATGCTGGCGGCCGATCAAACCGTAGCCGATGAAGCCGACCTGAATGCGATCATTCGCTCCTAAGATCCGTTGATAGGCGGCGGCGCTCATCGCGGTCATGGCGTAGCGGCGTGTAACAGGCATGGCGGGGATTCTATCATTGAAGGACACCCATGTCGAACCCCATCTTCGATTCCAACGATTCCTCCTTATTTGCGATCCGCTCCCAGCAGCCCGGGCCCAAAGGCGCGCTTCCACTGACCGCAGAAATGCTGCGGGAGCGGCCTTCCGGCGATCTGTTTGGATGGACCCAGAATGCAGGTATGGGTTGGGATCCGGCGCGGCTGAACGGGCACGACTACCTGATCCTCAGCACGCACGGCGGGATTCGTGCCGCCGATGGAACGCCGATCGCGCTTGGCTATCACACGGGGCACTGGGAAGTGGGATTGCTGATGCAGGCGGCGGCGGAAGAACTGAAGGCGAGCGGCGCAGTGCCCTTCGCCGGCTACTGCACCGATCCCTGCGATGGGCGCAGCCAAGGGACCCCCGGCATGTTCGATTCGCTGCCGTATCGCAACGATGCGGCGGTGGTGTTCCGGCGCCTCATCCGCTCACTGCCGACACGGCGCGGGGTGATCGGCGTGGCCACCTGCGACAAGGGGCTGCCCTCGATGATGATGGCGCTGGCCGGGACTCGCGATATGCCCTGCGTGCTGGTGCCGGGTGGCGTGACGCTGGTGGCCGAAGACGGCGAAGACGCGGGCAAGGTGCAGACCATCGGGGCGCGCTTTGCGCACGGCACGATCACGCTGGAATACGCGGCGGAGATGGGTTGCCGGGCCTGCGGATCGCCCGGCGGCGGATGCCAGTTCCTGGGCACGGCGGCGAGTTCGCAAGTGATCGGCGAGGCGTTGGGCATGTCGCTGCCGCATTCGGCGCTGGCCCCGAGCGGGCATCCGATCTGGATTGACATGGCGCGGCGTTCGGCGCGCGCCATCCGGCTGCTGGAATCGCGCGGGCTGAAGATGCGCGATGTGCTGACGGATGCGGCACTGCGCAACGCGATGATTGTGCACGCGGCGTTCGGCGGGTCAACGAACATACTGCTGCATCTTTCGGCGATCGCCCACGCGGCGGGTTTGCGGCGGCCGAACGTCGATGACTGGGCGGCGGTGAATCGCAAGGTGCCGCGGTTGGTGGATGCGCTGCCGAACGGGCCGCGCAATCATCCCACGGTGCAGGTGTTCCTCGCCGGCGGTGTGCCGGAGGTGATGCTGCACCTGCGCGATGCGGGGCTGCTCGATCTGAACGCGCTGACGGTGAGTGGCGAGACGGTCGGCCAGGCGCTTGCATGGTGGGAGACATCGCAGCGGCGCAAGGCGTTGCGCACGGTGCTGGCGGAAGTGGACCGCGTGGACCCCGGCGATGTGATCCACTCCATTGAATCGGCGGGCAAGGCCGGGCTCACTTCCACCGTGTGTTTCCCGGTGGGCAACCTGGCGCCCCAGGGTTCGGTGATCAAGAGCACGTCGATTGATCCTAGTGTGATTGATGCCGACGGGGTGTATCGCAAGACAGGCCCGGCGCGCGTCTTCACGAGTGAGGCGGCGGCGATTCATGCGATCAAAAACGGCGGCATTCAGGCGGGGGATGTGATTGTGCTGATCTGCCGCGGGCCGATGGGCACGGGGATGGAGGAAACGTATCAGCTCACTTCGGCGTTGAAGCATCTGCCTTTCGGCAAGCATGTGGCGCTGCTCACCGATGCGCGGTTCAGCGGCGTGTCCACGGGTGCGTGTGTCGGGCATGTGTCGCCGGAAGCGCTGGCCGGCGGGCCGATTGGCAAGGTGCGGGATGGGGATCTGATCGAGATCATCGTGGACCGGAACAAACTGGAGGGTTCGATCAATCTGGTTGGTTTCGATACAGCTTCGCTCGCCTCGCGCGAGCCGCGGCCGGACCTGACTCGCGATCCCTTGCTCCCCGACGATTCGCGGTTGTGGGCCGCGTTGCAGGATGTGAGCGGCGGCACGTGGGGCGGATGCGTGTACGACGTGGATGAGATCGTACGTGTTCTGGAGGCAGGGAAGAAGGCGCTGGGGCGCTGAACGCCGTGCTATTCGACCACCGGGAATGTGTCGATGGCCGATGCCGTAGCTGCGAACACGCGCAACTGCTGTATCCCCACCGCATCCATCGGCACACGGAAGTTCACCTGATAGATGCCTGCCATTCCAGGGGCGAGCCCGGCAAACGACATCGCAGTTTCCACACCACCCACCTGCACGCGAATGGGCACTGTAGCGTGCGCCAACGGCGACGCTGGAGCCGCCTGGCCCGCGCTCACCGGCGGATCCACCGGGCCAAGGCCCGTCATCCACACCGTGAGCCACTCGCCGGCGGCGGCGGGAGTTCTCGCCGTGACCGGCTTGCCGTCGAGATGGGCGATGGCCGCGATGTTCTCCCCATCCACCACCAGCCGCAGGAAAGACGGCGCGACGGGCAACAAGCGAATCGCCAGTTTCGCCGTTCCCTGCGGAGTGGTGACTTCCAGCGTCGTGTCGCCGGAGACACCGAACGGGAGCTGAGCATTGATCTGGCCGCGTCCGGCAAAGAGGATCGGCGCGTCGAGCGCGCCTGCTTTGATCGACACGCCATCGAGCGAAAGGGGCCAAGGTAACGCCTTGGCGAGCGTATCGGCAGGCGAGAGGTCGGCGCCATAGATGCTCACCAGGCTTCCCGCGGCGAGGGTGGATTTGCCCCCTGCGTCGGATACTCCTTCCACGAGTGGTGAGGATTGCACGGTGAAGCGATCGAGCAGTTCTCCCGTCCGGCTGACTGCGCTGGCTTCCAGTGCCGAACCATTGACGGCCACGCGAACATAATGCGAAACACCCGCCGAGCGGGCAATGAAATCGTCGCTGCCGGCGTCATAGACGCGCGAGCCGCCGCCGCCCGTGGTGATGTACACAGTTCCCCGCGTATTCACAAACGTTCCGTTGCGCCGTGCCTTGGTGCGCTGATAGAGATGCTCATGGCCGGCGAAAACCACGTGCACCTGATGGCGCTCCAGGATCGGTGCGATCTTCGCCAGAACCAGCGCGCAGACTTCGTGTTCGCGATGCGCCGCGGTCGGAAACGGGGTGTGATGAAAATACACGATGCGCCATGCCTGCCGCGTGCGGGCGAGATCGGCATCCAGCCATTCCAGCATTTTCCCCGTTCCGGCCAGGGCTTCGGTGAACGGCGCGTTTGTGTCCAGCCCGGCAAAGTGGGCATTGCTCCAATCAAAGGAATAGTAGAGTCCGCGGCCATCGGGCGGGACACCATCCTGCGGCGGCGTGTGTCCGGTCCGGTAAGCGTACCCGCCGTTGCTGTAGTAATCGTGATTGCCGGGAATGGCGAAGAAGGCCATGTGGCGCATCATCGGCCAATAGACGTTGAAGTAGTAACTCTCCAGTTCACGGAATGCGCCGGTGTCATAGGCGAGATCGCCGGTGTGCAGCGCGAAAGCGGATGGTTCGCTGAACATGCGGGTGGCGACGTCGATCTGTTCCACGGCCCCGTCACCACTATCGCCGAAGACGAGGAACTGGAACGGCCCGCTCGCCGGGGCGGTGCGGAATTGCAACTCGCGCTGCGGCGCCCAGGGCAGAACATCCTGACCATCGAGGAACACGCGGTAGTAATACGTAGTGTTCGCCTGCAGGCCCTTGATATCGGCTCGATGCAGATAAACGGAATCCGCCAGTCCTGTTTCGGTGGCGGGGAGCCAGCGAACCGTGGTGCCCTGCGCCTCCCAGCGGATTCCGTCCAGCGAGTAGCGGAGTTCGCCGCGCCCCGCGCCTGCGTCCATGGTCCAGAGCACAGTAGCGCGGTCGGTGCGAACGTCCTGCAAATACGGCTTCCGCTGCAGCCCCGCGCCTGAGGCCGGCGGAGCCAGCAGCAGCAAGGCGAACAACAGAATGCGATTCATTGCGTGGGTACCTCAATCGTGTTGCCGATCTCGCCATCGGCACTGAGCGAAAGCAGGACACTGCCGCGGCCCGCGGGGATCTGGGGCCAGCGGAATATGATCTGCTGCAGACCCGCGAGGTTGGGGGCCATGCCTGCGTAGTCCACCGCGATCGCGTTGCCATCGACAATCGCGGCCACGGTTGCCTTGACCCTCAGCAGCGGATCGACGGGAACAGCGGCGCCATCCACCACCTTTGTTTCCGGCATGCCCGCTCCAGCGGCAAAGAGAATGATGTACTCGCCGGGTCTTGCCGGATTACGCGATTCCACCAGGCTCCAATCGGCGTGCGAGACCGAGAGGATGCCCGGATTGCTGGGGCGCACTTCGGCACAGATCACATGGCTGTGGGTTCCATTGAGGTTCACCTGCAATGGCTGGATTCCGCATTGTGTTTCGAGCGGCACCTGGAACACGGCTTCGCCCGGCGCTACGGACACGAGCGGCGCAGGCCTGCCGCCGATGGTGATGGAAACGCCGTTCAGATCCAGTGGAAGAGGAAAGCTGGTGGCGCGGGTTGTCAATGCGAGGGCCGTCGTCATCCGGATGCGCGCGAGCGAACCCGGAGTGAGCGCCGAAGGTTCGTAGGCGAGGTTTCCCACAGCGGGCTGGCAAACGTCCGGAGCGGTGGCGGTCTGATAGTAGCCGCTTGACTGCAGCGCCGCGGCGACGTTGCCGGAGCGGAAGGCGAAGAAGTCGTTGAGGTAGATGTGCGCGAATTCGAAATCTTCTTCCGTGGCGGGCACGACGCCTGTTCCGGACGGGCTGAGCATGACCTTTACGGGGTCATCGTGTGCCGCCTGCCGGATCAGTTCGTAGGTTCTCTGCTCTTCGCCGTGAAGCCAGCCATGGTTTCCGCCCGCCGACTCCGCGGCCAGATGAAGGGCTTCCAGGTAGTGCTCGCGCAGCGCCGGCACTTCCAGTGCGCGGCGGATGAGCACGTTCTGTTCGGTGTGCTCCCAGATCGGCCGGGAGATGTCGTGGAACGTGTTGTCTTTGTCCCAGACAATGAACTGCCACCTGTTATCGGCGGCGCGCCGGTAGAGGTAAAAATTGGCCATGCCGGCGAAGCCGAGCAGTCCGTCGAACTCGCTGAGGTACTGCTCGACGGCGACGTGCGTGAGGAACACCTTGAGGTCGAGATATCGCGACAGGGTGGCCTGGAAGTCGCTATCGGAGACTTGGTTCATGTCGCGGATCATGGCGATGAGTTGCTCAGGCTCGGGACTGTCTTCGTGGCTCTTGGGCTCGAACAGGTTCGGCAGGTAGAGGGCGGGATCATCGCCCAGGTACTCAAAGTGGTAGGGATTGCCATTCCAGTTGAACTCGTAGAGGAAGCCGGTGTCTTCGCCGAAGTGCAGGCGAAGGTAGCGCGAATCAACGGGCTCCACCAGCAGATAAACTCCCGCGTACTCGCCGTTCACGTAAAGCCTGGCATGCGAGGTGCGCTGGTAGTTGAGGCCCATGCGTGCGAACAGCTTCATGGCGAGATGTTCGTGCACCATCGATTCGTCGTGCGCGAAGTTGCGCGTGACCAGCGATTTCAATCCAAGGAAGCGCTGCGCCGGCGTGTACTTGCTGAAATCGAAGCCGAGGCTGGGCTTGGTGGCGTTGCGTGTGCCGGAGCCGCGGGAGCGCACACCGACGTTAGGAAGAACCATACCGCGCCATTCGAACTCGCAACGGTAGTAGGTGTTCTCCAGGTAGTGGTCGTGAATGGCTTGCCAATCGGCTGGGTCCATGCGCACCTGGATTTCGTGCAGGATGGAATCGTCAAACAGATCGGCGGGTGTGTGGGAATCGGCACAAAGGAGGAAAGGAACCGCAAGGAACCACCATCCCGAGTGCCGCAATGGGTGACGCATACGGCACCTCCCTTGCGCGCATCCATGCGCGCTTTGCAGGCTGCCCAGCGCCTTCTATTCCTCTGCTGAAGAAGACGTAGTACGAACAGGGAATGTTTCTCTAGTCGAGGTGGCGAAGCCAGAGGTTGCGGAATTTCATCACGGTTTTCGGAGCATTGGGGAAGCCACTGTGATCCTGCAAACGGATAGGGCCGCGTTCGCAAATATTCTCCTGCCTGCAGCCGGGACCCTTCTTCGGAATCGGTGTGTGATCCTGCACCAGGATGCCGTTGAGCATGACAGTGAGCCTGCCCGGTTCGGACACATTGCCCGAAGCATCGCAACGCGGAGCGCGGAAGATCATGTCGTAGGTCTGCCACTGTTCGGGCGCGCGGCCGGCGTTGACCAGCGGAGGCGCAAAGCCATACACGGCGCCCAATGTGCCGTCGGCGTAGGTGGGGTTGTTGAGCGAATCGAGGATCTGCACTTCGTAGCAGGAATGGACATAGACGCCGCTGTTGCCGCGATGCTGGCCCTTCTCATTGGCCATCAGCGGAACGGCAAATTCAAGGTGGATCTGGGCATCCTTGAACTTCTCTTCGGTGATGATGTCGCCTGCTCCGGTAGTGCAGACGATCTCATTGTTGCGGGCGTCGCATTTGCCGCGTTCTCCGGTGCGCGTGACCCAACCGGACATGTCCTTGCCGTTGAACAGCACTACGGCGTCGGAGGGCGGCGTCGTGGCGCTGGCTGGAGTGACCACGCGGGGTTGGGGGCCATCCTCGCGCGGGGCACGCTTTTTCTTTTTCTCCTGGGCGATGAGCGGAGTGAGGCCGAGAACAAGCAGGGCGATGAGGGCAGTGCTTCGCATGAGGCTTCCGATTGTATCAGCGGTTGAGCGCGATGTGAAAGAATCCTAGCTATGCGTTCCACGAGAAGATCGTTTCTGGCCGGAGCCGCGGCGCTGACGGCTGGAGCAGAAGAGTTGGTGTGGAGCGAACTGCCGGCTTTGCCACGCGGTCTGGCGGGCCAGATGGTGGGCTCCATCGGCAGCATGCTGATTGTGGCAGGCGGCACGTGGTGGGAAGGAAAACCCTGGACTGGCGGGAAGAAATTCTGGTCGGATGCGGTTTACGGTTTGCGGCCCGGGGATAAGGGCTGGCGCAATCTGGGGCGGCTGCCGCGCCCGCTCGCCTACGGGACGGCAGTTGCGGTAAAGGGAGCCTTGCTGCTGGTGGGCGGGCAGACCGACAGCTCCGTCAGCTCGCAACTGATCGAGCTGTCGTTGGGTGGGCCGGGCATCAAGATCAAGGAACTGCACCGGATGCCGCTGCCTACCGCCTGGACGTGTGGCGCGGTGCTGGGAGACCGGCTGTACGTGGCGAGCGGCGGCGATGGCTTCCCGGCGGCGAATCAGGCCTACCGCACGTTCTGGTCGTTCAACCTGAAGAACCCGGCTGAGGAGTGGCGGGAGCTGGATACGTGGCCGGGGTCGCCGCGGTTCCTGGCTGCAATGACGGCTGTAGGAGATACGCTCTATTTCGGCGGTGGGACGGATTTCGGTGGCGGGAAACGGCTGTTCCGACAGGATGCCTATTCCTTCCACCCGAAGGCGGGTTGGAAGAAGATTGCCGATTTGCCTGTGCCTCTGCAAGGCGGCATGGCGGCGGAAGTGCGGGGCAGGGCGGTGCTTTTCGGTGGCAACGACGGAGCGTGGGCGGACAAGGAGTCTGATCCCGCCCACCCCGGCTTCCGGCGCGAACTGTATGCCTATGATTCTATGGAAAATCGGTGGATAACATGGGGGATGATGCCGGTCTCGCTGGTGACGACTGGCATTGCCAGGTGGGAAGGCGGGTTGGTGATTGCGGGAGGCGAGGACAAGCCCGGTTCGCGATCAGCCAGAGTGATCAAACTTCAGTTGTAGTTTCAAAATATTCAGCAGGCCGTGAAACTGAATGCCGCTGCGGGCGTATACTGCCCGGGACGCTGCCATGGAGCCAACCACATTCGAAACCATCTACCGGGCGTACCGCCAGGACGTGTTTCGCTATGCGTTGTGGCTCTGTGGCGACCCGGAAGAGGCGGAAGAGATCACCTCGACGGCGTTCTTCCGGGCCTGGACCAGCGCTCCGCTGCGGGAAGGGACTGCCAAATCGTACCTGCTGGCCATCGCCCGCAACCTGTTTGTGGACGGGAAGCGCAGGGGGCGGCGGCAGGTTCCTCTGGATAATGCCGCTCCATCCCGTTCGACGGATGCCGATCCCGAAACGCGGGCACATGTCCGACGTTTGTGGGAATTGCTTCAGGGGTTGGAGGCGAAGTACCGCGATCCGCTCGCTTTATGGGCGGCCGGTGGTCTCAGTTACGCCGAGATCGCGGCTGAGCTAGGGGTTCCCTTGGCGGTAGTGAAGACGCGCATCCATCGAGCGCGGGTATTGCTGGCGGAAACGATGGAAAAAGGAGATTAGAATGGAGATCCGCGACGAGTTGGCGGCGGAAGTGATGAACGATCTGCTGGTCGTGTATCTGGCGGAAGAAGCCTCTCCAGCTACGAAAATAGTAGTGGAGGATTATGCCGCAAAGAACAAGCGGTTTGCCGCGCTGCTGGCTGCCTCCCGCGTGGGCGCTCCGGCTGTAGTACAAGGCCGGGATGAAGCGATGGCGCTCCTGGTGAGGACACGCAAGTACTGGAAATGGCGGAAGATCCTCTTTGGGTGCGGGTTATTCCTCTGTCTGCTGCCGTTCAGTATCGTGGTGCGGCACAACGAAGTCGTGTTCTTCCTGTGGAGAGACGCACCACTGGCCGCACGCCTCTATTTTGCGGGCGGCATCGTGGCTTGGATCGCTTACTATCTGGTTGGGCGAAAGGCCGCGCAAGGCGGTTTGTGAAGCTCAGCCGGCACGAAGCACGGCACTGCCGTGTCCCGCCGCATTCAGCATCCAGCGAAGTTGCGAGAATTCGAACGGAGGCGCACAGTAATCGCTGGCGCCAGCTTCCATCGCGGTGATCCACTCACGGGTATCGGGGATGCGCGATACCACAATGACGGGCACGTCCCGTTGGAGCGAGGAAATGATCCTTGGCAGATCTTTGGAAGGTGGGCAGAAGAGGATATCTGGCGAATGCAAGCGATTGATTCTGTGGCATTCGCTTATCTCGCTACAAATGTAGGTGCAAATATCCAACTGGGGATCAGAAAGAGCCACTCGCAGCTCTGCTTGCAGCGAAGGATCTAATTGGCAGAGCAGTGCCGAACGCCGAACTGGACCTTCCATGCTAAACCTCCTGGGAGATCCGGAGACGATAATCCGGTGGGGAGAGCCCCATCAGAGAGCGATCGGGGAGTACATGTAGTACCAAACTCAGACTACGCCCAAACCGAGGGAATGTCCACCTCAAACTGGTGGGGGGCTGAAATCGATTCGCGCATTCAGGGGAAAGGAAAAAAAGGTGTTGCGAAGCAAGGGAAACTAACGTATGATTAAAACAGTCGTTCGAATGAAACGAGCGAAAGAATGACAGACCAAAATCAGCAATCGCCCGATACCAAAAACCGCATCCTCGACGCCGCGGAGTTGCTCTTTGCCGAAAAGGGCTTCGATGCCACCTCCCTGCGCATGATCACGGCTGCGGCCCAAGTGAACCTGGCCGCGGTGAATTACCACTTCCAATCCAAGGAAGCGCTGTTGCAGGCCGTCTACGCGCGCCGGGCCGGCCCGGTGAACGAGCGGCGGCTGGAACTGCTGACGGCCTACGAGAATTCGGGGCGAGCACCAGCGGTGGAACCCGTTCTCGATGCCCTGATGCGCCCATTGTTTGAGGTGGGCTCAGAGCGGGAATGCGTTCCGCGCCTCATGGTTCGCCTGTTGTACCTGGATGCCAAGGAAACATCGCGCGCCGTGTTCGCCGCCCAATTCCAGGAAATTTTCCGCCGCTTTCACGCGGCTTTCCGGCGTGCCCTGCCGCACCTGCCGGAGCAGGAGCTCTTTCTGCGAATGCAGTTCGTTGTGGGAGCGCTTGCCAACACCATGGCATCGATGAAGAATCTGCACGCGCTCTCGCAGGGGCAAACGGAGGGGGCAGTCTCCATGAAGACCCTGCAATGGTTGATTCAATTCACAGCTGCCGGGCTGAGAGCACCGGCATCATCGGAGGATTCCGCATGCGCATCTTAGCCATACTTGCGGTCCCGCTATTGCTACCGGCGCAGGAGACGACATTGCCGCTCAGTCTGCGCAAATCGCTGGAAATCGCATTGGCCCCGGAGGGCAGCACGAAGGTGGAGATCGCCCAGGAGGCGATAGTCCAGGCAGAGGCCAGGAAGAACCAGGCGAGGGCGGCGCTGTTGCCGCACGTAGACGGGTCCATCTCTTACCAAAGCATGACGCGTAACCTGCGCGCCTTTGGCATCGATTTCCCCACGATCCCCGGCTTTCACTTCTCGACCTTTGCCGGGCCGTTCACCATCTTCGATGCCCGCGCCAACGCCACGCAGTCGCTGCTGGACCTGAGCTCCATCAAGCGCTATCAGGCGGCGAAATCGGCGCGCGAGGCTTCGAAGCTGGACCGCGACCAGACGAAGCACCTGGTGACCGATCAGGTGGCGCGAGCCTACCTGGCGGCCCTGCGCGCCGAAGCGCACCTGGCTTCGGCCAAGGCGAACGTGGAACTGGCCGAGGCATTGCTGAAGCTGGCCGATTCGCAACGCAAGGCGGGAACCGGGACAGGAATTGAAGTGACGCGCGCGGCTGTGCAACTGGCCAACGAAAAAGGCCGTCTCACCGTCGCCGAAAACGAGCGCAACCGCGCTCACCTGCAACTGCTGCGGGCGATGGATCTGAAGCTGGAAACGAAACTCGAACTAACCGACAAACTGGAGTACTCCGTGCCCCAGCCGGTGAGCATGGAGCAGGCCACGGAACTGGCTCTCAAGGATCGTGCCGACTACAAGGCGCAGCGCCAGCGGGAACAGACCGCCCGGCTTTCCTATCAGGCCACATCGTGGGAACGCCTGCCCTCGGCGGCGGCCTTCGCCGATTACGGGGCGATTGGCGGCGCTGTCAACGATTCCCGCGCCACGCGCAGTGTCGGCATCAGCGTGCGCATCCCGATCTTTGACGGAGGCCGCCGTGAGGCGCGCCGCGCCGAATCGGGCTCGCAATTGCGCGTCGAGGAGATTCACACACGCGATCTGCGCCAGCAGTTGGAACTGGAACTGCGCCTGGCCTTCGACAGTCTGCGGTCGGCCGAAACGCAGGTGCAGTCGGCGGAGGAAGCGCTGCAACTGGCGCAGAAGGAGTTGGAACAAGCCGAGCGCCGCTACAAGGCGGGCGTGGCCAATAGTCTGGAGATTACCGACGCCCAGACGCGTCTCACCCGGGCGCGTGAGACTCGGGTCAATGCACTGTTCGCGCATAATCTGGCGAAGCTCGATCTGGGCTCTGCGCTGGGAGTTGTGGAAAGGTACTTGCCATGAAGAAAATCATTCGCATCGTTTTGTTGCTGATCGTGGTGGGGGCAATTGCCGCTTGGCTGCTTCGATCCAACTGGCTGAAGAAAGAAACATCGAACGTCATCCGCCTTTCGGGCAACGTGGAGATGACGCAGGTCGACATTGCGTTCAAGGCGCCGGGGCGCATCGTGGAGCTCAACGTGAAAGAAGGCTCCACGGTGACGAAGGATGCCGTGATCGCCCGCATCGACCGGCTCACCATGGAGAGCCAGAAGTCGCGGGAACTTGCCGGGGTCGACTCCGCCACCGCGCAACTGGCGCAGATGATTACGGCGGTGGAGTTTCAGCGGCAATCCATCGATGGAGACCTGGCGCTTCGGCAGGCTGAGCTTCGTACGGCGGAGGCGCGGCTGGCGGAGTTGCTGGCCGGATCGCGCACGCAGGAGATCGCGGCGGCGAAAGCCCAGCTTGCGGACATGAAGACCTGGCACGAACAGGCGAAACGCGATTGGGAGCGGGCACAAACTTTGTTCAAGAACGAAGATATCTCCGCCGCCCAATACGAACAGTTCCGTTCGAAGTACGAAAGCACGGCGCAGTCCGCTCGGCAGGCCGAAGAGCGGCTGGGGTTGCTCGAAGAAGGCCCGCGCAAAGAGGTGATCGACCAGGCTCGGGCCCAGGTGGAGCGCGCCAAAGCGGCCATCCGCCTTTCGGAGACGAATCGCATCGAACTGAAACGCCGCGAGCAGGAACTGGCTGTGCGCCGCGCGGAGATCGGACGGGCGAAGGCGGGTGTGGCGGTGATTGATGCGCAACTGGAAGACACGGTGGTTGCCGCGCCCATCGATGGCGTGGTGATGGTGAAATCCGCCGAGGCCGGCGAGATAGTAGCCGCGGGCGCCGTGGTGGCCACCATCGGCGATTTGCGGCATCCCTGGCTTCGCGCCTATATCGGCGAGCGTGACCTGGGCCGCGTGAAGATCGGTACCGAAGTGAAGCTCACCACGGATTCGTTCCCCGGCAAAGTCTATCGCGGCAAGATCAGCTTCATCGCCAGCGAGGCGGAGTTCACGCCGAAGCAGATCCAGACGCAGGATGAACGCGTGAAGCTGGTGTACCGCGTCAAGATCGATGTCGACAACCCGGATCAGGAACTGAAGGCGAACATGCCGGTGGATGCGGAGATCGTTCTATGACGCCGATGATTGAGATCGCCTCGCTGACCAAGCAGTTTCCTCCCATCACCGCCGTGGACGGCTTGTCTTTGTCGGTGGCGAAGGGCGAAATCTTCGGTATCGTCGGCCCCGACGGCGCGGGTAAAACCACCACTCTGCGCATCGTGTGCGGGTTGATGAATCCCACTTCTGGCACCGTTCGCGTGACGGGGCTTGATGTGACAGAGGAAACCGAAGCGGTGAAAGACCGCATTGGGTACATGGCGCAGAAGTTCGGCCTGTACCCCGATCTCACGGTGCAGGAGAACATGCTGTTCTACGCGGACCTGTTCGGCATTGTCGGCGAGGAACGCAACAAACTGGCCGTATCATTGCTGGAAATGACGCGCATGTTGCCTTTCCGCGATCGCCACGCGGGCAAGCTATCCGGAGGCATGAAGCAGAAGCTGGCCCTGATGTGTACGCTGCTGCACCGGCCTGAGGTGCTGATCCTCGATGAGCCGACGAACGGAGTGGATCCGGTGTCGCGCCGCGATTTCTGGAAAATCCTGCGCCATCTGGTGGGTGAGGGGCTGACGGTATTCGTCACCACCGCCTATCTCGATGAGGCCGAGCTGTGCGACCGCGTGGGTTTGATGAATGGCGGCAAGCTGATCCTGCTGGACACGCCCAAGAATCTGAAGGAATCGCTGCCTGAGTCCTGTTATGAACTGCGCGCGGAAGACGTGCGCGCCATACGCGAGACGTTGCGCCGGAGACCGGAGATCGCGGACGTGGAAATGGCCGGCAGCAAACTGCATGTGTTCCTGAAACCCGGCGCCTCAGAAGACGTGCTGCGGCAAACCGGCGCCGAGTACCGCCGCGTGCTGCCCTCCCTCGAGGATGTGTTCATCGCCACGGTGAGCAAGGAGGCTTCCCGTGCAGCGTGAAGCGGCGGTTACGGTGAAACACCTCACGAAGCGCTTCGGCGACTTCATTGCCGTGAACGATGTTTCGCTGACGGTGGGCAAGGGCGAGATCTTCGGCTTCCTGGGCCCGAACGGAGCGGGGAAGTCGACCACCATTCGCATCCTGTGCGGGCTTCTGGGGCCGACTTCAGGGGAAGCTGCGGTAGCGGGTTTCCAGGTGGCCACGGAACCGGAAAGCGTGAAGCAGCATATCGGCTACATGTCGCAGAAATTTTCTCTTTACGACGACCTCACCGTGGAAGAGAATCTGGAATTCTTCAGCGGCGTGTACGGAGTGGCGGCGGAAAAGCGGCAGCAGCGCATCGAGTATGCGCTGGAAATGGCCGGCCTCACCGCCCGCCGCGACACGATGACCCGGCTGCTGGCCGGGGGATGGAAGCAGCGGCTGGCGCTGGGCTGTGCGATTCTGCATGAGCCTCCGGTGATCTTTTTGGACGAGCCGACCAGCGGTGTCGATCCCATTGCCCGCCGCGCTTTTTGGGATCTGATCAACGACCTTTCGCACGCCGGCCAGACGGTATTCGTATCGACGCACTATATGGAAGAGGCGGAGTACTGCCATCGCCTGGCGTTGATGTATCGCGGCAGCATTATTGCCCTGGGCGCTCCCGCGGACCTGCGGGACCAGATGCGCACCGATGCTCTGCCTGAGCCGACGATGGAAGACGTCTTCGTTTCACTCATTGAGCGCGAGGAGGCGCTTGCCAAATGATTTCCCTGCGGCGCACGCGAGCCATGGCCCGGAAAGAGATCACCCACATTCTGCGCGATCCGCTCAGCCTGGGTTTGTCGCTGGCGCTGCCGATGCTGCTGCTGGTGCTGTTCGGATACGCGCTCTCGCTTGACGTGGACCAGATTCCGATTCTCATTCAGGATTCCGACCGGTCGCCGCAGAGCCGCGCGTTGATCGACCGCTTCCGCGGTTCGGTGTTGTTCTCCATCCAGGGCTATGTCGATTCTTATGCGCCGGCCGAAACGCCGCTGTTGCGCAGCGATGTGATGGGCGTGCTCACCATCCAACGGGGTTTCGGTGAAGATTTGACACGGGCGCGGCAAGCCTCGGTGCAGTTGCTGCTGGATGGCAGCGATTCGAATACGGCGAGCATTGCACTCGGCTATGCGCGGGCGTTGATCTCCGGCTATTCGAATGAAGTGCGCACGGAATACCAGTTGCGCAGTGGCGCCGGTGAATTGAAGCCGCCGGTGGAGCCGCAACTGCGTGTCATGTTCAACAGTGAGCTGCGCTCACGGAATTACATTGTGCCGGGGCTGATCGCGGTGATCATCATGATGATCGCGGCAATGGTGACCTCACTCTCCATCGCGCGGGAATGGGAAAACGGGACGATGGAGGAATTGCTTTCCACTCCCGTGCGCCCGTCGGAGCTGGTGCTGGGGAAACTATCGGCCTACTTTCTGCTGGGTGGTGTGGATATGCTGACCGCGGTGCTTGCCGGAGTGTTTATCTTCGGTGTTCCGCTGCGCGGCAGCGTTTGGGTACTGATGCTCAGCGGTGGAGTATTTCTCTTCGGCGCTCTGTGCTGGGGCTTGCTGCTGAGCGCTATTACGCGCAATCAACTGATGGCCTTTCAAATGGGCCTGCTGAGCAGCTTCCTGCCGGCGTTCCTGCTGTCGGGGTTCATTTACTCCATCGACAACATGCCGCTGGTGCCGCGGATGATCAGCTTCATCATTCCGGCGCGGTACTTTGTAGCGCTATCGAAGGGGATTTTTCTCAAAGGCGTTGGGCTGGAGATTCTGGGGTGGGAACTGGTGTTCCTGCTGGCATACGCAACGATTGTGTTCGCGTTAGTAACGCGCAGGCTGCGGGAGAAGATTGCATGAACTGGCAACGAACCAAAGAGATCATCCGCAAGGAATTCCGGCAGAGTTTTCGCGAGCCTCGGACACGAGGCACGATGCTCATTCCGCCGATTGTGCAATTCCTGGTGTTTGGCTTCGTCGTGAATCTGGACGTGGAACGGTCGCGGCTGGCGCTGCTTGATCAGGATCAATCGCCGGCCAGCCGGGAGTTGAGGGCCGCCTTTGAGGGCTCGAAGTATTTCACGGTTACGGGAACACCGGCGAACGAGCAGGAGATGCAGTTGATGCTCGATCGCGACCAGGTGCATTCGGCGCTGGTGATTCCCCCCGATTTTGGCCGCGACCTGGCACGCGGGCGGGCAACGAAGATCCAGATGCTGGTGGAAGGATCGAACTCCAACACCGCGTCGATTCTCTCCAACTATGCTTCCGATATCGTGCGCACGTACTCAAGCGGGCGGATGGTGGAACTGGTTAATCAGAAGCGCATGTCCAAAGGCGGTGGAATCGCCAAGCTGAATGCCCCGGGGATTGATCTGCAGCACCGGGTGTGGTTCAACCCGGAACTGAAAAGCCGCAATTACTTCATTCCCGGCGTGGCGGTGAACATTATCACCATCATCACTCTGATGCTGACGGCGATGGCCATCGTGCGTGAGAAGGAGATCGGGACGATGGAGCAGTTGATGGTGACGCCCATCCGCCCGGTGGAACTGATGCTGGGCAAGACGCTTCCCTTTGCCGTGGTGGGCCTGTTCGACCTGGCGATGATCATCGTGCTCGGCATGCTGGTGTTTCACATTCCCTTCCAGGGTAGTGCGTTGCTCATGCTGGGGGGCGCAATCTGCTTTCTGTTCACCACGCTCGGGGCGGGTATCTTCATCTCCACCGTTTCGCGCACGCAGCAACAGGCGATCATGGCCACCTTCTTCTTCTTCCAGCCGGCGTTCATGCTGAGCGGGTTCGCGTTTCCGATCCGCAACATGCCGGAGGCCGTGCAGTGGTTGACCTACCTCAATCCGTTGCGGTACTTCATTGAGATTGCCCGCGGGGTATTTTTGAAAGGAAGCGGAATCGACGTGCTGTGGACGCAGTTTGCCGCGCTGGTGGTGTTCGGCGTGGTGGTGATGACGATGAGCGCGCTCCGCTTCAGAAAGAGGCTGGATTGAAAACGGTGGCATTGTGGCTCACGGCGCTGCTGGCGCAGGCGGCCGAACCCTGGCAGATCGATCTGTGGGCGCAGGGCGAAGCGGGAGTGCATACCTACCGTATCCCTGCTTTGCTCGAGACGAAGAAGGGGACGCTGCTGGCAGTCGCTGATGCGCGCTATGACAGCAACCGGGATCTGCCCGCACGTATCGCGTTGGTGATGCGGACGAGCAGAGACAAAGGCAAAACCTGGAGCCCTTCGCGAGTCATCCGGAAGGTGGAAGAGGGCGGAGTTGGCGACGCGTCATTACTGCTCGACCGGAAGACGGGGCGCATCTGGTGCTTCCATGCCTACGGCCCTCCGGGAATCGGGTTTCCCACGGCCAAGCCGGGAGAGCGCACCGGCCCCTCGACGCTGCAGGTGCATGCGATGTATTCCGACGATGAGGGCGCCACATGGTCGCAGGCTGTGGACCTGACGCCGCAGATCAAGGATCCCGCATGGGTAGCGATGTTTCCTACTTCCGGTACGCATTTTCAAACATCGAAGGGCCGTTATCTGGTGCCGATGGTGGTGCGTCACGCGGACAAGATCACTCGGGCGGCCAATGCCTACAGTGATGATGGAGGCAAGACGTGGAAGATCGGCGCCCCGATTGGCGATCACACCGACGAGAGCAAAGTGGTGGAACTGGCCGATGGCGCGCTGTTGCAGAACATGCGCAACGGACTGCGCCGTGCCGTGGCCCGTTCCACCGATGGCGGGGTGAATTTTTCCGCAGTGTCGCACGATGAGGCGTTGGTGGATCCTTCCTGCAACGCGGGGATCGTGCGGGCCGGGAAGCTGCTGATCTTCACCAATGCGGCCAGCGCCAAACGGGAACGGCTGACCGTGAAAAGCAGCTTCGACAACGGTGCTACCTGGAGTGCCGGGAAAGTGCTGCATGAAGGCCCAGCCGCCTATTCCACGGTGATTGCCTTGCGCGATGGAACGATCGGAGTATTGTACGAACGGGGAAGCAAGTACGCCGCCGAGCGGATCACGTTCGCACGATTCCACGCCGGCTGGATGCGTTAGGCGCCCGACGGGAAACGCGCTTCCAGAACCAGGTTGACGCCATCAGGGTAGATCCGCACGGTTCCGCAATGCGCCTCGGCGATGCGCTTCACGCTGGCCAGGCCGAGCCCGGTTCCTGTGGGAAGATGCGCGTCAAACGGGTTGAGCAATTCGGTGCATTGCTCACGCACGGCGCTGGGCGCTTCGCAAGTGAACGAGAGCACCGCGCAGCCATTGTCGGCGCGCAGGCCGATGGTCACCGGCGCTTCACTGCGCCCCACCTGGCGGAACACCTGCAGCACGCTTCGCACCATATGCTGGGCCTGATTCGGATCCATTGCCACCAGCGGGACAGGGCCGGCATCATGCCAATCCAACTCGACCTGCTGTTCCTGGCTGAGTGAAGCGATCACACCACCGGCGATTTCACCCAAATCCAGCAACTGGCGGCGCGGTGCGGCTGCCTGCAGATAATGTACGGCGTCGGACAGTATCCAACTGATCTGATGCACCATCTGTTCAATGCGGTCGAGTTGGCGCACGGCGCCGCATTCCTTGTCTTCCAGGATCAGCTTCAGATAATAGGCGGAGGCTTCGATGGTGCTCAACGGCTGCCGAAGCTCATGAGTGAGATGCCGCACAACGGAGGCGCTATCGAGGGGGTGTTGCTGGTTGTCCGGAGTCAGTGTCGGGTCGATTGTTGCTTGAGCCATCCCTTGTTCTTCTTTGCTTTCAGCTCCACTTGTCTGCTGGAGCCTTTTGTTCTTCAGGTGAATCAGCTCTCGGGGGACTCTCTTTTATACCCTACGCTGGACCTTGAGTCAACGCCGTAGCACGCGTTGTAGAAACAGCTGTGGCGTGCGCTAGGGATGAGCGCACGCCACGGTAAGTTGCTTCGATAGCCGGAGGAAGGCTAGTTGGCGTAGCGAAGGATTTCCGCTGCGATTTTCACGAACGCTTCGTTGAGGTCGGCAGGCTGCGGCGCGTAGACGTACAGCCCTTCGAGCTTGGTGGAGTCGTAGATCGGACTGGCCGGATCGTTGGCGATGCGGCGAAGCCGTGTGTGGCCATCACCGATGGCGGCGTCAGCCAGGCCGATGACGTAGACGGCGGTGTTCAAGTTGGCGCCGAGGTCATTGTTGCGGATGCGGACGCCTACGTTATCCAGTGCAGCAACGGCGGCGTTCATCATGTTAGTGGTGTCCCGAACGTCGATCTTCCCGGCATAAGGATGGCCGACTGGAAAATTGGTGACTGAGACAAAGCTGTCAATCGGCCGCAAAGCCGTGCCGTAGGAGTCGTTGTCGGGATAGTAGGCGATATCGTACTGAAATGCGTCGGTTCCTGTGTAGTTGCTCGCTAGGCTGCTCCCGTTGTGGCCGCGGCCCTGTTTGAACCAGCAATCGTTTGTCTGGCCGCCGGTATATGCGGTGTAGCTGTTCCCGGGATCGAGGGGGAAACTGATTGCCGTGGTGGAATCGGAGAAGCCCGTTGTGGTGAAGGGAACGATCCCGATGATGCTGTTGCCACTGACGGGGAGATTTTCCTGAGCGTAGATTGCCCCACGGAATATTTGCCGTGCTGGCGTGGGATTCCAACTCGGGTTGATCACGCCGGGGAAGCCGGTTTTCATCCAGCGTTGCCCATGCTCCCAATCGTAACAGCGGCTGGTGCGGTTGGTTGTGAAGCCACTGATGTCCTGTCCGTCCGCCAGTCGCGCCGTATCCAAGGTGTTCACCGGGAAGTCAGCGGTGATGGTGTTGGGAATACCGTCCGTAAAGAAGATGATGACGTTCAGCGCGCCAGGCTCGTTGATTTGCTGAATTTGCTCGTAACCCTTGAAGAGAGCTTGTGCGGAACCTGTACCGCCGCTGCAACTGATGGTGTCGATCACGCTCGGCAACGACGGGCTGCTGGTCTTGAAATTCATGGAAGGCGCATACGACAGCGCGTAAGAAATGCCGTAGGTCACCATCGCCAGGCGGTCGCGCTGGTTGGCGAAGAGGTCCACGAAACCCTTGGCAGCGTTCACCATGGCGCCGCAACCGCCTCCCGTGTTCATCGAACCGGAACGGTCGAGAACGAGAATCACGTTGACGTCGCGCCGGGAAGCCTTACCGGAAGCACTGATGGTGGTGGAAGCGGCATTGGCGATCATGCGCATGAAGAACAATGGGGTGGACACGCTTCCGGTGACTGTTACGGTACGGGTGCGGAACCCTGTTTCCGCCACTTCCGTAGTGGGTGTGTTGGCCGTGGTGTTGAACATGCCGGACGGATAGTTGGCGAGGAAGAACGCTTCGGCGCGGGCGCGCGCGGAACCTTCCTGCTCGGCGATGGTCAATCCGACTGCCAGTGAGCGGGCTGCGGCCAGTGCCGCCGCGTCGACGGCGGATTGCAGACGCGCTTTCACCGCGAAGAGGAAGCCGGCGTCAATCGCCAGCCCCACCACCGGAATGGTGAACATCAGCAGCAAAGCCGCTGTGAAGATGACGAAGCCCTTCTGCTTTCTCGTGATTGGAGGGGGAATGGGTCTGTGCATGAGCGGCTCCTGGATGGCTTAGAAATAGTTCCTGGCGTAAAGGTTGATTGGACTGTTGTTGTTGAGGAAGGAAAGCTCGGGAACCCGGAAATAGGCCTCGGCGATGAATGTGCGCTCGGCGTTGTTCAACGTCAACTGTCCCACTGTGGGGTTTGTGCCGCCCGTCGAAAGAGTGCTCGCACGGCAGGTGGTATTGGTGAGGTAGTTGTTCGGGGTGATCGTCCCGTCCGATGTGATGATGTTCGCTGCCGGATTCCCGATCTGGCTAGTGAAGAGGCCGGTATTTCCAATGACGAGCCGCTGCGTGATCACGGGGAAGTTCATGTTCGTACATGTCCCCGCGTTCAGGCCGGCAGCTGCACACTCCGTCGGTCCGATCATGAGCACCTGCGAGAGCACGACAGCGCCGTTGCCGCCCGCCACTGTCATGTTCAGCCCTTGCGAGAGGCGCACGATGATGTCCTTGTTGGTTGCCTGAGAGAAATCCACCTGCCGGACAAACATGTGGCCCGCGTCGCGTGCGATTTGCGAAACCTGGATGGATTTGCCCAGCCCGACGCCGGTGGTGACCGTGCCCATGAAGAGCGGGATGAGGAAGATGGAGAACAGCGCGAACTCGAGCAGGCTGCTGCCACTTTGTTTCCTCGCTCGATGTTGTGATGTCTTGATCCGCATATGGTTTCCTTTGTTGTTCCTGGATTACGTTCGCGGTGGAAGTGGGGTGTTCTGCGGCAACGATTCCATGCGGTCCGAAGCTCGCACATCGAGCGGAATCGGCGTAGCCGACCGCAGCAGCGGCGCCAACACGCCAAAAGACTGTCCTTCCACGGAAACCTCGAGAATCATGCCCGGACGGTTGGAGGCTGTTTCCAGCAGGTTGTTGTTGGGATCGTAATAACGGATATGGATGCGCTCAGGGTGGGCGGCGAGGAAGCCCATGCTGTTGTTGAGGACGACCTGCTTGATGGAGGAGTCATGGCCCATAGAGGGCTGCAACTGATAAGTGACTCCGGCGCGCACCGCTTCTCTGACGGCGTGCTGGAACAGATTTCGCATAAAGATAGCGAGCCCGAAATCAATGATGGCGAGGAAAAATGCGAAGAAGGGAATCATCACCAGCGTCCCTTCCAGCATCACGTGACCGCGCTGTTTGCGGCGGCGCGGAACCGGCCCCGCGGGCGTTTCGTGCGGCAATTGCTTGCATTCTTCGCTAGGCATAGTTCTTCGTCCCGTCTGCATATTCCATGGAAAACTCCACTCTGAGCTTAAGTTACACCTCTACTGACTTTCTGCCCATAGGAGATTCCTCCCGAAATGGGGTGGAAACAAGTACCTATTTTTCTTGCTAGGAGTCGTCTAGAACGTACGGAGAGGAGGGCCGTTTTATGGGACTGTCGTACTGTTCCTGCTTGCTTTGGTTACGGTTTGGATGACAACGTAGGACCCGATCCCTAAGAGTACTAAGGCGGTCCACTGTGCCATGCTCAGCACCCAGCCAAACGGATTCGCCTGCTCATGCGCCCGCAAAAACTCCACTCCGAAACGCACTGCGGGGTACATCATGAGGTACAGCCCGATCAGCCTTCCGGTGGGCGGCTTCGACGCTGCGTGCCGGTACAAGAACACGAAGATGAGGAACTCCCCGGCTGCTTCGTAGAGTTGGGTCGGGTGGAGCGATTGGAACAATGGCACGCCAACCAGACGGTGTGCCTCGGCGTCTGTGAACGTCACTGCCCACGGACGTTCGCAGGCGAGTCCCCAGCAGCAGCCGGCGGCGAAACAGCCGATGCGGCCGATGGCGTGTCCGAGGGCAAGGCCTGGAGCGAAGCAATCGGCCACTGGCAGGAACTGCAGCTTGCGGGAGCGGACATACCAGATTGCCACCAGCAACGCGGCGATCAATCCCCCATAGAAGACGCCGCCTGCCTGGAGGGTGGCCATGGAAAAGATATCCCCTGGATGCTTCAGGTAATACGGCAGTTCGTACAGGATCATCAGCAACTTGGCGCCGCCGAGTCCGGCCAGGGCCACATAGATGGCGAGGTCCGTCACCAACTGCGGATCGAGGCCGCGCTGCCGGGCCAGTTTGCCTGTAATCCAGATGCCGAGCAGAAACCCCAAGGTCACCAGCACCCCGTAGGACGGAAGGAAGAAATCGCCAATGGAGATCAGTTTGGGAAACATGGGCTATGTGACGGGCTGAGGTTTGGCTCGCCATAAGGCGAGGAACAGCAGACAGGCCCCGACGGTGATGGCGCTGTCGGCGACGTTAAAACTCGGCCACTCATAGGAGCCGATGAAAACCTGCAGGAAATCCGTGACTGAGCCCCGGAAAATGCGGTCGAAGAGGTTGCCCAGTGCTCCGCCAAACACCATGGCCAATGCTGCCGCGGTGAGTGACTCCTGGGGCCACATTGCCTTCGGCATGCGCCACAGTTGCAGTGCGACGTAGGCGAGAATGACGCTGGAGACACCGACCAGCAGAAATACGCGGAAGTGCCCTTCATTCTGATTGAGGAAGCCGAACGCCGCCCCGCGGTTCTGGGCGTGGATGATATGGAACACGCCCGGAATCACGGTCAGCGTGTCGAACGCAGAGACGTTTTGCTCAATCCAATACTTCGATCCGCGGTCAGCGGCGAAGACTGCGCCGGAAATGGCGAAGCGCACGCCGCGCTCGATCATCCGAGGATGTCCTTAAGCGCTCCGGCACAGGTGTCGCACACCGTGGGCAACGCCGGATCAAACCCGATGGCGTTGGAATATTTCCAGCATCGTTCGCACTTACCCCCGGAGGCGCGTTCGACGTGAACGCTCAGTTCCGCCTCGGCGTGGTTTTCGAGAGTGACTTGCGATGTGATGAACAGCGAGGGAAGCTCCTCCAGGTAGCTGTCGAGCAAGGGGTACAGATCCTTGCCTGCCTGGAGCCGGACGCGGGCCTCGAGCGGCGCGCCGATGAATTTTTCCTGCCGCGCTACTTCGAGCGATTTGAGCACCTGCTCGCGCACCGGCATCAGGCGCTCCCAATTGGCCAGCCGTTCGCGATGTGCTGGGGTGAGCCCTTCGGTGGCGAAGCCGGCATCGGGGAACAACGTCAGATGGACGCTTTCCGGATCGCCGGCGAGGTGTTTCAGGTGCCGCCACACTTCTTCCGTGGTGAACGACAGAATCGGCGCCAGCAACCGCACCAGCGCGTGCGTCAGCTTGTAGAGCGATGTCTGCGCACTGCGGCGAGTGCGTGAGTTCGGAGCCGCCGTGTACAGCCGGTCTTTGATCACATCAAAGTACACGGCGCTTAAGTCCGTGGTGGTGAAGTTGTACAGGGCCTGATAGACGCGGTGGAAGGCGAACTCGGCGTAATGCTTGCGGCACGTTTCGATGAGTTGTTCCAGACGCGTGAGAATCCACTGGTCGAACTCCAGTTGATCCTGGATCGCCAGCATGTCTTTCTGAGGATCGAAGTCCGCCATGTTGCCGAGCGCGTAGCGGAAGGTGTTGCGCAGTTTGCGGTACGCCTCAGTGAGGCGCGTAAGGATGGTGTCGGAGATACGGACGTCTTCGGTGAACTCCACGGAAGAAACCCATAGCCGCAACACATCGGCGCCGTTCTGTTTGATTACTTCCTCTGGCGCGATGACGTTGCCGAGCGATTTCGACATCGCCCGTCCATCGCCGTCGAGCGCCCAGCCGTTGGTAGCGCACTCGCGGTAAGGGGCCGAGCCTTTCAGGCCCACGCCTACCAGAAGCGAACTGTGGAACCAGCCGCGGTATTGATCGCCGCCCTCCATGTAGAGGTCGGCGGGCCAGTCGAGGCCATAGCGCTCATTGAGCACGGCCAGGTGGCTGGAGCCGGAATCGAACCACACATCAAGGATGTCCGTTTCTTTGCGGAAGCCGGTGCCGCCGCATTTGGCGCAAGACACGCCTTCGCCCATCAGTTCCGCGGCCGTTTTCTCATACCAGACATCGGCACTGTGTTCCCGGAACAGGCTTACTACGCGGTCGAGCACGGATCGAGTGGTCAGCGCCTCATTGCAACTGTCGCAGTAGAAGGCAATGATCGGCACGCCCCAGGTGCGCTGGCGCGAGATCGTCCAGTCGGGACGCCCTTCGACCATCCCGGCGATCCGGGCCTGGCCCCATTCGGGATACCACTTGACCGTTTCGATTGCCGCCAGCGCATCGCGGCGCAGACCGGCCTGCTCCATCGAGATGAACCACTGCGGGGTGGCGCGGAACGCGATCGG